>NZ_JBMLTK010000102.1:0-53564 GCF_049240005.1 Flavobacterium sp. | reverse complement strand
TGTGAAGAAACTGCCTATTTCTGCAATTATTGCCTCACGAAACGAAGGACATCTTCTGGAAAATTGCTTAAAATCGATACAGTTTTGCGATGAAATTGTCGTGGTTAATCTGCAATCAAGTGATCAAACACGCGAAGTAGCCAGCAAATTCGCTACAAGCATTATCGAAGAGCAGCCCATTCCTTACGTTGAAGAAATTCTCAAAAAATATTCATTTTCCCTTAAGAATCACTGGATTTTTACGATCGATCCCGACGAAGTGTACTCGGAAGAATTAGCCGAGGAGTTACAAAAATCTTTTGAAAATTACGAGCAAACAGCAACTGCTGGCGTTATGGTACCTATAAGGTATTACTATAAAAATAAAATGCTGAAAGGTACGCCTTGGGGTGGATTGAAATATCGGCTAGCAATGTATCATCGTGATCGCTATACCATGACTGGCATCGTACATAATGGAGGTATTGTAAATCGAGGAAACAATATGATGTACCTTGCGTATTCTGGGAAAAACCACGTTCATCATTTTTGGATATTGGGCGTAAAACAGTTATTTGAAAAGCATTTACGCTATTTGAAAAACGAGGGAGAGTCACGCTATCAAAAAGGTTTACGCGTGAAGCCAAGTGATTTTTTTACGATTTTTTTTCAACAATTCTTCAATTCATATGTAAAATCAAGAGGCTTTAAAGATGGTTTTGCAGGAATTTTCTTATCTCTTTTTAGAAGTTGGTATATGTTTAATGTGTATTGGAAAACCTGGAAATATCAACGATCTTTAAAATAAGTTGCGTATGAAAATCGCCTTTCTTACTGTTGTTAATCCGCTAACAATTGCCTCTTGGTCGGGCACTATGCATTTTCTAATCAGATCATTAGAAGAGAAAGGACATGAGGTAACGATCATCAACCAATTTTCATACAAAGCTGATTTACAGACAAAATTCCTGAACAAATTCTACAATAAAGTACTAAAAAAGTCTTTTTCAGTAAATAGAACAAAGTCGTTTAATAAGGCTATCGCCAAAGAGCTGGAAACTAGGCAGCTCGATACTTACGATTTTATTTTATGCCCATCAACCATACCCGTTGCGTATATCAAAACTACTTCGCCCATTATAGTGTATACCGACGCAGTTTTTGCAGCTATGGTAAATTTTTATGCCTCTTTCCGTAATCTGTCGAAAAGAACTAGAAACGATGCTAATTTTATTGAAAGGAAGAGTTTAGAAAATGCATCTCTTGTGTGCTTTTCGTCGGAATGGGCAAAAAATGGGGCAATGCGTTTTTACGGAATTCCCGAGCAAAAAATTAAAGTAGTTCCGTTTGGCGCTAATTTTTCCGCAACAGCAAACCTCGATGTTTATGCGGAGATTCAAGCACGCCCGAAAAAGTTATTGCGATTTTTATGGGTTGGTGTCGATTGGATACGAAAAGGCGGACAGTTGGCATTCGAGATTGCTCAATACTTGCACTACAAAGGTGTTGATGTACAGTTTGATGTAGTAGGCGTAACTCCTAACCTGCCCCCAAATAGCTTTACAACCTGTCACGGTTTTCTTCGAAAGTCGGACCCAATGGAAACAAATAAATTACAGCGGCTGTTTCTGGAATCACATTTTTTGTTGCTACCGTCGTATGCCGATTGTTCGCCAATTGTTTTTTGCGAGGCAGCAGCTTTTGGTTTGCCTGTCGTTGCCTTCGACGTTGGCGGAATTGCTACAACGGTTCTCCACAATCGAACGGGTCTGTTATTTTCGCTTAAAACCGAAGCAGAAACGTTTGCAGAAGCCATTTTAAGTTTGTTTTCCGATAAAAAAGAATACCAAATGATGGCGCAGGAAGCGCGTAATCGTTATGAAAATGTTTTAAATTGGCAAACCGTTGCCGATACACTGGTCGAGCAGGTTAAGCAACTTAAAAACAATCTGTAAACACAAAATGAAAACAGCCCTAATTACTGGAATTACAGGTCAAGATGGCGCCTACTTAGCCGAATTTTTGTTAGCGAAAGGCTACAAAGTTCATGGCTTGAAACGACGATCATCTCTGTTCAATACCCAACGTATAGATCACATCTACGAAGATCCACATATTGAAAATCAAAACTTTATTCTTCATTACGGCGATTTAACCGACGCCACCAATCTCATTCGAATTATTCAGCAAGTGCAACCCGATGAGATTTACAACCTCGGCGCCATGAGTCACGTACGCGTGAGTTTCGATATACCTGAATATACCGCAAATACCGATGCTTTAGGATCACTTCGACTGCTCGAGGCCGTTCGTTTACTTAATCTAACGCACAAAACCAAGGTTTATCAAGCGTCTACATCCGAACTCTACGGCTTGGTGCAAGAAGTTCCACAATCCGAAAAAACGCCTTTCTATCCAAGATCGCCCTACGGAGTAGCCAAATTATACGGCTATTGGATTACCGTAAATTACCGCGAGGCCTACAATATGTTTGCCTGCAACGGTATATTGTTCAACCACGAAAGTCCACTTCGCGGCGAAACCTTCGTCACTCGAAAAATTACACGAGCCGTGTCGCAAATGGCACATAACTTAGAATCGTGTTTGTATTTAGGAAACCTCGATGCACAACGCGATTGGGGACACGCAAAAGACTACGTCGAAGCTATGTGGCTCATGTTGCAACACGACGAACCAACCGATTTTGTAATCGCAACCGGCGTAACCACTCGAATTAGAACCTTTGTCGAAAAATGTTTCCAAAAAGTAGGTGTTACACTTACGTGGAAGGGAAGCGGAGTCGATGAAATCGGAATCGTTAGTCAGTACAACGGAACGAGTCCGAAACTGCAAGAAGGATCCGTGGTGGTTCGTATCGATCCGGAGTATTTCCGCCCTACGGAAGTCGACTTACTCATAGGCGACGCTACCAAAGCAAGAACGCTACTTGGCTGGAAACCCAAATACGATCTAGACGCATTAATCGACGAAATGATGACGGCTGATTTGGAATTAATGCGAAAGCAAGCGCAAATGAATCAACTGGATAAATGAATAAAGACGCCAAAATATTTGTAGCAGGCCATCGCGGAATGGTGGGAAGTGCCATTTTGGAAAATTTGCGGCATAAAGCTTATGCCAATTTTGTGCTGCGAACCTCTTCAGAACTCGATTTGCGTGATCAGTTGGCGGTGGCACACTTTTTTGAAACCGAAAAACCGGAATATGTTTTTCTGGCTGCAGCTAAAGTAGGAGGTATCGTTGCGAATAATACGTATCGCGCCGATTTCCTTTACGAAAACCTAATGATTCAAAACAACGTCATTCATCAAAGTCATTTACATGGAGTGAAAAAACTGTTGTTTTTAGGTTCAACGTGCATCTATCCCAAATTCGCACCACAACCGCTGGTCGAAGATGCCTTGTTAACAGGCACTTTAGAGCCTACAAACGAACCCTATGCCATCGCAAAAATCGCCGGAATTAAAATGTGCGACGCCTATCGCGCGCAATACGGTAGGAACTTTATCTCGGCCATGCCCACCAATTTGTACGGCCTAAACGATAATTACGACCTGCAAAACTCGCATGTATTGCCAGCGCTATTGCGAAAAATGCACGAAGCAAAGCAAAATCAAGCCGCAAGTGTCGAAATTTGGGGCACAGGAACGCCGCTTCGAGAGTTTATGCACGCAACCGATATGGCCGATGCCTGCGTATTCCTAATGGAAAATTACAACGAAGGCGGATTTGTAAACATCGGAACCGGCAGCGAAATTTCTATCAAAGAACTCGCCGAACTCGTAAAAAAGATTGTTGGATATTCCGGCGAACTCATTTTCGACGCTTCTAAACCCGACGGAACTCCGCGAAAACTTACCGATACCTCAAAATTGAATGGTTTAGGTTGGTTTCCTAAAATTGAGCTAGAAGAAGGAATTCGAAACGTGTATCAATCTAAATTCCTATGAAGCTCCTCTCGGTCATTACAATCAATTACAACAATCTGTCGGGTTTGAAAAAAACCGTGCAATCTGTTGTAAATCAGAGAAATATTCGCTTAGAGTATATTGTAATAGACGGAGGTTCAACCGACGGTAGTGCCGATTTCATTGCCGAAAATGCCAGTCGCTTTCATTATGCCTGTTCTGAAAAAGACCGCGGAATTTACAACGCAATGAACAAAGGAATTGCACAGGCTACGGGCGATTATCTCTTGTTTATGAATAGTGGAGACGAACTAATCGACGATCCATTCATTCTCGAAAAATGCCTACCATACCTGCAACAAGACGTTGTATCGTTTTCGTGCCAGTTAAGAAAAAACGGAAGTTTGCAAGGTATTCGAACACATGCAGCAAGTCCGAGTTTGTTTCAGTTATGGATGAGCGGACTCAAACACCAAAGCACGTTTATTAGGCGAAGTTTATTCGAAAAATACGGCAGTTACGACGAATCTTTTCGAATTGCAGGCGATTACGAATTCTGGATTCGAATAGGCATAAATCCACATGTGCTTTTTCAAGGCGTAAACCAAATAATAGCCATTTTTGAACTCGACGGCGTTTCGCAACAAGCAACCTGGGGCGAGGAGCACGAACGCATCGAACAAATGTGGTTGCCACACCTAATTGCCGATTTTAAAAGGCTTCGCGAACTAAACTTCTTCGATAAGCCCAAGGTTTTAGCCGTCGGAAAAGCAATCGCAAAAAGTGTTAAACGCCTACGCAGAAGAAAATGAGTGCGCCGAGAATTCTTATCGCTGTAGATTCTATCAACGTTAACGACAGCAGCGGATCGCGAGCCAATGTGGCCATCATTCAAAATTTACGAGATACCGGATTTCAGCTTACCGTGATTCATAGCAGTTACCGAGAAATCGAAATCCCCGGCGTCGAAACCCGAAATATCGGAGAACTAAAATCGGATATAAACTATTGGCTCAGTCGAGCGCAGCGTGTAGCACAACGGTGGTCTAACTTGCCTTTACACCGATATCAAGAAGGGCGATTTGGTTTTTCGTTCACTTTTTTCAACGATGTAAATCGATTTAGAAATGAACTGAAAAACTATGATCCAGCGAAATTCGATTTGATTATTACGCTCAGTAAAGGCGGTAGTTTTCGTCCACACGGAGCCGTTTTACACAGTCAAGTTTGGCATGCTAAGTGGTTGGCGTACATACACGATCCCTATCCTTCGCATTTGTATCCCGAACCTTACACCTGGACCGAAAGCGGCCACTTATTAAAGGAAGCTTTTATGAGGCGTATCATCCATAAAGCAACATTTGTTGGTTTTCCGTCGCAAATGCTGCTCGAACATATGTCTGCATTTTTTCCTGAAGTCAAAGAAAAATCGGTTGTTATTCCACATCAAAACGAAAGCGCACAAAATTCGTTAACCGACGTTCCCGAGTATTTCGATGCGCGCTTATTCAACCTGGTACACGCCGGTAATTTGATGAAACAACGCGATCCCGCAGGTTTAATTCAGGGATTTAAAGATTTTTTAAACGAAAATCCGCAGGCACAAAACAACGCTCGCTTGTATCTAATCGGACCTGCATCCTACCATCAAAAAGCAATCGAAGCCGCAATCGCAAACGTTCCTCAGATCGTATTCTTACCTAAAGGCGAGCCGTATTATACCGTAATGGGTATTCAAAACAACGCAGCGGTAAACATCATTCTGGAAGCCGATGCGCCCGACAGCCCGTTTCTTCCCGCTAAAATGGTGAATTGCACCGCGGCAGAGAAGCCAATCTTACATCTGGGACCAGCTCGTTCAGAAACCATGCGTCTTCTCGGAGCAGATTATCCATGGCACGCTACAATTTCCGATTCCAAAACCATAGCTAAGATTTTTGCACAGCTGTTCGAGCGCCATCAGGAGCAAACCTTGAAAGCCGACTATCCCGTGGCAGAGCTCAAAACTTATTTCGAAGCGACTCATCTCAAACAGCTAATCGTTGAAAAATGTCTGAATCGCAACTAGAAATACACATTACAACCAAAAATCGCTGGCAAGAATTGCAGTTTACCCTTACGCAACTGCGCTTGCAAGAAGGTTATGAGCGTATAAGAGTAGTAGTTTTCGACGACGGTTCTACCGACAATACCTCAAATTTGTTAGAAATGCATTTTCCCGAAGTCGAGCGCCTTCGCAATGAAAAGTCGCGCGGACTCATTCACTGCCGAAATTACATGCTCAACAACTGTCGCGCGGAGTTTGCTATTTCCTTAGACGACGATGCACATTTTGTCGACAAGAGTGTCTTTAGATACATTCAAAAATCGTTTGAAAACGAGCAAGTTGGCGTTTTGGCATTTCGCATCTTTTGGGGTAAACAACTACCGGAAAATACAACGCATGCGCAATCGTCTGAACGCGTACAGAGCTTTGTAGGTTGTGGGCATGCGTGGCGTTTATCGGTTTGGCGTCAGATTGAAAATTACCCGGCGTGGTGGAAATTTTATGGTGAAGAAGATTTTGCAGCGTATCAGTTGTTTAAGCGAAATATTTACGTGCAGTACGAGCCCGATGTATTTGTGCAACATCGTGTGGATGTGAAATCTCGTAAAAACAATAGCGATTATCAACAGCGACTTCGCAGAGCTTGGCGTGCAGGTTGGTTCTTAATGTTGTTGTTTTATCCGCTATCGGCCTTTTTTCGAAGCTTTTTGTACTCGGTTTCCGCGCAGTTCAAAAATCGCATTTTTAAGTCAGAACCGCAGGCAATCAAGCCTATGCTGCTCGCTATTTCCGATTTCTTGCTGGCAATTCCACGTTTGTTGAAAAATCGAAAACCACTCACAAAGCAAGAGTTCGTCGAGTTTCAACGTTTACCGAGCGCAAAAATCTACTGGACGCCTAATTCCTAATTATTTAGTTTAATCGAATTCATTTTTTTGGGCGCGCCGGCAAACGAGTCGTCGCTGCGCAAAAGTTGTTCACGCCGTCACGTGTTCCGCTGTATCTTTTTGCCCAAACCATCTTCGAAATTCCGTAGGGCAAAAAGTATGCCGCTGCACCCGTTCGCGCGGAAAAGCGACGCAAGCGAATTCCGATAGCTATCGGAAGCGAAAGAAGCGAAAAAATGGAAGAAATAAAAAGAATAGAAAAAGCGGAAGAAATAGAAAAAAGGGAAAATGGAGCACAATGTTTCACGAAGTTTTTCACGATGTACGCAACGCCGCCTTCGACAAGCTGCCTTCGACAAGCTCAGGCACCGACCGAGGAATTGTGGGTTAAGTTGGGAAGATTATACGTAAAAGGGTGAACGTCACAAAGTCTATCCCGATAGCTATCGGGACTCGTGTCTAGCTTCTAGCTTCCCGAAAAAGACACGTCAAGTGGTGAACGCATCAAATTTACGCCTTCGACAAGCTCAGGCACCTACCGACGAACTGCGGGTTAGGGTGGGAACATGATACGTAAAATGGTGAACGTCGCGATCCCGATAGCTATCGGGACTCATGTCTAGCTTCTAGTGTCTCAAATAAAACGCTACGTGAAGTAATAAATTCCTAAAAATCTGCACTCATTTTAAAGGTAACGATTTTCGCAGCCCGGATAGAGGCGACATCCTTTTTATGGAGCTTCGCGGAATAAAAATATACAGCCGAAAGCCGGAAATGCTGCCCAAATAAAACAAACTAGAAAGCGAACTATAATTGTTAGCAAAGCTCACGTTACGAAATCTTGCTCATTCCCCCCTAGTATGTAGCCCGAGAACGACTGTAAATAAGTGCCATTTATGCGACATAAAATTCCAGTGATTTAAATTTGTGCAGAATTACATGGAATTACCCTCAAATTACTGCTAGTTTTTGTGAGGTATTTTAAATTTACGCTACTTTTATGCAGATGTTTTTGAGACAATTTCCTTACTATATCGCCGAGATTGCGCAAGCGCACGAAGGCAGCCTCGGGATTTTACATTCCTATATCGATGCCGTTGCAAAAACGGGCGCGCATGCCATCAAATTTCAGCTGCATATCGCTGAAGCTGAAAGTAGCGAAGCCGAAACTTTTCGCACGAAGTTCTCCTACGAAGATGCCACGCGTTTTGATTACTGGAAACGCATGGAGTTTACTTTCGAACAATGGCAAGGCATTAAAGCTCATGTGGAGGCCGCCGGACTCGATTTTATCGTGTCGCCTTTTAGTGTCGCCGCTGTAAAAATGCTCGAAAAACTAGGACTTAAAGCCTATAAAATTGGTTCCGGAGAATTGAGCAATTTGTTGATGCTCGAAGCGATTGCAAAAACCGGAACGCCCGTAATTCTATCTTCTGGGATGAGTGATTTTACCGAGCTCGACACCGCAGTTTCGTTGTTTAAAAGTCGCAATACACCGCTGGCTTTGCTGCAATGTACAACAGCGTATCCGACGAAACCAACCGAATACGGTTTTAATGTGCTTGCCGAAATGAAGTCGCGATACCAAATACCAATTGGCTTTTCCGATCATTCTGCAAAATCGAGTACTGGTATCGCTGCCGTTGCTCTTGGTGCCGAAATACTCGAATTTCATGTGGTTTTCGACAAAGAACTTTTCGGACCAGATGCAAGAGCTTCGTTAACTTTTCCAGAAGTAAAGCAGCTAATCGCTGGCGCGAATGATGTGTACGAAGCTTTGCAAAATCCGGTTGTCAAGAACCATACGGCTGATTTCAATAGTTTAAAAACACTCTTTGGCAAAAGTTTGGCGGTAAATCGCGATTTAGAACAAGGAGCTGTTCTACAAGAATCCGATTTAGAAAGTAAAAAGCCAGCAAATTGCGGTATTCCCGCCGCCGATTATAAACAGGTTATTGGTAAAAAACTGCTTCGCCCGTTAAAACAATGGGATTTTTTAACTGAGAATGATATTGCATGAAACGTAAAATAGCTGTTGTTATCACCGCACGGCCATCCTATAGTCGCGTAAAAACCGTACTTACGGCTCTTAAAAACGCACCGGATGTCGAGTTACAGCTTATCGTAGCTGCATCGGCTTTACTCGATCGCTACGGAAATGCCGTTGAACGTATCGAAGCCGATGGTTTTGAAGTTACAGCGCGTGTTTTTAATGTGTTGGAAGGCGAAAATCTTACTGCAGCAGCAAAAACTACAGGAATCGGAATTTTAGAATTAAGTACAGTTTTTGATAATCTGAAACCCGATATCGTTGTCTCGATCGCCGATCGTTTCGAGACAATCGCTACAGCTATTTCTGCTTCCTATATGAATATTCCTTTGGCGCATATACAAGGAGGCGAAGTTACAGGAAACATCGACGAGAAAGTGCGTCATGCAATCACTAAATTAGCTGATTATCATTTTGTTGCGTCGGAAGGCGCGAAGGAACGTGTCATCAAATTGGGCGAAAATCCGGATTTTGTATTTAATACGGGCTGTCCGTCGATCGATATTGCCGCTAAAGTCTTGGAGAATCCACAACTCGATTTTGATCCATATCAAAAATACGGTGGAGTAGGAGCTAAACCCGATTTGTCAAACGGCTATTTGGTGGTTATGCAACATCCCGTAACAACCGAATATAAAGAGTCGCGCCGGCACGTAGAACAAACCTTGTTGGCAATTAAACAAATCAATAAGCCAACGCTGTGGTTTTGGCCAAATATAGATGCTGGTGCCGACGGTACGTCGACTGGTATTCGTGCATTCCGGGAACATCATACACTCGAAAACGTGCACTTTTTTAAGAATATGGACGGAACCGACTTCCTCCGCTTGCTCGCCAATGCACAAGTACTCATCGGAAATTCGAGCGTCGGTATTCGCGAAGCTTCGTTTTTAGGTGTGCCCGTGGTAAATATTGGAACACGTCAGAACCGTCGTGATCGCGCAGCAAACGTTGTCGATATCGATTACCAAGAAGAAGAAATCGTTCGAGCCATCAATCAACAAATAGCAAATAAGTCGCTCGGGTCATCGCATTTATACGGCGAGGGAAATGCGGGTGTACAAATTGCGAATTTGCTGCGAACAGTAGATTTGCGTTTCCATAAAACAATAACCTATTAATGGAAATCCTTGCACTAATACCGGCACGCGGTGGTTCGAAAGGAATTCCACGCAAGAACGTAAAGTTGCTTCAAGGCAAGCCATTAATAGCCTACAGCATCGAAGCAGCCTTACAAGCCAATTGCTTCGCAGAAGTTATGGTAAGTACGGAAGACGAATCGATTGCCGAAGTTGCAAAGAAATACGGCGCACAGATTCCATTTTTACGTCCGGCTGCATACGCAACAGATTCGGCGAGTTCGATAGCCGTTGTGCAACATGTGCTGGAAGCTTACGCCGAACAAAATCGTTTTTTTGACGCCGTGTGTTTGCTGCAGCCCACAGCTCCGTTGCGCTCCGTTGCCTTGATTCAAGCCGCAGTCGCGAAATTTAAAGAAGTTGGTTGTGACACGCTACTTTCTGTAAGAAGTGTACCACACGAATTTCATCCCGATTGGGTTTTGTTTCCAACCGAAAACGGTGCAAAAATAGCCACTGGAATTTCCGAATTTCCGAAACAAAGACAGCTACTTCGTCCGGCGTTTCACCGCGATGGAGCGATATATCTTACCAAAACCGCAGTTTTAAAATCGGGTACTTTTTACGGCGATACGATTGAACTCGTAGCGACCGATGGTTTACCGCATATAAATCTCGATACTCCTGCCGATTGGGAACTGGCCGAACAACTACTTAAATCGCTTTAAATGTGCGGAATAGCTGGCATATTCGGATCGGCGGCGCAACAACCTACCTTAAAACGGATGTTGGAAGCACAAAAACACCGCGGACCAGATTTTACCGCCGTAAAGCAGGTTGCTGAAAACGGATTTCTCGGTCACAATCGGCTGAGCATTCTCGATTTGTCCGATGCAGCCAATCAGCCGTTTGAAAGTTCGTGCGGTCGATATACGATCGTTTTTAACGGAGAGATTTACAACTATGTTGAGCTTAAACAGCAATTGGCGCACGAGTTTTCGTTCCGAACGCAGAGCGATACCGAAGTGCTGCTGGCCGCTTACCAAAAATTTGGCGCTGAAGTAACCGAACACCTCAATGGCATGTTCGCTTTTGCTATTTACGATGGAGAAACGAAAAGTCTTTTTGCCGCACGCGATCGATTCGGAGTAAAACCATTTTATTATTATTTGGCTGCTGATTTGTTCCTTTTTGCTTCGGAAATAAAACCGATTTTTGAAGCGGGTGTTCCAAAACAAGCCAACAATTCCGTTTGGAGTGCTTACTTGATGTACGGCTCTTACGGTGCGCCCGACGAAACTTTTTGGGCGGATATCAGGCAATTACCGGCTGGCAGTAGGTTACTATACCAAAATCAGAAGCTAGAAGTTACGCGCTGGTATGATTTTACTGCGCGAATTTCAGAGATAAAACTTAAGGCTGAAGCTGAGGTCAGCGAAATTGTAGAACAACTTTTACTAGATGCCACGCGTTTGCGATTTCGAGCCGATGTGGCTGTTGGTTTTAATTTAAGCGGAGGCGTTGATTCGAGCACATTACTCAGCTTAATCAAAGCACAGGATTTTAACCAGAGTCAGATTAATGCTTTTACGTTTATCTGCAACGATACACGTTACGATGAGTTGCAGTGGGTTAGGGCTATGTTGGCAAAAACCGATTTTCCACTGCATGTCGTCCCGATTACGCATCAAGAAGTTCCGGATTTATTTGAGAAGATCTCCGCACATCAGTTAGAGCCTTTTGGCGGATTGCCAACCTTAGCTTACGCCAAAATTTTCGATTACGCCCGTTCAATTGATGTGAAAGTACTGCTTGATGGGCAAGGAGCCGACGAAGCTTGGGCGGGATATGATTATTACTTAAAGTCGGAGAATTCGGTGGTACAGGGAACAACAGTCAATCCGTTTAAAAAGCAAGTTTTAAATGCCGAGTTTAGTACGTTAGGAATTGAACCCGAGCTGGAGTTGAAATTTGAATCGCGACTAAAAAACGTGCAGTATCGCGATCTGTTTTCGACAAAATTGCCACGCGCGCTGCGATTCAACGACCGAGTTTCGATGTTATACGGCACTGAACTGCGTGAACCTTTTTTGGATTACCGACTCGTTGAATATGTGTTTGCGCAACCCGATAATTTTAAAATTAAAGACGGAACACAAAAGTGGTTACTCCGACAAATTGCTACAAAATACTTGAATAGCGAGATCGTTTCTGCGCCAAAAAGACCGTTACAAACGCCACAGCGCGAATGGCTTAGCCGAGAATTGAAATCGTGGGTTTTGGATAAAACTTCGGTTTTGAAAAAGCATGATTTTTTTGAATCCAAAGCGCTTGAAACCGAGCTCGAACTTTTTTTCAAAGGTCAAAATCAAAGTAGTTTTCATATTTGGCAGTATATTAGCTCGGCAGAATTGTTATTCCCCTAATGAAGAGATTTTCAAATTTTATTTTTCTCCCGTTTACATTCCAGTTTGAGATTTGTAAGTATTTCGTTCGACGACTTTTTGGTGCAGAGATAGCTAAAAGTCAGAAGCAGCTTTATACGTTATTCTGTGATTTAGAACGCTATTCGGGTAAGGTTTTAAGATATGATTCTGAAGCAATTACCATTCAATTTCAATCGAAGAACGCCGTTGTTAGCTTACGACATTTTCCGTCGAGCGATTATAAAGTTTTCACTCAAGTATTTAAAGACGAGCAATATAAGTCGACGTTAGAGGCTTTTCGTAAGAATTTCAATCAAGAGCCGGAATGCTTCCTAGATTGCGGGGGAAATATTGGATTAACATCGATTTTTTTTAAGGCGGCTGTTCCCAATATAAAAATCTGTATCGTTGAGCCGGATACTGAAAATTTTAAGTTTATTGAACAGAACTTTAGCGAGAATAATCTGACCGACGCACATTTGTTTAAGAGCGGCATTTGGAGTAGCGATACTTTTTTAGAGGTAAATAGTTCTTACGGCGATGGAAATCATTGGGCTAAGAGTGTTCAGGAAACTACCACCGATACAGGTTTGCATGGTATTAGCATTTCGGATCTTCAAAACCGATTGAAGTGGCCAATAATCGATATCCTTAAAATTGATATTGAAGGTGCAGAAGCAGAGGTGTTTAATACACAGAAATCAGATCTCACCTTTCTTGCAAAAACTAAAGTACTCGCTATCGAAATACATGAAGATGTGATCGAAAAACAAACTATTCTCGATGTTTTAGATCAATACAATTTCGGATATTTCAGCGACGGCGAGTTAACCATTGCCTACAACCAGCAGCTTATTTTATGAAATCGGAAGATTCGACCAACAGCGAGAAAACGCTAGAGAAAAATAAATCGCAATACGATGCGCTGTACAGCAGTACATCGGGCGCAAAAATGGTAAAAGTACTTCAGCGATTTGAAGCATTTTTAGACGATACTACCCAAACCGACACGAGTTGGAAAGGTTTTTATCTCAACGATTTTAGAAAACAATTGAAAGGAAAACGCGTGCTTGAAATGGGTTGTGGCGATTGTTTAAACGCCGCAATTATGACCATGCTTGGCGCTGAAGTGGTTGCAAACGATATTTCCGATGAACCGGGGCGCATTATTGCCGAACTCAATGCATCGGGAGTGCTTCCAAAACCTATAACTTACGTTTTTGGCGATTTTTTACAATACGACACTAAAGAAGAAGCTTCGTTTGATTTTGTAGTTGGAAAGGCGTTTTTGCACCATCTGACATTAGATTTAGAACGACAATTTCTTGAAAAAACGGCTCGGTTGTTAAAACCAGGTGGACAAGCGCGCTTTTTCGAGCCGGCCATTAATAGTTTGTGGCTCGATAAGTTACGTTTTATGATACCTGTTTCCGGACGGCCGTCGAGTTTACAGCGAAAAGCCTTTAAAGCATGGGAGGAAGCCGATCCGCATCCTGAGCGTCCAAACTCCTCGGAACATTATCGGAATTCAGGTTTGCAATACTTTTCAAAAGTCGATATTTATTGTATTGGAGCCATTCAGAAATTTCACAGGCTCTTACCTTCGGGTTCGTTTGATCGAAAATTCAGACGTTTCGCATTTCGCTTAGAACGGTATTTACCAAAGTACTTAAATGATACGTTTGCGAGAAGTCAGCTTATTGTACTTACTAAAGCTTCTTAAAAATGTTGGTTCGGATTTCGAGATATTTCACCTACCCAGACATTAAGAGACAAACGCCCAATGAAGCATTTTGTTGGGGCAGGTTTATCTTTACAGAAGACGACGCAAACCCCTGCGATTTTTTAGTAATTCTCGATCAGCCTAAGGCACCTATTAGCACCGATGTGCCGCCCAATCGGATAATTCATATATCTCAGGAACCACCAAATGAAATAGCCGGATATCGACAATTCGGAAACAAAAAAGTTGCGCATAGGTTCGGACAAATTAAGCATCCGCAAATTACGTTTTCGCACGGTGCTTTGCCTTGGCACATTGATGTCAATTATGATACCTTACAGCAAACTAAACCCGAAGATTTGCACAAGACAAACGAGGTGGTTTGGGTAACGAGTAGTTTAAATTTGTCGAGTGGGCATTATTTGCGCATGAAAGTCGTGGCGCAATTGCAAAACAGTTTTGTGAAGATTTACGGAAGGGGAATTCAACCTATAGACGATAAGTACACGGTGTTTAAATCAGCTAAATACGTGATTGCTTTTGAAAATTACGCACACAGCGGCTACTGGACCGAGAAAATCGCTGATGCTTTTTTGAGTTATTGTTTACCCATTTACTTTGGCGCAACTGATATAGATGCCTATTTTCATCCGTTATCGTATGTGCGTTTGAATCCGCGATCGAAAACTTTATTGTCGGATTTGCAATCGATTGTTGATGATCAAACTTGGGAAAAGCGATTGCCTTACATCATCGAGGCGCGCACTGATGTTTTAAACAAGCACCAACTATTTCCGTTTTTAGTAGATAAAATGGAAGCTATTTTGGCGTCGGAAAAGCAGCCGAATGTTCCGCAGCGTGTAGAAATTCCCGGCGGCTCGGCGTATTTCGACAATATTCCGCTAAGCATCAGGTTGCAGAAAATTTGGGTACGCTTGCAGTACAAATGGTATGCAATAACTAAAAGTAGGAAGTTATGACCTATCATTCTCAATTTGAGCAAGATTGGTTTTTAGATGAGGTTGTTTTTGCCAAACAGAAAGGCGGTTTTTTCGTTGATGTAGGAGCTCACGACGGTTTAACCTACAGCAATAGCGCTTTTTTTGAGTTTTACAGGAGTTGGGACGGTATTTGCGTGGAACCGAATCCGCAGGTGTTCGACAAGTTGAAGACGGCACGACAAGTTCGCTGCGAAAATTGCGGTTTAGGTGCTGTCGAGGGTGTTTTGCGTTTTACCTCCATATCGGGTTATGCAGAAATGTTAAGTGGTTTCACCGATTTTTATGTGGCAGAGCACAAAGAACGAATTGCGCGCGAATTAGAGAAACGCGGCGGGTCGGTCATCGAACTAGAAATTGCAGTAAAGCCACTTTCTAGTTTAGTAGACAGTCATAAAACTGTCGATTTTATGAGCATTGATACGGAAGGAAACGAACTTGAAGTACTAAAAGGAATTGCTTTTGAGAAACAGCATATCAGTGTTTTAGTGATTGAGAACAACTACCAAGATAATCGGGTTTTGGAGTTTTTGAAAGAACTTAATTATCTGAAAGTATTTACTTTAGATACCGATAACGTTTATGTTTTGCAGTCTGAGTGGAATGCAGCTATGAAGTTTCGTTTGTTCAAATGGAAGTTTCATATGAAAAAAGCTTCGATTTTGAGACGACTTTTTGGGTAACGATTTTTTGCGTTAAGGACAGCAGCGACATCCTTTTGCCGGAGGTACGTAGGCAAAATATATAGCGGATGGCCTGACGGTGCCTGGAAGATTTTTCATTGAAGAACGATTGTTTGGCACCGGAACGCCCAAAAACTAATCAGCATTTTTATCGATTTAAATTCGTTTAATTTTCGAGCCGAGGCATACAGCGCGGCAGATTTTGCATTTTCTTTGCGGTGAAAACACTTTACGATGCGCGAGCGACTTGGGATTGTGATTACCGACGGTGTTGGCTTTCGAAATTTCATCATTAACGATTTTATTTCGGAAGCTGTTACCTCTTTTAAAGAAATTGTGATTTTTAGTTTCCTCCCTGCTGAGGTGTATCCGAAATTTCCTGCTAATGTTCGTGTTGTTCCTCTAGATACCATGCCCGAGCGCACCATTTCCTGGTTTTTTAGAAAATTTAAGGAAGTGGCTCATATGCAGAAATTTGCAGCGGGAAACTTTGGTATAAACGACAATTTACAACTGATGCGCGCTTTGGAGTGGAATGTGCAAGGCTTGCTAAATCCGCTGATTTATCATCTCACGCGTTTTTTGCATAGCGAGCGGATTATTCTACTGGCCGAGCGTTTGCAATACGCTACTTTTTACGGGCAGTCGGCTATGGCGTTTTACCGCAAGTTGTTGCTAGACAATCCGGTTGATGTATTGTTTTTTACACACCAGCGTCCGCCGTTTATTGCTCCGATAATAAAATGTGCTAAAGATCTGAACATCATAACATCAACGTTTATTTTTTCGTGGGATAATTTGGCGTCTAAGGGTCGAATGGCGGGTAGTTTTGATCGGTATTTAGTTTGGAGTAATTTGATGAAATCCGATTTGTTGGAATTTTACGATTCGGTTTCAAATGCGCATGTGCACGTGGTTGGAACGCCGCAGTTTGTTCCTTTTGTGACCGAATCGTTTGGTCAGGAACGGGCAGATTTTTTCAAGAAATTCGATTTGAATCCGGATTTGCCTTTGGTCGTTTTTACCTGTAATGATTCGAGTAGCCGCAACGATCCGCATTACTTGGATGTTTTGGCGCAGTTTATTGAGAATAAGCAATTAACGCAAGAAGTTTCGGTTTTAGTTCGCACCTCGCCGGCTGAAGATCCGTTGCGTTTTGCGGCGATACGGGAAAAATATCCGTTTTTAAAATGGAACGATCCGAAATGGATACTGGCTTCAAATTCGGGCACTGAAACCTGGGCACAGCGCACACCCACGCACGAAGATATATCCGATTTGAAGTCGATGTTGCAGTATGCGGCATTTACGATCAATGTACTTTCGACCATCACCATCGATTCGTTTATTTTTGATAAGCCCGTGATAAACCCGGTTTTTGGAATGGGAAGCAATGGTTTGTGGAATGATCAGAAGTTTTTAAAATTCAGACATTTAGAAATTCTCGAGCGTGCAAATGCGAGTTTGATTGTTAAAGATGCCGACCAATACTTAACGGCTATCAATTTTTTACTTTCTGGCGGCGATGATAAGGCGGCAGCGCGAAAGTCTTTTGTAGACTTACAGATAACCGTACCGTTAAGCGCTGTTAATAAAACGATTGTAAAGACTTTGTACGAATTCGAATAAGTTCAAATCGTTTGCATTTACAACGAAAATGAACGTATATTCGTTTTGATGCAAAACTACTACAAACGCACTCTTGGATTGGTAATTACTGATGGCGTAGGCTTCCGCAATTTCATTATTAATGATTTTGTCTCCGAAGCATTACTGGTATTTGACCGCGTTGTGATTTTAAGTTTTTTGCCCCTCGAGGTTTATCCCACAGTCCCGGATCGAGTTGAAATTGTTCCTTTGCGCTCCTCAGACGAGCGGTTTTTAACGTGGATGTTTCGCAAGTTTAAGGAAGTAGCGCACATGCAGCGGCACGCCAAACACAATTTTGGTATTCGCAACAGTTTGCAGCGCACACGATCAACGGCTTGGAGTCCGAAAGGAATCGTTAATCGCTGTATTTATTTGATTTCTAAAATTTTTCATAGTGAAGGAGTTGTGTTGGGTGCCGAGCATTTGCAGTACAATAGTTTTATTGGGCAGCCTATCTTGGAGGAATATCGCGAGATTTTACTGCGCACCCGCCCGGATGTTTTATTTTTTACGCATCAGCGACCGCCGATCATTGCGCCATTATTAAAAGTTGCGAAATCGCTTGATTTGCCCACTGCAACTTTTGTTTTTTCGTGGGATAATTTGGCGTCAAAAGGCAGGATGGCTGGGTCGTTCTCGCATTATCTGGTTTGGAGTTCGTTGATGAAAGCCGAATTACTGGAATTTTATCCTCGAATTACCGAGCAGCAAATTTCCATTGTAGGAACGCCGCAATTTGTTCCTTTTATAGATAGTCGATTTACGAGCGAGCGAGAGGCGTTATTTCGAAAGTTCAATTTAAATCCGGATTTACCACTAATTGTGTATACCTGTAACGACTCGACCATCAAAAACGATCCGGTTTACCTTGATTTTTTGGGTTCGTTTATTGAAGCAGCTAAGCTTGTTCGAGCAGTGAATGTTTTGGTGCGTACTTCTCCGGCAGAAGTTCCGGGACGTTTTGCAGCAGTTGCCGAAAAATATCCGTTCTTTAAGTGGAACTATCCCGACTGGAAAGTGACAAAAACGCCTTTCACTGAAAGTTGGTCGCAGCGCGTGCCAAGTTTTCAAGATTTGTGTGATTTAAAATCGATTTTAACCCACGCAGCGTTCACCATAAATGTGTTATCAACGATTACTATTGACTCCTTTTTGTTTGACAAGCCGGTTATAAATCCGGTTTTTGGGAATGGAAACAACGGCTATTGGGACGATCAAAAATATTTGAAGTTTCGACATTTGATTCCATTGGTCGAGTTGAAAGCGAGTCATATTGTCACCGATGAAAAGCAGTACTTAGAAGCAATTAATCGGTTGTTGTTGCATGGAGACGACAAGTCGGCGCTGCGGAAATCGTTTGTTGATTTGCAAATAGGTTTTCCGCTGGAGCAGGTAAACTCTCGGATAACGGAAGAATTGTATGCTCTAGCGCAAAAGGACGCTTCATTAAAGTCAAAAGAGTAGGAAAAAGGTTTGTTATGAAATCAGTTGTAATCTTAGCAAAATCGAGACCTCTCGAATTCTACGCGCTGTTTTTTTTAATGGTGTTCGCCACTGTCGTTACGACAGGAAAAACGATTGCTTTGGGTTTACTTCCGCTGTTGGTTTATTTTTTCTTTAAGGATTCAAAAGCGCAGACAGCTGGCGAATTACTTCTTTTTTGCAAGCTATTTGCAGCTATTTTTTGTCTTAATTTTTTAGCTGTTTTTGATTGGCATTCGTTAGGTGTTGATATGCCTCATCCGGATTATCATTTTTACGCTAAAATTGCATCATACTTTAACGAATTTGGTGTAGAGAATTATTTGAATGCCAAGCACTTCATCCTTGAAAATACGAGTTTCGCTGTTCCGTATCGCAGCGTCGACACATGGATTTTAGCTGTTTTAAATAAGTTTTTGCCGATTGCCGATTTAGAGTCAGTACAGCTAGTTTACAGACCTTTAATTTTCACTGCGGTTTCGTTTACTTTTTTTAAATTGTTTAAGTCGCAGTACTCTTCCCAAATTTTGTTGTTTGTATCAGCGATTCTCGTCAATTTCTTTTTGGCAGATTACTTTACTTCGTGGTTGTTACGCGATGAGAAATTAGCGCTCATTTCAGTTTCAAGCTACCATAAACTATGGATTTACTACATCGTCTTTTTGCGTTTATTCTGTTCTATTTACAAGCACGGTTGGAAAGAAAACACTTCGGTTGTTTATTTAGCTCTGCTTCCCTTACTTATGCAAACTACGTTTCCTGTTTATGGGGTAGTTTTTTTATGGATGATATTCGATTATAAGTTCTATTTGAAAAATTATTGGCTCACTACTGCCGTATTTTTATCGATTTTGTATTTCGGATTGTTTTATTACTGCTATCAAGACGATCAAACAGCGTTTTATACAACTGCACCAACGGTTATTTTAAATTCAGCTAGTGAAATTTATAAGGCATTGCAAGAAGTTTTGATTGATGTCGGAAGAAATGGAGGCTTAGTTATAGGAAGCTATCTCGTGTTAGTGCTCCTATTTCTTCGAAGAAAAATGCGTTTGGCGATTTTTGTTTGGCCTTTAATGATCCTAATTTCGGGAATGTTATTGGGAATCCTAGTTTTTCCGACTCCAAATTCCTATCAATTCTATTTAAATCTGTTGGGTCCTGTTTTCGCAGCAGTATTAATTCTTCTTTTAGTTGTTAGCGAACGACATCAGCAACTGTTTCAATACGCATTCATAGCTATCGCGCTGGTTGGATTTATTCAACAGCAGTTTTCAGTGGGTTTTTATAACTGTCAATCTATTTGGAACACAGATGAATCTACTGTGAATAGATTTAAAAAACAAATTTCCGAAGTCGATTTTCCCATTGGCGTGACGTATTACAAACAAACATTCGACAATTACAATGAAAATTTCAATCAGCGCGGAGCGGACATTTTATTGTACGCTAATGCTAGATTAGATGTTGTTAATATACGAGCGCTGGAACTTTCTGTTTTCGATTTTTCTTCGAAGAACAGTGCTATTTCAATTTGGAGAAAACAACACCAAATGAATCATTCTGAAAATATTGAAGAGCGTTTTCTTAAGGCTTTTCCTTTTAGATTTTTATTTACCGACTGTCAGCCCCACGAATTACCGTCGTATCTTGCAGTTAGAATTAAACCGGAGTCGGCAATTTTGCTGAACGGAACTACCCTTTACCTACTAAAATGAAAAAATTAGCGATCCTATGTGCGTATCGTTTGCTCCCCGATCGGGTGGGTGGGATGGACTATTTTTTTTGGAAGTTCGACTATGAAGCGAAGAAATTAGGTTGGAATCCGGTGTGGTTCTTTCCGAACAACAGCGAGCACGGACAATACAGCAACTTGCATATTGTTTCGAGCGAAGGTTTATCGGTTGAAGACAGCTTTTTGAGCTACAACCAACAGTTTGATTACGTTTTTACACACTTTCTCGAGTTATGTACCCCTTTTTATAAGATGGCTCGACCGCTTGTTAGAAAGAACTTCATAGCGGTAGATCACAATCCGAGACCGCTTGGAGGTTACCCGTTTAAAAAGCGAATTGAAAAGCGTGTAAAAGGCTTGTTATATGGTTGTTATATCGATCGATTCGTTGGAGTTTCTAACTACACAGTAAAAGAGCTCATTGCCGATTTTGGCTGTGTGATACGAGATCGTACAACCTGTATTTATAATGGAATCATCGCAGCAGATATTCAAGTTAGATCAGAGCGAAATACCGTAAAACCTAAATTTGTTGTGGTTTCGCACTTGCGTGAAACAAAGGGCATTCAAGATCTTATTGCAGCCGTCTCACTTTTAGATGACAACATCAAGAAAGAACTTCAAATTGATGTTTTTGGATCCGGACCGTACGAAGAAGTGCTGTTTCAACTTTGCGATCGATTTGAAGTAAGACAAAATTTCAATTTTCGAGGTAATTCTCCAACCGTCAAGCAACAATTAGCAAATTACGATTACTTACTACAACCTACTCATATGGAGTGTTTTAGCTTGAGTATATTAGAAAGTTTAGCCGCTAATGTTCCCGTTATTACAACGCCGGTTGGAGGTAATAAAGAAGCGGTACATCACGGAAAAAACGGATTAATTCTTCCCGCGAAGAACGTTAATGCTTGGGTAATTGCTTTGGAGAAGTTATGGCGCGGATCTATTGTTTTAGATTCGAATGTAAGCGAAACGATTCGCAAGCATTTTTCTTTAGAAAATATGGTTCAAAATTATTTGAAGTTACTGCAATAAGTGGTCGCGAGCTTGGTCGGCGTAAATAAGTCTATTGTGGCTATGTTAATTGCTCGTCTCATAATCGACTTGCACATTCATTTTTGTGATCGATTCGGAAAAAATGCTTTTTCTTTTTTAGAACTTTAAACAACTAACATTTCCCATAAAAATTACCTCGATGATAGAGACGTAACAATGCTGCAACACTTATGAACACCGCAGTAGATTCTTCGGCTGAACCAAATCCATAGAAAAAAACACAAATTCATCGGATTTGCTCCTTCATAAAGTTTTACTTTAGCAGTTCAGAAGTTTATAAGCAAGATTTAAGGATTTTTAGATGTGTGAACGATATGGATGAACTTAATCCAATTTTACCAATTTATAAGAAAGCACAGAGTCTTCTCAGTTTACAAGAATTCCACAATAGAGTTAATGTTGTTTTTCATGATCACGAAGCAGTTCATTATGATGAATTGCATGCAGATATGCTAGAGAGTTTGCAAGAACAATTTGATTTTTTAGCAAACGATACCGAGCTTAAAATGAGAGACAATAAGATTGTATCGCTGCTCGATTTTGGCTGCGGAACTGCGCTGGCTACGCAAATGTTTTTAAAAACTAGCCTAGCACAAAACTGCCAAAAAATTACGTTGTTCGATACTTCTGCGCAAATGCTGGAAAGAGCCAAAGCGAAAAGTAAAAATTGGTCGCAGCAAGTTCAAATAATCCACGAGCAACTGCCCGATTTTACCGGAAAGTTTGATGCTGTCATGCTTTCGAGCGTTTTGCACCATATTCCTAATCTTCATACTTTTTTGAAGAATATTGAATCGCTGCTGCGACCAGGAGGTATTTTTATTCACTTACAAGACCCAAACAAAGATAGCGACAGCGACCCAGAGCGAATGGAGCGCGAGCTATTACTCAAATCTCGAATGCAGCAACAAGCGGTTCACTCAAGTTCCATAAAACACTTTCTACCCAAAAAATGGCGGAACCAATTGAATAGAATGCTGGGTAGAAAAACATACATTGATCGAATTAACGATGATTTATTGAGAGAAAAGGTAATTAGAAAGCGACTAACCGCCGATGATTTGTGGAAGGTTACCGACATACAAATATCCGAGAGTGGTTATGGTGGCATTTCTATGAAGGAATTGAAGACCGTGTTAACAAACTTTCAACTCATCACACATCGAAGCTATGCTTTTTACGGTGTATTAAAACATGATTTGCCGGCAGATTTAATTCCAATGGAAGACGAATGGGCCGCTAAAGGGAGTCTAAATGGTCGAAATGTAGCTGCGATATGGCAGAAAATCGAGTAAAAGTTGCGTTTTTAACTCCGGAATTTCCGTTGCCAGAATTCGGAAAGTGCGGCGGCTTAGGGAGCAGTATTAAAAACCTAGGTATAGCTTTAAAAGAGCAAGGCATTGCAGTTACAGTAGTAATTTACGGCCAGTATGAAGATTCTGAGCGCGATTATTTAGGAATGCGACTAGTGGTTGTGAAGCACTTACGACTGCCGGGACTGTCGTATTTTTTCCGACAAATAAAATTACAACGGGTTCTTCAACGATTAATTTCTTCAAATGAAATCAATATAATTGAAGCTCCAGATTGGACAGGCCCGTCGGCGTTTTTACCTGTTTCCTGTCCAGTTGTGGTAAAAATTCACGGTTCTGATACGTACTTTTGCGCACTTGATAAAAGAAAACCTAAAGTGTTCAACAATTACCGCGAAAAAAGAGCGCTGCTTTCGGCAAACAGTATCGTAGCGGTAAGTCGATTTTGTGGAGAATTCACACAAAAGGTATTCGATTGTTCTTTTTCTTTTACCAGAATTTTCAACGGCGCTGTTCCTTTGCAAGTTAGTCGAAGCAATCCGCAGCGATCGGTCGTTTTTTACTTCGGTTCTCTGATTAGAAAAAAGGGAGTTTTAGAGCTGCCACAGATTTTTAAACAGGTTCAAAGTCGGATACCTAATGCCGAACTTTGGTTGGCAGGAAACGATAGCATTGATGTTTTTGAAGGAATTTCTACCAAATCAATACTCCAGTCTGTTTTTGAACGGGAAGCCGTTCCGAATGTGGTTTTTCGAGGAACTTTAAATCCAAATGAAATTACCGAGGCACTTGCGCAGTCGAGCGTTTGCGTTTTCCCTTCTTTTGCCGAAGCACTTCCCATGGCTTGGATGGAAGCAATGTTTCAAGAAAAAGCAATTGTCGCCTCGAATATCGGTTGGGCTACTGAAATGATTACTGATGGAGTGGAAGGTTATTTAGTACATCCAAAAAATCACTCCGAATTTGCCAATCGAATTTGTGATTTACTTGAAAATCCAGACCTTCGGACGCGTTTTGGTACCGCGGCACGAGCAGCAGCTCTCAAAAAATTTGACATTCAAGATATTGCCAAACAAAATTTAGATCATTATCGGATTGTTATTCAAAAATATGCAGCTAAAACTAAATGAGTATATCACGGTAAACGGCGAAGTGCTGTTGTATTGCGGACAGCCCGATTTGTCGCGTTTGGAAGATTTATCCAAATCGGAAGGCGATTTATGGCACAGCGGACTTCAGCAAGGTTTGCGTAACGCATTCCCAGAAGTTATCTATCAATCCTCAGTACAGTTTTGGTATATCAAAGATTTTGAAAATCTTTCAGATTGCATTTCTTGGCGCTGTAATCCCGAGGCATTTGTCGTGCGCAAAGCCGTATGGGAACAATTAGGTGGCTTCGATTCTGAATACGGTAATCCGTTGGTTGCAGCATTCGATTTTTCCTATCGTTTATTGCGCTATTTGGGCGGAATACCTAAGCATATAGACGATCTGTTTCCTGCGAATTTGTACCTCCAACCAACCCTTTCAGCCTACGATCGGTACCAATTTTTTAAAAAGAATTTTAAAACTTCGCACAGTGTTTTTATGCTCTTTCGTTGCGGTTTATGGAATCCAAAAGAGGTTTATGCTTTTTGGAAAACACGTAACTTCAAAGTCAAGTCAATCAGGCAAGGAATTCCAGCGCGACCTTTAGCAAAACTTAAAGAGTATCCATCGGTTAGTTATATCATTCCGACGATGATGCGACAAGATTTTACACGGAATTTACTCGACGATTTAAGCAAGCAAAGCGTATTGCCAACCGAAGTGATCGTGATTGATGCTACCCCAAATCTAGATGTGGCTGTGGCTTATCCGCAAGAAAATTATCCGTTTAAGCTGATTGCAAAACAGCAGCAATCAAAAGGAAGTTGTAGGGCTCGCAACGAAGCTATTGATTTGTGTACCGGCGAGTATATCATTTTTGGCGACGATGATATTCGCATTCCGAACACTTTCATAGAATCTCATTTGAGCTTTCTTAAAACTTATGGCGCCGAAGCCTGCAATGGTTTAGATATCAGAGCCGATCATCAGCAGCAAGATTTACATGATCTCGAGCAGAAATTACAGAAGTACGAGCAAGAAAATGGAGTGCGCGCTGGGGCAACATCGTGTTTTAGTAACGCTAATTCATGTGTATTGCGAGCGGTAGTAAATCGATTGGGTGGAAACGACGTGAACTTTGATGGCGGTTACGGCGAAGACAGCGATTTTGGTTTTTCGATAACTAAGTTGGGAATTTCGGTTTTACATAATCCGTTTGCTGTAAATCTACACTTAAAACCCCCTCAAGGCGGTTATCGCTATTGGGGATTGCAAGCAAAAAAATCTGGAAAAGCACGAAAAGCTCAACCTTGGGAATTAGGAAAACCTGTGGGCAGAATAAAACCAGTGCCCAGTCCGACAATAATGTACGGTATCGTCAAACAATTTTCGGCTACCGAATTGCGGGAATATAAGATCAAGTATATGGTACATTATCTCATTTCTGGCAACAAACTTAAATTTCCCCTGCGGGTATTAAATTTGCCATATAAATTCCTGCAGTTTAAAGAGTCGTTGTACTATGCAAACCGGTTGGCAGAAAGAAAAACAAACTGAGTCATTTTCATAATTTTCTCCTCAAACTCCTTTCTATGGTCAATTCAGCAGAGCACATACTAAAAAACAAGTGGTTTAAATGTACAGTTGCTGCTATAGTTGCCAGTTATGCGTTATTTCGACTCTATTACTACAGTCAACTGCCACTACAATCTGGAGATTCTGGACTTTTCGCACAGAATGCCGAACAACTTTTGAACGGCGAAATTACACTAACACAAAACAATGGATTTAGCGTCTTTTATCATATTCTTAGTTTACCTTTCGCTTATCTTTTCGGAACCTTTGAAGGTAATCGCGTTTTTAATGCCGTATTAGCAGTAGTATTTATTGCCTATGTTTTTGCAAATTGCCGATCGTTTTACAGCCGCGTTTTTTGGTTGCTCCCTTTCTTTACAGCTGCAACACTCGACGTGGGTACCAACGACTTACTATTTCAGTTTTTCTTGTTTATCGGATTACACCGGCTGTACATGGCCATCGATAGCAAACAGAAACTCTCGGGTTTTGGTTTAACTGCACTGGCGACAGCAATTTGTATTCGACCACTTTTTGTCATGTACCTACCTGTACTCACAGTTTTATTCGGTTTTTTCTTTTGGAATCGCTTAAAATTTTCGAGGAACGACGTTTTTGCAGCTACAGGTTTACTTTTACTTTTTTTGACATTGAATGCTGTTAGTATTTTCAATAATGGGAAAGTACTTTACGATAATAAAGAGCCTGATCCAAAATTGGGCGTAAATTGGATTGAACGTCAGTACTTGAGTCAGTTAGCAGTAAATTCAGGTAAAATTCCGAACTATACTCATGTTAGTTGGGAAGATGTAACTGCCTACAAAGCGGAAAACGGAGAAAATTCATTACCAAAAACTTTGATTCAAGCGGTAACGTTCGATTTTAAATTAACGCTGCTCGAAGCGGGTAAAGATTTTCTGTATATCGTGAAAGATGGTACGCGTCAGACCGGTTTGACATTGCTACTGGTACTTGTGCTGCCCATTTTTTCATTCCGTAAATCCAGTTATTTACAGACGAATGCACTCTCAATAACCGTTTTTATAGGAGTGCTAACATTTGCTGTTGTAATTATCAGTTTTGTTGAAATGCGTTGGCTGGTGCCCCTGATGCTATTAGCTGCGTTACATATAGAGTCGGTTTTTCGAAAACAATTCCACAAACAAGCTGCGGTGCTTATTTTATCGAATGTACTTTTCATTGTACTTATAGCTATTTACGGAAATTGGAATATTATAAGACAATTTTTATAGTTGTTATTTTTTTAGGACTTGCGAATAATGAAGCACATTAAGCCTTTCATAGGAATAGAAAATCAAAAGGAAAGCGATTCGGTTCCGTTTAGCCTGATTGTTTGCACCTATATGCGAAGCAAGGCTTTGAAAACGCTGTTGCAGTCTGTAGAAAAACAAACGCGATTACCTACTGAAATATTGATCATAGACGGATCTACCAATACAGAAACGACCGAGATGATCAATAACTTTCCACTTAAAACGCGCTATTTTTTAGTTGACCAGAATAATCGAGGTTTAACTAAGCAGCGAAATTTTGGAATAGAAAGAGTTGCGGCAAATAGTGAAATTGTATGCTTTTTAGACGACGATACTGTTTTAGCACCGACCTATTTCGAAGCAATTCTAAATACATACGCACAGTATCCTGAGGCATTGGGAGTTGGCGGTTTTATTACCAACGAAATCTCATGTTGGCCTGCCGAAAATAAATCGTATTCCAAAACAAATTATTTTGAGTACGGCGGTTATGTACGTTTGGAAAGTTTACGCTTTAAAGCCAGAAAGTGGCTAGGGCTCGACAGCAATTTACCGCCTGGCTTTATGCCCGAGTATGGTCACGGGCGTTCTATATCGTTTTTACCTCCCGACGGTAAAATTTATGAAGTCAATTTTTTTATGGGAGGTGTAGCTTCATATCGAAAAGAGATTTTTAAAAAACTGCAATTTTCACAGTATTTTGAAGGCTACGGACTTTACGAAGACGCACATTTTTGCCTGCAATTATCAAATTTGGGAAAGCTGTTTGTGAATACTGCAGCCCAGTTAGAGCATCATCACGACGTGCAAGGTCGACCAAATCAGTATAAATACGGCAAAATGGTAGTGCGAAACGGCTGGTTTGTTTGGCGGACCAAGTACCCGCATCCATCGTTCAAAAACAAGTTCAAATGGCATGTTATCACACTGTTATTGATGTATATCCGATTTACAAACGTGCTCAATACCAAACAACGCAAAGCAGCATTCACTGAATTTTTAGGGCGTAAAATTTCTTGGATTAACGTACTTTTGGGGAACAAACCCAAGTTAGAGTAGCTCGCATGAGATTCACGGTTTTTACGCATGTGACACATGTGAAACACAACGATAAACTATATGCCTATCGACCGTACGTAACCGAAATGAATATTTGGTTTAAGTATTTCGATGAAATTCGTGTTGTTGCTCCGCTTTCAAAGGCTCATTTTACAGCTATCGATGCACCATACGAACACGCCAAAATCACTTTCGTAGAATTAAAAGCGTTTGATTTTACTTCATGGGCAAATTTGTTAGCAGCACTCTTTTTTCTGCCGTTTAATTTGTTCATCATTGCACGCGAATTTCAAAAAAAAGCACATTTTCATTTGCGTTGCCCAGGTAATATCGGCTTTCTAGCATGTATCATACAAGTTTTCTTTCCGCGAAAGCAAAAAACAGCAAAATACGCCGGTAATTGGGATCCAAACAGCAATCAACCCAAAAGTTATCGATGCCAGCGCGCCATTTTAAACAGTACATTTTGGTCAAAAAATATGCGCGTTTTGGTTTATGGCGATTGGCCCGACAATTCAACCAATATTCAACCATTTTTTACAGCTACATACAGTGAACAAGAGCTGCTCGAAACCACCACAAACCGAGAAGAATTTCCGATACAATTTTCGTTTGTGGGAGGTATTACGGCAGGTAAAAATCCGTTTTATGCTTTAGAATTAATCGAAAACCTGCAGCAGCAAGGACTCGCTTGTCGATTGAATTTCTACGGATCGGGAGATTTAGAAAATGCGTTGAAACAACGAATTTTAGAAAAGAAACTTTCGTTTTGTAATTTTTTTGGTGCTGTTTCAAAGGAGGATTTAAAAGCAGCTTACCAAAAGTCGCATTTTATGATTCTGCCTTCGCAGAGCGAGGGTTGGCCAAAAGCAGTTGCCGAGGCAATGTTTTGGGGTTGTATTCCTGTTATAACTCCCGTTTCTTGCGTGCCACAAATGCTCGACTTCGGAAAGCGGGGAATTTTATTAACTGGCGATGTTATCCGAGATTCTGAGCAATTGATTACTTTGTTGCAATCAGGTGAAATGGCTGCCATGAGCAAAGCAGCTCAACAATGGTCGATTTCCTATACTTTAGAGTCGTTTGAAAATGCTATTAAAGCCGTCATACACCATGCGAATACTACAATTAATTGATTCTTTAGATGTTGGCGGTGCGGAAAAAATGGCCGTTTTATATGCCAACGAATTAGCGCTGCTTATCGATAAATCGGTTTTGGTTAGTACAAGAAAGGAAGGTGCCTTAAAGAAAAGCATTGCAACCAATGTGAGTTATCATTTCTTAAACCGTCGAGGAGTATTCGATTTTGGCGCATTAAAGCGTTTAGTCAGAATCTGTAAAGATGAGCACATTACGCACATTCATGCACACGGAACATCTATTTTTTTTGGTAGTCTTGCAAAAGTGCTGTTTCCAGATGTACAGCTTATTTTTCACGACCATTTCGGTTCGTTACAGCAACGAAAAGTATGGAAATATAGATTAGCAACCTTTAAAGCAAATTTCTGTATTGCGGTTAATGAGCAAATTGCCGCTTGGAATTTCCAGAATTTAAATTTGCCCTCGTTTTATTTACCTAATTTTTCGGTAGTTCCTAAATCTGAGATTTTTAACTTACAGAGATCCGATTCTAAGTTTACAATTTTGGTACTAGCTAATTTTAGGAAAGAGAAAGGACATGAATTTTTATTTCAGATTGCTAAAGAATTGAAATTACGCGGAGTAGAGGCTATCTGGCAGTTGTACGGACGAGTTTCGGATCTTGAGTATTATAGCCAATTACGAAGCGCTGTAAAACAGCTAGATATCTCCGAAGCTGTTGTTTTTTTTGAAAATCAATCGGATCTATCACTAGCATTACAACTAGCTGATATTGCGGTCTTAACCTCTTCATTTGAAGGCTTGCCTTTAGCATTAATTGAGTATGGATTAGCGGCAAAACCAGTTGTAGTTACCAAAGTTGGTGCTTGCGAAACGATAGTGCAGTCGGAAGTGAACGGATTTGTAGTGCCCTATGGAAACGCAAAGGAATTCGCGGATAAAATTGAATATTTGTATCGTAATCCAGATAAAAGAGCCATTTTTGGAGAACGATTGTACGTTGAAGTAAATCGAACCTTTTCTGCGGAAGCGGTCTTATCGACATACTTACGACTTTTGGGAAACACGCATGACAGACAATAGGTACTATACTCTAATCGGAATTCATATTGCCTTAGCGTTTGCTATTTGGTTGGTTTTGCCGTTGGCTAAGTTGGTGGCTATCTTGGTATTGCTAGCAAGCGCGTATTATGTCATCAAAAACCAGAATCGAAACAACGAAGCGTTACTCGCGGCTGCATACATCACTGGAATTGAGGTTTTTTTGCGTGCTACAGAAGGTGTGCCCATCTACGAGTTCGGCAAATACGGCGTCATAGGAGTAATCGTTATCGGAATGTTTTATCGCGGATTTTCCAAAAGTGCAGTTCCGATGTGGATTTATCTGCTCGCGCTGCTTCCTTCACTTATTCTCGCATTTGTGGTATTGAATCCAGACACGGAGCAACGAAAAATCATTTCCTTTGTAATTAGTGGTCCCATTTGTTTAGGTCTATGTGGATTGTATACCTACCAGCGCAAAGTAAGTTACGATCAGTTTCAAGATATTCTACTCGCATTGTTACTGCCTATTATTAGCTTAACAACATACGTTATTCTGTTCAATCCGAGTGTGCGCGAGATTGTTTCAGGAACCGACTCCGATGGCCGACTTAGCGGAGGTTTCGGACCCAATCAAGTTTCTACCGTATTTGGTTTAGGAACTTTTATTCTCATTAATCGCGCGCTGTTGAAATCACCGAGTTTACAAGTAATGCTGGTGAATATTGGTCTAGCAGCAATTGTCATTTTTAGAGCCATCGTAACATTTTCGCGAGGAGGAGTTTTTACTGCCATTGCCATGATCTTAGCAGTAATGCTTATCCTATTTATACGTTTGAATGTTAATGCACGAGTAAAGATAAGCAGGCTATTGTTTTGGATGATTATTGGAAGTATTGGGATTTGGGGCTATTCGTTACTGCAAACAAAGGGGTTAATCGGAAATCGCTACGCCAACAAAGATGCTCTTGGTCGAGTTAAAGAAAGTAAATTCACCGGACGTGAAGAATTGGCGCAATCGGAGTTAAAAGCATTTTATGAAAATCCTATATTAGGCGTTGGTGTAGGGAAATCTATCGAAATTCGAAAGGAAGAAACCGGTAACGACGCAGCATCGCACAACGAGATAACACGCTTATTGGCAGAACATGGTTCCCTTGGTATTCTCATTCTTATTCTGCTAGCCGTAACTCCGATTGTACTTCATCTGGGAAATAGGCAGAATTTTTTCATGGTTCCGCTGCTCTTGTTTTGGGCCCTAACTATTAATCACGCGGCTATGCGTATCGCCGCGCCCGCTTTTGTTTATTCTCTTGCACTACTGCATGTCGAGATTCCCTTTATTAGGAAGAAAAACGTGTCGTAAAAAAACTACATTAACCCAAAGTTTAACTGTTGTTTTGTAATTTCGACAACCCTTAGACAACAGAATGAAAATTGACACCCGAATACACTTTGAAGTAAGTGAACGCAAGATTTTGCTTCGCTTATTCGACACGGTATTTGTAATTTTGGCGCTATTTCTGTTGGATAGCTTTGTTGATTTCCAATATATCGATGTTTCGCTAGACAATGTTTGGTGGATTGTGATCTTAGGTTTATACGTAAATGTCATCGGAACTATTTTCGAAATGTACAATTTACAGGTCGCTAGTAACCAATTTCAGGTAGTTCGAAGTATACTGCTTACCGCTTCCACTACAGTTTTATTCTACTTACTTACACCTTTTTTGACACCTTTTTTACCGAGTAACCGACTTCAAATCATCTACTTTTTTGTCGCGATTTTCTCAGGGTTGTTAATCTGGCGTGTCTTTTATCAGGCTTTTCTGGCTTCTCACAGATTCGAGAAAAAAGCAGTATTGATTTGCGATAAAGAAGAAATTGTAGAGTTGGTTGGCGATTTACAAGCGGCCGATCCGCATTACCGCGTTATTGGTTACATCGATACAGGAAAATCAGAAAGTTATGTTTTTAATTACGGTGGTGTAGATGCCGTTCAGACGGAAAACTTAGTACAGTTTATTCAGGAACAAACGGTTTCTGAACTCGTTATTGCGGGCGCAAAAGCTGATATCATTACCGTACCGCTATACAACGAATTATTGCGATTGCTGGAGTTTGGATTCCCTATTAAAGAATATACGCAAGTTTACGAAACGCTCACACAGCGTATTCCTATTCATTACTTAGATCGCGATTTTTATCGATACTTTCCCTTCAGTCGAAGCAATCAAAACAAATTGTATCTGATTTTTGTTCGAGCTGTGGAGATTATTCTCGCTATTGCAGGCTTGCTAGCTGGATGTGTAATCTTACCGCTGATTTTGTTGGGAAACCTACTCGGAAATCGCGGACCGTTATTCTACAAACAAATTCGCGTAGGCAAATTCGGAAAGCCTTTTAAAATCTACAAATTTAGAACCATGGTGAAGAATGCTGAAGCAGGTTCCGCTGTTTTCGCAACTTCTAATGACGTACGTGTAACCACTTTCGGAAAATTTTTGCGAAAAACCCGCCTGGACGAAATTCCGCAGTTTATCAATATTTTAATCGGCGATATGGGTTTTATCGGTCCGCGACCCGAACGCCCCGAGTTTGTGCAAGAATTATCCGAGATTATGCCTTTCTACGAAACAAGACATATAATAAAACCGGGATTAACGGGCTGGGCACAAGTAAATTACTCCTACGGACAAAGCTTTGAAGACAGCTTAATTAAATTGCAGTACGATTTGTACTACATTAAACACCGAAGTATCTTCCTCGATTTAAATATTGTGATTAAGACCTTTAGCACGATTTTGTTTTATCGCGGTCAATAGGTTAGAATCAAATAAAAGTAACAAAAGTACGGCTGTATAGATAGGCGCAAAAAGCAAGAGCTGAGGTTTGTTTAGCACATAAATCAGGTGAACCAAAACAGAAACTACTGCCAATACTTGAAGCGTTTTTCTGCGAACGGATTTCTTTTCCGCGAAAGCGAAATACAGAAATAAAGGATTGAATAATAAAATGTTATAGTTCCACAGCACTTCAACATGGTCGCTATACAAACCTGCTGCCGCAAGAAAAATTCCGAGAAAACCCAAAACTACAAATAAGAATCGGCGCGTATATTCATGTACGAAAACCAATAACAATAAGATCGCAAATAAGGTGAAAACGGAGTTCCACCAAGGCACTTCAAGCGCTAATGAAGCTTTGTTTAATATATTGGTTTTGGAAACAACTGCCTGATCTTGAATCTCATATGCGTTAAAAAGCTGTTCCGGTAAGAATACAGCATCTGCCTTGTTGTCGGTGTAGTAGCCAAACATGATGTTGATTCCCAAATTCTCGAAGTATAATGGCGACTGGTATTCGCTAACAATTTCTCGAAAGCTCTTTTCTTTAATCTCGTTTATAACTGCTGGCTTGATTAAACTGTGTTTTGCGATTAGATCGGCAACCATCGTTGTGCAATTTCGATGGAAAAATTTGTATGTGTAAAATTTCCCGTCTGAATTTACGATAGCGGCTAAATCATTTATAATCGCCTGTATTTCATGTGATTTTAAATTTAAAACCTGCTCTTTAATCCCTCGTTGTTCAAAAACGTAATTGGCGTAAAAATCTTCGTAACGATCGATTCCAACAAAGTATTTCAAATCGCCTTTCACAAATTTTAAATAGAAATTTGGTGTCGAAAAATCGAAGTATCCAAAATTCACTACAAAATCAAATCCTTGCTGCTCGTCGTAAAATCGGAGTCCGGTGTGGCCGTACAACGAATACAATTGGCTTCCGGCACTAACGGTTAATAAACTGCATTTGGTATTCGCAGACGCTGTAGGAATTTGGGCTTTCGCCGAAAAGAAGCAAAACGAAAAAACAATAAGTAGATAACGAATCATCGTCTAAATATATCAAGATCAACTTTTACAGAGAAAACATTGCTGTACAAGGCGGCACTTTGGTCGCCTAAATCGGTTAATGCATAGTCGATTTGAATACCGCGGTATTTGAACCCTAGTCCGATATTGGGCTGAAAACCCAGTCGTTTAGAACCGTCAATTTCTTCAATGTCCTGAAAATTTCCAACGCCTGCTCGAACAAAAATTAAATCGGTGTAGCCGTATTCAAAACCAAGTGCCGGATCAATGGAGTAGCCGCTGCCCGAAATTAAATCGTTCGTTTGTTCAAAACGCATGTTTAGATTGGTACTAGCTAAAAGACTGGTTTCGTTGTGAAATTCAAACAGTTTTGCTAAACCAATTTGCAGTTTCGGCAAAGTAATCTCGGTACTTTCGGGTAATTCGGCATTTTGTCCCGGAACAGCATCCGAAATTGTTTTAAATGCCTCTTCATCAATTGTCCAAATGTTGTACGTTGTGGTAATGTCTCGCGCCATCACACCTAATTTCCATCCGGAACGCTCGAACTGAAATCCTAAATCTAAACCAACGCCCCACGATGAGGCAAAATCGCCAATTACCCGACGGATGATCTTTGCTGAAATACCGTATTGAAATCCAGGCACTTGCAAACTTCGAGCGTAGGAAAAGGTAAGTCCGTAATCGGCGGTAGAGAATAGAGAAATACGGTTATAATCGATATTTCCTTCGGAATCAATAAGTTGAGTGGTGTTCAAGATGTCGTCGACACCAAATCGAATTAACGAAAATCCGAAAGCACTTCGATCGTCAATGTTTTTTGCATAGCCAATGTAGTCGTATTGCGCAATATTCGCAAAATAACTAGCGTGCATTAAAGCAACCTGATCGCGTTCAACGCCAAGTAGTCCAGCCGGATTCCAATAGCCTGCTGTAACGTCGGAAACATGTGCGGTCACGGCATTCGACATACCGAGCGCACGTGAGTCGACACCAATGTTCATAAATTCGTTTGAATATTTACGCACTGCCTGAGCGCTAGCAAATAGCGAGAAAACAAGGCTTAACAGAACGAAGTTATATTTTTTTTGATTCATAATTTTTTTCGGCAATCAGCTCGCAAAAGTATAGATTTCACAGTAAAGCATCGGACTATTTCGCAATTAAAATGCGCCGAAATCGCCGAAATCTTCTTCAACAAAACGAATTTCGGTTCAGCTTATTGCCTTACATTTGCTTGCTTACATTTTATAGCATGACAAAGCACATTCCGAATACTATTACGATACTGAACTTGTTTTGCGGTTGCGTAGCCGTAATACAACTGTTCGAAAAACATTACGATTGGGCCTTTTTCTTTGTAGCGCTCGGTATTTTCTTCGATTTTTTCGACGGTATGGCGGCAAGAATATTCAACGCGGCTAGTCCGCTTGGCTTACAACTCGACAGTTTAGCCGATATGGTAACCAGTGGAGTAACTCCGGGCTTGACATTGTTTTTTATGCTACAAAATTCAAGCGGAATGCCAGCCGACTCCTTGATTCCTTACCTCGGATTTCTTCCCACTTTAGGCTCTTGTTACCGCTTGGCAAACTTTAACATTGATACGCGTCAAACCGATTCTTTTATAGGAATGCCAACGCCGGGCAATGCGCTTTTTATCGTTAGTTTACCTGTAGTTTTAGCTTCAACTACAAGCCTGATTGCTGTTGAGCTACTTACAAATCACATTTTTTTAATTGTGCTTGCTGCCTTGAGTGCGTTTTTATTGAATGCACCAATTCCTTTGTTTTCACTGAAATTTAAGTCGTTTCGTTTGTCTAAAATGAAGTTCCAACTGGTTTTAGTGTTATTTTCGGTAGTAAGTTTGGTCGTTCTTCAAATTGCGGCTGTACCTCTGATTATTTTTCTGTACGTAGTTTTGTCAATGCTAAAAAATGCCACGGAACGTAAATCCCAGAAAACGAGCGCCTAGGCGGAAATCGAATTCGAAAAATCAGCTTCGCAATCGAATTTTTCTCATACTACTCTTGTGTGGAACTGTTGCGCTTTTAATAGTATTGAATAAAGCCACTTTGTTGCGGTATTTAGGCTTTGTAACAGATCGTTACGAACAACGAGCCAGCAACACAACGAACACCAACCAGCGAACCAAAGAAGTTTTTACGAGTTTTCCGAAGAGTACATTCGGTATCGATGTCTCCGAATATCAAGGTCGGATTCGTTGGCAGGAAGTTGACTCTGCATACGGAAAGCCGATTGAGTTTGTGGTATTGCGCGCCACAGCTGGAACGAATTATGTCGATAAACAATTTAAAAGCAACTGGAAAGCCATTCGTAGATTAGCGGTTATTCGAGGTGCATATCATTATTTTCGTCCGGACGAGAATTCTTCTGCGCAAGCGGAAAACTTCATAAAAACAGTGCAGTTAAAGCCCGGCGATTTACCTCCAATATTAGATATCGAGCGCGTTTCTTCAGTACAAAGCTTGCATAATTTACGTAAAGGTTTGCGCAATTGGCTGAGCCTTGTGGAAGCGCATTACGGCGTTAAACCAATTATTTATTCGGGAAAGAAATTTAAAGAAGCGTTTTTAGAAGAAGAATTTTCTGGATATCGTTTTTGGATTGCGGCGTATACTGTAACACAAAGGGAGTTTCCTGCGCAGCAACTTTTTTGGCAGTTTTCTGAATCTGGATCAATTCCGGGCATTCGCGGATCGGTAGATTTGAATATTTACCGAGGAAATAGCGAGGCGTTAAACCGATTAACTATTGGGCGGTAAAGTCTAATTTCTTTTTACGCAATTCGAAATTCTGACCGAGATATACGCGACGAACAACTTCGTCTTGAACCAATTCTTCGGGAACACCTGCTTTTAAGATGCCGCCTTCAAACATCAGATAGGTTTTATCGGTAATGGCAAGCGTTTCCTGAACATTGTGATCGGTAATTAAAATTCCGATGTTTTTGTTTTTGAGTTGCGCTACGATTCGTTGAATATCTTCCACAGCAACGGGATCGACACCTGCGAAAGGTTCGTCTAGAAGAATAAACTTCGGATCGGTAGCCAAACAACGCGCAATTTCAGTACGTCGACGTTCACCTCCGGAGAGTAAATCGCCGCGATTGGTACGTATGTGTTGGAGTGAAAATTCGTCTAAAAGCGACTCCATTTTCGCAACTTGCTGTTCTTTAGTGAGATTCGTAAGTTGCAAAACGCTTAAAATATTGTCCTCAATACTCAGTTTGCGAAAAACCGATGCTTCCTGCGCTAAATAGCCAATACCTTGCTGCGCCCGTTTGTACATCGGGTAGTCGGTAATTTCTAAATCGTCGAGATAGATTTTGCCTGCGTTAGGCTTCACCAAACCAACAATCATGTAAAATGAAGTTGTTTTCCCAGCACCATTCGGGCCGAGCAATCCTACGATTTCACCCTGATTTACTTCCACCGAAACGCCTTTTACGACACTTCTTCCTTTATAGGTTTTAACTAAATTATCTGCGCGTAAAATCATTTTTATTGGTTTGATTGTTCTTCTAAAGCTTCCCAAAACTCGTATGCCCGACGCAAATGCGGAATAACTATGGTTCCGCCAACTAGCGTAGCAATTCCCATGGCTTCCATCATTTCTTCTTTGGTAACACCGTGTTTGTAGCTGGTTTCTAAGTGGTATTTAACGCAATCGTCGCAACGCAAAACAGTCGACGCTACTAAGCCCAAAAGCTCTTTTGTTTTCACGTCGAGTGCACCTTCTTGATAGGCATTGGTATCTAGATTGAAAATGCGTTTCACAACCTTGTTCGGGTCGGAAAGCAGTTTTTCATTCATTTTAGAACGGTATTCGTTAAATTCGGTTACTAGATTGCTCATTTTTCAAACGATTATTTACTACTACTTTAGCGATAAAAATACTGCATTCATACAGCACCAGTATCGGAATACTTACCAACAATTGCGAGGTTACATCGGGTGGCGTAACAATTGCTGCGATAATCAATATAATTACGATCGCAAATCTTCGATATTTTCTTAGAAATTCGGCCGTTACCAGACCAAGTTTGGCTAAGAAATATATAATTACCGGCAATTCAAAAACCAAGCCAGAGGCAATAAGCGAAGTTTTTACCATCGATATGTACGAATCAACGTTAAATTGGTTCACTATCGTATCGCTCACTACAAAAGTGGCGAAGAAATTTACCGATAACGGTACGACCAAGTAAAATCCGAACAAGACGCCGAGGAAAAAAAGTAAAGAAGTAACGAATACAAATGCGATTGCCATTTTTCGTTCCTTCTCGTATAATGCCGGCTTGATGAATTTCCAAATTTCAAAAAGGATGTAAGGAAATCCGAGGATAAAACCTGCGGCAATGCACGTCCAAATGAAAATGGAAAACTGCCCGCCTACATTCGTATTTTGTATGATGAAACTAAAATCTTTTACACACGTCGATTCGTCGTCGAGACCTAAATATTTGGTGGTTTCACAAAAGAACTCGTATGTAATAAAATCGGGTCGTGTTGCGGCAAAAATGATATCCGAAAAGATAAAATCAATGAAGAAATACGCCACCACAGCACATATTAAAATGGCAACAGTGCTGCGAATCAACATCCAGCGAAGTGCTTCAAGATGATCTAAAAAAGTCATCTCTTTCATGCTTTTTTCAGCCATTATACTATTCCTTCTTTTAAAATATCGTGTAAATGAAGTACACCTTTATATTCGTCGTTATCAACTACAACCAGCTGTGTAATCGAAAAATCTTCCAAAATATTCAAAGCATCAACAACCATTGTATTCGACGTGATGGTTTTCGGATTCACCGTCATGATATCTTTAGCCATTAAACCACTAATACTGTCTGTCTTATTAAGCATTCTACGAATATCGCCGTCGGTAATGATACCAACTACCTTACCTTGATCGACCACAGCAGCCACGCCTAAACGCTTTTCAGAAATTTCGAAAATAGTTGCTTTTATTGAAGTGTCTGGACTCACTTGCGGTTTAAGCGTATTGGCGAGCATATCTTTTACGCGAAGCAGCAATTTCTTGCCCAATGCGCCGCCCGGATGATACTTGGCAAAATCTTCGGCAGTAAACTGTTTCATTTCCATTAAAGTCACCGCCAAAGCATCGCCCATAACCAGCTGAGCTGTCGTCGAGGAAGTTGGTGCTAAATTAAGCGGACAAGCCTCTTCGGTTACGGTTGTGTCGAGAACTAAATCGGATTGCTGTGCTAAAAACGAATGCGTGTTGCCCGTCATTCCAATTAAAATATTGCCAAAGCGTTTAATAATCGGCGCAAGTACTTTAATTTCCGGACTGTTGCCGCTTTTGCTGATGCAAATAACAACATCGCCCGCTTGCACCATACCTAAATCGCCGTGAATGGCTTCGGAAGCATGAAGAAATAAAGAAGGCGTTCCAGTACTGTTTAAAGTAGCTACAATTTTTTGTGCAATGATGGCACTTTTTCCAATTCCGGTAACCACTAAACGACCTTTCATCGAAAGTATCGCTTCCACCGCCGAAACAAAATCGGGAGTTAATAAGTCTGCCAACTTTTCAATCGCCTTACTTTCAGATAAAATCGTTCGTTTGGCGGTATCAAGGATGTTTATTTGCGTCATGAAAAGTGTACTTGAGAAGTATTTGTAGATTCAGAGGAATGTTGTACTTTTAGTATTGCAAAATTAAGTAAAATCCCCTTTTTTATCGCATGAATAATAAGGAAATCGACATTCATAATGAGCTCAAGAAACACTTTGGTTTTGACAGCTTTAAAGGGCTTCAAGAACAAGTAATTCGGAGTATTCTCGCCAATCAAAATACTTTTGTTATAATGCCAACCGGGGGCGGTAAGTCGCTCTGCTACCAGCTTCCAGCGCTTGTTTTAGAAGGAACAGCTATCGTTGTTTCGCCGCTAATTGCCCTGATGAAAAATCAGGTCGATGCCATTCGAAGCCTTTCCGACAAAGAAGGAGTTGCTCATGTTTTAAACTCTTCGCTGAATAAAACGGAAATCAATCAGGTTAAAAAAGACATCACAAATGGTGTCACCAAACTCCTATATGTTGCGCCCGAATCGCTAACAAAAGAGGAATATGTTCAGTTTCTACGATCTGTGCCCATTTCTTTTGTTGCTATAGACGAAGCGCACTGTATTTCGGAATGGGGTCACGACTTCCGTCCGGAATACCGCAATTTGCGACATATCATCAAACAGTTGGGCGAAGTTCCCGTAATCGGGTTAACCGCAACTGCAACGCCAAAAGTTCAAGAAGATATCTTGAAAAATTTGGATATGACCGATGCAAAAACTTTTAAAGCGTCGTTTAATCGTCCGAATTTATTCTACGATGTACGTCCGAAAACTAAAAATGTCGAGGCGGATATCATCCGATTTATCCGTCAATACAAAGGAAAGTCGGGAATTATTTACTGCTTAAGTCGCAAGAAAGTAGAAGCCATCGCCCAAGTTTTACAAGTTAACGGCATCAGCGCTGTGCCGTATCACGCCGGCCTCGATGCAAAAACACGTGCCAAACATCAAGATATGTTCCTGATGGAAGATGTTGATGTTGTTGTGGCTACCATTGCCTTTGGTATGGGAATCGATAAGCCAGACGTACGTTTTGTAATTCATCACGACATTCCTAAAAGTTTAGAAAGTTATTATCAAGAAACGGGTCGTGCCGGTCGCGACGGTGGCGAAGGCTATTGCTTGGCTTACTACTCCTATAAAGATGTCGAGAAACTCGAAAAATTCATGTCGGGGAAACCCGTTGCCGAACAAGAAATCGGATTCGCGCTCCTGCAGGAAGTCGTTGCTTACGCAGAAACTTCGATGTCGCGACGAAAATTCCTGCTTCATTATTTTGGAGAAGAGTTCGATAGCGAAAACGGAGAAGGCGCCGATATGGACGACAACGTTCGCAACCCAAAATCAAAGGTAGAAGCGCAAGATCAAGTCGTAAAATTGCTGAAAGTAGTTCGCGACACCAAGCATTTGTACAAAGCCAAAGAAGTGATTTATACCTTGATTGGAAAAGTAAATGCGGTGATCAAAGCGCACAGAACCGATTCGCAGACGTTTTTTGGTTCGGGCGAAAAACACGACGAGCGTTATTGGATGGCGCTCATCCGACAAGTGTTGGTGGAAGGTTTGCTGACAAAAGACATAGAAACCTACGGAATTTTAAAAGTTACCGAAAAAGGTTTGGATTACATCGACAATCCGACTTCGTTTATGATGTCGGAAGACCATGAATACGATGAAAATGAAGACGATTCGATCGTAACGGCAAGTAAATCTTCGGGAACAGCCGACGAAGCGTTGATGGCTATTCTCCGCGATTTACGCAAAAAAGTTGCCAAGAAAGCGGGCGTTCCGCCGTTTGTGGTTTTTCAAGATCCATCGCTCGAAGATATGGCACTCAAGTATCCAACAACGCTCGAAGAATTGAGCAATGTGCATGGAGTAGGTGAGGGTAAAGCCAAAAAATACGGCAAGGAATTCGTGGAAATGATTAATCGTTACGTGGAAGAGAACGATATCATTCGTCCGGACGATTTGGTGGTGAAGTCAACCGGGGCAAATTCGGCTAATAAATTGTACATCATTCAAAACATCGATCGCAAGCTGTCACTCGACGATATCGCATCGGCAAAAGGCTTAACGATGGATGCCTTGCTGAAAGAAATGGAGCAAATTGTGTACGCCGGAACCAAACTAAATATCAAATATTGGATCGACGATATTCTCGACGAAGATCAGCAAGAAGAAATTCACGATTACTTTATGGAGTCGGAAACCGATCGAATTGAAGATGCATTAAAGGAATTCGACGGCGAATACGATATTGATGAATTGCGATTGATGCGCATCAAATTTATCAGCGAAGTAGCAAACTAAGTTAATCAGCCAACACAGCGCGATGCGGTTTTAAAATATCTCGGTATTTTAAAATTTCATCGCGCTGCACGATTACAAAGGCTAGCGAATGAAATTCCGAAACGTTTTCTGAGCCAATCTCGTAGAAATTTGCGTGCTCGGCGGCGGCAAATTCCGTTAAATGCTTTGCGTGATGTACCGCGGTTTGCGCTGCTGCTGCGCCGCGAAAATCCCAAATGAGCTTCACTTTTTCCATGGTTCAAAAGTAGTTATTTCGGCGGACACATTTTCATTGGAAACGATTGCCCGCGGCCGCGATTGAAACGGAAAGCACGCAAAGCAAATGAGCAAGAGCCCTTGGTAGTTTTGTGCGACCAACGGAAGCGCAAAAATGCCGTAGGGATGTGCGAATTTTGCTGCGTACTTGTAGTGAAAAGCGCGAAATGCCGCCCAAAAAAAGCAAATCTTTATAGAATTCGACTTCAAAGCAGGAGATTTTGCAATTGTAGGTAGCGTTTTTATTTGGGCAGCTGCCGGCAAAATACGTTTTCATCAACGTTAGAGTTCCAGCCGGCACCGCGCTATCCGCTGTATCTGCTGCTCGGCAAACGCCGCTCGCAGCAGGATGCCGCTCCTATCGCTGCTGCGAAATCTGTGCTCGAAAATACGTCCTCGAAAATCGTTTTCTCCTTAAATACAAGTCAAAAAAAAACGAGATGCCAACCAAAGTCGGAATCTCGTTACCTTATCGAACAGTTCTTTTCGCTACTTCGCGATATTTACCGCACGTGTTTCACGAATAACCGTAATTTTTACCTGACCCGGATACGTCATTTCCGTTTGAATTTTTTGCGAAATATCAAAACTTAAACTCGCAGCGTGATCATCGCTAACTTTTTCACTTTCAACGATTACACGTAATTCGCGGCCCGCTTGAATTGCATACGCATTTTTCACACCGTTAAAGCCGTAAGCAATGTCTTCCAAGTCTTTCAAACGCTGAATATACGAATCGAGCACTTGTCGGCGTGCACCTGGTCGCGCACCTGAAATAGCATCGCAAACTTGAACAATTGGCGACAACAGCGATTTCATTTCAATTTCGTCGTGGTGTGCGCCAATAGCGTTACAAACTTCTTCTTTTTCGCCGTATTTCTCGGCCCATTGCATACCAAGTAAGGCGTGTGGTAAATCGCTTTCTGTTTCCGGAACTTTACCAATATCGTGGAGTAATCCGGCGCGTTTAGCAAGTTTTACGTTAAGACCTAATTCGGCAGCCATCAAACCACACAACTTTGATACTTCTCTACTGTGCTGCAGCAAGTTTTGTCCGTACGACGAGCGGTATTTCATACGCCCAACCACCTTAATCAGCTCCGGATGTAATCCGTGAATTCCTAAATCAATAACGGTACGTTTACCTACTTCAACAATTTCTTCCTCAATTTGTTTGGTTGTTTTGGCAACAACTTCTTCGATACGAGCCGGGTGAATACGTCCGTCGGTTACTAATTTGTGTAAAGCAAGTCGTGCAATTTCGCGACGTACAGGGTCGAAGCACGATAAAATAATGGCTTCCGGCGTGTCGTCTACAATAATTTCAACACCAGTTGCGGCTTCGATCGCACGGATGTTTCTACCTTCTCGACCGATAATTCGACCTTTAACATCATCCGACTCAATGTTGAATACCGAAACGCAGTTTTCAACGGCTTCTTCAGTTCCCACACGTTGAATGGTATTGATGATGATCTTTTTCGCTTCTTGATGTGCGGTAAGTTTCGCTTCTTCAACCGTTTCCTGAATGTACGCCATGGCGTTAGAGCGCGCTTCTGCTTTCAATCCTTCGATAAGCTGATTTTTAGCTTCCTCGGTTGATAATCCTGAAATCACTTCGAGTTGCTCTAACTGACTCTTGTGCATGCGATCAACTTCCTGTTGTTTGCGTTCGAGTACTTCGATTTTAGCCGACAATTCTTTGGTTTTGGCCTCGTAGTCGTCGTTAATTTTCTTGGCCTTAGCGAGTTCACCTGAAACTTGCGATTCTTTGTCGCGAATGCGTTTTTCTACTTCGGCAACTTTCTTATCGCGCGATAAGATGACTTGCTCGTGCTCGGCTTTCATTTCAAGAAACTTCTCTTTAGCTTGAAGAATCTTGTCTTTTTTTATGTTTTCAGCTTCTAAGGCTGCATCTTTTAAGATCGATGCGGCTTCCTTTTTTGCGTTCTTTATCAGGTTTGAGACGTTTTTCTTTTCCAAGAATTTAGCGATTAGAAATCCGCCTACAATTCCGATAATCGCTGCAATAATTGCAATTGTGTTCATATTTTGGGTTAAGTTTAAAAAAAAGCCTGCATTAATCTGTGAATAAACTCGTAAAGACAAGTTTTGAGCTAGCGTATTGTTCCAGGATCTGCGACAAAGGCAGCATGCTGTAGTAATACCGATTTGCTCATTCTAAATTGTTAGTGTTGAGTTTACCAATAATGAATTAATGCAGGCAGTATCGATGTATGTTAAGAACGTTATTTTTCGAGCACTTGTCCTAAAATAGCATTCATATTCTTGAGCTTTTCGAGCGTTTGCACATCAATATTTTGTTTATCAATTTGCTGTTGCTCCAACTGAGAGGCAAACTGTAAGGCGCACATGGCCAAAACATCTTGCTTATCTCTAACGGCATAGTTTTCTTCAAATTGCTTGATCATGGCATCAATTTTCTTAGAGGCAAGTCGTAACGCTTCCTCTTGCGAAAAATCTACAGTGAGCGGATACACTCGGTCTGCAATTGATATTTTGATCTTTAATTTGTCGTCCATCTAGTCTGCTAATTGCGCTATGCAATAGTCAATTTCTCGAATTAATGAATTTATTTTAAGCTTCGTATCTCTTTTATATTCGTCACTGCCAAGTAAAGAATTGGCCATTTTCTGAGCTTCTAGCGCCTGCGCAAGTTCTTGAATCTTCAAATTTAACTGCTCTTCTCGTGCTTTTGAGTCGGTTAACGCCGTTGTTAACTGACTGTTATGTAGCTCAACTTGCTGCAAACGAGCCAATAACGCGTTTATCCGATTCTCAAGCGTCGTTACTATGGCAGCTATTTCACTCATAAATGCTCCGTTCCTTACTTATTTCACAAAGTTAAAATTAGTTTTCGTTGTGGCAATATATTTGTTGACTTTTGAATAACGTTATTTTTACGGTTTTTCCGTAACAGCAATTCAATCTGTTTATGCAACTTTGTACCTATACGCCAGTTATGAGTAAAATATTAGCATTTCTCTGCCTCTTTTTTTCTTTACAAATAGTTGCACAATCCGCATATCCAAAGGATTATTTTCAATCGCCACTCGGAATTCCTCTTCAACTTTCGGGTTCTTTCGGCGAACTTCGCAGCAATCATTTTCATACCGGAATCGATTTTCGAACACAGCAAAAGGAAGGTTTACCCATTTTCGCTTGCGCAGAAGGATACGTGTCTCGAATAAAAGTTTCTACGACTGGAAACGGCAAAACCATTTACGTTGATCATCCCAACGGTTACACTACGGTTTACGCACATCTTCAAAAGTTCGACTCTGCCATTGCAGCCTATGTGAAACAAGCGCAGTATCAAGCGCAATTATTTGAAATTGAGTTATTCCCAAAACCTAATGAATTACCCGTTTCGCGAGGTCAACAAATTGCTTTTTCGGGTAATTCGGGAAGTTCGTCGGGTCCGCATTTGCATTTCGAAATTCGTGAAACGGTTTCCGAATTGAGCGTGAATCCACTTTTTTTCGGATTTGATAAACTTATTGCCGATACGAAGCGTCCGGCTATTTCAAGTATTTTGGTGCATCCCGTGAGTGAAAACGCTTGTGTTAATGGAACACGCGAGGCGATTAGCGTGAATTTGAGTTTGCAAGAAAACGGAAATTACATCGCCGATCCCATAAAAGCGAAAGGAAAAATTGGTTTCTCAATCGCGGCTACCGATGCTTTCGACTACGCTTACGGTAAAAACGGTCCGTACACTATTGAAACGTGCGTAAACGGCAATCGGAACTTTATGTTCACCGCTGATAAGTTCTCTTTCGATGAAGTGAGATACATTAATGCTTACGTTGATTATTCGCGACTCAAAAAAACAGGCGTGCGCTATCAAAGATTGTTTATGAATCCGCCGTATCCTTTGCGCAATCTTCAAACCGATATTCAGGCTGGAATAGTTGATGTACAGACAAATCTTGCTGCCACTTATCGCATCGAAGTTGCCGACTACGCCGGAAACAAAACAGCAGTTGATATTCCAATTACCTACGATCCTAAAGAAGTGATAACAGCAGCAAAGCCTAAAAGTGAACTTCCAATCTTAAAATACGACATCGAAAATTTGTATGAAGAAGGTCGTTTTGCAGTTTCGGTAAAGCCACTCACATTTTATGCAAACTTTCCAATACTTTTTAAAGCTACTGAAAACGAACTCGAATTCGCAGCAGATGACATTCCGGCACATCAAAACGTTACCATTTCATACGAAGCCGATCATTTGACTCCCGAAATTTTTGAAAAGAGTTTTATTGGTTCCGTCGACGGGAATCGCTTAAAATTCATTCCCACCAAAAAGCAAAACAATAAGTTAATTGCTTACACGCGAAATTTAGGACAGTTCCGAATTGGTTTGGATACCATCGCTCCAAGCATCAAAGCTTTCAACATCAAAGAAGGAAAATGGATTTCTAAACAACAAACCATCATTTTTATCGTTTCAGATAACGGAAGCGGAATTTCAAAATACGAAGGATATATCAATGGAAAGTGGGTCTTGTTTGAGTATGAACCCAAAGACAAGTCGCTTACTTACTTCATTGACGACTCCCAATTAGTTGACGGTAAGAACGACTTGCGCGTAATTGTTACCGATGAGCTCGGAAATTCTGCTATATTTGAAACATTCTTCCACAGGAAATTAAATTAAACGGGTACCATTGATAACTTTTTCACGATTAACCATTGCCTTTTTATTGTGTTTTACGGCACAAGTTTTTTCACAAACAGCACGTATTCAAGGTATTATTCTTAATGACAATAATGAGCCGATAGAAGGAGTGACCGTTGTTGCCGATACCGACAAAACAAGTTCAAATTCCAACGGCTATTATTTGTTGAAAATACCCGCGAATCAGGAAATTACAGTCCGATTTACGCACATTACCAAAAAAGTATATCAGATAAAAGTAAAGTTAAGTCCCAATGAGGTTTTTGAGTTTAATCCGGTTTTAAAATCCGACGAAGAGCAGCTTTCGGAAGTAATTCTTAATTCGAGATCTCGAAAACGACTCGAAGGTGCTATTGCTATTGATCCGGTGGTTATTCGAAAAATTCCGGGTGCAAATGCCGGTGTCGAAAACATTATAAAATCGTTTGGTAGCGTTTCTTCGAATAACGAATTAAGTACGCAATATTCGGTGCGTGGTGGTAGTTACGACGAGAATTTGGTTTATGTAAATGAAATCGAGGTGTATCGACCGTTCCTTGTGAGATCGGGCCAGCAAGAAGGTTTGTCGTTTACAAACAGCGACATGGTACAAAATGTCGAGTTTTATGCAGGAGGTTTTCAAAGCAAATACGGTGATAAAATGTCGTCGGTGTTGGATATTACCTATCGTACACCAACGAAATTTGGCGCTTCCGCAGAAGGTAGTTTTCTAGGTGGAAGTGCTTCAGTTGAAGCTGTTTCTCCGAATCAAAAATGGTCGTTTTTAACAGGAGTTCGGTATCGCGACAACAGTTTGTTCGTGAATTCCCAGGAAACTGAAACCAATTTCCGTCCGACATTTGCAGATGTTCAAACGTATGTTGTTTTTCGCCCGTCTTCAAAATGGGAACACAGCTTTCTCGGAAATATTGCGCAAAACCAATACCGAAACGAACCGATTTTTAGGCAAACCAACTTTGGAACCATCGATGATCCCATTGCTCTCGTGATCGACTATGAAGGAAATGAAAATGTGCAGTACAACACCACGTTTGGCGCTTTTAAATCGATTTTCAAGCCAACAGAAAATTTGAATTTCCGCTTCATTGCTTCGGCGTATCATGCTGTAGAACAAGAGTATTTCGATATTTTGGCAGGATACGGTTACGGCGATGTAAACACGAATATCGGAAGCAACAACTTAGGCGAAGTAGAATATGTAACGCGTATCGGAAACCAATTAACACATGCGCGCAACGATTTAGATGGTTTGATTGTTAACTTCGAAACAAAAGCGACTTATCGAATTCTCGACAAGGAAGGTAAAGGAAATAAGCACCTTTTTGATTTTGGGATTAAATACACACGAGAAGATTTTCGAGATCGTTTAGTGGAATACGAGGTGATTGATTCCGCAGGTTTTTCGATGGCGCCGCCGAATTTAGATATTATTCGCAACGACCAGCCGTACACCAGTTTTGAAGGACCTCTAGTTCCGTTTCAAAGCGTACGAGCTACCAATTTCGTTCAAGTAGATCGGTATTCGGGGTATCTTCAATACGGTAATCGCATGAAGTGGGGAAGTACCGACGTTACGTTTAATACAGGAGCACGCTTTCATCAGTGGAGCGTTTCTGGAGAGAACATCAATTCGTCAACACAGCAAACGGTTAGTCCACGTGCCCAGTTTTCCTTTAAACCCGCTTGGAAACGCGATATGTTGTTTCGACTTTCAGGAGGTTTTTACCACCAACCGCCTTTTTATCGCGAAATGCGTGCACCAAACGGTCAGGTAAATCCCGACGTAAAGGCGCAAGAATCCATCCATTTAGTGGCCAGTCACGATTATAGCTTTAAAATGTGGCAACGACCGTTTCGACTAACATCGGAAGTGTTTTACAAATGGATTTCGGATGTCAATACGTTTACTGTTGATAATGTTCGTATTCGCTACGCCGCAAATAATAATGCTGAGGCGTATGCCAAAGGCTTCGATATGCGTTTGAATGGCGAATTTGTTCCCGGCACCGAAAGCTGGTTTACTTTTGGCTATTTGAAAACGGAAGAAAATATTGATAATCGCGGATTTATTGCGCGTCCGACCGATCAACGATTGAAGTTTGGAATTCTGTTTCAGGATTATATGGAAAAGATTCCCAACGTAAAAGTTTACATCAATTTGGTTTACAGTACAGGATTGCCAGGTGGAAGTCCGTCGTACGCTGATCCTTACGTGTTTCAAAACCGACTTAACGATTATCGTCGTGCCGATGTTGGATTTTCGTACGTTTTCACAGAAGGAAATCAAAATCGTCCGGATGGTCATTGGTTGAAACGATTTAAAGATTTATCTGCGGGCTTAGAGATTTTTAATTTGTTCAACAACCAAAACTCGATCACCAATACTTGGGTGAGAGATACTTTTACCAGCCGACAGTTTGGGGTGCCGAACTACCTGACAACACGCGTTTTTAACTTGAAATTTACAGCTCGTATTTAGGCAGACATCGAAATAATCTCGTATTTTTGATAAAAGCCTTTGTATGAAACTTAAAGCATTTATTTTATTTGCTCTTGTAGCGACTGTAGCAATTTCTTGTAAAAAAGAGGAAGAAACGCCTAAGGTTATTTACGATGCGAGTACACAAAAAGGTTCAGAAGTTCCCAAAATTGACACTGTTTCTATTGAAGTTGCCGACTTACCTGTACACATACCGGGTACGCAGTACTTGATTCATCCGGTTGGGAAATTGAGTTTGCGCAGCGACTATAAATCTTCCAATATGTATTCTGGAGAAGTTGGATCTAACGCTCCGAGCAACATCTCTAATTACAGAGATTTTGAAATTACGGGTATGCTCAGCAATTTGAAGTTTCAAAAAGTAGGTCAAGACAGTATTTATGCACTGAGTGAAAAGCCTGTTTACATACAGACGGCAACTTTTTTAAAATCGGTTGCCGACAAAGCCAAGCAGCAATTTTTGGTTTACACCTTGGAAGATGAAGATACCAATCGCGACGGTCAGTTGAATGAAAAAGACATCAAGGCGTTGTATATCAGTAATTCTGATGGTTCTAATTTCGAGAAACTCACCGCTCCATTTCACGAATTAATCGATTGGAAACTCATCGAAGAAACAAATACGATCTATTTCAGAACTGCTGAAGATTCTAACAAAAACGGCAAGTTTGATGTTGAAGACAAAATTCATTACAATTCGCTGAAACTTCCAGGAAAAGCTGCCGACGTTAAAAACTACAAAATACAGTAGTTACTTCGCCGTGATAAAACCGCTAAAATAGCCGATTAGGGAGATGGCCAAGGTTAAAATCACAAAAAACACAAAGAACAAGAACAGTAATAATAGCATTCTTAAAATTACAAAGCTAAGCTTCTGTTTATTGTACAATTGAATATATAACCAAGCTGGTAAAAAATAGGATGGGAAATCAAGTAGCGTAGCGAGTAAGGGCGATACGCCATTGATAATTAATGCGTATTTAACTGGTGTTAATACGATGGTGTAAACGAGTATTTGAGCGCCAATAAAGCAATTAATTACGATATTTTCAATGTAATTATATCCGTATTTTTTGAAGGAAAGCCAAGAACAAAAGGCAAAAATCGGAATCAGTAAAATATTGAAAATGGCGTAATGATCGATCATCCATTGAATAGCCGATTTTACACTGTTTACTTGTTTTTTGGAGCCGCCAACTATTGTTAAATTTTGCTCTACGTAATCAAAATAATGCATGGTTAAACCCGCAATACCTCCCAAAACGAAAACCAATAAAACAGGTTTGTAGTGGTTTATTCGTTTTCCTTCCAAAAACTCTCTAACGGTATGTCCGGGTCGAGTAAATAATTCTTTTATGGTAAAGCTGAGTCCTTTGTTAAGGTGTAGAAACGTGTATTTACTCTCGTCTATTAGGTATTGTCGATCTAGTCTAACAGTTGCGGTTTTTTGTCCGCAGTTCGAGCAGTATTTTCCTGAGGTTTCGCTTTCACAATTCTTGCAAGTTAGCACAGCTTCCATAGTTAATTTGTTTGAGATTTAGACTCGTAAGTTCGTCCGTGAATGTACTCGATTTTTTAAAAAAGTTAAAAAAATCTAAATCAAAATATCACTCTCCAAATCTGATTTTTCAATACGGAAATCAAATCCCAAGCGACGTACCAGCTCTATAACCAAATTCTTATACCAATTTTCGGACTTGGGATGAATGTAAATGCAGTCGATCAAAGTATCAATGTCGATTTCTATCTTCAAGCCGTTGTCGATTTCCAAACCGTAAGGCGAAACATCAGTAATCACGCGGATTTCGCGCTCGTACTGAAAACTCTTTCGTTTAAATAAGAAGGGAAAATACGGATTCTCAAACGGTATGTGCTCCTTTTTGTAGTCGATGTAATTAACTTCTCCGATGTGTTGCACATATTCTTCGTTTGCAACGAGTGCCTGTTGTAAGCGTCCTAATGTAGTTTGAATAGCCAAACCTTCGTTGCGTTGTGTGAAAATTTGCCACATGGCAAACGATTCGTATTCGTTGATGTGCCAACTACTAATCACCACTTTTTTGCGCTGCGCTTTGTAGTAATCGAGAAATCCGGGTTTGTATTCGGCTAGTTTTTTAATCTCTTCGTAGGTCGGTTCGCTGAAAGTACCTTCGTATTGATCTTCGAATTTATCCGACCGCGACATAAACAACTTTCTGTACAGCAGCAAGTCAACGAATTTGGATAAATCGAGATATTTCCAAATAATCATATTTGGGTCGGATGTCAGCGCAATTTCAGCATTTTCAACAAACATGTATAAACCATTTATTGATTGCTAAAGTTATGTCTTATCGTTCAAACGATTGCATGTTTACTAACTTAAAATACGTTCCTTTTTTCGCTAGTAAACTGTCGTGCGTGCCTTGTTCTACAATTTCACCTTGATTCAAAACTACAATCAAATCGGCATTTTGAATGGTCGATAAACGGTGCGCAATGACAACCGACGTTCGGTTTTGCATCATATTTTCCAAAGCCACTTGCACGAATTTTTCACTTTCGGTATCTAAAGCTGAGGTCGCTTCATCCAAAATCATAATCGGTGGATTTTTCAAAACCGCTCGTGCAATCGATAAACGCTGTTTCTGACCACCCGATAACTTATTCCCACTGTCGCCAATATTTGTTTCAATACCGTTGGGCAGAAGTCGTATGAATTCGGTAGCATTTGCAATATCCAAAGCGGCTTGCAATTCTTCGTCGGTGGCGTCGGGTTTTCCCAACAGCAAATTTTCGCGAATACTGGCATTAAACAAAATACTGTCTTGGGTAACCATACCAACCAAATTGCGCAACGACTCCAAAGTCATTTTCTTTATTGGTGCTCCGTCTATGGCAATGCTACCTTGTTGTACGTCGTAAAAACGTGTGAGTAAATTGGCAATCGTCGATTTTCCAGAACCACTTTGTCCAACTAAAGCAACGGTTTTTCCTTTCGGGATTTCGAGTGAAAAGTTCTTTAAAACGGCATCATCTTCGTAAGCAAAAGTGACTTTCTCTAATCGAACCGAGGTTTCAAAACTCGTTTTTACTACGCTGTCTTTTTCATCGACAATCGGATTTTCGGTTTCCAAGATATCTAATATCCGATCGGCAGCGGCATTTCCGCGTTTCACCGCATAACTCGCTTTAGAAATGGCTTTTGCAGGCGTTAAAATATTATATGCCAAACCCATATAGGCAATAAATTGTGCGCCTTGTAACGATTGCTCAATCAAAACCATGTGTCCGCCGTACCACAATAACACCGCAATGGTTACAATTCCCATAAACTCGCTAACAGGAGATGCTAAATTCTGACGGTGCGAAATTGCGTTAGATAAATGAAAAAATTTACTGGTCGATTTTTTAAAGGTGTTGATAAATCGTTTTTCAGCATTAAAGCTCTTCACTACTTTCAATCCGCCTAAAGTTTCCTCGATAGTCGACAGAAAGATGCCTTGTTCGACCTGTGCGCGGCCCGACTGCTTTTTAAGTTGCTTTCCGATAAGGCTGATCACATAACCCGAAATGGGAATAAAGATGAAAACAAAAAGCGTTAATTTCACACTGATCCCAAACATCATCAAGATAGTGAAAATGATTGTAAGAGGTTCTTTTACAGCCATTTCTAATATAATCAGATACGAATTTTGGACTTCGTTGACATCGTTCGAGATACGCGCAATAACATCTCCTTTTCGCTTTTCAGAGAAATACGAGAGTGGCAACTCTACGATTTTTTCATACATGGCGTTTCGAATATCCTGGAGAAGTCCGTTTCTCAAAAAGGTGATGAAAAACATTGCGAAATAGTCTGAAAGGTTTTTCAGCAAAAAAATGCTGATAATCCCTGCAATCATCACGGCTAATGTTCGTTCTTCACCGTACGTGTCGGTCGTATGCGTAATATAGTAACTCAAACTGTCCTGCAAATACGACTTTATTTCGTAAATACTAGTATAGACGGGTTTGTCGCGGAGTTGTTTGGTTTGATCGAACAAAACCTGCAACATTGGAATGAGTGCTACGAACGACAGCGTGCTGAATAATGCGTACAGCACATTGAAAAAGATGTTCAGAAAAGCAAACCGCT
>NZ_JBMLTK010000101.1:11479-27151 GCF_049240005.1 Flavobacterium sp. | reverse complement strand
CTGGATTCGCTGCAAATCCGAATATTTTAATTCGAACTGAAGTTATCTATCACGACACCCCTGCAAACAGAGCAGATAAAACTTTACAACCTGGACTACAAAAAGCGAAACACAAGAAAATCTTAACTCGTGCAGAGTCGGAGAAAATGCTTGCTAATGCACAGTACGTAGTAGAAGGCGCTAATTTGGTTCGCAATGAATACGGAAGCAAACTATTTGCAGACTTCTTCTTCTTCATCACTGGATTCCACGGTTTCCACGTATTCTCGGGTGTGATTATCAACATCATTATTTTCTTTAATGTGTTGTTGGGCACTTACGAGCGCAGAGGATCTTACGAAATGGTAGAAAAAGTTGGACTTTACTGGCACTTCGTTGACTTGGTTTGGGTATTCGTATTTACAGTATTTTACTTGGTTTAAAAACATTAGAAAATGGCACACGAGCACGTTTCAAATACAAAAAGAATTTGGTTTGTTTTCGCACTTTTATCTGTGGTAACAACCGTAGAAGTTATCTTGGGTATCATTAAACCAGAAAGTTTATTGCACACCAACGCCTTAGGCATGAATTTGCTAAACTGGGTTTTCTACATCCTTACTATCGTAAAAGCGTACTACATCGTTTGGGCGTTTATGCACATCGAAGGTGAAAAAGCTAGCTTGCGCTGGTCGGTTGTTGCACCCGTAATTTTCCTTGTTCTCTATTTGTTATTCATACTTTTGGTGGAAGCGAATTACATCTTTGAAATCTTCAGAGATTCGACCATTAAATGGAATTTTTAACAACATATTATATCATGTGAAAAGGTATGCTTTGGCATACCTTTTTTATTTTTGTATCCATCTGAGCTTCGCGTAAAATGAAGAAAAATATAGTTCTTTTTGTTCTGTTTGTCTTGCCCATTGTAGCATACCTGTTTTTTGCATCGGGAGTGAACAGCTTTACTAAACTACCCACTTTAAAAACAGCTGTAGCAGAGCTCCCCGATTGGAATACAACTGCCAAACAACCTGTAAAGCTTACTGGGAAAATTACTGTGATTGCTTTTCCAGGTGCGCAGTTACTCAAACATCGAGGTAATTTTTTTAATCTAAATGAGAAAATCTACCGCCGCTATTTCGAGTTTAAAGATTTGCAGTTCGTATACGTTTGCCCTACCGAGACCCAAGACGAAGTTGCTGCTATTTTCACCGCGTTAAAACCTACCACCAACCTTTCCGGCTACAAGACGGTATTTGCTTCGCAGGAAGAAATTAAACGTTATTTCGAATCGTACGGAATTACAGAAAAGTTAGATTCGTATGCCGGAACCGATAAAGTGTTCTTGATTGATAAAGATCGCAACCTCCGCGGAAGAAAAGACGATGATGAATACAAGGAAGGTTATTCAACCTTTTACCCATCGGAATTGAGCAACGAAATGCTCGACGATTTTAAAATTCTAATCTACGAGTACCGCGCGGCACTTAAAAAGAACTTGCCTAAACGTCAAATCTAATGAAGAACAAATCATACATCGGAATTGCTTTCGTGATTCTCATTTTTGGGATTTGGGCCGTGCCGAAGATTGTCGACCGTTACCAAAACAGCGATATTGTTAAAAACGACCGACTTAACGTAGCTAATATTGATCGCGAAACGGCCAGTATTTTGAAAATCGGACCTGCACCAAAGTTTAGCTTCAAAAACCAAAACGAACAAATAATAGATAACAAATCGCTCGAAGGTAAAATATACCTCGTCGAATTTTTCTTTACTAAATGTCCAACGATTTGTCCGGTTATGAACAAAAACATGCGTTTGATCGACAGTACGTTTGCCAATAGAAAAGATTTCCAAATTGTTTCGGTGAGCATCGATCCTGAAAACGACACTTTTGACGTACTGAAAAAACACGCGGAAAAGCTCGGCGCGTCGGAAAACTGGAACTTTGTTCGTGCCGATAAAGCATATACTTTCGAGGTAGCTACTCGCGGTTTTAACCTCTATGCGGGACAAAATAATAAGGTTGCTGGCGGTTTCGAACATTCAGGCCTTTTTGCGCTAGTAGATAAAAACGGGAATATTAAAAGCCGTACCGATGATTTTGGAAACCCAATTGTCTACTACGACGGACTTTCCGCAAAAGCAGTTACTGAACTAATAACCGACATCAAAACGCTTCTAAACTAACATGGAAAATACCTCTGCAGAGAAAAAATACAACATTTGGATTGCCGTATTATCGATAGCTATACCCGTTGTCGTTGCTGTTTTATTTAGTGTAAAACTCAGCGATTTTGGCATACACGTGAAACCTTTCTCGTTTCTGCCACCTATCTACGCCGGAATTAACGGACTAACAGCCGTGCTTCTCGTTACCGCCGTTTTTGCAATTAAGAACGGAAACCGCGCTTTACACGAACGCCTTATGAAAACAGCTATCGCGTGTTCCGTAGCCTTTCTAGGTATGTATGTAGCCTATCACAGTAGCGCTGAAAGCACGAATTTTGGGGATACCAACCACGACCAAATACTGTCGGAAGTTGAAATTCAAGCCGTAGGGTTTGTGCGTTATGTGTACTATTTCATTTTGCTCACCCATATTGCCTTATCGGTAATTATCATCCCATTTGTACTCCTAACTTATGTGAGAGCAATCAGCAATAATTTCGCACGACACAAAGCTCTTGCTAAAATTACTTTCCCAATGTGGTTGTATGTTGCCGTTACCGGAGTGATTATTTACCTCATGATATCACCGTATTATGCGAGCTAAATTACTTTTTGCCGCCTTGTTGTTGTCAACGCTTAGTGCTCAGGCACAATGCGCTATGTGCCGCGCGGTATTAGAAACCGAAGACGGCGCCGAAAAAGCAGCTGCTGTTAACGACGGAATCGTATATCTAATGGCATTTCCTTACATTTTGGTCGGAGCCATCGGATACATCATTTATAAAAATCGACAAAAAAGCGCTGCGCAACGAAAAATGCAGCACCATGAAATTCAATAACAAATTGGTTTAAATCCCTAAGCACAAGTATCTTTGTGCGGTTCAACGCTTTATGAAACTAGATAGAAAAGAAATACTCAACGTACTCGAAACCATCACCATTGCCGGAGAAGGAAAAAACATGGTAGAAAGTGGTGCCATAACTAACGTGCTGACTTTCGGTAACGAAGTGGTTGTCGATGTAAACCTTGCCTCGCCTGCTCTGCACATCCGTAAACGCGCCGAGGACGACATCAAGAAAATTCTTACCGAACGCTTTGGTGAAGAACTAATCGTAAAAGTAAATACCAAAGTAGTTCAACCCGAAAAGCCAACACAAGCTCCGATAAAAGGAAACGAGTTGCCGGGTATTTCAAACATCGTTGCCGTTGCCAGCGGAAAAGGTGGTGTTGGAAAATCGACCGTAACGGCAAACTTAGCAGTAACCTTGGCAAAAATGGGTTTCCGTGTTGGAGTTCTTGACGCCGACATTTACGGACCATCCATGCCCATTATGTTCGATGTAGAACATGAAAAACCCATTTCGATAGACGTTGACGGACGTTCGAAAATGAAACCCATCGAAGCCTACGGCGTAAAATTATTGTCGATCGGTTTCTTTACTTCGCCCTCGCAAGCCGTTATTTGGCGCGGACCAATGGCTTCCAAAGCCTTAAATCAAATGATTTTTGATGCCAATTGGGGCGAACTCGATTTCTTATTAATCGATTTGCCTCCCGGAACCGGCGATATTCACCTTTCCATTTTACAAGCGCTGCCAATCACAGGTGCCGTGGTCGTAAGTACACCGCAGGCTGTGGCGCTTGCCGATGCCAAAAAAGGTGTTTCCATGTTCCTGTCGGATGCCATTAAAGTACCCGTTCTTGGAATCATTGAGAACATGGCATACTTTACGCCAGCAGAACTGCCTGAAAATAAATACTATATCTTTGGACAAGATGGTGCGCGCAATTTAGCCGCCGATCTCAACGTGCGTTTCCTCGGAGAAGTACCGTTGATTCAAAGCATTCGCGAAGCCGGAGATTACGGTCGCCCTGCAGCTTTGCAAACCGACTCGCATGTCGAGTACATTTACGAAGAAATTACTAAGAATGTAGTTGAAGAAACCGTTCTTAGAAACGAAAATTTACCACCCACTGAAGCCGTTAAAATCACAACGATGGCAGGCTGCTCGGCGGTTAAGAAAACTTCTTAAAGAACACAAACATGACAGCAATACAAAACTCACAAGAACTAAAAAACAGCGTGGAAAGCGCACTCGCGGAAATCAGACCCTTTTTGAATTCCGACGGTGGCGACATAAAACTCATCTCCATTGACGATGACAAACACGTAACCGTAAAGCTCGAAGGGGCTTGCACGCATTGCAGTGTAAACCAAATGACACTCAAAGCTGGTGTGGAAACCACAATTAAGAAGTGGGCGCCACAGATTGAAACGGTTGTTAATATTAGTGCTTGATTTTTTTGGGGGTGCCCACCCTCCGTACCTCCGGGCGGTCGGGCTTTCCGCTGCAATCTGCTACTCCTTGCGTCGTAGCAGGATTTACGCTTCAATCCCTCACCCAAATACGTTACCGAAATACGTAACCAAATAACGTAGCTTAAAAGAAAAATGATTCAAACGGATTTGCTTATCATCGGAGCCGGACCCACAGGTTTATTCGCCGTGTTCGAAGCCGGTTTGCTTAAAATAAAATGCCACCTCATCGATGCCTTGCCGCAAATTGGTGGGCAGCTTTCGGAGTTGTATCCCAAAAAACCCATCTTCGATATTCCGGGTTATCCCGAAGTACTAGCCGGCGATTTGGTAACCAACCTTATGGAGCAAATCAAGCAATTTCAACCCGGTTTTACCTTAGGCGAAAAAGCCGAACACATCGAAAAGTTAGAAGACGGATCGTTTATCGTTACCACCGATGCCGGAACCCAACACCACGCCAAAGCCATTGCTATTGCTGGCGGTTTGGGTAGTTTCGAACCGCGCAAACCCGTACTCGAAAACCTCGAATTTTACGAAAATAAAGGTGTCGAATACTTCGTGAAAAATCCAGAGAAATTTCGCGACAAAAAAGTAGTTATTGCCGGAGGTGGCGATTCGGCTTTGGATTGGAGCATCTTTCTTGCAAACGTTGCCGAGGAAGTAACGCTTATTCACCGACGTAACGAATTTAGAGGCGCGCTCGACAGTGTTGAGAAAGTTCAAGAGTTAAAAAATTTAGGTAAAATTAAACTCATAACGCCAGCCGAAGTTGCGCAATTACACGGTTCGGATGCCTTAGAAGCAATTACTATAGACGAAAACGGAAGTCAGCGCAACATTGTTTGTGACTACCTCATTCCGTTGTTTGGACTCACTCCCAAACTCGGCCCCATAGCAAATTGGGGGTTGGAAATTGAAAAGAACGCAATAAAAGTGAACAATGCACTCGACTACCAAACCAACATCAAAGGTATTTATGCTATTGGCGATGTAAACACCTATCCAGGCAAATTAAAACTGATTTTGTGCGGTTTTCATGAAGCTACGTTAATGTGTCAAAGTGTATATCAAATACTCAATCCGGGGAAGAAATACGTAATGAAATACACGACCGTTTCGGGAATCGACGGCTTTGACGGCAGCCGAAAAGAAGCAGAAAAAGCTGTTGTAAAAGCCATCGACTAAATTCGAACGAGCATGGAAAACGAAATTACCTTACACATTACCGATCGCGAGGGTGTTACGCACACGCTTGCTGTTCCGACCGATATGAATATGAATTTGATGGAAGTAGTTCGTGCGTACGAATTAGCTCCCGAAGGAACTATTGGTATTTGCGGCGGTATGGCCATGTGCGCTTCGTGTCAGTGTTATGTACTAAACGAGGTAGCGTTGCCCGAAAAATCGGATGAAGAAGAGGCCATGCTGAGCGAGGCTAATTTCGTTAAAGACAACAGTCGGTTAGGATGCCAAATACACATTACACCCGAAATTGCTGGTTTGGCTGTTGCACTTGCGCCGGAAGAATAAACGTTTGAACGTATTTTCTGCGTAAGCGATTGCAGTGAAAACAAAAGGCGGCGCCTGCCCAATTTTTGTTTTTGAAAATGGGCGACTGAAAGAAGCCGATTTTAAAAACCTGAGTTCGATTAAAAATTTTTGTCAGATCGCTTGAAATCAACAAAATGTGCAATCAAAAAGCAGAGGAAAAACACAATTTGCATGCTAAACAGATAAACGGCTGCCTACTTCGTTAGATTTTTTTGCGATACTACAGTATCCCAAAAAAATCCGCCTTTTATTCAACCATTTATCTGTTTCCTGACCGCAATTTTTAAATCGAACTCAGGTTAAAATATTGAAAAATAGGCAAGCGCCGCCTTTTTTTGGAACGGAAAGCGCGACGGCGGGCGTAAGGACGTTTCGTCTGTTGCCAAAAATTACCCGCCGATACGCCCATATAAAACCGACAACCATAAAAAAACGCGCCTATAAAAAGCGCGTTCTTACTTGAAATTTGAATTTCTATTATTTGAAAGCCGAGTGGCCTGTGATGTCCATTCCGGTGATGAGCAAATGAATGTCGTGCGTACCTTCGTAAGTTACCACAGATTCGAGGTTCATCATATGGCGCATGATGCTGTATTCGCCGGTGATTCCCATACCGCCAAGGATTTGACGTGCTTCGCGAGCGATGTTTAGCGCCATTTCGACGTTGTTGCGCTTTGCCATCGAAATTTGAGCTGTTGTGGCGCGCCCTTCGTTACGCAACACACCTAAACGCCACGTTAACAACTGTGCTTTAGTGATTTCGGTAATCATTTCGGCTAATTTCTTTTGTTGCAATTGCGTGGCCGCGATAGGTTTGTCGAACTGAACACGTTCTTTAGCATAACGTAAGGCCGTGTCGTAGCAATCCATAGCGGCGCCGATAGCACCCCAAGCAATTCCGTAGCGCGCTGAGTCGAGACAACCTAGCGGTGCGCCCAAACCACTTTTATTTGGCAATAAATTCTCTTTTGGAACTTTTACATCTGCAAATATGAGCTCGCCCGTAGCTGAAGCGCGTAACGACCATTTGTTGTGTGTTTCTGGCGTTGAAAAGCCTTCCATACCGCGCTCTACGATTAAGCCGTGAATACGACCTTCTTCGTTTTTCGCCCATACCACTGCGATATCGGCAAACGGAGCGTTAGAGATCCATAGTTTTGCGCCGTTTAGCAGGTAGTGATCGCCCATGTCTTTGAAATTGGTGACCATACCGCCTGGATTCGAACCAAAATCGGGCTCGGTTAATCCGAAACAGCCCATCATTTCACCACTAGCTAATTTTGGAAGGTATTTTTGGCGTTGTTCTTCGTTTCCGTATTTCCAGATTGGATACATTACGAGCGACGATTGCACGGAAGAGGTAGAACGTACGCCTGAATCGCCGCGTTCGATTTCCTGCATGATGAGTCCGTATGAAATCTGATCCAAACCAGCGCCGCCGTATTCTTCTGGGATATACGGACCGAAGCCACCGATTTCGGCAAGACCTTTAATGATTTGCTTAGGAAATTCAGCTCGTTGTGCATAATCTTCGATGATGGGAGAAACTTCGCGTTTAACCCAAGCACGAGCGGCATCGCGCACGAGTTTGTGTTCTTCAGTCAATAAATCATCTAACAAATAATAATCCGGTGCTTGGAATAAATCTGGTTTCATAGAAGTGAATTACAATTCGGCTGCAAATTTAGCTAAACTATCTCGATTTCGTAAGGATATAACAATTGTTTTGGAATGGTTTAAGGAGCAGCGGCGTAAATTCGCGCTCTTGTTTTTTTAAAAAGAGTAGAAAAAGAGGTTTGGGTGGGTTTAGCACTAACAATGAACGTATCAGAATGCGAGCTGTTATTCATTTGAATACATGTTAGCGAGACAAGGATTTTTAATTAATTTCTGACAAACAGATATTTACGTTGGTCTTATACACTCGCTAAGCAGGTAGCTTTTTTAATTATATCTTTACACAAAGCCGATTTATGTTTAAAACCAGAAAGGATTTAGTTTTTGTAATACTGTGTGGAATTTTCATCACAAATGCTGTTGTTGCTGAATTAATTGGCGGAAAGCTTATTGAAATCGGCCCGTTTGTTATGAGTATTGGAATTATTCCGTGGCCGATTGTTTTTTTAACTACCGATTTAATCAACGAGTATTTTGGCAAGCAAGGAGTTCAAAAGCTATCGTTTATCACGGCGGGTTTAATTGTTTATGCCTTTATCTTGTTGTTTGTTGCTATTAGCGTTCCGGCCGCTAAAGGAATTTCGCCGGTTTCGGATGAGGCTTTTACCGCGGTATTTGGCCAAAGTATGTGGATTATTGTGGGAAGTATTGCTGCATTTTTATTGTCGCAACTCATAGACGTAACGATTTTCAATTTCGTAAAATCGAAAACCGGCGGATCGAAAATTTGGTTGCGCAGTACGGGTTCGACGGTCATTTCACAGCTAATTGATTCGTTTGTAGTTTTGGGAATCGCATTTTACTTGCCTGGGAAAATCGACTTTGATACGTTTATTAGCTCAGCGCTTACAGGCTATACCTTTAAACTTTCGTTGGCCATTTTGCTAACACCACTGATTTACCTCGGACACTACGCGATAAGCAATTATTTAAAGAACGATCCGGCGCGGCTTTCGCAATAAAAAACGCTACTCAATCGAGTAGCGTTTTGTTATTCGTGTTCTTTCTATTTCCCTATTGTGGCATTCCGCGATAGCCAAAATTGTACAAAATAAATGCGTAGACATCGGTTGTTTCGTCGATTACTTTGGCAAGTGGTGTTCCTGCTCCGTGACCCGCGTTTGTTGCAATACGAATTAAGGTTGGATTTTCCCCTGATTGCTTTGATTGCAACTCGGCTGCAAATTTAAAACTATGTGCAGGCACAACGCGATCGTCGTGATCGCCAGTTAGAATCATAGTTGCAGGATATTGCACGCCAGCACGTACGTTGTGTACAGGTGAATACTTGAAAAGATAGGACGCCATTTCTTTGCTATCGGCAACAGTACCGTAATCGTAGGCCCATCCGGCGCCCGCTGTGAAGGTGTGATAACGCAACATGTCGAGTACGCCAACTGCTGGAATAGCGACTTTGGCAACATCTGGGCGCTGTGTCATTACTGCACCCACGAGTAATCCGCCGTTAGAACCACCGCGCAAGGCCAATCGCTGTGGGGAAGTATATTTTTCTTTAGATAGGTACTCGGCTGCGGCAATAAAATCGTCGAATACGTTTTGCTTTTTGAACTGTCGGCCACCGTCGTGCCATCTTTTACCGTACTCGCCGCCGCCACGAATATTGGCTACTGCGTAAATGCCTCCCATTTCGAGCCATACAGCAACGGTTGGCGAAAATTGCGGTGTTAGGCTAATATTAAAACCACCGTAACCATATAAAATCGTTGGATTGCTTCCGTCTTTAACTAATCCTTTGCGGTAAGTTATGGTCATTGGAATTTTTTCGCCATCATTGGAAACATAGAAAACTTGTTCAGAGACATATTTATCCGGATTAAAGTTAACTTTTGGCGCTTTGAAAAGCTGAGATGTTCCCTCATTAATGTCGAGCTGATAAATTGCACCCGGCGTTATGTAATTTGTAAACGAGTAATACAAGGTTGTTTCTTTCTTCTTTGCAGAAAATCCCGACGCTGTTCCTAAACCAGGCAGTTTTATGTTTCCAATAAATTTACCTGAGTAGTCGTATTTAAAGACTGCTGTATTAGCGTCTTTAAGGTATGAAGCAAAGATAAAACCTCCGCCGGTTGATGCCGATAGCACGTTCTCGGTTGCTTCGATAACTGTTTTCCAAGGTTTCGTTGGATTTTGTAAATCGATTCGAACTACTCGAACCGTTGGTGCATCTTTGTTTGTACTTGCAATCGCATAGTTTCCTTCCGTATCCAATACATCGAGGTCGTAATCGAAGCCGGATTGAAGGGAAACAATAGTACGCTCTTTGCTGTTTAAATCAATAAAATACAACTCATTTCCAGACGTAGAATTTGCCGCTGAAATAAACAAATAGCGCTGGTCTTCGGTAACATAACCACCTACGTATCGGCGTTTGATTTCTTCGCCAAAAATCAATTTATCTTTACTTTGAGGCTCCTTTAGTTTGTGATAATAGAGCTTGTGCTGATCGGTTTTTGCAGAAAGTTCGCTGCCTTTTGGTTTATCGTAACTCGAATAGTAAAAACCTTCGTTTTTATACCAAGAAACGCCGCTAAATTTAACGTCTATTAATTCATTCCCAATTGGTTTTCTTGTTTCTACATCAATGACGCGGATTTTTCGCCAATCGCTACCGCCTTCAGAAATAGAATAGGCTACAAGGCTTCCGTCTGGAGAAAAAGACACATCTCCCAGCGACGTGGTTCCGTCTTTTGCGAAAGTATTTGGATCGAGGAAAACTTTTTCATTTCCGTTTTTGTCGATTTGAAAAAGTACAGATTGATTTTGCAATCCGTTGTTTTTATAATAGTAGGTGTAGTTTCCACGAACGAAAGGAGCCGAAACTTTCTCGTAGTTCATTTTCTTTTCCAGCGCGTTTCTGATTTCGTCTCTAAAGGAAACACGCTCCAGATATTTGGCAGTAGTTTTGTTTTGCGCGATTACCCAAGCTGCGGTTTCGGCCGAACGATCGTCTTCCAACCATCGATAGGGATCATCGACTTTCAAGTCGAAATAGGTGTCGGAATCGGAACGACGCCGCGTATCTGGATATTGATATTCGTTTTTGTTCTGCGCAAGCGAGGCGAACGAAAGACCCAAGAATACAGAAATTGCCACTACTTTCATACGATTTAAAATTTAGTGGCAAGTTAGTAAAGAAAACGTATTTACTCGAATGAGATTAAAAATCACTTTCAGCCCGCAATTCAACCAAAATGAAGTATGCCGTGACTGGAAATTGTTCGTCAAACCATGCTAATAAAAATGGCTTTAATAGTAAATAGAATGCCGCTGACTACATAAATAGCGGACGGTATTGCGGCCAGTGCTTATAGATTAAAATCGCATTAAACAAACCAATAACTACCGCCGGAGCAATAGTGCTTGGGTGTACGTACAAGTGAAACAGCAAAATGTTGATTGAAATGGGCGCAAGTAAAATTAGGCTGAAGGCAACCCACTTTTTTGCTAATAGGAGACCTGCAATTAGGATTTCAAGTGCGCCGACAAAGGTTAGCAGATAAGAAACTTCGCCAAATGAATCCAGAAAGTCGGCTTCGGGATTGGGCAAAAACTCAAAAAATTTATTGGCTCCACTGAACAACAACACGATGCCTAAAAAAATACGAACGATTTTGGTAAACTGTGAATTCATAGCGTAAACATTTTAGCGTTTAACTTAACATAATAGGAAAATGGTTAATAGTTTCCTAAATTACTAAATATTTACGAATTCAATTCACAAATAAGTATCGGATTCTTAAAACCCGATTTTATTAGCTACCAAATATTCAGCTATTTGAATCGTGTTTGTAGCTGCTCCTTTGCGCAAGTTGTCGGCAACAATCCACAGATTTAATGTGTTTGGCTGGCTTTCATCGCGGCGAATACGCCCTACAAAAACATCGTCTTTATGTTGTGCAAACAGCGGCATCGGATATTCAAATTCTTGAATATTATCGACTAAAGTTACGCCCGGAGTTTCTTCAAGAATTTTTCGAACATCCGCTAGTTCAAAATCATTTTCGAACGCTACATTCACCGCTTCCGAATGACCGCCTACAACAGGCACGCGAACGGCCGTTGCAGTTACGGCAATACTGTTATCGCTCAATATTTTCTGTGTTTCGCGAACGAGTTTCATTTCTTCTTTGGTGTAGCCGTTATCTTCAAAGACGTCGCATTGCGGAATTGCATTTTTGTGAATTTGGTATTTGTAAGCCATTTCACCGCTTATTCCCGCGAATTCATTTTCGAGTTGTTTCACAGCTTTAACACCTGTTCCGGTAATCGACTGATAGGTAGAAACAACGATTCGTTTAATTTGATATTTTTTGTGCAACGGCGCTAAAGCCATAACCATTTGAATGGTTGAACAATTCGGATTGGCAATAATTTTATCGGCAGCGGTTAGCACTTGTGCGTTGATTTCAGGAACAACAAGCTTTTTGGTCGGATCCATTCGCCAAGCCGACGAATTGTCGATTACTGTCGTACCCGCTTCTGCGAACTTTGGCGCCCATTCGAGCGAGGTTCCGCCACCGGCTGAAAAAAGTGCTATGTGTGGTTTCATGGCAACAGCAGTTTCGAGAGAAACAACGGTATATTCCTGACCTTTAAACGAAATTTTCTTTCCAACCGATTTCTCAGAAGCAACCGGTATTAGCTCGGTAACTGGAAAATTACGCTCTTCAAGAACTTGTAACATGATTTCGCCAACCATTCCGGTGGCACCAACAACTGCAACTTTCATTTTGTTAATTTTTAAGCTTCGCAAAATTAGCGAATACACTCCGATTCGAACTAGAATTTTATGATACAATAAAGAAAAACCATCCTTGTGGGATGGCTTAAGTTAGAATATGTAGTGAGCGGTATGAATTTCGATTCCTACAATAAAATCTGAACACGTAAAAAAGTTCTTATTTGTTTTTTAGTGCGTCGCGAATTTCCATAAGTAACTTTTCTTCGTTACTCGGTGCTGGCGGAGCTGCAGGCGCTTCAGCTTCTTTCTTACGAGACGCATTAATTCCTTTAATTACAAGAAACAACACAAATGCCACGATCAAAAAGTTGATTACAGCCGATAGAAACAATCCGTATTTTACGGTTCCGAAAATAGTTAATTCTTCGAGTTTACTCAAATTCGCTGCTTCGAGAGCAGGTTTTAAAAGCAATGGTGTTAGCACGTCGTCAATGAAAGAAGTGACAATTTTGCTAAATGCCGCTCCAATGATAACCCCGATAGCCAGGTCAACGACATTGCCTCGCATAGCAAAGGCTTTAAATTCAGAAATCATTCCCATGTTTTGTGGTTTTTTTGGTTAATAATTGTGAAAGTACTAAAAACCTTATTCGCGGAAAAAAATTCTTTTCACGCGCTGGGAAATGCCGGTTAAAATTTCGTAGCTGATCGTGCTTCCCGCTTTGGCAATTTCTTGAACAGTAGGACGCTTTCCGAAGACGATTACCGCGTCGCCTTCGCGACATGCAATTGCGCTAACATCTACCATCAGCATGTCCATACAAACCGAACCTACTATCGGTGCCGGCTGTTCGTGAATGATCACATAACCATTTCCGTTGCCCCAAAACCTGGGAATTCCATCCGCGTAACCTATTGGTATTGTTGCAATTGACGTTTTTTCTTTTGCTTTGAATCGCCGATTATATCCTACCGTTTCGCCTGCTTGAAGTTCATGAATTTGCGAGATTATCGACTTTAGTGTTCCAACTGTTTCGAGCTGATTTTGTTCTTCTTCGCTCGAAGCTAATCCATATAAACCAATTCCTAAACGCACCATTTCAAATTGCGCTTCCGGATAATTTATGAGTCCAGACGTATTTAAAATATGTCTGTAGAACTTTTTCGACAATTGCGTTTGGAGCGCTTCAGTTGCCTGTAAAAATCGTTCGATTTGCTGTTCCGTAAACGAACGTTCGTTTAAATCGTCGCTAGCGGCCAAGTGCGATAATACCGATCTCACTTCCAACTCGGGTACGTTTGTAAGTTCTCGCGCTAAATCGGCCACAGAATCTGGCGCGAAACCCAGTCGGTGCATGCCTGTGTCGATTTTTACGTGAACCGGATATGCCGTTGCGCCAACTTTTCGTGTTGCTTCCGCGAAAGCGTTCAAGGCACGAAAACTATAGATTTCAGGCTCCAATTGATATTGAATAATCTCATCGAAAGCTGTCGACTCTGGATTCAAAACCATAATCGGAACCGTAATTCCCGCTTGTCGGAGTTTTACCCCTTCGTCGGCAAACGCTACTCCTAAATAATCAACTTTGTTAAATTCGAGCAATCGCGCAATTTCTTCTCCGCCGTTTCCGTAACCAAAAGCTTTTACCATGACCATGAGTTTCACGCCAGGTTTCAGCTTCGATTTATAGTGATTTAGATTATGCGTTAAGGCACTCAAGTTAATTTCCAATACGGTTTCGTGCTTTTGCTGTTCGAGCATTTTGAGAATTTTCTCGAATTCAAATTTCCGAGCACCTTTTATTAAAACCGAAGCATTCGACCAGCTGCGAAGTATTTCGTCTTGTAAAAAATCGGCTGTAGTTTCAAAATGCTTTCGCAATGCTGTGCCTTTAATTTCACGAGACCATTCCCCCACAGTGACTATCTCGGCTAAATCATATTGATGTAATAATTGCTCGATTTTTGTTAGCGTATGGGCATCCGATTCTGCAAAATCAGACAAAACCAGTATCTTTTTCAATGCTGAAGACTGATTTTTCAAAAAGTCGAGTGCTATTTGCAGCGATTGTAAGTCGGCGCTATACGAATCGTCTATAATTTGTAAGTTGCGCACGCCGTTTTTAATCGACAAACGCATGTTGATTTGAGGCAACGAACTAATTCGATTTGCGATGGTTTGAAATTCAATTTCCAGCGCCAGCATGGTTGTAATGCAATGTGCTGCATTTTGTATCGAAGCGCCGTCGGTAAACGGCAAGCTTAAAGAAAAAGTTTTTGAATTAGTTTGTATTTCAAGCCTTGTTGTGTGTTCGAGTTCTTCTTTCTGAATATAAACGCGAGCCTGTTTATTCGAGAAACTCCACGCGTAAAAACGCTGATCGATTGTGGTAAATTGCTCAAATGTTTCGTATTCACCGATCACCAAACGAGCCGACGTGTAGAGTTTTGCTTTTTCTGAAAATTTCTGCGACCGATTCTCGAAACCCACGTCATGAGCCGAATAAATATTGGTTAAAACCGCTATTTCGGGTTGTAGCATGTCGGCAAGTGCCTGCATTTCGTTGGTGGTCGAAATTCCTGCTTCAAAAATCCCCAAGGTGTGTTGTTGTTCAATTGTCAGTACAGACAGCGCCACGCCCACTTGAGAATTATAACTTTTCGGACTTTTAGCAATATAATAATCCGGCGAAAGCAAGTAGTACAGCCATTCTTTTACTACCGTTTTGCCGTTACTGCCGGTTATGGCAATTACGGGTAAGGCAAATTTTGCGCGGTGCGAAGCGGCGAGTTTTTGAAGGGCTTGCAAAACATTGGGAACGAGCAGTACCTGAATACCGGATACATTTCCGCGACAATCTTGTTCGCTAACAAAGTAGCGAACGCCTTGTTCGGCGGCTTTTTCAATAAAATCGGCGCCGTTAAAATTTGGTCCGCTTAAAGCGAAGAAAACTGTTTTTTCGTTGTTGTTACCCGATCGCGAATCGGTAGAAATATGTGTAAAGAGAAAATCGTCCGTTGGTATTTCGGTTTTATTCAGTAACGAACAAATTTCTTTCCACGAAAACATTACGATAATTCGTTTGAAGGTTCGCTCTTGTTCTCGGCTTGTTCGCGAATGGCGTTGTAGTAAGCCGCACGCGATAAGGGTTCGTATTCTTCGGTTTCGCCGAGCAAAACAAGTTTGTCGTTATCGGTTTTACGGAAACTATAGTGAGCCAAATTTCCGGTTCGGGTACAAACGGCGTGCACTTTCGTGACGTA
>NZ_JBMLTK010000101.1:0-11379 GCF_049240005.1 Flavobacterium sp. | reverse complement strand
ACGAAAAGCCAGCAGCTACTGTTTTGGAAACCGCTGTCGCAGAAGAAAAAGAAACCCCGATTTCTGAAGCTGTGGTTGAGGAAGTTTCCGAAATTTCCTTGGTCGAAGAAGTAACGGCTGCGCCTGTTGTCGAAGAAATTCCCGAACCGGAACCAACGCCCGAACCTATAGCTGTTCCCGCATTTGAAACGCGCAGTGAAGCGCCAAAACAAATTAGTTTCGCCGATTTATTGGGTAGCGATTATACCGAACCTATTTTCGATAAAGTTTCAGATGCCGTTCCTGTAATTGAGGAAACTCAAAGTAAAGAGCCCGCTTCCGCAGAAGTTATAGAGGAATCTGAAGAAGAAATTATTCTTGAAACACGGATTGAAGCTGAGGATGTAGTTGAAAGGATTGAAACGCCTTTTGATTTGCCCATTGAAGAAGTAAAAACTCCTGCGGTTGACTTATCGTTTGAACCGACTTTCACTGCAGCAACCGAAGTGGAGGAAACTAATTCGGTTTCCTTTGAAACGCAGCCCGAAAATGGGTTGCGCAGTTTTCAGTTTGGCCTAAACGACCGAATCGGATTTGAACGCAATCTTTTCGGTGGAAGCGCAGAAGACATGAATCGTGTTGTTTCTCAGCTCAGCACATTTAATTCTTACGAAGAAGCCGCTGAATTTATTGACGAAATGGTGCGTCCTGATTACAATAATTGGAATGGAAAGGATGAATATGTAGAGCGATTTTTAGACATCATAAAAAGACGCTTTTCGTAATAATGACGGGTAAATTATTTGTTGTTCCAACGCCGATTGGAAATCTGGGCGACATGACCTACCGAGCTGTTGAGGTGCTAAAAGCAGCCGATTTAATTTTGGCGGAAGACACCCGAAATAGCGGGAAATTACTCAAACACTTCGAGATTTCCTCGCCTATGTCGAGTTATCACATGCACAACGAGCATCAAACCGTAAATGGTTTGGTTCAAAAACTGCAAAACGGAAATGTACTTGCTTTAATTAGTGATGCAGGAACTCCGGCAATTTCAGATCCGGGATTTTTATTGGTTCGTGCATGCGTGGAGAACGGCATACCAGTCGAAACCTTACCGGGTGCAACGGCTTTTGTTCCTGCGTTGGTGAACAGCGGCTTTCCATCAGATCGATTCGTTTTCGAAGGATTTCTCCCCGAAAAAAAAGGGCGGCAAACGCGTTTACTTGAACTCGCCGAAGAGGTACGAACGGTAGTTTTGTATGTTTCTCCTCATAAATTGTTGAAGACTTTAGAGGAAATAAAAACGTATTTTGGTGAAGATCGACAAGTTAGTTGCAGTCGGGAACTTTCGAAGTTACACGAGGAAAACGTTCGCGGAACCGCAATTGAATTGATCGCTCATTTTTCTGCGAAAGCGATAAAAGGAGAATTCGTGGTGTGCATCGCAGGAAAGCTGCGCAAATAATTTTAATTCAGGGAACTTTTTTCAACTGAAATCAATCTTTTTTACGGAAAAGCCGTAATTCCATATCCGAAAAAGCATTTACATTCGTTAGCTCTATTCCATACAGAAAACTTATGCGCTGGAAATTAAAACCACTACCCGAACTTCACGAAATACAAGCCCTTCAGGATGCCGGAATAAAAAGCGAAATCTTAGCAAGCTTGTTTTTGCAACGAAATATTCGCGATTTTGAGGCTGCTCGCGATTTTTGCAATCCGGATTTAAGTGCGCTTCACGATCCGTATTTAATGCGCGATATGGACGTTGCCGTGAATCGTGTTTTGCAAGCACTTAATCAAAACGAACGCATTTTGGTTTTTGGTGATTACGATGTAGATGGAACTACGGCCGTTTCGTTGATGTACACCTATTTAGCAACAAAAACAACTTCGGTATCTCATTACATACCCGATCGTTACACCGAAGGTTATGGCGTTTCGAAACGCGGAATCGACTTTGCCGCCGATAACGACTTTACTTTGATCATTGCGCTTGATTGTGGAATTAAATCGGTTGAGCTAGTGGCGTATGCAAAAACACTTGGAATTGATTTTATCATTTGCGATCATCATTTACCCGGTGCCATTATTCCCGAAGCAGTAGCCGTTTTAGATCCGAAGCGAGCCGATTGCGCGTATCCGTACAAAGAGCTCTGCGGCTGTGGCGTTGGTTTTAAGCTGGTTCAGGCCGTAGAACGCAAACTGGAAAACAACACTGATTTTGTTTGGAGTTTGCTCGATTTTGTAGCTATTGCAATAGCGGCAGACATAGTTCCGTTGACGGGCGAAAATCGGATTCTGGCGCATTTTGGCTTGGAGTTGATAAATCGAGATTGCCGCGTTGGATTAAAAGCTTTGAAGCAGAAATCGAAAAAGAAAGTTCTCGATTTGGAAGATTTGGTTTTTGTGTTTGCGCCACGAATCAATGCAGCGGGACGTATTAATCTCGGACGTGACGCGGTAGAATTGATGATTGAAACCAACGAGCAAGTAGCACAATCTTTTGCCGACGCGATAGAATCGTACAATGAAACGCGACGTGAATTTGATCAACAAACGACGGTAGAAGCTTTGGAACAGATACGTAAAAGCAAAGAGGAAGAGGCGCCCGCTACAGTCGTTTTCGACGCACATTGGAACAAGGGCGTAATCGGGATCGTGGCTTCGCGGCTGATTGAAACGCATTACCGACCCACTTTGGTTTTCACTAAAAGTAACGGAGTTTACGCCGCGTCGGGAAGATCGGTTGCGGGATTTGATTTGTACCAAGCTTTAGAAGCCTGCCAGCATCACTTGGTGCAATTTGGCGGACACACTTTTGCCGCAGGAATGACGATTTTACCGGAAAACTATACCGAATTTAAAAAAGCCTTTAATGCAGTAGTTCAGGAATTGCGTGCGCCGGAAACGCTCGAGCCTGAAATCGAAATCGACATGGAAATCGACATCCAACGTGTGTCGGATAACCTAGTTGCTAATTACAGCAGGCTTGGGCCTTTTGGACCCGCACACATGAAACCTGTTTTTTTAAGCAAAAATGTACGAATTGCTGCCTCGGCGCGAACAGTTGGCAAAGATAAATCGCATTTAAGTTTTGAATTGGAACTCGACGATCAGCGAAAAATTACGGCGATAGCTTTTAAGCAAGGGTCTAGAGTTGACGAGGCTTCGGGTAGTGTTGATGTTGTGTACACGATTAACTATAACGAATTTCGCGACGTCAGAAAGCTTCAATTAATTGTGATTGACTTTCGAAAATCGGGTTAACTCATTGCTGCAATCGGGTTACAGTAATCAAAGGATTTGTATTGAATCAGTTGCTAACGAATCTCGGATCGGTATCCATCTGTGTGCCACATACAGAACAGGTTCTTAAATCTTCGTTGGCATAAAATGCTTTGAAATGCGGAAGGAAATCGGTTTCGATATTTTTCAGCTCAAAATAAACTTCGTGAAGTTTGTGATTACAATTTTCGCAATACCAAAGCAAACCATCAGTAAAACCTTGATTGTCGCGTTTTCTCTCGATAACCAAACCTACCGAATTAGCCGAACGAACGGGTGAATGTGGAGTTTTCGCAGGATGTAAATACACATCTCCCGGACCAAGTTTTTTAATTTCTAAACCGTTTTCTGTTTGAATTTTTAATTCAATTGTGCCTTCAAGTTGAAAGAAGAACTCTTCGGTTTCGTTATAGTGGAAATCTTTTCGAGCGTTCGGACCACCTACAATCATGATGATGTAATCGCCCGATTCTACAAAAATTTGTTTGTTGCCAACGGGTGGTTTTAGGAGTTCTTTATTTTTGGAAATCCACTGAAAGAGGTTAAATGGTTCTTCCATCTATTTGACAATTGCGAACTTTTGTGGATTGATTATAGAAGGCAAACCGCCAAACTCCTTTCCGTTAACAATGACTCCTTTTACGACGACATTTTTGTCTTTCAGTTTGTTGTAATCAATTTTTAATCGAATAAGCATTTTCTCACTAACGACTACACTAAAAATATTGTTCGGAAATGCTGCGTCGATATTGAGAGTAATCAAATTCGTTTCGGTGGATTTTCGAACGCCAACTACTTTTCCTTTTACGAATTTGTCTTTGCCGATAAAATTGGTAATTACTTTCGTAGAAATTGTGTCCTGCGCGAAGGTTTCCGCGAAAGCGAAGAAAGCCAAAAGAACAAGAAGCTTTTTCATTATTTTCCTTCTTTAATCAGGTAAATATAAACGGGAAAGTGGTCGCTATAACCGATTTCGTTTGCAGAATGGCGCAGCGGATATCCTTTGTACTGACCGTCGGTTTGAATTAAATACGACTTATTAAAAATCCCCGCTTTCCAATACTTGAACGAGCTGTAATCACCTTTTACCAATCCTTCAGAAACCATAATCTGGTCGAAAATATCGCCACTATCACGGTAAAAAAGTGTTGCGTGTCCTTCTTTAGCCATTTGTTCGAATGGGTTGTAGATGTCGCCTTCTTTCACTTCATCTTTCTTCAATTTAGCGCCAATTCCAAGCTTAATTGATTTGTTGTACGAGCCGTCGTTGTAATCGCCCATGGTAATTATTTTCGCTTTGGGATTAATTTTAAAGAGCGAATCCATGATTTTGCGATTCAATTTTCCAGCCGCTTCTCTAAACGGACTACTTTTTTTCTCACCTCCCGAACGCGACGGCCAGTGATTTACTAAAACATGAATTTCTTCGCCATCGAGTAAGCCAGTAACTAATAAAATGTCTCGGGTGTACACGCGGTCGTCGGTAGCTACTTCAATTTTATCGTCAGAAACTTCTTCGTCCTCTTTCTTTTCCTTAACTTTTTGATTGTTTCTGTAAATTAGGAGTGGAATATTCTTGTAGCTGGTAGGCTTAAAATGCTTTTTTTGGTAGAGCAACGCCACATCGATTCCGCGTTTATCCGGCGAATCGTAATGAACGATACCGTAATTACCCGGCAGCAGTTTCGGTTGTTTCACTAAATCTTCGAGTACGCCGCGATTTTCAATTTCCACACCACCAATAAGTACCGGCATTTCTTTTTGCTGATCTGAAGTTCCGATTTCAGACAAAACACGCGACAGATTTGTTAATTTTTTCTTATATTTCTTCGATGTCCAGTTCTGAGCACCGTTAGGCAACCATTCTTCATCATTATTTGGATTGTTGATGGTGTCGAATAAATTTTCGAAGTTGTAAAACGCAACGGTATGCACATAATACTTTTTAGCCTGTGAAAACGAGGCTTGAATTGCAAAAAAAAGAACAATTATGGCATTCCATTTAGAAATTCGCATAAGTAGAATATTAAATTAATATGAAGAATCGATTTAAAGTCGGTCACAAAAGTAGATAATATTAATTAATGTTATACTTTTGTACCCGTTAAGAAAAAATTAATCTTGACATTTTATTAACTTTTATATTTATATGAAGAGACTCGTAATCAGTACACTACTTGTTTTGCAGGTTTTGGTAGGTTGGGCACAGACCGAATCTAAGGTAACCGGACTTGTAGTTGATTCTAAAACCAAACAGCCTTTACAAGGCGTAGTTGTTAGCGTTGAAAACTCTGCTCTAACAACATTTACAAATGAACTTGGGCAATTTACGATTGATAAGGCGCCGGTGGGAAGCCAGATTGTAAGTGTAGTTAGCGCCGGATTTAACAGACAACTTTTGAATGTTAAAATTGAAGAAGGGCAAACGCTTGATTTGGGAACAATTGTTTTAGCAGAAGACCAAACCGAGGAACAGCAATTAGCTTTAATTACTATTGTAGAAAACGATTTGGGCGACGACAATTCTGGTTCTGAAAACACGGCGGGACTTTTGCAAGCTACTCGCGACGTTTACCAGCAAGCAGCGGCTTTCAACTGGGGTCAGGCGCGTTTTAGAATCCGTGGTCTCGATAACGAATACGGAACAACGATGATTAACGGTGTTGTAATGAATAAAATCCTCGATGGTCGCCCGCAATGGGGTAACTGGGGTGGATTAAACGACGCAACACGTAACCAGGAGTTTACATTTGGTACGGCTCCGTCGGATTATACCTTTGGAGGAATATTAGGTACACAGGAAATTAATACACGTGCGTCGATTTACCGTCCAGGTTCTCGTGTTTCGTTCGCTGGAACAAACACTAATTACACGTACCGTATTATGGGAACCCATGCTTCGGGTATGAACAAAGATGGTTGGGCTTATGTGATTTCTGCTGGTCGTCGTTGGGCAACTGAAGGTTATTTTGAAGGAACAGATTACGATGCAAACTCTTTATTTGCCTCAGTAGAAAAGAAATTAGGAGAGAGCCATAGTTTAAACTTTACTGCGATTTACGCACAAAATAAGCGTGGAAGAAACTCCGCAAATACGCAAGAAGTTACAGACTTAGCGGGGGTTAAATACAACTCTTGGTGGGGTTATCAGGAAGGTGAGCGCAGAAATAGCCGCATTCGTGAAGTGGAAGAGCCTGTTTTTATGTTGAGCCATTACTGGAAAATTAACGATAAAAACAAGTTGAATACTAATGTAATGCATCAGTTTGGTAAGATTGGAAACTCTCGTATCGATGCTGCTGAACAAGCTACAGGTATTGATGCCAACGGTAATAGCATTGGATTTTTATGGGAACCAACTTATTACAGAAACTTACCAAGCTATTATACTTCACTGTGGAATTTAGATGACTATACTGATTTCCAGGGTGATGACCCAGCAAACGTTGCTTTAGCTAATCAAGCTCGACAAACATTTTTAAACAACCGTCAGATAAATTGGGACGCCATTTATCGTGCGAACCGTAGTAGCGTAGACGGTAGAAGTAATTATATTCTTTACGAAGATCGTACCGACGATAAATTATGGGTAGCTAACTCTATTTTGAGTTCACAATTATCAGATAACATAGCGCTAAACGCTGGAGTTTCATACAGAACATTGCGTTCCGAAAATTTCCAAAACGTACTTGACCTTTTAGGAGGAACGTACTTCGCAGATTATGACTTCTTCTTCACAGGAGATGCAGCACAACCCGATTTGAACAATCCGAACCGTAATGTAGGTGTGGGAGATCGCTATGGTTACAACTACATTCTTCGTGCAAACACACTAGATGCATTCACACAATTCCGATTCAATTATAGAAAAGTAGATTTCTATCTAGCGCAATCGTTTACAGCTACAAACTACCAAAGAGAAGGACTTTACAGAAACGGGATTTATCCAAACAATTCTTTCGGAAAAAGCGAAAATGTCGATTTTGAAAACTTTGCTTTCAAAGGAGGATTCACTTGGAAATTGACAGGAAGAAATTTCATCAACTTCAATGGTGCATATTTAACGAAAGCGCCAACTATGAGAAATACGTTTTTTAATGCTCGTTTAAATAATAACGTGGTTGATAACATTCAAAGCGAAAGTGTTTCCAGTATGGATTTGAGCTATATTCTAAGAACACCAACGTTCAAACTTAAACTTACCGGATTCCTTACTCGAGTAAGAAATGCTACTACTAACACGTTCTTCTTCGCTGATGCTGTATTGGATGAAGGAGGAGCGGATGGTGCAGAATCGGCATTCGTTGCACAAACAATGACCGCTGTAGCTAGAAGAAATATGGGTGTTGAATTTGGTTCGGAATATCAAATAACGTCAACTTTGAAAGCAACTGTTGCTGCGTCTTATGGCGAATACATCTTCGACAGTAATCCGAATCTGTTCTTAAACAGCGATTCTACTGCGGCTGAAAACGCCGATATCCTGACTCCGGTTTCATCGAGAGGTCAAGCATTATTGAAGAATTACCGTCAACCAGGTATGCCACAACAGGCATATAGCTTTGGTTTAGAATACCGCGATCCGAAATTTTGGTGGATTGGTGCGAATGTAAACTACTTAGCAGATACATACATTGATATTGCGCCTTTATTGAGAACGAATGATTTTGTTACAAATTTTCAAGATCCGTTTAATTTGCCATTTCCCGAAGCTACTCCAGAGCGTACGCGAGAATTGTTAAAGCAGGAAAAATTCGATCCATACACTTTAGTAAACCTTACAGGTGGTAAATCTTGGAGAATTAAAGGCAACACTTTCGGTTTTTTTGCATCTGTAAATAACGTGTTTGATGTAACGTACAAAACAGGTGGATTTGAGCAACCGAGAAACTCAAACTTCCGTTTATTGAATCAAGACGTATCAAGCGGAACGCCTGCTTTCGGGAACCGTTATTTTTATGGTTTTGGAAGAACATATTTCATAAATTTATACATAAACTTTTAAGTAGTCACAGATATGAAAACAGCATTTAAATTTTTAGCATTCGCTGGATTAAGCATTCTGGCAGGCGCTTGTACACAAGAAGATGACACTTCAATTCCAGATATCACTCCGGTGGTAGCTTTTGAAGACTTTTTGCATTCAGCAGACAATACATTACTAACTATTGATGGTTGGCAAAACGTTGCAACAGCTGGAACTGTTTTATGGAAACAACAAATTTATCAAGGTAATGGCTATGCGGAATTTAGCCCATTCCAATCGACTGATGCGAGTACAATCGGTTGGTTAATAAGCCCAGAGATTGATTTAGATAAGCAAGAAGGTGAGATTTTGAGATTTCAAAGTTCACAAAGTTATGTTTCATCGACACAGAATAAGTTGGAGGTTTTTTACTCTACAAATTACGACGGCACCAACATTGCCGCTGCTACTTGGACGCCTATCGTAGCGAATTTACCTACTCCAGACGCTACATTCTTTGAGTTTCAAGATTCAGGGGAAATAAGCTTGAATGATGTAACTGGTAAAGTACGTATAGCTTTTAAATATACCGGTTCAGGTTCAAACAGTGCTTTGGACGGTTCATACCAGATTGATTCGTTTAGAGTTTACTACAACAAATAATACTAAAGAAAATGAGATTACTAAAATATATAACGCTTGGTTTGTTTGCTGCAACAGTCAGTAGCTGCGTGAATGACGATTTTGCCGAGCCCTCTACTGACTGTGCAGACAATATTTTGACGGTGACTAAAACTGTTCAGGAAATTATTAATCAAGTGCCTCCGGTAGTTGATCCTGCTTTCCCATATACGGGAGACGATGTTATTGAAGCCTACGTAGTTTCAAGCGATGAAGGTGGAAACTTCTACAAAAGTATTTCGCTACAAACTAAACCAGCTACAGGGCAGCAGCCAGTTGCATTTAGCGTACCTGTAGATATCGTTGGTGCTTTCACTAATTATCCGGTGGGTATGAAAGTGTACATCAAAATGAAAGACCAGTACACCGACATTTACAACGGCTCAATGCGTATCGGAAGTGCTTTCCAATTAGACTCTGGAGCTTTTGCGGTAGGACGAATTTCGATGTTTAATGTAGGAAAAGTAGTTGTGAAATCGTGTACCTTAGCTCCGGAAAGTGAACTAGTTCGTACACTAACAATACCTCAAGCATTAAATGATGCTAATTTAAATACATTAATTGAGCTCGACGGTGTGCAATTTGTTGATGAGGTGGTGGGTAGATCTCTCTATGAAGCTGCGAACGACTTAGGCGGTGCTACTAATCATCTTCTTCAAGATCGTAATAACAACAGAATTATTTTCAGAACATCAAGTTTTGCTTCTTTTGCAGGCGATATTGCCACTCAAAATAGTGGAAAAGTTCGTGGTATTTTAACAAAATTCGGTAGTGACTACCAATTTTTAGCTCGTACAACACGCGATATTATGTTAGACCAACCACGACTAACGGTTGATTTAGCGCCAACATTAGTTGGAAGTCAATTGAATTTTGTGAACACTTTAAATGAAAATTTCGAGTCGTACACTAGCACTTCACCAGCAAACCGTTCCTTCCCTGCGTATGTTAATGATCCATTCACAGGATCAAGATACTGGGAAGTTAGAACTTTTGGAGGAAACAAGTACATCCAAATGTCTTCTTTTGGAGGAACGCCAGAAGATAATAGAACTCTATTTTACGTACCGGTTAATTTTGGTACTGCAAATACATTCTCTTTCCAGTCTAAAGCTGGTTTTACGAACGGCGCAGTGTTAAAAGTTTACTACATAACAGCAGAGAATTATACTCCTGGTGCGATTGTGAACAATAGTAATTTGGTAGATATTACTTCGAGCTTTACTATTTCCGCTGGTTTGTCAAGTGGCTATCCAGCTAATTTTACCAATAGCGGTAGCTACGCAATACCCGCTTCACTTACAGGTAATGGTTATTTTGTATTCGAATACGTTGGTAGCGGTTTAGCGGGTCTAACAACAACTATGCAGATAGATAATATTGTTATAAACTAAGATAATTGTTTATTTCATTTTAAAAGCCACTCTTTCAATAGAGTGGCTTTTTTGTATATTTTTTTCGAGAAAGTGACGATGGAGTTTTTTTACACTTCCCGTAACAGACTGCGACGGTAGAGAAGTACAAAGTTATATGAAAGACTTCTTAAATATTGGAGTGTTAATGTTTGGCTGATTCTGTTTAAAGACGCAGAAATTATAGGGTAAGGAGCAGTTTCATTCTTTTACGTTACAGGTTACTGTGGTAATAAAAGAGCAATGTTTGCTAGTATATTGATTATGTCGCTATTTTACTACCATCAGACACATTAAATACTTGTTATTGTTATTTTGTGCTTGTCTTCCTCTCATTGGATTAGCAGTCGGAGTTGCATTAATTGTCATAGGCCTCAAAAGAGATAAAATTATGCTTGCTATAGGCCTTTTCGGGGTGACTTTTTCAATTGTTATTTTTTTCATTTTGTTTCACATAATGGAGGGGAGAAATGCAAGTGCTTCGAAAAGCACGGAACTAAAAGTCAATTTTATGCGATTAATTATTTTAAGGAAACTACCTTCGATATACACCAATTTAAGGCTCGATTTAATAAGTATCGCAACAGACTTTCCTATCTAAATCAAGTGAATAAAAATAGCTGATTTTAGAGACCCGCTCTATACTTTCTATAAAATGGGAGACAAAACAACCGAAAATCTTATTTATTTAAAAACGGAGGATTATTTTAAACTATTTTCAGTTGGTTTTGACCGAAAAGTTGGGACGGCAGATCATATTTATTAAGACGAATGCGTTTTTCGATCTCGTATTTCTATAAAATACCACAAGCAGCTATTCAACTTTTAATGGTTTGGTAAATGATAGAATTGTTTAAGAATAATTAAGTTATTCTTTCAATAATATTCATCGCCAAATTGATTCGCGGAGCACATCATCGAATGTGTGAGAGCTCAAATAATAGTATAAGCGAATGATGTGATAGACGCTCATTCCAACAGCAAGACCTATTGTTAGTTTTCTATTTCTAAAAAAGTGGTAATATAATTTATCTACCTGTGCTTTATTCA
>NZ_JBMLTK010000100.1:0-8705 GCF_049240005.1 Flavobacterium sp. | reverse complement strand
TTCCTTTTTTCTGCTCATTCGCTCAAAACAACAGCAGATGGACCGGCTATTTTTCCTACAACGAAATTATAGATGTTGCGCAAACCGATTCTCGCGTAACTGCTGCGTCAACAAATGCACTCTTTACTCGAAATTTAATAACAGGTGATGTTAGCACTTCAAATACTATAGACGGACTTCCCAGCGAAACGATAACAGCCGTTTATAAAAGTGCATCACAAAACAAAACACTCATTGGTTACCAAAGCGGATTAATCGTTGTTGTTAACGATTCCGATCGCTCCATCACCACCATTGTTGATATCGTCAACAAACAGCTGCCACCGAACATCAAGCGAATCAATCACTTTGAAGAAACCGAAATTGGCGTGTTAATAAGCTGCGATTTCGGAATCGCGCAGTTTAATCTGCAAACTTTATTGTTTGGCGATACTTATTTTATAGGTACTACAAATCCCGAAATTGCCGTAAAACAAACTACAACCTTTAACGGAGAAATATACGCCGCAACCGTCGAAGGCATTAAAAAAGCACTAATCACCAATCCAAACTTAATCGACGCGCAGCAATGGCTAACCGTGCAAAGCGGTAATTTCGACGCTGTAGTAGCATTCGAAAGTTTATTGTACATCGGCTTGGCAAATGGACAGGTATTGCGCTCTTCAAACGGAACAAGTTTTCAGAACTTCACACAATTAAGTCCAAACCTAATTGATTTGAGAAGCGCCAATGGAAATCTTATTGCCGTGTCCGAAACCACAACCCGAATTTTCAACGAGAACGGAACACTCGTAAGAGAACTCTCGGCAGCAGAAGTAAATTCCAACAACATACGCTTTACCTGCGCCACTGTCGTTAATAATACCGTTTTTATCGGAACCAATACGCAAGGATTACTAGCTGGCACATTAAATGCCGCTTCATTTCCGTCGATCAGCCCGAGCGGACCACTTCAAAACAACGTTTTTGCTCTAGCAACCTTATCAACAGGATTTTGGGCCGTTTACGGTTCGTACGGCGAAAATCTCGACCCAAACCCTTTAAAATTCTTCGGCGTTAGTAGATACAATAACGACACAGGTTGGCTCAACATTCCGAACAGTGAACTAAACGTACCTTCAATTGTGCGTGTAACAGTAAACCCTTCCAACGAGAATGAAGTTTTTATGTCGTCGTACTACAACGGCTTATTGCGTTTTGAAAACGACGAGCTAGTCGAAATTTTTAACCGCACCAATACCGGAACTACGGGTCTGGAAACCATTTTCCCTACCGATCCGCCAACCGAAAATATCCGCGTAGAACAAGCCGCCTTCGATTCCCAAGGAAATCTGTGGCTCACCAATGCTATCGTTAGGAGTCCGCTTAAAGTAAAACGAGCAAACGGCTCCTGGCAATCCTTTAATATGGAAGCTATTTTAACAGAGTGGACCGACACGCGCTTTATGCGTTTGGCAATCGATAGAAACAATACCAAATGGATGTGCACGCGTTCAGACGGTTTGGTTGGCTTCAACGAAACAGCAAATCCGCAGTTTAGACGAATTTCAGAAGGCGAAGGAAACGGAAATTTACCCGCCAATCGCGTGCAAACCGTTGCTGTCGATAAACGCAATCAATTGTGGATTGGAACACGCGAAGGTTTACGCGTAATAGGTGCCGATCGGTTCTTAGATCCCGACAGCGACTTGCGTTCCAACCCCATTATCATCGAAGAAGAAGGACTCGCACAAGAACTTCTCAACGACCAATGGATTACCGATATCGTTGTAGATGGCGCCAACAACAAATGGATCGGCACACTCGACGCAGGCGTGTTTCAAGTCTCTGCCGACGGACAACAAACCTTACAACGATTCACCACCGATAATTCGCCACTGCCGAGCAATGAAATAAACGATATTGATATCAACTCGGTTACCGGAGAAGTTTTCTTTGCAACCACCGGCGGCTTGGTTTCCTACCGCGGAAACGCCATCGATGCCAGCGACGACTTGCGCGATGTTTTCGTTTATCCAAATCCGGTTCGACCAAATTATACCGGAACCGTGAAAGTTAGCGGACTTACCGACAGCGCCAACGTAAAGATAACCGACATTACCGGCAGTCTCGTTTTTGAAGCCATATCCACCGGCGGAACCATCGAATGGGATACCACTGCTTTTGGAAAATACCGCGTGGCATCGGGTGTGTACATGATTTTTATCTCTACCGAAGACGGCGCCGAAACCACCGTGAAAAAAGTAATGATTGTTCGCTAAATGATTGCAGGAAAAGCACTCGTACTTTCAGCGGTTCGCTACCAAGAAAAATCGCTGGTAGTTAGCTGCTTTACCGCAGAAATCGGACGAAAGAGTTTCTTTGTTCGCGACGCTTTTAGCGGAAAAGCCAACAAATTCAAAAGCTCCTATTTTGAGCCGCTTACCCAACTCGAAATCGTTGCTACAAACAAGCAAAAAGGAACGCTCGAATACTTTAAAGAAGTAAAACTTCACTACGCGTATCAACAAATTCCGCATCATTTCGTAAAACGAAGCTTGGCACTTTTTTTAGCCGAAATTCTAAATCAAGTTATTAAGGAAGAAGAAGCTAACGACACGCTGTTTGCCTTTCTCGAAAACAGCTTGTTGATTTTAGATGAAACCACGGAAACCGCCACATTTCCGTTGCAGTTCTTGCTGAACCTGAGTTCGTACTTGGGCTTTTTTCCCGATTTTTCTGCAGAAGCAAGCTTTTTCGATCTAAAATACGGCGTTTTTCAAGACCACGAATCCGATTACACACTCAGCGAAAGCGAATCTCAGCTTTTTCGAAATCTCGGCTTAGGAAACAGCAACAACTTTACAAAACTCGAACGCCGCGCGGTATTGAACAGCATACTCGAATTTTACGCACATCATATCGACCACTTTAAACGCCCGAAATCGCTAGACGTTTTGGCTGAGTTGTTCGGGTAAGGGTAGTTCAATGAAGCGAATAAAGCTAAAGAATTGGCCAACCTACTTCAGGGACGTACAACTTACAAAATTCTAGCTTACAGCGGTTAGCGATTAGCACTTAGCAGTCAGCGTTTAGCTTTTTGCTTTTAGCTTTTTGCTTTTAGCGTTTAGCGTTTAGCGTTTAGCTTTCAGCGATTGGCTTCTTGCTTATAGCTTATTGCTTACAGCTTCTTGCTTCTTGCTCATAGCTTCTTAATTAGGGCGCGCCGGCAAACCATTCGTCGCTGCGCAAAAAATAGTGCACGCCGTCACGTGTTCCGCTAAATCTTTTTGGCGATTCAGTAGTGGAAATCCCGCGGCGCCAAAAAGGATATCGCTGCACCCGTTCGCGCGAGATACGTTATCCAAAAAACGAACGCTTTTTAAGGATCAATCAAACTTTGTATTTTTTAAAACGTAATATTGCAATATTACCTCGTGTAAAAAATTGATATTAAATATTTTATCAAAAAAAATCCGTTGTGAAATTCCGCTCACAAAAACCAATTTCCGTTACTTTTTTGACAACGATTGCCGCAGCCGCGATTGCAGCAAATTAGCCGCTGCCGAAAAACGCTCTGCAAGTGCCAAATGCAACCTGCGACCCACAGAAGCGGGTTGCGTTTGTGCCACTTGCCGGTGTTTGAGGTGGCGCTAATGCGGAAAGCGCGAAATGCTGCCCAAAAAACAATTAAAACCTTTTAAATCGTCGGGCAAGCGGTTGCAAAAATCCTTACTTTCGCAAATTATTTTTATTTACGGGAGATGAGCAAGAATTTTGCTGTTTACGAAGGACTTAACCTAACCGAAATTGCCGAACAGACGCTGGAATTCTGGAAGTCGGAAGCGGTTTTTGAAAAGAGTGTAACCAATAGAAACGGAGCGCAACCTTATGTGTTTTTTGAAGGTCCGCCGAGCGCCAACGGCCTGCCGGGAATTCACCACGTGATGTCGCGCGCGCTGAAAGATATTTTTTGCCGCTACCAAACCCAAAAAGGCAAACAAGTAGAGCGTAAAGCTGGCTGGGACACACACGGATTGCCTGTAGAATTAGGTACCGAGAAAGAATTGGGCATTACCAAAGAAGATATTGGAAAATCGATTTCCATTGAAGAATACAACGAAGCGTGTAAACGCACTGTGATGCGCTATACCGACGTGTGGAATTCGCTTACCGAAAAAATGGGCTATTGGGTAGATATGGAAAACCCATACGTAACCTACGAACCCAAATACATGGAATCGGTTTGGTGGTTGCTCAAACAAATTTACGATAAAGGCCTCATTTACAAAGGCTACACCATACAGCCGTATTCGCCAAAAGCCGGAACCGGACTCAGCTCGCACGAAGTAAACCAACCGGGAAGTTATCGCGATGTTACCGATACAACCGTTGTGGCGCAGTTTAAAGCCTTGCCCGAAACACTTCCAGCCGCCTTTCAAGGATTTGGCGATGTGTATTTCTTGGCCTGGACCACCACGCCGTGGACGCTTCCGAGCAATACCGCACTTACCGTTGGGCCGAAAATCAATTATGCATTACTTGAAACCTACAACCTCTACACCTTCGAAAAAATTGTTGTGGTATTGGCAGAGAACTTAATTGGAAAGCAATTTGGCAAGAATTTTACCGAAACCGACGAAGCCGGAATAGCTGCCTACGAAGCCGGTGCTAAAGTAATTCCGTACCGAATTTTAGCGAAGTTAACAGGTGCCGAATTGGTTGGTGTGCGCTACGAACAACTCTTGCAATATGCGTTTCCTGCGGAAAATCCGGAAAACGCATTCCGTGTTATTTCGGGCGATTTTGTGACCACCGAAGACGGTACCGGAATTGTTCATACGGCGCCTACGTTTGGTGCCGATGATGCCAAGGCCGCCAAAGAAGCCAAACCCGAAGTACCGCCTATGTTGGTGCACGACGACTTTGGCAATTTAGTGCCCTTGGTAGATTTACAAGGCCGTTTTACCAAACATGTGGGTCCGTTTGCCGGAAAGTACGTTAAAAACGAATATTACGACGATGCCGACCGTCCGGAACGCAGCGTAGATGTTGAAATTGCGATCCTTCTTAAAGAGCAAAATCGCGCGTTTAAGGTTGAAAAATACGTACACAGTTATCCACACTCGTGGCGAACCGACGAACCTTTGTTGTACTATCCGCTCGATTCGTGGTTTATAAAAATGACCGACGTGAAAGAGCGTATGTTCGACTTAAATGAAACCATTAACTGGAAACCGAAAGCAACCGGAGAAGGTCGTTTTGGTAACTGGCTGAAAAATGCAAACGATTGGAACTTATCGCGCTCGCGTTATTGGGGAATTCCGTTGCCTATTTGGCGCACCGACGACGGCAGCGAAGTAAAAGTAATTGGCAGCGTGGCCGAACTTGTATCGGAAGTGCAACGCGCAATAGACGCCGGCGTAATGACCGCACAGCCGTTTGAAGGTTTTGTGCCTAACGATTTCTCGGAAGAGAACTACGTAAAAGTAGATTTACATAAAAATGTTGTCGACCGTATTGTATTGGTTTCGGATTCGGGCAAAGCAATGAAACGCGAAGCCGATTTGATTGACGTATGGTTTGATTCGGGAGCCATGCCTTATGCGCAATGGCATTATCCGTTTGAAAATAAAGAGAAAATCGATGGAAATAAATCGTTTCCAGCCGATTTCATCGCGGAGGGTGTCGATCAGACCCGCGGTTGGTTTTACACCTTACACGCCATCGGAACTTTGGTTTTCGATTCGGTTGCTTACAAAAATGTGGTATCGAACGGCTTGGTTTTAGATAAGAATGGTCAGAAAATGTCGAAACGTTTAGGCAATGCGGTCGACCCATTTTTAACGATACAAGAACACGGACCGGATGCCACGCGTTGGTACATGATTTCGAATGCGAATCCATGGGACAATTTAAAATTTGATTCAGACGGCATTACCGAAGTGCGTCGCAAGTTTTTTGGCACCTTGTTTAATACGTATTCGTTTTTTGCTTTGTACGCGAATATCGATGGTTTTGCTTACGCAGAAGAAAACGTACCGCTGGAACAACGGCCGGAAATTGATCGTTGGATCTTGTCGGAATTACATACGTTAATTGCTGAGGTTGATGCCGCTTATGCCGATTACGAACCCACGAAAGCTGCGCGTTTGATTTCGGATTTTGTACAAGAAAACTTATCGAATTGGTACGTGCGTTTGTGCCGACGCCGATTCTGGAAAGGCGAATACGCTACCGATAAAATTGCAGCTTACCAAACGCTGTACGATTGTTTGCTAACCGTAACCCAACTGATGGCGCCAATTGCACCGTTTTTTAGCGACGCCTTATATCGCAACTTAACAGCGAATGTGGCAAAATCGAAACAAATTAGTGTGCACTTAACCGACTTTCCGGTGAGCGTTGAAAAGTTTGTTGATAAATCGCTTGAAGCGAAAATGGCTAAAGCACAGACGGTTTCGTCGTTGGTACTTTCGCTGCGCAAGAAAGAGATGATCAAAGTGCGTCAGCCCTTGCAAAAACTGATGATTCCGATTACTGATGCGACACAAAAAGCACAAATTGAGGCGGTTTCAGACCTGATAAAAGCAGAGGTAAATGTAAAGGAAATCCTACTTTTAGAGGATGCATCCGACATCTTAATCAAGCAAATTAAGCCGAATTTCAAGACATTAGGACCGAAATTTGGTAAGGATATGAATTTGATAGTCAAAGAGATACAAAAATTCGATGCGCAAAAAATTGCACAAATCGAAAAAGAGGGTTCTCTGACGCTTGATTTATCGGGAAATTCAATAATTTTAACACTAGATGATGTTGAGATTCTGTCTCAGGATATCGAAGGTTGGTTAGTAGCTTCCGACAAGGGAACTACGGTAGCACTCGATATTACGATCTCCGAAAGTTTGAAACAAGAAGGTATTGCACGCGAATTGGTAAACCGAATTCAAAATCTTAGAAAAGACAGCGGATTCGAAGTTACCGATAAGATTTCGGTACAGCTTTTGTTACATGCAGAGCTGGAAGCAGCTGTGGAAGCAAACAAAGGGTACATACAAACGGAAACCTTAAGCAAGTCGATTACTTTTGTTTCGGATATGAACGGCGGTACTGAAATAGAATTCGATCACATCAAAACCCAGATATTAATTTCTAAATAGATAGAAAATGGTAGAAGAAGTAGTAAGATATTCAGATGCAGATCTTGCTGAGTTTAAAGAAATTATCTTGAAGAAAATTCAAAAAGCTCAGGCTGATTTAGATTTGATCAAGAGTGCGTACATGAACGACTTAAACAACGGTACAGACGATACATCGCCCACTTTTAAAGCTTTCGAAGAAGGTTCTGAAACCATGTCGAAAGAAGCAAACTCGCAATTAGCGATTCGCCAGGAAAAGTTTATTCGCGATTTGAAAAACGCGCTTTTCCGTGTCGAGAACAAAACCTACGGCGTTTGCAAAGTAACGGGCAAGCTCATTAGCAAAGAACGTTTGAAAATAGTACCGCACGCTACGATGAGTATCGAAGCAAAAAATATGCAGCGATAAATACAATAGCGCTAATTGATACAACTAAAAAACCGCGGCAAGTGTCGCGGTTTTTTAGTTTAATAATTTATTTTTTGCATATCTTTATAACGCTATAAAAATTAGTTTTTTTCGCGTCTAACTATTTGATTAATTGATTAAAGAAATGCTTAGTAATGAAGTTTTAGTTGTAACTACTTCTAATATTGCCCCGTTAGAAATAAGTAAATATGTAAAACCAATTTCTGCACACATAGTTGTGGGAACAAATTTCTTTAGTGACTTTCTTGGAGGATTAACAGATGTTTTTGGCGGTAAGTCTGCAACTTATCAGAAGAAATTAGCGGGTCTATATAATGAAGCTATCGTTGTTTTACAAAATAGAGCTAAAGAAGCTGGTGCTAATTGTATTGTAGGTTTGAGTATTGATGTAGATGAAATATCTGGAAAGGGAAAATCAATGTTCATGATAACGGCAATTGGTACCGCGGTAGTTATTGAAAAACAGAAATCGGCGACAGTTTCAGAAAGTGAAAGAACTTATTCGTCTGAATTCCTTAGTTATGATTTCATACAAACAAAAATAAAAGAAAAGCAGTTTTTAGAAAAAGCCGAAGCTGGGAGTTTAACATTTGATGATGAAACTTGGGATTTTATAATTTCTAATAAAATCGAAAAAATGTTTCCTTACATTATCGCTCATTATTCAGATGTAATTGGAAATAAGAGTACTATGCCTGAGGCTTTTACAAAATTCGATTTAAATTTTCAATCCTTTGTAAATTGCTTAGACGAAGAAAAAAGGCACATATTGATATATCAAGCAATACAAGCAAACTACAGTCAAAATTTGAAGAATTACTTAGTTTCCGTAATCAAAAAGTTGTCACTATTTAATTTTAAAAATGTTCAAGATTTGCTAAAAAGCGAAGATTTTAAAATTCAGAAAATTGGACTAAGAGTCGCAATTTGCGACAAACCATTTTATAATAGAAGCGATATCGACGAATTTCAGCTACTAAAGATGTTAATAGAGAAGTCCTTTCTACCACGTGGTGAAATATCTGTGAAAAAACAATTGCTAACTTCAAAAGAAAAAGAAGTTTGGAATTGTGAGTGCGGAAATAAGAACAACGAAATTTGTACTTCCCTAAATAGAGTTGACCGTTTTTGAGGTTAATACTTGGTTATCAAAA
>NZ_JBMLTK010000099.1:0-4448 GCF_049240005.1 Flavobacterium sp. | reverse complement strand
CCCGAAGCCGCAAACATACTTCCACTAAACTGGCGAGGGGCTGCCCAAAAAAAAATCGGAAAACAAAATTGCCTTCCGATTTTTTAAAAAACTTAGCTCTTACTTGAAATACGAAAACTGTTCTTTCGATTCGATTCTTTGCAAAGACTCGAAAATGAGCTTCACAACATTCTCGACATCATGTTTGTGAACCATCTCTACTGTTGTGTGCATGTAACGTAACGGCAAAGAAATAAGTGCCGACACCACTCCCCCATTGCTGTAGGCAAACGCATCGGTATCTGTTCCAGTAACGCGAGACGACGCCAAACGTTGAAAAGGAATTTCCTTATCCTGCGCCGCTTTTACAATAAGATCGCGCAGCTGATTCTGCACTGCAGGTGCGTACGTAATTACCGGACCGCGACCAATTTTCACATCGCCTTCAATTTTTTTATTGATCATTGGCGTAGTTGTGTCGTGGCACACATCGGTAACGATAGCGATATCTGGTTTAATTGTGTTGGTAATCATTTCTGCTCCGCGTAAGCCCACTTCTTCCTGCACGGCGTTCACTATATATAAAGAGTACGGAAGTTCAACTTGATTTTCTTTTAGCAAGCGAGCCACTTCGGCAATCATCACACCACCCATTCGATTATCGATGGCACGGCAAACGTATTTGTTCTCGTTGAGCACCGTGAAAGTATCTGGATAGGTAATTACGCAACCCACATGAACGCCTTTCGCTTCTACCTCGGCTTTGGTTTCGCAACCTATATCGATAAACAAATTGTCGATTTTCGCCGCTTCTTCTTTGTCGCGATTTCGTGTGTGAATCGCCGGCCAACCAAAGACACCCTCTACGATTCCGTTAGCAGTATGAATATGTACGCGTTTGGACGGCGCAATTTGATGATCGCTACCGCCGTTTCGAATTACATAAATCAGACCATCGTCGGTTATGTAGTTCACGTACCACGAAATCTCGTCGGAATGCCCTTCAATAACCACTTTGAGCGATTTACCTGGATTCACAACGGCAACTGCGGTACCATAAATATCTGTAAAAATGTCATCTACATAAGGTCTGATGTAATCCATCCAAATTTTCTGACCTTCTGATTCGTAGCCTGTTGGCGACGGATTATTGAGATACTTCTCAATAAATAACTCTGACTTTTCGTTTAAAATTGACATAAATTTGTTTTAAGACCTGCGAATTTAAAAATTTGGCACTACACTTGCTTATCCGTTTTCAACCAATTAACTAAAACATGAGGTGGATTTTATTTTTCGTATTGCTGCTATCGGGAACAACAGCGGTTTTTGCCCAGGAAGATCCGCGCGACGCCTACCTGAATACGCCGGATAGCTTGAACATTCCGATAGAGTTGGAAGAAGTAGTAATTAATCCGAACGAAGTAACAGTCGACGCTGAGGCGGTTAAAATATACAATCGTTTACAGCGACGTGTTTACAAAGTTTATCCATACGCCAAAGCTACTTCGGCTACCTTAATTTCGCTGAATGAAGGAATGTCTAAAATGAAAACGGCTCGTGAGCGTAGAAAATACTTCAAGATTGTGGAAGATTACATGCAAAAGCAATTTGAACCGCAGTTAAAAAAATTGAGTCGTAAAGACGGGCAAATTCTTGTAAAACTCATTTACAGACAAACCGGACAAACTACATTCGACTTAATCAAAGAATACAAAAGTGGCTGGAAAGCTTTTTGGTCGAACAACACCGCGCGTATGTTCGACATTAATCTCAAAACCAAATACGCACCTTACGAAGTTAACGAAGACTATTTAATCGAAACGATCATTGTTCGTGGAGTGAAAGCAAAACGACTCGACCCACAAGAACCAAAAGTGGTTGTTAACTACGACGATTTATCGGCATATTGGATAAAGAAACTACGTGCCGAAAGAAAAAAGAAAACTTAAAGTGCCATGCGAAACAATTTACTTATTAAAGTGTATCGCGGCATTCGTATTGTATTTTTAAGTTTGTTAGCTTTCATCAGTTTTTATCTGCTTTTAGCTGCTACAATCGGTTATATTACCATTTCGGGCGATGAAACAACCGAACCCAAAACCATTGAAATTTATTTGCAAACAAACGGCGTACACAGTGAATTGGTTTTGCCGGTTAAAAATAAGCTGTTCGACTGGGATAGTTTTTTAGATAAAAATCTGATTCGTGCTAAAAACACATACTATCCCTGGGTGGCCATTGGCTGGGGGAACCGCGAGTTCTATTTGGAAACGCCTACTTGGTCGGATTTAAGACTATCTACCGCAATCAAAGCGGCATCTGGATTTAACGAAACGGCGGTCCATGTGAACTACTATCAAAACAGAATAGAACACGAAACTTGTAAGAAAATAGTATTGAGCGACACGCAATACCGGCAGTTAGTTACTCATTATCTAGCTTGTTTTCAACAAAATGAATCTAAACCCATCGCTGTAAAAACAGGCATTCGCTACAACGACCGAGACGCCTTTTACGAATCGAATGGAAACTACAGTCTTTTTAAAACTTGTAATACGTTCACAAATCAGGCACTTGCAGCCGCGTCGGTTGAACACTGTTTGTGGACGCCCTTCGATTTCCATGTCATGCGGTTACAACCATAAAAAAACCGCCTCGTGGGCGGTCTTCCAACATAATTAAGATAACTAATTCAATAATTTCGTCGGGATTTTAACCGTTTTCGCAGGTTCGGCTACCGAAATATACTTAGGTAGTTGCGCCTCGGTAACTTGCATATCTTCGGCAATTTGCTCATCGATTGTTTTTTCTGCTCTCTTTAACCCGCTCAAATCCAAATCGGCTTCTCCAGAATTTTCAATTCGAATAGAATCTGAAACTCCGTTTAAATACGCGTTCGAAGTTGTGCTAGCGTTTGCAGTAAAAACGGTACTTGCAAATAAAACTGCTGAAAGGATGTTAATTGTTTTCATGATGATTGATTTAATTGATGATTTATATGAGTAAGACGACGCAGCTTCTTGTTTGTTACCGTTTTAACAATTTTTTATGCACAGTGCGGTTTTTCATTGCAGAAAATCGGTCGAACTGGCAATTTGACTAAGAATTTTCTTTCAGATTTGGGGGTGCCGGCGCTGTGGTGGCTTCGCCGCGTTGTTGTGGCGCCGTCGCGTGCTACACTATATCTATTAGGCGAAAACAACGGATGGAAATATGGGTATCGCCTAATAGGATGCCGTTGCGCCCGCTCACCCGGGAAAGGAGTAGTATGATTTTAAGATTGGAGTATTAAGATTGAAGTTTTAAGATGGGAGTATTAAGACAGAAGGATTTTTGAAAGATGTGCTACACTTAGTACAAACAGCGAAACACAGACTAAACTTCTTAAATCCATTTTATAGCTATTAAAATTCTAGCAAATCGATTTTTCAGAAAGTAATTAAAACAAAAAAAGGTCTTCGAACAATCGAAAACCTTTTGGATTTTGGGTGGCTGATGGGGCTCGAACCCACGACCCTCGGCACCACAAACCGATGCTCTGACCAACTGAGCTACAACCACCGTTTTAATCGGCTGCAAAGATAAAACAAAAATTTGCTTTTAAACAACTGCCGTTTTAAAAAAATTACTTTAAATCGGTCAATAAATTCGTAAGCGGGTAACGTTCAACGGTAAAGCCTTCTGCAAATTCAACATTTGTGAGTCGGCCCAGATTCCGCGCACGGAAATCTAAGTTCTCTAAAAAGTTTTGTGTAGCAATGGGTGTTACCGGTTCTTTGCTATTTGGATCGAAGAATTGCGTGCGATACGCTAAAATTGCTTCCTTCCTAATTTGCTCATATCCAGTAATATCTACAACTACCTGCGGCGTGATATCATTCCACTGAATGTAGTGATAAACCACTTCCGGACGATACGCAGCTTGCAAACTACCGTCGACTTCCGTTTCAATGCGCCGCAGTCCGGAAAGGAAACAGGCATCCGAAACCAAACTACTGCCTTTTCCATGATCAATATGTCGATCGGAAATGGCATTACAAATTACGATTCGCGGTCGGTACTTGCGAATTACTTTAATCACTTCAAGCTGATGCGCTTCGTCGTTGACAAAAAAACCATCTCGAAATCTCAAGTTCTCACGTACTTGAACACCAAGAATTTTTGCGGCTGCTGCGGCTTCTGCGTCACGTATTTCCGCACTTCCTCGGGTACCAAGTTCCCCACGGGTTAAATCCACAATTCCCACTTTTTTTCCATGAGCTATTTCTTTCGCTAATGTGCCTGCGCAGCCCAATTCCACATCGTCTGGATGCGCACCAAAAGCTAAAATATCGAGTTGTATATCGTTCATATTATATAAATTAGATGTCATTCAGCGCATAAGCATCTCGCTAAATCAACTATTATTGGCAACTAAAATACGTTTAATCGTTTTGAATTTTTGTTCGGTTTCTTCAAACTCGGCT
>NZ_JBMLTK010000098.1:0-13937 GCF_049240005.1 Flavobacterium sp. | reverse complement strand
CAAAAAAACTCAGAACCTACGCCGCGCCTGTTCGGTTTAGCGGGTGCAAAAGTAGAACTTCTAAAACCCCTTTTCCAAACTTTTTGGCAACTATTTTGCAATTATTTTTTAACTCGCTGATAAACAAAGAGACAGAAAAGCGATTAAAATTGGTTTTTGGCACTTGAATCCGGCTTGACCAAGCTTTTTCGTTCTGGAACGTGACTCAGGCAACGTATTTGCGGCACGATTTTGCGCAGCAGGGACTGCAACGAAAAGCCACGGCAGTTGAAAACCTATGAAGGCCGCTGCGGTGCGGCGACCTCAGAAGCCCCGCCGCAGCGATGCCGAACGGTTTGAAACAAACGCGCTTGAAGTGAAAGGCCCGGCCCGAAGCCGCAAACATACTTCCACTAAACTGGCGAGGGGCTGCCCAAAAAAAAAGAAGAAAAATTAGGAATACGCGATGGCTTTTACCGGCGAAATCTTGGTAATTAAATAAGACGGAACCACTAAAACCAACAAACAAACGCCAATTGTAAGCAGATTAACCAACATAATAAGGGGTATGTTTAAAAAAACCGGCGCCACCTTAACATAATAACTGTCGGGATTTAACTCTACAAGGCCAAAATAATATTGCAAGCCAACCGCCAGCAACCCGAGGCCATTGCCAATGAGTAAACCGCGACCAATCAGGAACACCGCTTGGTAAATAAAAACCTTTCGAATAAACCAATTGCCCGCACCTAAGGCTTTTAGCATACCAACTAATTTCGTTTTTTCTAAAATGAGCACCAATAAAGCTACACTCATATTAATGCTGCACACGACAACCATAAAGCCAATAATCAGCATAATATTAAAGTCGAATAAAGCCATCCATTCGAATAAAAAACTATGACTCTTTAAAATCGTAACCGCATTGAGTGTCGACGGAATTTCCTCGTACACCGATTCGCCTATTTCTTTTAACCGATCAAAGTCGGAAACAAACAACTCAAAGTTGCCTACTTGATCGGCACTCCATTTATTCATGCGCTGAATGTGCTTCAAATCGCCAATGACATACGATTGATCAAAATCTTTAAATCCGCTATTGTAAATTCCTACCACATTGAAGCTGCGTCGAAATGGTTGTGTTGCCGCCGAATCGCGCATAAAAAAAGTCACAAACTTTGAACCCACTTTTAATCCCAATCGGTTTGCGAGATATTCCGACAACAAAACTTCGTTGCTCATTGCACTGCCGTACTTCGGCAACCTACCGGCAACGAGGTACTCGTCAAAATTATCCCACTTAAAATCCGTACCAACGCCTTTAAACACAATGCCCTCGAAAGCTTTCGGTGTACGTATTATTCCCGCTTTGGTGGCTACACCCTGAATATGCGTGACTTCGGGTATGGCAGTGAACGTCGGATAAAACGTTTGCTTGGTAGATATCGGATTTACCGACACCTTACTCTCGTTCTCATCAAAATTTGAAATCGAAATATGCCCATTAAACGCCGCAATTTTCTCTCTGATTTTACGTTGCAAACCAATGCCGCTGGCAATCGAAACGACCATCATTAGCATGCTAATCGCGATTGCCGAAATTGCAATTTTAATTATAGGACCAGATATACTATTTTTACGCCCTTTTGATTTGACGAGTCTAGATGCGATAAACAATGGCGTATTCACTAGAAGCACTATTTAAATTCGCGATAAAATTAGCCAAAACTGCCTTGAACACGAGATCGATTTTCCCGAAAGTACACAAAAACGCCTGGACTCTAGCGTCGGCCCTGCTATTGCTGATGCTAAACTATTCATGCACAACCGCAAAAACTACCCTTGCAGCAAAACCGCTGCACGTAAATACTGTTGTTAAAGAACCCGAAATCATTGAAAGTATCGTTACCCAGGAACCTCCAACCGAAATATTTGGTGTAGGTGCACTCAATTTCAATGGCTACAGCAAATTACTCGAAGGCAAGCGCGTGGGCGTACTCACCAACCAATCGGCTGTGGTGGAAGGCAAAAACTTGGTTGATTTCCTCATTGAAAAAAACGTAAATCTCACGAAAATTTATGCGCCCGAACACGGTTTTAGAGGTACAGCCGACAACGGCGAACTCATCTCCGACGGCAAAGACTCTAAAACAAATCTACCGATCATCTCGCTGTACGGCGACAAAAAGAAACCTACTCCGGAGCAACTCGACGGCATCGACATTATGGTTTTCGATCTGCAAGACGTTGGCGTGCGCTTTTACACGTACATCAGTAGCTTGCACTATTTAATGGAAGCCTGTGCCGAAAAAGGCATCGCCGTTGTGGTTCTTGACCGTCCGAATCCGAACGGGAAGATTGTTGACGGACCCATACTCGAGCCCGAAAAAAAATCGTTTGTAGGCATGCATCCGGTGCCGGTTTTACACGGAATGACCATCGGCGAATACGCGCGCATGATCAACGGCGAAGGCTGGTTGGCAAACGGAAAGAAATGCATGCTGTATGTAATTGCGTGTTCGGGTTACCTGCGCGATATGCCGTATTCGTTGCCGGTTCGCCCCTCGCCTAACCTCCCTAACGATCTTTCCATAAACCTGTACGCCTCACTGTGCTTGTTCGAAGGCACAAATGTGAGTGTGGGTCGGGGCACCGATAAGCAGTTTCAAATCTTCGGTTCTCCGTATTTAAGCCGGCACACGTTTTGTTTCACTCCCGAACCGAATTTAGGCAGTAAAAACCCGCCTTACAATGGAAAAGATTGTTACGGCGAAGACTTGAGCGAGCATCCGTTTATAGATCGTCTTGAACTCAAATGGCTGCTGCAGGCGTATAAAGACACGCCCGATAAATCGAAATTCTTTACGTCGTATTTCGAGCGTCTGGCCGGAACTGCCAAATTGCAGGAACAAATCGAGAGCGGCATGTCGGCGTCCGAAATTCGCGCGACTTGGGAAAGCGGCTTAATCGAATTCAAAAATCAGCGCCAGAAATACCTCATTTATCAATCGGCTTCGCTGTAGTTTTTTTTGGGCACATCCTGCCGCATGAAAACTCATCGAAGCGCATGCGGCAGGTCGGGCTGTACACTGCAATAAAACCGCTTGGGCGCTGTTTCAGCCAACGCATTCGGTCGGCTTCCGCTGGTCGCCACCCAAATTCGGGCTTCAATAGCGCCCAAGCCCTTTTATTTTCGTTGCCATCCCTTGTGCGAAATCGTACCGAGAGAACGTTCCGTGTTAAAGTATCACTAATCTAGTAGGATGCCTAAAAACGAATGAGTAATTTGCTAACATATCAAACCGTTACAGCTATGAAAAAAGCAGATTTCCTACTCAATCTTATGGATAAACTCCATGCGTTTGTCGACCAAATTAACTACTACATCGAAATCGGTCTCACGTATTTCGAAATCGCTAAATCTTGGGTGCAACAAATATTAGCGTATTTGCAAACCGCTATCGACAAACTAGTTGATTTCATTGGTGGCCGACAAGCAACCGAAGATTACTTGCAATTTCACGAAGAGGATTTGTTTGTCTAGAACTTACATCGGTAACTTTTGTTTTAATGCCTCGACAATACGCAAGGTTGCCGGACAAACCAAGGTGTTTTGTGCTGTGAGTTCAGTAATTTGATGAAACTTCGGCCGATCGGTATGCGGATATTCGCGACACGCTTTCGGGCGGTGTTCGTAAATGGTACAATAATTTTCGGCATCCAAAAACACGCAAGGCACTTGTTGCAAAACCAAATCGCCATCTTCATCGGTGCGTAAATACTGTTGCTCAAATGCAGCTGGTTTCAAACGAAGTACTTTTGCTATCCGCTCCACATCCGATTTGGTAAAAAGTGGGCCGGTTGTTTTGCAACAATTGGCGCAGGTCAAGCAATCGGTGCGTTTAAATTCGGCATCGTGCAATTGCTGCATCACCGAATCTAATTTTGCCGGTGCTTTCTTTTTTAACTTTGAAAGATATTTTTTATTTTCACTAAATCTTTCGCGGGCCGTTTTTTCGAATGACTCCAAGGTTAATTTTTGCGCTAATTTAATACGGCGCCAGCAAATTCTCATCCATTGACAGATTTATTTGGCTCAGCTTTGTCGGATTTCTTTTTCCACAAAAAGAAATTTCCTTTGTACGCATCGACATCTATTTCGGCTGCCGATCGTATTTCTATGAAATATTTGCTGCGCGATAGCTTGCAAATGCCCGCATTAGAACGAGATGCTTTGGCACGATGCTGCGGACGCATACTCGATTTAGGCTGTGGCGGCGGTTCGCATAGCTTGTATTTACAAGAAAAAGGCGAAAACGTTGTGGCTTGCGACCGGTCCGAGCACATGATTCGAATAGCAACAGCGCGAGGCGTACTGCAAACACATTTGGGTACCATAACCGACTTTCCCGACTTTAGTTTTGATACGGTTTTAATACTGATGAACGGCAGCGGTTTGGCCGGAACCTTAGACAATTTGTCTCTTTTCTTGCAGCAAATTGCCCAAAAACTTACGCCTGGCGGCCAAATTTTGCTCGACAGTAGCGACTTAGCCTACATGTTTGCAGACGAAGAGGATGCGGAATCGATATTAAACGGAGAATCTTACTACGGAGAACTCGACTATCATTTGAGTTACCGCGGAAATCGGGAATCGTTTAAATGGCTGTACGTTGATTTTGAAACCTTACGCCAAAAAGCCGAAACCGTTGGTTTGATTGCAGAACGCGTTTTTGAAGGAAAGCATTTTGATTATCTAGCCAAAATTTACTGGGCCAACTGCTGATGGAAACAGCTGCAAAAACATATACACTCACTGATTTGGGCAACAGCCTAAAATCGGTCATTGAAAAAAGGTATACTGGACGCTATTGGGTGGTAGCAGAAATAAACAAACTCAATTATTACCCGCATTCCGGACATGCGTATCCAGAATTAGTAGAAAAGAAAGACGGAAAAGTCGTCGCGCAGTTTCGCGGGCAAATGTGGAAAAGCGATTTTGACACAGCCAACAGTACGTTTCTAGAGTTACTAAACGAACCCATTCGAGACGGCATTAAAGTACTTATGCTGGTAAAAGTTGTTTTCGACGGTATGTACGGTTTGAGTTTGCAAATCAAAGCAATCGATCCGAAATACAGTTTGGGCGATTTAGAAACAGAGAAAAACCTGACACTTGCCAAATTAAAAAAGGAAGGTATTTACGAATCGAACAAAAGAAAAACACTGCCTTTGGTGCCGAAACGCTTAGCTATAATTTCGGTAGAAAGTTCGAAAGGATACGCCGATTTTCTGCAAATTTTAGCGCAATCGAGCGAAAAATATTGTTTTGATTTACACTTGTTTCCATCGATTTTACAAGGCGAGCAGGCGGTAACGGGCATACAACAGCAATTGCGGGAGATTGCAAAAACGCCACACGAGTTCGATGCAGTCGCCATTATTCGCGGTGGTGGCGGCGATGTAGGTTTAAGTTGTTACAACAATTACGAACTTTCGCGGGCGGTAGCTACTTTTCCGCTGCCTGTTTTAACCGGAATCGGACATGCCACTAACTTAACCGTAACCGAACTGGTTGCGCATACCAACGCCATTACGCCAACTAAACTTGCCGAATTACTATTGCAACAGTACAGGCGTTTTGATGACGAGATTGCACGAGCTACTGACAAAATTCGTGTGTTAACGGAAAAAATCGTGCGCGAAAACAAACAGAAAATCGATGCGAATCAAAGATCACTGGTTGCGGCAACGAAACTGTTTACTGCACGGTTGTTGGTGCACTTGCAACGGCAGTCGGAAACCTTTAAAGCCAGTACTGGAAAACAGCTTCAACGCAGTTCGTTGGCGCTGCGCGAACAGCAGTATCGCATTACGCTCTCGACCGAAAGAATGGTGGGAAACCAGCGCGGGAAGTTGACACAATTTGCTGGGCAAGTTGCTGAGAAATCGGTTCGAAAACTCGAAATACAGCAGCAGGAATTAACGCATTTGGAACGAACAGTTGCAGTTATGCATCCGCGGTCGGTGTTGCAACGCGGTTTTGCTTTGATTCGTGGAAACGGAAAAATAATTACGTCGGCTAAGAAGTTGAAATCCGGTCAGGAATTGGAAATCGAACTTTATGACGGCACAGTACAAACGAAATTGATTGAAAAAAATGAAAACGAAGCAAGTTGAAATTACCTATACGGAAGCATTCGAAGAGTTAAATCGCTTGGTTTTGGAGATGGAACGCGGGGAAATTGCCGTTGACGTGCTGTCGGAAAAAGTGGCGCGCGCCGGCTTACTGATAAAAATTTGCAAAGCGAAGCTAACAGAAACGGAAGCCTCGGTTTCGGCTTTGTTGAAGGAACTGGAATAGGTAACAATTTTTAGGTAACGATTGCCGCGGCCGCGATTGAAACGAAAAGCGCGCAAAGTAGCAAAACCAGCAGTTTACAAAAATGCAAGGCGACCAAAGAAGCCCTTGCAGTTTAAAGTAACATGAGTTCGACAGAAAAATCTTTGTTAGATCGCTTGAAATGAAAACTTTAGGTGACCTGTTACTACTTTTGATCGACTAATAGCAACAGCTAATCATTTAAACAGTCGCCAACGTCGTTGTATTTTTTTGAGATACCTCGGTATCCCAAAGAAAATACGCCTTGTAATCAACTATTTAAATGATTTCTAACTTCGATTTTTATATCGAACTCATGTTAAAATGCGGTTTTGCTACTGCGTACTTGTAGTGGAAAGCGCGAATTGCCGCCCAAAAACTAAGCGAGGAACTTTCAACCTGTGTTCGATTAAAAATCTTTGTCAGATCGCTTGAAATCGATAATTTGTAAAATCAAATAGGATTGGAAAGAATTGCCTTTCACGCTAAACAGATCAACGGCTGCCTACTTCGTTAGATTTTTTTGCGATACTACAGTATCCCAATAAAAATCTGCCTGTTATACCAATTGGATCTATAAAACAGCCTAATAAAAAAATGTTTTTAAGCCATAACTGCTTTAAAAAAATTTTCCGTAGCGCAGCTATGCAACATTTTTTTGCATTGTTCTGCCTCAAAAACAACTTTTTTTCTTTAGCCTATTTTACAGTCCCAATCGGTATTAATCAACCATTCATCTGTTTTCTGACCGCAATTTTTGAATCGAACTCAGGTTTTAAGGAATATTCAAGAATTTGTGCGTTTGCAAAGAGATGCGCCAATTGGGATTTTGCATCACGTAATCGACGATTTGCGGCGTCATTTCATCGCGTTTACTCCACTCGGGCTGCAAGAAGAGTATCGCATTGGGATTGGTTTTTGCGGCCTGTTCTTCGGCAAATTTGAAATCGTTTTTATTGTAAACGATAACTTTTAGTTCATTTGCTTTTTGATACACCTCATCAACGGGTAGTTTTGTTTTCTTGGGTGAGAGGCAAATCCAGTCCCAGTTTCCGGTAAGTGCATAGGCGCCGCTGGTTTCGATGTGAATTTGCATGCCGGCATTTTTGAGTGCGTGGGTAAGCGGATTCATGTCCCACATGAGCGGCTCACCTCCCGTAACGACAATAGTTTTAGAGAATCGAGCGGCTTCAGCCACAATATTTTCTACGGAAGTGGGCGGATGTAAATCGGCGTTCCAACTTTCCTTAACGTCGCACCAATGGCAACCCACATCGCAACCACCGACACGGATGAAATACGCGGGAGTTCCGGTGTGATAGCCTTCGCCTTGGACGGTATAAAACGCCTCCATGAGCGGTAATTGCAAACCGAGATTCACTTGTTCTTGTATTTCTGAAGGTAGTGCCATAGTTGTAAAAAAGCCTGCAAATATAGGTCAATTCTTTGGTTTTAATCCTTTGAAAGAGCGTATTTATGAGAAACTTCGATCCATAAAAAAAGCCGATCGTTGAGACCGGCTTTTCAATGATAATCGTTCAGACTATTTCAGCAATTTAATGGTATTGAGTGCTGTTTCGTCGGCTGGATCGAGTGCGAGTACTTTTTCGAAGTATTCTTTAGCTTTCACTTTATCGGTTTTTGCGTAAACAATTCCGATGTTGTTGTATGCCTCGATAAATTTCTTTTTGTTTGATTCTTTGGCTACTTCTGCAGCTCCTTTGGCGGTAACTACTTTTACGTACTCTTCGTAGTTTTTAACCATTTCGGCTTCGGCAGCTGGATCGTTCGGGATCAAAGAATTAACGCGTGCTTTATAGATGTAAGCATCTTGTGTATTTGGACTTTCGGCAATTACGTTTGCGAAAGCGGTATCGGCTTTTTTAAGCGCTGGAATATCCATTTGACCTTCTTCTTTATTAGCGTTAGAGAAGTACAAAGCATATCCTAGGTAGAAATTGTCGTACAAGAAGTTACGTGATTTTGGGTTGGTCGTTGCAATTTCATAGATCGCAGCTGCTTCTTTATACAATTTAAGATCGAAGAATTTCTTACCAAAATCGTTCAGTTCGTTTGCCATTGCTGGATCCATTTCCACACCTTTGCGAATATCGGCGATACCGGCATTAAAGAGCGGTTCTTCGATGGTGTGGGTATCTTTACCATCTGCACCAGGTGTAGTTTTTAAGGATTTTTGCGTTTTAGCCAAACCTAAGTACAGGTAATCGCGACCAATAATTTTGGCTTTATCTTTCGAGAAGAAGTCGTTTAATGCGGTTATAGCAGCATCTACATTTCCGTTTTGGTAAGCAGAATAACCCAAGTAGCGCAATATTCTTGGATTTACTTTATCGAGTTTTTGCATTGCAGATGCTTCAGCTTCGAGGCCTTTGTAATCTTTGGTAAGTACTAGGAAGTCGGCATGACGCATTCTTGAATCCAAGGAATAGTCGGTCATACTCATGTACTTCTCGTAGTATTCGATCGCTTTCTTGTTGTATTCAGCATACTTTGGCTTATCGTTTAGCGCCCACACGTAGTAGGTTTCGGCAAGTTCACGAAAAGCTGGGCCGTAATTTGGGTTAGCTGCGAGAATGTTGTCGAAATCGGCTTTTGCTTCATTGAATGCGCGAGAACCTTTCTTAAGCACACCTAACTGCAATTTGGCACGAAGGAGCGTTGGATCGGTATCAGCGGCATTTCTGTAAGCAGAAAACGCTTCGTTTACGTTTTTATCTCCAAGCAGTGCGTCGCCTAGTGCTAATTGTACTTGCGGATTTGTTGGAGCGATTTCTTTGGCTTTGTTCAAGTACTCCAAGGCTTTTTTGTAATCAGGATTGGTTGAATGGGTGTACGCTTTTCCGATGTACATCAACTCTTCGTAATCTTTTTTACGAGCAACCTCAAGTGCTTTGTTAAAGTTAGCAAGCGCACCGGATGTGTTGCTGTTGTCGAGGTCGACTTGACCTAAACCGATGTAATTAAAATTTGGATTTGTTTTAACTGTGATACCTGTTTTGAATGTCGCTACGGCAGAGTCCTGAATTTTTTGCATCAGGTACACGTTTCCTAAAATTAGGTATGCTTTACCCTGATCTGGCTTAGCGGCAATAGCGGCTTTAAGCATCTTTTTAGCTTTTTCGAACTGTTCAGCTTCGATGGCTTTTTTAGCTTGTTCGATATCTTGTGCAAAGGCACCGCTAGCTAGAGCGATTAATCCGATGCTAAATAATCTCATCTTGTTCATACCTAATTAATTTTAATTTTTGATAATTTTCTTTCTCGTTGCAATTATTCTTGGAGGAATCGTTACTGGCACCAAACCTGATTTCAGAACGATTCGCTGACCGATGTCTCCTGCGATAAATGAGGCAAAACCCATACCTAAACCCGGGCGACCTTGATAATTTAACAGATAGAGCGTTCGTGAAAACGGATATAAACCCTCGGCGATATTGGCCTGATTGGGTTTAAAGTAGTTTTCGCGCTTATCTGCTTTTTTAACACTTTTTACCGCCATGGCTCGAAGTTTCGGCAGAACTTGTTCAAACTCGAAAGATGGCGAAAGTACGCGATTTAGCGGTAATACGCCAATGGCATTCTCATTTTTTAGCAGATAATTAGCTACATCGAGTTCCGTTTCGAAACCGGAAACATTTGTCGATTCAAGTTTAGTGATGTTTGCTTTGCGTTTGATGTTCTCCAAAAGACTCAAGTCGGCATTGCAGAACACAAGTCGTTTGTTATCGACGTTTTGACCTTTTACGAGTTCGTACACTGCTTCTTCTTTTAGGAGCGTGTCTGAAACCGTTCTTGCTTGAAAGAAGACTAAGGCATCGAATGCAAAAAAAGTGATCTTTCCGTTGATGTTCTTCTTCTTGAATGCCTGCTCTTCGGCAGCTGTAAGTCGGCGTGGCAGAAATGCGATTCGATTTTTATCGGCCGACATGTTAGCGCTGATTTGCGATTCGGTTGCGGGAATCAGCGTAATGTTAGCTTGATATTGGCTTTCAAAAACTTGTTCTTGTTCTTCAACAATAGGCAACATTGAATTCTCTACCAGAATACTAACCTTACCTTTAAGAATGGTATCCGTTGTTGGTTCTTTAGATTTACCACAAGCAATTGTCAGTGCAAGGATTGCGATATAGAAAAATGACTTCATGGTGTTACTTATATTGTTGAAACAATCTGATGAATCTGAAAAAAGCGTAGATAATAAGCACCGAGCCTAAGAGGATTCGGTAATTATCGGAAATGTTAAACGGTATTGATTTTAGGAAAATAATCATAAGACCTAAAACGAGGTAGGCTGCAAAAAACAGAATACCTATAACGAACAGAAATCGCTGATGTAGCGATTTCTGTGGTTTACCATTTGAATTTTTAAGTGCGTTCACTATTCTGGCGCCTGTATTGTAATTGGTTGTGAATATAGTACACGAACGTTTTTACCGTTTTGAACACCTGGTTTCCATTTCGGAGAATTTTTGATTACGCGCATGGCTTCATTTTTTGTACCGCTACCAATGTCACGAAGTACTTTGATGTCGGTTAACGATCCGTCTTTTTCAACAACGAACTGGACGATGATTTTTCCGCCATTTTCAAGATCTTCTGGTACACGGAAGTTCTTTCTGATGTATTCCATAAATTTTGCTGGTCCACCAGGGAATTCCGGTTTTACCTCCACGGCATTATATACAGTATTATCTTCAACCACTTTAGAATCAGCTGGGCCGTCTCCACTTGGTTCTTCGATTACGATTCGACCGTCGTCCTGACCTTTGACGTCTTTTGCACCAACGTTCTTGTCTTTAAGTTCTTCGATAGTTTTAATTTCTTCAACTACTTCTTCTTTCTTAACGACTTTGGGTTTAACGAATTTTACCTCATCAATCTTAGGAGCAGGTGGCGGTGGTGGTGGTGGTGGAACCAACGGCTTATCTGGTGGTGGTGGAGCGAGTTTAGCCATATCGACCATAGTTACTTTCTCTTCTTCCGCCTCATCTTTTCCGTCGGGTAACCAACCGGGGAGTCCAACTGCAACCATGAAACCTACGCCACCGATAAGTAGCGCAAGCATCGTTACTTTTGGATTCTTTTTGCGCAATTCGTATGCTCCGTATTCTTTGTTTCGACCTTCAAAAACTAGGTCGAGCCATTTCTGTCTATAGATATCTAATTTCATAACTACTTCAATTTTGCCTGTAAGACAGATTATTTAAATAGAGCGGATTCTTCTTTGGTGATATCGACAATTGCATAAGTTGGTACTTTACAAATTGCCATTTCATCAAGGATATCGACTAAGTTCTTGTAGGTTGATTTCTTATCCGCCTTGATTAATACGATCAATCCTTTTTTAGGATCACCCATAAATTGCGGCACGGAAACCATCTTCTCAAGAATTTGTTTGCGAATACCTTCTTTACCGTAAGTGAAATCTTTTACAGCTTCGATAGGCTCATTTAACTGCCCCATGTAGCTTTTTAATTTTCCATCCGGACCGATCACGATGTTCATGGTACGCTCTTGCGCAATTTTAATTTCCTCCTGATTCTTATCATCTTTATCGGGCATACCTAAATCCATCGATTGAGGTTTTGATAAAGAGGTTGTAAGCATGAAGAAGGTGATTAACAAGAACGCTAAATCCACCATCGCGGTTAAGTCAACCTTCGAGTTTTGTTTCTTACTGCGAACTTTCTTTTTGCCTTTGCCGCCGTCGTCGCCGCCGGTATTTAATTCAGCCATTTTAGTTTCTTATTAAAAGTTATCGCTTCTCAAGCCAGTTACCAAGTTAAACTTGTTCACTTCTTGCTTTTGTAGAATATCCATCACTTCTTTGATTTGTGGATATTGTTCTTTCGCATCGCCTTTGATAGCGAAGTTTAGTTGCTTCTGGTTTACTTCTGCGTTTGCGTTACGCGCAGCACGAACCCAATCAGCCAACTGGTTATCTAGAGAATCGTGCGGAATACCTTTTTGCAAACCTTTTTGGTTGCGCTCCGATGAAGTCAGGTTAATCAAGACTTTCAACTGGTTAGCAGGAACTCCGAACTCTTCCATCAAACTGAAGCGTTTTTTCTCTTCTTCAGTAAAAGACAGTCTATACTTTTCCGCGATCGCTTCTAAGGTTTTAATCCGAACGTCTGGCGCTTTCACACCAAAGAAAACCTTACCACTATCACCAATTGTGATGATAGCTAGATCTGTATCAGGCAATTTCACTTGAACCGTTGAGTTGGGTGTTTCCACCGGTAGCGGTTCGGGTTGTTTTGCCGTTGCGGTTAAGATAAAGAATGTCAACAATAAAAACGCAACGTCGCACATCGCAGTCATGTCGATTGCCGTTACCTTTTTTGACATTTTAACTTTAGCCATTTTTTATCTTTTTGAGATTATATTATAAAAATTAACCTCTTAAGCTTCCTTTAAATCTTCTGTAAGTTGCTACGATTGTAGAACCTGCTTCGTCAATTGAATACGTTAATGTATCGATTTTAGATGTGAAGAAGTTGTAAGTGATGATCGCAAGAGCAGATGTAGAGATACCTGTTGCTGTGTTGATAAGTGCTTCAGAGATACCGTTTGCAAGAGCTGCTTGATCTGGAGTACCTGAAGTTGCTAACGCACCAAACGCCGTGATCATACCCATTACCGTTCCAAGAAGACCCGCAAGCGTACCTAACGATACCAAAGTCGACAAGATAGTAAGGTTTTTCTCCAACATTGGCATTTCCAATGAAGTAGCTTCTTCGATTTCTTTCTGAATGGTCTCAGTAGCTGCTTCGCTGTCGAAACCTTCTTTTTTCACCTCGTTGTATTTGATAAGAGCTGCTTTAATTGCATTTGCTACAGAACCTTTCTGCTTGTCACAATCTGCAATAGCACCATCAATGTTTCCAGAGCTGATGTTTGTTTGAACCGACTTCATAAACTTATCTAAGTTTCCTGTACCAGCTGCCTTAGAAATTACGAAGAAACGCTCGATAGAGAACACAAGTACCATCAACAATAATCCCATCAAAACCGGTACAATTTTACCTCCTTTGTATACCATTGCTAGGTAGTTTCCTGGTAGCGGGTGCCCTTCTGGGTCGCCTCCTTCAAAGTTATCTGGATTACCCATGATAAACTTCCAAATAATTGTACCAATTACAATACAGGCTACAATTACAATTGCGGAAAAGAGGTTTCCACCGTTTGATCCTGATTCTTTCTTCGCTGCACCAGCGTTTGTTGCATTTGCCATCTTAAAATAATTTAGTTTTTAATTTTTGTACTTATGTAACTATTGAGTAAAAAGGTTAATTTTTCAATATATGAAAGCGACAAATTTATATTTTTAGCTTAGATAAAAAAACAAAAATGCATTTTTTTAAACAGCAAAAATTATCAAAGTTTGACGACAGGAACCAAAACTTTTTCGGATTTTAACCGATATTTTTGCATTTATGGCTGTTTTTTAGCAAGTCAGTTGCAAGAATAACATTCATTTTAATAACTACAAACGACTTAATTTAATGATAATATAACATTGCGTTGTAATTGCAACAAAAACCCTACACCT
>NZ_JBMLTK010000097.1:0-1165 GCF_049240005.1 Flavobacterium sp. | reverse complement strand
TTTTGTTTAACAGGTAATTGTGGTGTTTCATAAATCCAAAAAGCTCTTGTGGTACCGCGCCTGCCGAGCTTTTAATTTCCATTACCGTTCGTCCAAAAACAATTCTTTCAAACTTTAGCGAAATCGAAGTTAGTATCATGTCGTACAACATATTTAGGTACAACATATGATTTTTTTGAATTTCGGCATCGTAACCTAAAAAATAGGTGTCGGCAGTAGAACCGTTGCGTATAATGGTACTAAAACCCACAAGACGTTCGGCTTCAAAATATCCCTTCACAATAAAATCTTCCTGAAGTTGCTTTTTCAATGCCAAAAAATGATTTTCCGGAAGTAAAAAAGTATTGAAAGCCGAGTTTTTCGCCACGTTAAAGTACAAGTCGGCAGTAGTTTTCTGGTATTCTGCTAAGTCGGTTTCTGTTAAAAAGCGCGAAGTAATGGGTTGCAAGCGTTTGCGACTGCGTTTGTACTGATCGCGGTACTTCTTCGCAAAAGCGCCCACATAATCGGTTTCGTTAGCAAAAGTGCCTAGCTGTTCGAAAACCATATTGGGCTGAGTTGTAAACTTGAAAAAGTTTGGGAAATTCGGATTGTTTTGTTGTAAGAATGCGGCGTCGAAATCTTTGAAAACGGTGAGATGTAAAGAAATGCCCTCGGTCCTCAGCCGTTCTTTAATTTGTGTGGCTGCACGTTGTAAAGCGGTAAGTACATCTGTGGAATTGGTTTCATTGCAAGTGGCAAACGCATGTTGTCCGCTGAGCATATTGTTTCCGATAAAAAGCACATGCGAACTAAATTTCTTGAAGATAAAATTCCGAGCAACCGTTTTCATGCAGCGTTGTCGTTCGCCAAAGGTTTATAACTGATTTAAATCCAGAAATTGGGCAACGGCAATGCTTACAGGTTTATCTTCCGCACCAACAACGATAAAAAAGCAGCGCATGTTTTTCGGCTTGCTTTCGTAACACGCACGTAAATACGACTGCTTTAAAAAAATATTAGAACCCGCGAGCGTATCCCAATATTCGGGAAGTACTTGCGGATTCTCGTATATAACCGGTTCTAATTTTGTTTCACTTAAGCCCATTGGCACAGTATGCCGCCCATAAGACCTAAACAAATTGTCCAATAGCCGCCGTGAATCAAAACATATTTCCATGAGAAT
>NZ_JBMLTK010000096.1:0-45873 GCF_049240005.1 Flavobacterium sp. | reverse complement strand
AACTAGTCGTGAAGCATGGGTAAAATTTAATAATGATAGAATCACAAGTCAAACACCATTACGAAGTGCTCTTTCGGCTCCTGTAAGTATTAGTGTAGTTTTTAAAGAGGTGCAAAGCAGTTCAAATGTTCCTATTGGAATTTTAGGGAATTATGATTTAATCATTTCAGAGTTAAATTCAATACTAATTTCACCAACAATTAATTCTGGAATACAGCTTTGTACGGCCACTCATAGGCCGAACGGAAGTCAAATCACGTATCCTATGGTTACTAGCATTAGTGATAATGAGCTAAATCCTGAGTCTGTTGTTGACTGGAATTCATATGTGACTGTAAGCAACGGGGCAAACAGCATTAATTTGTTTCCCTCAAATAACTTTTTAAATATTTATATAGTCGACAATATTGTTGGCGGGGAGACTGCTTTTTCAACGGGTCCTGCGTCAGCTGGTAGATTTCATGATGGTATTTACATTGAGAGGAATATGTTGTTAAGCGGACCTGATTTTTCGAAAAACGTCAAAAGACTTGCGCATGAAGTTTGTCATTATCTCGGATTGATTCCAATTTTTGGCTATTGCCCGTCATATTACATTTCAGATCTTGATCAGCCAAATTTGCAGAATTTGTGTTCATGTAAAAAACGATGATTGTTTATTGGACGGAGATGGAGTATGCGATACAGACCCACAAATTTATCTACCAAATGATATTTGTGTACCTTCAACTGTAAATTCTTGTTCTCCCAATGATAGTGCTGATTCAAATAACAATTTGATGGATCTTACTGTTGATTTTTCTTGCCAAAACCTTCTTACTGCTGGGCAAATTTCTAGATTACATTTTTTCTTAGATCCAGAAATTGGTGTTCGGCGTCAATTGTTAGATAACCCGTCTTGTGTAGATTGCGGTGTGTTTTACGTTCAGCAGTTTCAAGTCACGCCAATTCTCGATAATAAAATATATCAAGTCTCTACAGGAGTAATACCTTCGGTAAGTATCCAAGTACAGTCCGCTCTGGGAGCGAGTGCGAGTTATAACGCTGTACTTATTTGGTTAGAAGGGCAACAAACAATATCTCTTCTATATTCTAGTAGCTCATCTTTTGTTCAGCTTCCTGCAAATTTAAACGTTGGAAACTATAGATTACAAATTACGGCAACTAATCAATCAAATGCGGAATGTACACGTTTAATGGAATATAGCTTCCAAGTTATACCACCTATAGAGCCGTGCGTTTTAAATAGTCCACTTGACAACACTAATTGGGGTTCAGTTGAACGCGTATCATATTCGAATGGATGGACATATGATGAAAATTTGCAGCTGCTAGCGGGTGCGAATAGAACAGTCTTGGCAAATAATCAAATTTCATCTGATTTTAATGTAATACCTCTTGGTAATTCATTAAATGATGTTAATTTTTCTCAAGTAACCAATGCCCCAACTACCGGATCTGCAATAATCAGAGTAGGAGCGATTCCAAATAGTCAAGTTTCGCTTTCTCCAGGAAGAGCGAATTACGTTAAGATTAAATTTAACCCGACTGCTGCAAATTGTAGATTTAAGATTAATTTTCTTGGAGCTGTCGAAAACACGTTTACTCAGCAAGGAATCAAGACTATTCCATACTACTCCTACAATTTAAAAACTTCTACTTCCAAAAGTGCAGGATTTGGCTATTTCTCTCAGTATAAATTCAATTCTCCTTTAACTGTAAATTCCACTGTTCCTAAAATAATTGGTCTGGGTGAGTTTGGGAATGTTAATCAAGCAAATATTGGATACGATCCAAGCAATTATTATGGAGTTAATGACATGCTCAGTTGTCGTTTGAATAGTAGTGTTTCTGATTTTCAGGGAACCGGTAGTTTAAAATTTATGAACTCATGGCGAAGCACAATCATAGATTTTTCGGAGTTTATTGATTATCAGGATAATGATCCGTCAAATATCAATTTAAACACAGAAATAACACTAACTTTTTTTGCGCACTCTAATGACGCTACAAATGCAAGTGCTGCTGCTTATTTCTACTTCAATATTGAATGCATAGGCGGAGGATTACCTACTCCAGTTGATTTTGATATACCCAATATACAATTAGATTGTGGTGCTAGGAGAAAGGAAATTCTTTTCAAGAGACCTGACAATAAACTTTTTCCTACCACGATAGAGTCTACCAATATCACGTCAGAAACAGCTCCTGTAACGAAAAGCTTTTTATCGCTGAGTATTCAGCAAATCACACCTATTTCACAAACGATACCTTTACAAATTTTCGAGTTAACCGACGACAGTGAAAATCTCTTTAGAATTAATCCAGAATTTGTAACTACATCGCAGCCATTATCTGGAATTGGAAACTATATAGCTACATTTAAAACATTAAGAAAGATTATAGAAAGACCTTTTACAGTAAATTTTGTTCCTTTAGATAATTGGCAGCCTACCTGTGAGAACCCAAGTAACTTGCAGAATATTCGAATTCTAAATTGTAAAAGTTCTTTAGACTCGTCGGATAATGTTACTGTTCCATTATCATGTACAAATAGTCAAAGTCAATTTTGGCGCTATCATCCTGAATTTACTACAACTTCCGAGCCACACTGCACTGGTAAAGATTTAATATTTACAAATCCCTTTCCAATCACAACTGTTGCTACAGTATTCAGAAGACGATCTACTTTCACAAATCCATATTGTGGTACAAAAGAATATGTTACGGAACCCGACGTAATATACTACACACCAACTGCTAAAAAAATAAATTTTGAAGGCGTTACAAGTACAGATTTATGTGCCTTTGGTACCATAAATGTAAAGATTGCTAAATTAGAACTTGATTTAACAGCGATCCCAACAGATTTAATTCCGGCGTCAAACAACAATGCAGTCTTAACTTTGAAGCTCTATAAGTTGGTTGGAAACCAAAAGCTTTATATTGGGAACTCCAGCACCATATCATCCATAAGTAGTTTATTATTGGGTGAAAATATACTATTTTCAAGTCCAAATGTCTTACCAAATGGTTCTATCATTTTCGACAACTTGGGAGGCAATTCTCTACATCAGGTAGGTCTGGAGATCACAAAAAATCTATATGGTTGTAATCAGGTTGAAGATATTTTTCCGTTTACCACTATTACCGTTGATCCCTCTGCTATTGCGGGAGAAATTCAAAAAAGCGGTAATTGTCCTCCGCTTAACATAATATCTATAAATGATGGAGTTACATATCCCGGCTATAAATGGCAATACAAAAATTCCATAAACTCGCAGTATGTTGATATTCCAAATGCTCCTAATACCGCAAACTTGGACGATCCTGTTTCTTACTTCACTACCTTTCCCGTGTTCATTCGCCGAGTTAGCACCTATTTTGGCGAATGTTCACAAGATTTAGCTACTGATCCTGTCGAGATAAATAGTTTCAATCCAGTCGAGCCAAGCTTTAACTTGCCAGAAACAATATGCCAAGGACAGTCCGTTCCAATTTTGCCTCCAAAATCCTTAAACGGTATTTTTGGAACTTGGAATCCAGCTGCCATAAATCCAAATCAACTTGGTATACAAAATTTTGTTTTTACTCCAAATGAAAATCAATGCTCCACTCCAGTTAATTATTCTGTCGTAATTGACTATTTTACAAATTTAACTCTCAACGTTAGAACAACACTTTGCAGTAGCGCTTTACCTTACAGACTTCGAGATATCTCTAACGAGGGTTATCAAGGGACATGGTCGTTTAATGGAAATCCCGTAACGCATGTGCTCGAAGCGGGTGTGTATACATTTACCCCTTTATATTCACAATACCTTCCTTGTGTTCCACCAGTGAGTTTACAAATTACAGTTATTGATGTTGAGGAGCCTGTCTTTCCAGACTTTCCCAGTACTTTTTGTCAAGATGAAGTCTTTTATTTACCCGAAAGTCTAAATGGTGTAGCTGGTAGCTGGTCTGAAAATCCGGTATATACATCTTTCCCAGGTAGTCACATAATCTATTTTACTCCGGAAGCTACGCCCGATTGCGGAACCTCCACCAAGACAATCACGGTTTTAGCTCCCTATAAAATCCCAACTTTTTCCTTTCCGACAAATCTTTGTGAAGGAGCACCACCTCCTAGTTTACCATTAATTTCAAATAATAATATTTCAGGAACTTGGAATCCTCCAATAATAAATAATTCGATTTCGGGTAACTATACATTTACGCCTATATTAGGCCAATGTGGAGTGCCAATTAACGTTTCAATCACAATTGGAGCGAGTTGTGATCTTCAGCTGCAGTACAGCTCTACAGTTCGCTGCGAAGATGGAATAGGAAGAGATGAAAAAGATACTGATTTCAGTAATCTTCAATCAACAGAATGTATTGTTAGTTGCCAAGGTAGTTCTCAGTTCTATTTACTGTTTGGAAACACAAGTCAAATAGCAAACATACAATGGAATATTATTGGAGGTCAAGTAGTAAGCACCACACCAGTTGGAGTAACAGTGCAATGGAGTTCTGTATCATCAAATGGTAATATAGGAGGTGTAGTTACATTTTTGGATGGAAGTACAACAACCATAGATATTTGTGTTGAATTAATCGAAGTGCCCGAGGTTCTCGCAACGATTCAAGGGATTGTACCAGCCCCAAATCTAAGAGCATGTATTCAAACGCCAGTTAATTTTCAAAATCTTACAAGTATTGGCGGAGGAAATGGAACTGCCTACTATCTATGGGATTTTGGAGATGGAAATACATCTACGCTTTTTGAGCCACAACATGCCTATCAGGCAGAAGGTGATTATCGTGTTACTCTTCGAGTTTATAATGGTTGCGCTTGCTCATCTTCTTACAGTTTTAATATCCGAGTTAGTGGTGAACAACTAGTGATCTCCTGTGAAACAATAAGTTGTCCGGGGCAAATCGCCATTTACAGCATTCCAAATGATTATTATCATTGTAATAATATCATTTGGACAGTTCAAGGCGGAACACTATTGTCGACTTTTGATAACGGTACTAAAGCCAGAATTAAATGGGGAACAACTAGCGCTGATGGATTTGGTTATGTAACTGTGAATACAAACAGTTGCTTATGTAGAGTACCAACGACTATAAAAGTACCGTTGCTAACAAATAGTTTTCCTATCGAAGGTCCAACCACTTTATGTCCAGAGCAACAGCAGATGTTTAAATTGCCACAATGGCCTGCTACTGAGTTTACTTGGACTGTTATTGGCGCAACGGGCGATGTTTCTTTAAATTTTACACGACAGCGTAACGAAATCTTAGTAACTGCCGATCCAAATGTAACATTCACGTTACGATGCGTTTATAAAAATACACTTTTTGACTGTGGAGGTTCAACATCTTTATCAATTAATAGTAACGATGAGTACACGCTTCAAGGCAACTTAAAGGTTTGTGTAAACACGCCTCTTGATCTGGTGGTGCTTAATTCCAGTGGAAATGCTGAAAGTATTCAATGGGAAATTACAGGACCGCAACAATTTTTAGCAACAGGTTCTTCCTCTGCTATAACCAGTACATTGACAATGCCAGGAATTTACAAATGGAGGCCAAATTTCCCTGGATGTAATGTAGCAGAAGTAGATATTACTGTTATGGATAAGCCAATTACACCAGTTTTAATTAATGGAAATTTAGACTCCGTCTGTCCAAATAATAATGAAATTTATTCAGTTACTGTGCCAACTGGAAATCAAGTTGAATGGGAGGTTGTTAATGGAGAAATATTAGGAGATTCGAGAGCATCATCAATAAAAGTGGTATGGGATGAAGCTGTTTTATCTAGCCAAGGTCTCATAAAAGTACGGATTATGAAAGGCGATTGTACTGGAGAGTTTTTTGAGCAAATTATCACTCCGCTATCAATTGAAAGTGTAATAACAGGGCCGGAACTAACGTACTCAAATGCAGACACTAATTTTGAAGTTGATTTTATAGGGTACGATAGCATTACCTGGAGTATTGAAAATTCGTTACTTGGAAGTTTAATTTCTTCCCAAAATCAATCAACAGCTACAATTTCTTGGAATGTAGTTGCAGCGCCTACTACTACGGTAGTCAAAGCACTAATAAAAAAATGTGGTATTGAGAAAACCATTGAAAAAGAAATCACGATTATTCCAACGCCACAGCCAACCATTATCGCGCCGTCTAATGCTTGTGCAAATGAAACAGTTAATTTTGCCATAAGTTTACCAGAAGGTTTTACTGCTGATACGGTTGTTTGGACATTCCCAAACGGAGCAACAGCCACAGGTAACTCGGTTAATTACACATTTGAAAATAATCCGCAGCAACCTACTGTTCTTTCTACAAGCGTTCAAGTACACTGTACAAGTCCAGCTAATTTGTACCTAACTCAAATGCACGAAACAACAGTATACCCGATTCCAAACGCTACAGTTAGCACAAACTTTGTAGCCGACTGTAATCCAATTCTTGAAACAGACATACTTACCGTAACTATAGAACAAGGATTTGCGCAGACGTATGCCGTGAAATGGTTTAAAGTAACACCAACCGGTAATCAAGAGTTAAATTATACCTCAGCAACTCTATCAATAATTGATGTTGGTTTTGGTGGTTATTATGCAGAGGTTACCAATAATTACGGTTGCACCTTTAAAACGAACAAAGTAACAATTAGCCCAAATTGTAATCCCGGACCTGAGTGCGCACTTGAATTAGATTTTTCTACAACGGTATCATGCAGCACAGTTACTGCCATACCTGCTGATATTCCAAATATCCAAGAAATATATTGGAGTTTAAATAAACCTGGTGGCACGCAAGTTGAAAGCAGTATTGTACAGTTTGTGCAAACTGATTTACCCGTTGGGGCATACGGTTTAACCATGCGTGTAATAGCACAATTAAGCGATGGTTCGACTTGTAGCGATAAAATAGACAAGAGCTTTGAAATTCCTTTTAAACCCTTTATGCGCCACGAAATCACCTGTATGCCAAACGGCCAATTTCAGGTAAAGCTGTTAGACTCTTCCGTAAAATTAGAAACCGTTACTTTAAACAACATCCAGTTTAAAATAAATAACGGCGCATGGCAAACAGCAACCCTAAATGCAACAACCAACACTTACGAGTTACTGCAAACGTTGGCGCCCGGTAACTATACTATCGCCATGCGTGCCAGTACTAACGGTGTTAATTGGTGTGAAGCTGCGCCGCGAGAAATCCAATTATCCGTGCCTGCAACACCCCTTTTTACCGTAAATGGTACCGCTTGCCAAAAACAAGCAGTTGGTTTTACGGTTACCAACCCCGACCAAAACCTAACCTATACTTGGGATTTTGGGGACGATTCAAGCAGCAACATCATTAACGCATCAAGGAGTTATGAAAATGCAGTTATCTACGATGTAGTACTAACAGCTACCAACGCCCTTGGTTGCAGCAGCAGTTATATGCAACAGGTTTCGGTCGTGGCAGTGAAGCTTCAAGGTACAATTGCAGCAAATCCGGAAAATAGTTGTGAAGGTGCTAATGTATCACTTGTTTACACACCTGATCCTGGGCAAGATATGCCGTCGGCTTTTAACTGGTTTAAAGATAGTTTAAACAATCCTATAGGTACTACCACAATTAATACTTTTACTGCAAACAGCAGCGGCTATTATTTTGTACATGTTCAATCTGCTGCGGGCTGTGAAGTGTTCGACAACACAGGAGGTAATGTAAACCAAACCCCTCAACCCAGTATTCCTCAAATTGATGGCGAGCTTACCGTTTGCGCAGGGGATGATGTTGTTTTAAGTTCGCCGATCAAACCCAATATGCAATTCTTTTGGAAATGGAATGGCGAAAGTGTTTACCCCGACGACAACAACAGTATTACTATTTCGAACGCTGCTGATGGGGATGTAGTTGAATTAACAACCGTTTTAAATAATTTACAGTGCGAGAGTCCTACGCAAACTGTAACCTTGCATGTTATAGATCGCCCAGCTGAGCCTGTTGTTGAGCTAGTTGCTTTTGAATGCGAACCTTACATGGCTACCTTACAAATAGTAAATCCTGCTTCAGGCGTGCAGTACCTTTGGTCTGACGGGTCCAGTGGTTTGTCACGAATATTCGATCATCCCGGTCCCATTAGCGTTACAGCAATAAAAAATGGGTGTAGCAGTACATGGGAAGGCGACCTACCGGTAGATGGCGAGTCGCTGATGTGGATTGTTCCAACTGGGTGCTATCAATATTGCGATAAGCCAGAAGGCTATTTAATTGGTCCGTATGGCGAATACGAGTTTGCAAGTTGGCAGCAATTTGAACAACCTATCGCGGTTAATACTAGTAGTGTTGTTGCAAATTTACCCCTACCAGTAGAACCAGTTCTTGGAATACGGCTTGAAATCCAGCAACAAGGTTGCACTTATCAGTCTTCCACATTTTCAGCTATTGTAAACAACTGCAATGATTGTCCATTTAAAATCAAAACGATTACTATACTACAACAACAACAAGTTGAGAAGAACTGTAATTGGATTCTTGAGTTGATAATTACAAACGACGAAACATACATGCAATATGCAACACTCAACGAAGTTTCAGGTCTTTTTTCTTTTTTGCCTGTTTCAATTGCAATACCACCAGGTATCAGTCAACACATTATCCAAGTATTAGGCGACGAACAGTTGGCAAATTCGTCTTATAATTTTACGCTGGAAGGTATTGTCGGAGATCGTCCTTGCGCGTCAGAGTTTTCGATAGAACTTCCCAGTTGTGCAGAAAAGCGCCCGGCATCAGATACAGACATTCAAGCAACTGATAATTTTACTATCTTAGCTCTGCCTAAACCATTTACCGATGTTTTAAGTGTTTGGTACAATTTACCTAACAATACTGGTGAAAAGATTTTACAGATTACCGATTTAAGAGGCCGAATTATAGCTACATCGATTTTAAATGAAGCAAAAGGTAAAGCTGATATGAATTTAGATCACTTGGAGGCCGGGATATATTTATTAACTACTTTAATCAACAACCAACTATGGCACGTTCAAAAAATAGTAAAACACTAAGCGTTGTTATGTGTGGTCTGCTGATGAGCTGTTTGGGTTTACAAGCACAGTCGTGGCAATGGACCAAGCGCGGAGGCGGGACTAATGACGTTGACGTAAACCTTCCTTCTTTTCGCTCCGAAGAAGTATTTTCGATAGTTAGTGATTCGGAAAAAAATATATACGTGTTGAGTTCTCTCGGTCGGATTTCACCGCAAATTGAGGGTGTTTCGATAACTACCTATAATGATGTTACCTCGTCAAACGATTTGGTTTTAGCCAGCTTTAGTTGCAGTGGGGAGTTGCGTTGGACCAAAGTGTTTGGTGGCAGCGGTCGGGAACGTCTTGGCGAATTAGCGATTGACGCCTCGGGTAATGTTTATGTTGCAGGTAGTTTTAATAGTTGCGACCCGATAAATCAAAAGCCTGCACGTATTGGAACAGACTATATTTTTGATCAAACCCAATCGTCTTGCAGTCCGCATTTTATTGCTAAGTTTTCAAGTGATGGTGATTTTTTGTGGATTAGACGCCCGCAGGAAAACCGTAATGCGCAGATTAGTTTAGGTCAAAATGCTACTCAAGGTGGTTTAGAAATTGATTCTCAAGGAAATTTATATTGGTTTATGATTTGTGGGTCAGGTGTGAGCTATGCGGATGGCGCTTTTGTAAACAATTCTGATTCTTGGGCTTTTGTGGTATTCAAATATGATACTGAGGGTAATTTTTTAAGTGCTACCCCTTTAGAAGGCGTAGTGCACACTGTTGGCGGAGGTAGTTTTTACCGCAATCCGTACAACGGCTATTTTTACATTACAGGTAACGATAACGCAAATAGTTCGCCAATAATCTATGGCGGCGAGGTAATGAGCCATACTTCGTTTATTGCATGCTTTAACGAGCAGGGTCAGTTTCAGTGGATGCGTCAAGACACCGCTACCCCCCCCCCAGGTAATATGATTAACTTTTATGGTTTAGAATTTGACAGTGAAAACAATATTTATACGGGTGGAAGGTTTGTAGGCGGCAATTTGACCTCATTTTTAGGAGTTACCAATACGGGGGTTGGCGTTGGTTTTATTATGAAGCTAAATCCCACGGCCGATCAAGTTATTTGGTACAGTTTGAGCAACAGAAATACCGAAGGTTATGGCGCCTTAACCAGCACGCCAACCGAAGTGGTTTGGGGCGGTTACAGCTTTCAGAATATTACCTGGAGTGGCCTATCGCAAACAATTGGTCCTCCTGGTAATGGTACTCGCCCTACCGTTGTTACATTTAACAAGTCCACAGGTGCGGCTACGTCTATTATCCACATGCCTGCCGTGGTCGGTTCAACGGGCTTGGTTACCAAAATTGCGTTTGATGCTTCAGGCGATATGCTGGTGGGTGGGCGATTTACAGGTACACTAACTCCAACGGCTACAGTATCGGTTCCCGGTTATGGTGGTAATAGCGATTTTTTTCTGGCAAAATGGGCCACGGAAGTTTGTAGTCCGTTAGAGACAGAAAGTTTTGATCGCTCTGAATTGTTTGAAATAGGCTCTAATCCAGTTACCGATGTATTGTTGCTTCGAACTACGCAAAACCTTGGCTACGAGCTTCGAAACATTCACGGTAGTGTAGTGCAAAGCGGTAGTTTAGCAGCAGGTTCGCACCAATTAAATTGCAGTTCTTTAGCTTCTGGCATATATCTACTAAAAGCCACCAACGAGCAAGGTCAGACCTCAATTCGAAAAGTAGTTGTAGAGTAGTTGGGGGTGATGAATTCACCACTTTACGTATCGTTTTGGGGAAGCTAGAGGCTAGTCCCGATAGCCATCGGGATAGACTTTGCGACGTTTACCACTTAACGTATCGTTTTTGTATTAAGATTGGAGTATTAAGACTTTGATAAATTCACCACTTCACGTATCGGATTGCCACCCGAACCCGCGTATCGTCGGTGCCTGAGCTTGTCGAAGGCAGCTTTTCGAGGGGCGGTGCAATTTTTGGGTAACGACACGTTCTGTGGTTTCTTCAACGGCGCAATACTCCGCAAAATTCTGTGCGTTTCGGTGTGTTCTGCGAGCTAAAAAAGCTGCTTGTAGAGCTTGTCGAAAGCAACATCGTGTACTTTGTGGAACATTGTGCTGTTTTTTAGAGGTTAGTCCCGATTGCTATCAGGATAGAGACGAGTTCCGATAGCCATCGGGATAGACTTTGCGACGTTTACCACTTAACGTATCGTTTTTGTATTAAGATTGGAGTATTAAGTATTAAGACTTCGATGAATTCACCATTTGAAGTGTCGTTTTTCCACCCGAACCCGCATATCGTTGGTGCCTGAGCTTGTCGAAGGCCAATCTTTCAATCCTGTAATCTTTCAATCTTTCAATCTTGAAATCTCTCAATACCTATACAACATACAATTCACGTTCATGCCTGCTCCAACAGAGGCGAACATGATAATATCGCCTGGGACTAAAGCGTGATTTTCGATTTTTTCCTGTACCAGTAAATCAAATAAAGTAGGAATGGTTGCTACACTGCTGTTGCCCAATTTGTGGATGCTCATCGGCATGATATTCGGCGGTGGCGTTTGTCCGTGTAGCTTGTAAAAACGTTGGATAATTGCTTCATCCATCTTTTCATTTGCTTGATGAATGAGTATTTTCTTGATGTCGGTTACTTTGTACGGACTCGCATCAATACAGTCTTTCATCGCCTGCGGAACCTTACTCAAAGCAAATTCATAGATTTTTCTTCCGTACATCTTAATGTACCGAATATCGCGATGCGCCTGTTTTTCGTTCGACGGACCAAAAAATAAATAACCCGCTTCCTCTAACGCATAGGTTGCCGAAGCCATGCCTAAAATAGCCGAATCTCCTTCGTGCGCGCCAATAACCGTGGCACCAGCACCATCGGAATAAATCATCGAATCGCGATCAAACGGATCGACCACGCGCGACAAGGTTTCCGTTCCAATAACCAAACAGCGTTTTGCTAATCCAGCCTTGATAAACGCGTAAGCTTGAATAACGCCTTCTAACCAACCCGGGCAACCAAACAAGATGTCGTATGCCACACATTTCGGATTCTTGATCTGTAATTCTTGCTTTACTCGCGAAGCCAAACTTGGTAATATATCCGATTGAATAGCTCCGTAGCGCACGTCGCCAAAGTTGTGTGCCAAAATTATGTAGTCGAGTGTTTCAGGGTCGATACCCGATTTTGCTAAAGCGCGCTGAGCCGCAATAGTACCCATTTGCGAGGCAGTAACCTCTTTATCGGCATATCGGCGCTCTTCTATACCTGTAATTTCTTTGAATTTTCGAACAACTACTTCGGGAGTAGCCGGTAGTGGAGTGCCATCTTCGTTGAGAAATTGCGTGTTTGCAAAATCTTCATTGCGCAAGATGTTCTCCGGAATAAATGATCCGCTTCCTAGTATTGCTATATTCATGGTTGAAAAAAAGGGAATTCAGCTAAATTAACGCTAAAATTCCCTTTTGGTATAATTTATTTGATGATTTACAGAAATCTCAGAATTCTTAATGAATCGTTAAGAAAATGTAAATTTTTCCGCTGTTTTTTTATTCCATATACGCTTCGATCGGGGCGCACGAACAAACTAAATTTCTGTCGCCATACGCATCATCCACGCGTCGAACCGATGGCCAAAACTTGTTTTCCACCACATAAGGCAATGGGAAAGCAGCAGTTTCTCGGCTATACGGAAACGACCACGTATCGCTGGTAAGCATTGGTAAGGTATGCGGTGCGTTTTTCAACGGATTGTTTGGTTCCTCTGCACTTGCAGAAGTAATCTCCGCACGAATCGCAATCATGGCATCGCAAAAACGATCCAATTCAGCTTGATCTTCACTTTCCGTAGGTTCGATCATCAAGGTTCCAGCAACAGGAAATGATACCGTTGGCGCATGGAAACCATAGTCCATTAATCGTTTTGCAATATCAGTAACTTCGATTCCGTTTGCTTTGAAGGCACGGCAATCTAAAATCATTTCGTGAGCTGCACGTCCGCGTTCACCAGTGTATAAAATCGGATAGTGCGCTTCCAAACGAGCCTTCATGTAATTTGCATTCAAGATGGCAATTTTCGTAGCTTCGGTAAGTCCTTCCGAACCTAGCATACAAATGTATCCGTAAGAAATCAGACATACCAAAGCCGATCCCCAAGGAGCTGCACTAATGGCGGTAATTGCCTGAGAACCTCCGGTTTCAATAACCGGATTGCTCGGTAAAAACGGAACTAGATGCGCAGCTACGCAAATAGGGCCAACGCCTGGTCCGCCACCGCCGTGCGGAATCGCAAAGGTTTTATGTAAATTCAGGTGACAAACGTCGGCACCAATAGTAGCCGGATTCGTTAATCCAACTTGTGCATTCATGTTGGCGCCATCCATATAAACCTGTCCGCCGTTCTCGTGAATAATTCCGGTAATTTCGCGAATGGCACTTTCGTAAACGCCGTGTGTCGACGGGTAAGTAACCATCAAACAGCTTAATTCATCTTTATACTGCGTTGCTTTTTCGCGCAAATCGGCTACATCGATGTTTCCGTTGTCCATCGTTTTAGTAACCACAATTTTCATTCCTGCCATCGCCGCCGAAGCAGGGTTGGTTCCGTGTGCCGAAGCGGGAATCAAACATACATTTCTGTGGAAATCGCCTCGCGAGTGGTGATAAGCACGAATGACCATTAAACCGGCATATTCGCCTTGCGCACCCGAGTTGGGTTGCAAAGTAGTTCCTGCAAATCCGGTCACTACATTCAATTGCTCTTCCAAACGCTTGAGCATGGTCTGATATCCTTGCGCTTGTTCTACCGGAGCAAACGGGTGAATGTTGTTCCATTTCGCCATCGAAAGCGGCAACATTTCTGCAGCAGCATTCAATTTCATGGTACATGATCCCAAGGAAATCATCGAATGATTCAAAGCCAAATCTTTGCGCTCTAATTTTTTGATGTAACGCATTAAGGCACTTTCCGAATGGTAGCTGTTAAATACGTCGTAGGTCAAAAATTTCGATGTTCGTGCTAGCGACTGTGGTAGCGCGCTTTCAGAATCTAATGATGAAACTTCAAAAGCTTCTTTGCCAACTGCTTCTGCGAAGATGGAAATAATTTTATTGATCGATTTTATGGAAGTCGTTTCGTTTACCGAAATACCAATCGTTTGCGCATCGATGTACAAGAAATTACATTTCTTCGACTCGGCTATCGGGCGAACAACGTCTGCAGCGGCTTTTACAACAATGGTATCGAAATACGCATCGTTTGTTTGGTAAACGCCCAGTTTATTCAAGGCATTTACGATGGTTACGGCCGATTGATGTACGCGATTAGCAATAAAAGCCAATCCTTTCGGTCCGTGATAAACCGCATACATACCCGCCATTACAGCCAACAATACCTGAGCTGTACAAATGTTACTTGTGGCTTTGTCGCGTTTAATGTGTTGCTCGCGGGTTTGCAAAGCCATACGCAAGGCGCGGTTGCCGTTGGCGTCTTGGGTTACTCCAATAATTCTGCCCGGCATGCTACGCTTGTATTCTTCTTTAGTGGCAAAGTACGCCGCGTGCGGACCGCCATAGCCCAACGGAATTCCGAAACGCTGTGTAGTTCCGAAAACAACATCAGCACCCCATTCTCCTGGAGGTGTAAGCACTACTAACGATAAAATATCAGCAGCCACAGCTACTTTAATGTCTTTTTCTTTGGCTTTCTTACAAAAATCGGCGTAGTCGAAAATTTGTCCGTGTTTACCCGGATATTGTAAAATCGCGGCATAAAATTCGTCCGAAAAATCAAAAGTTTCGTGATTTCCAACCACAATTTCAACACCAATAGGCGTGGCACGTGTTTGTAAAACCGATAAAGTTTGCGGCAAAATTTCTTCGCTCACAAACAATTTACACACGTTATTTTTCTTTTGCTCGCGACTCCGAACATCGAACAACAACGCCATCGCTTCTGCACCAGCGGTTGCTTCATCTAGCAACGATGCGTTCGCAATTTCCATACCCGATAATTCTATGGCAACCGTCTGAAAATTCAAAATCGCCTCCAATCGGCCTTGTGCAATTTCTGCCTGATAAGGCGTGTAAGCCGTGTACCAACCCGGATTTTCAAAAATATTGCGCTGAATAACCGCCGGAACTACGCACTGGTGGTATCCCAAACCAAGGTACGATTCGAAAATTTTATTCTGTTTTCCCAGTTCGGTTATGTGATCTAAATACTCAAATTCGCTCATCGCTGGCGGCAAATTCAAGGGTGTTTTTAGTAGAATATCACTTGGCACAGTTTCGTAAATCAACTGATCTACACTTTCAACACCAATTGTTTCCAACATTTGCGAAACCTCTTCCTCACGAGGTCCGATATGACGTAAAGCAAATTGAGAAGTATTCATTTAGGGATTCATTTTATAGCTGCAAAAATACTATTTTACACCTGAATTTATTGCGCATTCTAACATGCTATTAAGTATTGTTATCAACTAATTTGATAATTTATAAACAGCTTGAAGCGCAGGCCAGCAACCGCATGCAAAAATCGATCAGTTCACAACTCATCAGCTTAAACAGCCTTACTGCGCTGGCTTTTGCCGCCAATTTTCTTATCACACAAATACATTTTCAGTTAAGTCCGCAAATTCTTGCGCTTAGTTGTCTCACTATCTGTGTGATACCCGCTTATCAGTTCATTAAAACGCAAACGGTAAACGTGCTAATAGCCGCTGTTTCCGGAATGGCTATTTGTCTTTTCTTGTGCACCGCAGCAAACGCTTCTTCAACTATTGCACTCTTTATGGCAATCGTGTTTTCGGTAACGTACAACCGAAACGCAAATTTCGGATGGCGAAATAATCCGTTTTCAAAAGTGGGGATTGTAGCGCTGGTCTGGACGCTTACAACTGTACTTATTCCACTTTTATTGGCGAACACAACCGTCGATTTACCGTATCTAATTTTGCGTTTCAGCTTGTTTTGCCTGCAAATTTTATTGTTCGAAATAGCCGATTTGCCCACCGATATCCGCAATACACGCAGTATTCCGCAACTGTTCGCAGCTCGATTTTTAAAATTAATCCTTGCTGTTTGCGCGCCAATACTAGCCTATCTTCTCGAAGATGGTGTATTCGCCATCCTATTAACGGCGTATCTGCTCTTCGTTATTATTCGAACAAAGCCCGGAAATCGCTGCTTTGCCGATGTTTTCGTTGAAGCCGTTCCGCTGTTTTATCTAATCTTAAAATGGATTGCGTTATTTTAATTTGGGCGTGCCGGCGCAAACGGTAGTTCTTTGATTAAAAGTCTTTTAGCGCCGTCGGGCTATACACTGCAAGTTTGTTTGCGGCTTAAACGCCACCGCAAACAAAGCTTTTCGTTTCTATCCCTCACGCGGGCAACGTTACCGAATCCGGTTCGATATGAACGAGCACTTCTGCAATCTCCGGAATCTCTCGCAGCAAATGATCTTCCAAATCATGTCCAATTTTATGACTTTCTATTACGGTGAGTTCTCCCTTAACCATCGCATGTAAATCGATGTAATATCGGGCACCGCTCTTGCGAATGTGCAGCTTTTCTGTTGCTATAATTCCTGCAACCTTTACCGATTCAACACGAATGCGTTCCGATAAGTCTTCGTGTATCTGCTCGTCCATCATTTCGCCCAACGCAGGTCGAAATATGTGCCAAGCGTTGTAAAAAATAACAAAAGAGGCGAGAAGTGCCGCCCAATCATCGGCCGACTCGTAGCCTTTTCCAAAAAAAAGCGCAATCGAAATGCCAATAAATGCCGCAACCGAAGTTAACGCATCGCTTCGATGATGCCAGGCTTCTGCCTTGAGCGCCGTATTATTCGATTTCTTGGCCCGATTCATCACAATTCGAAACAAAATTTCTTTCCAAATAATCAAAACTCCCAAGACAAGTAGCGTAAATGGTGCCGGTGTTTTGTGCGGGGTAATTATGTGTACGATACTTTTATAAACAATCAGCGATGCCGAACAAATTAAAAAAGCAACGACAATAAATGTAACCAGCGGTTCTAACCGACCGTGCCCGTACGGATGATTTTTGTCGGCAGGCTTGTGGCTGTATATAAATCCGAAATACAAGACAAACGACGCAAAAAAGTCGGCCGCCGATTCGGTTGCATCAGCCAAAAGTGCGTAACTATCGCCGTAAACGCCCGCTAAAAATTTAATTATTGCCAACACGCCGTTCGACAATAACGAAATCAATACAACACGAATTACAGCTTTACTCATTGTCGTGTTAGTTTAAAAGACCGGCACGTTCTAACAGCGCTTCAACGCGAGGTTCTCTTCCAGCAAAAGCTTTGTACAACTCCATCGGATGCACGGTGCCGCCTTTCGATAAGATTTCGTTTTTAAAGCGCTCGCCAATTGTGCGATTTAAAATGCCGTGTTCTTTAAAAATTCCAAAGGCATCGGCATCTAAAACTTCGGCCCATTTGTAGCTGTAATAACCCGACGAATAGCCGCCATTAAATATATGACTGAACGAAACACTCATACAGTTTTCGGCCACATCGGGGTAAAGAGCCGTTTTTTCAAATACCGCAAGTTCAAATGGCTTTACAGCTTCAACCGTGCCGCGGCTGTCGTGATGATACGCCATATCCAAAAATCCAAAACTCAATTGTCTAACGGTTGCCATTCCCTCTTGAAAATTGGCCGCCGCTTTGATACTATTGATGTAATGTTCCGGAATCACTTCGCCCGTTTGCCAGTGCTTAGCAAACGTTTGTAGCGCTTCGGTTTCGTAGCACCAGTTTTCAAAAATCTGACTCGGCAATTCCACAAAATCCCAATACACGGATGTTCCGGAAAGCGACGGGTAAACGGTGTCGGCTAACATACCGTGAAGCGCATGTCCGAATTCGTGAAATAGGGTGGTGGTTTCGTTGAACGTGAGCAAAGCCGGCGTATCGGCAGTTCCTTCGCTAAAATTGCAAACAATCGAAATATGTGGTCGGCTGTTTTCGTTGTTGGTTTTCCACTGCGACTTAAACGAGGTCATCCATGCGCCCTGACGTTTTCCAGCTCGTGGATGGAAATCGGTGTACAATAGCGCACAAAATTCGCCATTCTCATAAAACACCTCATACACGTTTACATCCGGATGGTATTTTTCGATTGTCTCGTTTTCTTTAAAAGTAATTCCATACAATTTTTCCGAAATCGAAAAAGCGCCTTCCAGAACTTGATTCAGCGGAAAATAGGGTTTTAAAGCCTCGTCGTCGATTGCAAAAAGACGTTGCTTGAGCTTTTCGCTATAAAAAGTTCCGTCCCATTTTTGAAGCTGCAACAACGAATCAGATTCTTGCGCAAAATTCTGTAAATCAATAAATTCCCGATGTGCTTTTTCCATGGCTTTGTCGTAAATCGTATTCAGAAACTGCTTTACTTGGTCGGGATTTTGAGCCATGCGTTCTTCTAATACAAAGGCCGCATGCGATTCGTATCCGAGTAAACGTGCTCGCTCGTGACGTAAAGCGACAATTTGCTGCACGTTTTTTTCATTGTTGAATTCGTTTTGTTGGAAGGCTTTTTTCCCGGCTGCAATAGCGATTTCTTGTCGCAATTCTCGATCTTCCACGTAACTGACAAAAGGCAGATAGCTCGGAAAATCGAGTGTAAAAACGTAGCCATCTATTCTTTTTTGTTGCGCCAAGTTTTGTGCCTGCTGTAGTGCTAGTTCCGGCAGTCCGCGCAAGCGTTCTTTATCGGTAACCACTAATTGGTACGCATTATTTTCAGCTAAGACGTTCTCGCCAAATTTGAGTTTAAAGGCCGACAATTGCTCATCGATTTCGCGTAAGCGCTCTTTTTCGCTGTCGGAAAGTAAAGCGCCATTTCGCACAAAGCTCTTATAGCGTTTTTCCAAAAGCATTTGTTCTTCCGCGGTAAGCGAATTTGCAGTCGTATTTTCAAAGACGTATTTAACCTTTTCGAAAAGTACCGGATTCAAAGCCACGTCGTTTCCAAACTTTGCAAGCTTGGGCGACACTTTTTGTGCTGTTTTTTGAATCGTTTCTGAGGTTTCGGCACTGTTGAGGTTAAAAAAGCACGCACTCAATCGCTCGAGTGCTTGTCCGCTGAATTCTAGAGCATGAATCACGTTCTCAAAAGTTGGAATTTCCAGATTGTCTATAACACGTTGTATATCAATCCATGCCGCGTCTATACAGCTGTCAAAGTACGATTCAAACAAGTTGTGATCGATTTTTGAAAAAGGAATGGACTCGTGTGGTGTATCGAATGAATGTAAAAACATAGATATTTTGTAGTATTTTAGCGACAAAATACACAACTGTGTATTTTTGTTCAAGTTTTAATTTTATATTTGTAACAGATTTTAATTTTTTTCACAACAAGTTTTGTTCTTGCTTTGTGGCCCCAAACCAAAGTAAGAACGCAAGTTTTAAGGACTGTCAGCAATGATGGTCCTTATTTTTTTAGAGCTTGCGAAGCTTTTTCAACTTCTTCGCGCAAACTCACTTTGTATTCCATTACTTTTCTTTGAATGTTTTCATTAGCCGAGCCAATAATTTGTGCTGCGAGTATACCGGCATTTTTTCCGCCGCTAAGTGCTACCGTTGCAACAGGAACTCCTCCGGGCATTTGTAGAATAGACAATACGGAGTCCCAACCGTCAATCGAATTTGAGGATTTAACCGGAACACCAATTACAGGAAGCGGACTCATAGCAGCGATCATTCCAGGCAAATGCGCTGCACCGCCTGCACCAGCAATAATTACTTTGACGCCGCGTTTGTGTGCATTTGTGCTAAAATCAAACAATTTTTCGGGCGTGCGATGCGCCGAAACAATATCGATTTCATACGTAATGCCAAATTGGTCTAAGATATCTGCGGCAGCTTGCATTACTGGTAAATCGCTTTTACTTCCCATTACAATCGCTACGTCTGTCATAGTTCTTTTTTTAAATTCTTAGTAATAAGTTTGGTAATGTTCTGAAGTTCTTTTCCTCCAATAAAAGCATCGAAATCGCTAAAAAAAACGACCTCACCTTGCTTGTCGATTAAAATATTCATCGGAAAGAACGTGACACCGAGCTGATCGATGATTGCTTGGCTGTCGGTAATGTGCGTAAAGTTAAAAGGAACTTTCTTTAAAAAATTCTGAATTCTCGCCGCTTCGTTGTAAGTAACTGCAAAAAACAAAACGTCTTTGCCTGCAAACTTCTCTTGCATTTTATGTAAATCCGGAATTTCTTTAATGCACGAACCGCATTTTGTAAACCAGAAATTCATCAAAACGACCTTTCCTTTTAAGTCGGCAATTTTATATGTATTGCCGTTTATGCCTGTAAGAACAAGCTCAGAAAGATTTTCGCCAATCAGTTTATTTTTCGACTTTTTAGCTTGCTTTAGTTTTTCTTGAAATTCGTCGTTGACTCTTTTCTGATTTTCGGTAGTGTTTTTTGCGAGTTGTATGTACACTACTGTTTTCTCTTTGTTGGTAAAGAATCGCTGTACGAATTTTTCGTTTTCAGGTAAAGTCTTAACAGAATCCAAGAATTTTTGGTCGTAGGTTTCTCCATTTTCGAGTACGTAGCGTTTTTCAATAGACGGATTGTCCTCGAGCAAATCCAGAAAATTAAAATTGTTGAGTTGAATAAAACCCGACATGTCGGCTATTTCGGATTGTGCAACACATAAAACTGGAATTACGGTAAATAGCAGTAGCAGACGAATATTCCAAGTAGCGGTTTTCATTGGATGCTTTTTACTGAGATTGTTGATTTTACCAACGCTGCATTTTCGCGTGCTTTTTCAATATCTTGATGCACAATCGTCACGTGTCCCATTTTTCGGAACGGTCTTGTTTCACGTTTGCCGTAAATATGTGGCGTTACGCCAGGAATTTTTAGAATGTCTTCGATGTTTTCGTATTCCACCTGACCTTGAAATCCGGCGGCTCCAACAAGATTGACCATCACGGCTGCCATTTTGCTTGACGTGTCGCCCAAGGGTAAATTGAGAACGGCACGCAAATGATTTTCGAACTGCGAGCAAACAGAGGCTTCTATGGAATAATGTCCAGAATTATGTGGTCTAGGTGCCACCTCATTAACCAATAGTTCACCGGTTTTTGTGAGAAATAATTCAACGGCCAGCAAGCCAACAATTTTAAAACTATCTGCCACGCGCAGCGCCAATTCTCGCGCATGCTGAGCAATTTGGTCGTTTATGCGAGCCGGACACAACACAAATTCAACTTGATTAGCCGTTGGATGAAACTCCATTTCTACCACAGGATAAGTTACAGCTTCTCCCTTAGCGTTTCGGGCAACAATGACCGCTATTTCATTCTGAAAATCAACTAAGTTTTCTGCCAGGCAAGCACCTTCTTTGAGTGTATCTAAATCTTTTATTTCGCGAACCACTTGAACACCAAATCCGTCGTATCCTGCTTCGGCACTCTTCCATACAAATGGCAAGCTTAACGTTCCTGAAACCACATCGAGCATTAAATCCTTGAGCGACTCGTAATTGGTAAACGGCGATGTAGGAATGTTGTTAGCACCATAATGTGCTTTTTGCAAACATTTATTTTGAATGATTTTTAAGGCTGCCGAAGGCGGATACACTTTTTTTCCTTCTGCTTCAAGTGCAGCTAAAGCCTCGGTATTTACGGCCTCAATTTCTACGGTAATCACATCGGCTTGCCTTCCAAAGTCGACAACAGTTTGAAAATCCATTAAGTTTCCAACCGAAAAAGAGTTGGTTGCTATTCTCCCGGGGGCTGAGGCGTCGGGATCGAGAACGGCTGTTTTAATATCGAATTTGCGGGTTTCGGTCAGTAGCATTTTACCTAATTGTCCGCCACCAAGTATTCCAAGAGTGAAATCAGAAGAGAAAAAAGACATCAGTTGTTTGTTTGTACAAAGATAGTCTATCGAAATTATAAAAGAATTAACTGATGTTAAAGTAACAAACCTTTCTTTTAGTCCGTACTTTATAGTAAATAATTATGAAGCGTTGGAATCGCGAATGATTTAATGATAAGACAGACCAATATGCCTATGCTAGCATAGTGTTTTTTCATAATTGTTTTGGTTATTGGTTAGTAGGAGGGGAGTAGTACTATGCGACTTCCCTCTTTTTTTATGGATTCTCTTGAAAATCTTGCGTTTCGTTCAAGTTGCAGTGGCGTACGTTGATTACGCGATTATCTGCACCTACAACAAATGCAACGAAGTTGACCTTCTCCGGATTCTCGATGTCGGCAGGAAGAGCAATATCAAAAGTTTTGCTAAAAGTTTCTCCAAAGCGGGTATTGCTTCCCATGGCATCTCCAAGAATGTTTGTTACACTAGCTCGCAGCACGTGATCGTGCTCAAAGTTTGGAATCGGATTTACAGCATTGTAAAATTGGGTGTAATTTCTCTGGAAATAAATCAGATCGTCTTCCAACAGATAAACCACAAGTTTCAGGCCCTCGTAGTTTTGAACGAATTTTACGTCTACTTGTAAATTGTATCCCGTGGTGGTTCTTGAAGCATTCATTTTTAGTCCAAGTCCGCAGTTAACGCTTGTTAAGTTTACTGCTTGCTGCACATTTTGCGGTTCTGGAAACGACCATACCGTCAAACGATTTAATCGGCTAACGGGTAATTCTAGATCAAAGTCTGGAGAGAGAGGTTGGATAGTTATCAGTATAAACGTTTACAGTGATGTCGTTTTGAACATTGATCGCAACGTCTATTTCGGTAGTCTCTTCTGTCATTTCATTAGCCGCGATGCTTGCGCCATTAAGTGTAACTACTTGGAAGGAATATTCAGCATTTGGATCAATAGTTAACGCATCGAATGTTATAGCACGTGTATTGAATTGGCTCGTGTTGCTTGTGAAATCTTTTGTAGCAACAACGGTGTTTCCTTGTTTCAAAGCCACTGTACCACTAGTCATCAAATTTGTGCCATAATTCTTCAATCGCGCCGTTGGAGTACCTGTAGTACTACAAAAATCGTTTGTGGTTTCCATTACTTCAACATGGTTTTGTAAACCTGTTAAAGTTCCGCAGTTATTGTTAATCGAGTTTCTGATATTAGGAGCTGTTAATGCACCTATTTCGCTAACAAGTCCGTCTGGACAGATTCGATAAACCGTAGGAAAGTACTGTATTTGATATAAGTCACCTACTTCCGCAGAATCAATTACGGGATATGAAGTTCCAGCCACCCAATTACCACGGGTATTTGTTCCAGTTCCATTGAGGTCGTCGATGGTTGTGCTAGGGTCTCCTTCGACAAACAATACAACAACCTCATTTGAGCCATTAGCTCCATATGCATTGTAAATGTTGTCTAGTGCCTTTCCATTGTGGTAATTCCAGCAGGGACCACACCAAGTGGCAGAGATGTCAAGTATTACAGTTTTACCAGCGTTGAGGTAACTTGATAAAGTGTGCGTGTTGCCGTTTAAATCAGTTACCGTAAAGTCTGGCGCAACTGAGCCATCAGCTAATTGCGCTGAAGCAGAGAAAGCGGCAAATAATAATGATAGTGTTAATGTAATTTTTTTCATGTATTGGATTGGGTGTTAATTAGTTGTTGGTTTGCAATTTTAATGATTTTTTTTATTAATTGTGACAGAAAAGATGTTAAATTAGTGGTTGTTTTGATAAAGTTTGTTGTTTTTTTTGGAATTTGTTAGTATTTTAATTTTTCAATTCCTTTGAAATACTTCAAAAGCTGCGTCAGAAAATAAATTATCTTTGCGGTTTATCTTAATTAGTGATTATCCATTGAAAATTGGCGACAGGTACTTCGAACCTTTTATCGAAGAAAATGAAATTCAATTCGCGATACAGCAACTTGCTGAACAAATTTATGCTGATTATTCCGACCAATGTCCCGTGTTTGTGGGTGTATTAAATGGCTCAGTATTGTTTCTTGCTGATCTTCTGAAACACTACCGAGGAGATTGCGAACTTTCGTTCGTAAAAGTCAATTCTTACGAAGGTTTGAACAGTACTAACCAAATAACAGAATCACTGGCTTTCGACAATAGTCTCGAAGGTCGATCTATAATATTGGTAGAGGATATCGTAGATACGGGAAACACAATTGTTTATCTCAAGGAAGCAGCGAAGAAAAGAAATATCAATCACGTTAAAATTGCTACACTTTTTCTCAAACCAGAGGTATACCAGAAATCCATTAAATTGGATTATGTTGGAATCCGAATTCCCAACAAGTTTATTGTAGGATATGGTTTGGATTACAACGGCTTAGGAAGAAATTCCAAGGAGGTTTTTGTGTTGAAGGAGTAAAAAAATACGACTAATTTTATAATTACATTCGATAAATAATTCCATCTCAAAATTATAAACATGATTAATATCGTTCTTTTTGGTAAACCTGGTGCAGGAAAAGGAACTCAGGCTGAAGTGCTTAAAGCAAAATATAACCTTACGCATTTATCTACGGGAGACATCTTCCGCTATCACATTAAAAATCAAACTGAGCTAGGTGCAACAGCTAAAACGTATATCGATAACGGTGATCTTGTGCCTGATGAGTTGACTATTCAGATGCTTGAATTTGAGGCAAACAAGAGTGAAAATACGGCCGGCTTCCTTTTCGATGGCTTTCCGCGAACAATAGCGCAAGCAGAAGCACTAGATGCTTTCTTGGCAAGTAAAAATCAAAAAGTCAACGCAACAATTGCACTTGAAGCCGACGATGAAATTCTTGTACAAAGATTGCTTGAACGCGGGAAAACGTCTGGACGTAGCGACGATCAAGACGAAGAGAAAATTCGAAATCGTTATCAGGAATACAACGAAAAAACAGCGCCACTTATTGGTTATTACCAAAACCAAAACAAGTTTTTCGCTGTAGATGGTATTGGAGCAGTAAGCGAAATCACAAGGCGGCTCAGCGCAGTTATCGAACAATTGTAGATAACGCGCATTTGAACAATCACAAATTATGGAATTTCTAATTATCTTATTTCTGATCATTTTAAATGGTGTTTTTTCAATGTCTGAAATCGCATTGATTTCTGCACGAAAAAATCGCCTAGAAAATGCTGCTAAAAAAGGTAATGCAAGTGCAAAAGCCGCGCTAGATTTAGCAAATGCGCCCAACAAATTCCTGAGTACTGTCCAAATCGGAATAACGTTAATCGGAATTTTAACAGGTATTTTCAGTGGCGATAAAATAACGGCAGATGTAGAGCACTTTTTTCAACAATTTCCTACAACACAACCCTATGCGCACACTTTTGCAGTTGGAGTGGTAGTTGTGTTGCTAACCTTTGTTTCATTAGTGCTAGGCGAGTTGGTGCCAAAGCGTATAGGCTTAAATTATCCCGAGGCAATTGCTAAAGCTACCGCTGTTCCTATGAAAGCGGTCTCGATAATTACCGCGCCTTTTATATGGCTCCTTACAATTTCAACTGAATTTCTTCTCAAAATTCTGATGATAAAACCCACAACCGATGGAAAGATAACTGAAGAAGAAATTAAAGCCATTATAAAAGAAGGTACTGAAGGTGGAGAAGTTCAAGAAATTGAACAAGATATTGTGGAACGTGTTTTTCATATCGGCGATCGGAAGGTTAATTCATTAATGACTCATCGGAAATCTGTTATATCCTTGCCAATCGATGCTGATCGCTCGCAAGTAAGGGAATTAATGCTCAAAGAACTGCATTCCATTTATCCTGTTTATAAAGAAAATTACGATGATATTGTTGGGGTGGTGAATTTGAAGAGCATATTCTCGCATTTTGGTGATGAACACTTTCATTTAAGTAATATCCTAAGTGAAGCACCATACATCATGGAGCAAACAACAGCTTATACTGCTTTGGAGAACTTCAAGAAAAGCGGTATTCACTACGCATTTGTGTCTGATGAATACGGCGATTTTCAAGGAATTATAACTTTAAACGATATTCTCGAGGCTTTGGTTGGAGACGCTTCTGAATTTTATAAAGACGATTTTCAACTCATTGCTAGAGAAGACGGGACTTGGCTCGTCGATGGGCACTACTCGTTACACGATTTTCTTACCTTTTTCGAACTCGATGAGTTGATTAACGATTACGAAGTGACAACAGTAAGCGGACTCATAATGACCGAACTTTCACGAATTCCAAAGCAAGGTGAAAAGTTGGAATGGCAAAGGTTTGTTCTCGAAGTTATCGACATGGACGGTGTAAAAATTGATAAAGTAATGGTTTACGAAACTACTAAAGACTAAAAATGACAGAAGGGAATTTTGTAGACTACGTTAAGATTTATGTTTCTTCAGGCAAAGGAGGAAAAGGATCCTCACACCTACATCGTGAAAAATTTATTGAAAAAGGAGGTCCAGACGGTGGAGATGGTGGTCGTGGCGGCCACGTTATTTTAGTGGGCAGGAAAAATTTGTGGACCTTATTTCACCTTAAATTTATGCGCCATGTAAAAGCAGGTCACGGAGGTGACGGTGGAAGTTCACGAAGTACTGGTGCCGACGGTGAAGATCAATTCATCGAAGTACCTCTTGGAACTGTCGTGAAAGATAAAGAAACCGATGAAGTTCTTTTTGAAATTACCGAAGATGGCGAAGAACGAATTCTCGCTCTAGGCGGAAAAGGCGGATTAGGTAATTGGCATTTTCGCTCATCTACAAATCAAACACCGCGCTACGCACAACCCGGTTTGGCAGGTGAAGAAAAAGACGTCATTTTGGAATTAAAAGTCTTGGCTGATGTCGGATTAGTAGGGTTTCCTAACGCAGGAAAGTCAACGTTACTATCTGTATTAACTTCGGCCAAACCTAAAATAGCAGATTATCCCTTCACTACATTAAAACCAAATCTTGGTATTGTTGCATACCGCGATTTTCAGTCGTTTGTAATTGCTGACATTCCAGGTATCATAGAAGGCGCGGCTGAAGGCAAAGGTCTTGGACACTACTTTTTGCGTCATATTGAACGAAATTCAACTTTACTTTTCTTAATACCTGTTGATTCGCCAAATATTAAGGAAGAATACGATATCTTGATTCGAGAACTGGAGGAATACAATCCTGAATTATTGAACAAGCAACGACTTGTGGCGATTTCAAAGTGTGATATGATCGACGAAGAGTTGCAGAAAGAATTAAAAGCTGAACTTGATCAACAATTCAAAAATATACCTTATGTCTTCTTCTCAGCAGTAAGTCAATATAATTTGCAATTACTAAAAGATAGACTTTGGAAAATACTTAACGAATGATAAAAACGAAAGTGAATAGCCTATCCACTTTCGTTTTTTTTGGATCAATTTTCTTTTCGTAACAGATTTATTAAATCTTTTTGCAGAGAGGTTACGTCATTAATTAAGCTTTCGCATTCGGTTGTTACGTTAGAATTAAGACTTTCGCTCGAAGATCCCTTCTTGCAAGTGAGGGAAAAGCTCACTTTTATATTACACTTTTTATTGGAGTTCTTATGTTTATCCTCGTCTAGTGCATTTTGGATAAGTTCGGGAGTGAATTTCAGTAAATCGTCGAAGTTCTTGTAATCGTAGCGAACTTTTGATTTTCCTTGCGTAATAATGAGTTGAGCGGTTTCAACTACTTCTTTGGTCTCGGTTTGAGCGAAACTACAAGTAGAAAAAACTAAAAATAGAAAAGCGCTGAGGCTTACGGAGCGTATTAGTTTCATAAAGTTCAATTTTGGTTAAAAGTAACCAACAGTAACTAATGCCTGTTGGTTACCAAATTTCATCATCTTAGTAACTTTTCAAGCTGACTTTTGATTCGAGAAACAGCATTTAAAATGTCTTTACAGTCGGCGGTAACTGTAGCTGTGATTGAAGTGCTCAATGAGCCACCCACAACAGCGGCTGATGCTTCGACTGTCGCTGTAACAGTAACTTCCATAGATGTGGTGCAAGGAGCTTCTGGGCTAACTCGTCTCATAGCAGCTTCAACCGCGGGCGCTATGCCTGCTTCGAGTTTAGGATAACTGTCAAAAACTGTCTTGGTGGTGTTTTTATTGATTGTGATTAAAACAGTACCGGTTTTAAATGTGTTCGACTCCTGTCCAAATGAAAATTCGGTAGTAAAGAGCAATGTGGCTACGAGGATTAAAATTAATTTTTTCATGGTGTATAAAATTTTGAAATTAAAGCTGTTTTTCTCATTTACAACTACAGCAATCATTGTAATGACATGATAATGAGCATTCCAAACTCTTCGTACATGGATTTTTGTTGCTTTTATTGTACAAAATTACAGAGGTAGATTTAATTGAGATTACGGTTTTTCCGTAAAATGACTTTTTTTCTAAAAAAAATATTTTACATCTAGTTATAATTCTAAAGACTTGATGTAAACGCGAGTTTTATCTTAATTTTAATGATTGTTTTCAATTCTATAATTGTTTTTTTACGCTGTGTTTTTTGGAAACAACCAATGATTATCCAACACATAAAAACACAGCAGCTTTTCTCTTATCTTCGCACACACTATACTTAACATTCGTACATTATGAAGAAAATCTTACTGGTAGTCGTCGCTATACTGAGCATTTTACCAGCTCGTGCCGACGAAGGGATGTGGTTCCTTATGTTCATCGAACGTCTGAATCACCGCGATATGCAAAAGATGGGCCTCCAATTAACAGCAGAGGAAATCTATAGCATAAACAACAACAGCTTAAAAGACGCTATTGTTCAATTTAATGGTGGTTGTACCGCCGAACTTATTTCTGGTAGCGGACTTGTTTTAACCAATCACCACTGCGGATACGATGCAATTGCAGAATTGTCTACACCTGAAAATAATTATCTGAGAGATGGTTACTGGGCAGCCGACAAAAAAGGCGAGTTGAAGCCAAAAAGCTTATTCGTGCGCTTTTTTGTGAGAATGGACGATGTTTCTAAGAGAATCTTGTCGAAACTAAACGATAATATGACTGAAGCGGAGCGCGAAAAAGCCATTAATCAAGAAATTGCATTGATTGAAAAAGAAAATAATGAAGGAGGGAAGTATGTAGTTTCAGTGCGTTCATTTTTTCAAGGAAACGAATTCTATTATTTCGTTTATCAAGATTTCACCGATGTGCGCTTAGTGGGTACTCCACCAGAATCGGTAGGGAAATTCGGCGGCGATACTGATAACTGGGAATGGCCAAGACACACCGGCGACTTTTCCATGTTTCGTGTATATGGCGATGCTAACGGAAACCCAGCAGAATACAGCCCGAATAATGTGCCTTTAAAACCAAAACAACATTTGAAAATTAATTTGAATGGCGTTAAAGAAAACGATTTTGCCATGATTTTAGGTTATCCGGGCAGAACCAATCGTTGGATGCCTGCTGGCGGAATAGAGCAAAACGTAAAATTTGCATATCCAGCATGGGTTGAAGGTGCTAAAACAGGCATGGATAATATGCAAAAGTATATGCAACAAAGCGATGAGCTGCGTTTAAAATACGCTTCAAAGTTTGCTTCAACTGCAAATTACTGGAAGAACAGACAAGGTATGATTGATGCACTTACCAAATTCCAAACCGCAAAAACTAAAGCGGAACAAGAAGCAAAATTCAACAAGTGGGCAAACAAATCAGAAAATAAGGCACGCTATGGTTCAGTGGTGGAAACACTTAACAACTATTATAAAATGACCAATGAAAAGTCGCGTCATGACATGTACTTAACGCAACTTTTCCGTACCACTTCTTACGGAACTATCGGCAGAGGTTTAGGGAAAATGCTCGAAAATTATGCTAAAGCCGACGAGAAGAAGCGTCAAGAAATGAAGCCTCAGATTGAAGATGCGGTGGAAGGATTATTCTCAGAACAACACATTCCGGCTGAAAAAGATATCATGGCAGCACAATTAAAGTTATATGCAACAAAAGCTGTTGGTTATCCTATTGCACCTGTGGTTGAGAAAATTGGAAAAGCAAATAATAATGACTTTACCAAATTTGTTAACGCTACGTTCGATTTAAGTATACTTACTTCTAAAGAGCGAATCGCAGCTTTCCTTGAATTTCCAAGCGAACAACTTATTGTAAACGATCCATTAAACCAGTTTTCAAACGAACTTCTGGCACATTTCTCTAAAAGATCAGAAGAACTTGCCAAAGCTCAGAACGATTACGGAGCAGCTTACCGAAAACTCGTAGAAGGTTTGCGTGCTTCGAAATTGGCACCTATTCGCTACCCAGATGCAAATTCTACCTTGCGTCTAACTTATGGAAAAGTACGTGCTCTGCCGGCAGACAAGCGCAACGACGCCAAGGTCAACAACTTTACAACTTTTGATGGAATGATCAAAAAGTACAAAAAGAACGATCCAGAATTCGACTTACCACAACGTATGTTAGATTTTGCCAAATCAAAAGATTTTGGTCGCTACCAAGATAAATCAGGTTTCATGCCGGTTAATTTCCTCACAGATAACGACATAACTGGAGGAAACTCAGGAAGCCCAGTTTTAAATGGAAAAGGTGAACTTATTGGTTTAGCTTTCGACGGAAATATCGAAGCAATGGCTGGCGACGTTATTTTTGATAAAAATTTGCAGCGCACCATCAATGTAGATATTCGCTACGTATTATGGTTAATCGATAAATATGCAAATGCAAAACATATCGTTGATGAAATGACCATCGTCAAGTAAGTTTTATTAAATAAATCCAAAAGACCGTCGGAACCCGACGGTTTTTTTTTAATGTAATTTCTTTCAAAAGGAGCAATGCCGACTAATTTCAATAGTGGAACCCTAAAGAAACAATGGCATAGTAAAGCCGCAGATTTGGTGTTTCTATACCAAAGATTTAAAGGATGTTTTTGAATGTCCATAAACGAATAAGCGTATCTTTGCGCGCAGTTTTTTAGATATGACAGTACGTATTTTGTTAACGGCTTTTGCTATTTGTACGTTCGCATCCGCGCAAGCGCAACGAAATACAAAGAGTTTAGATAAGTTGTCTCCAGGAACGCAAACCAACACGAGACTCGATTCTAAATCCAATACCAAAGCCAACACTTTAAAAGCAAATACTGCTGATATCACCATGTATCAGGTAATCAGTCCCAAAAATGATACGACCTACATCGATACATCGTTAACCATCCGGAAAGACTACATTTTTAATTATCTCCGAAGAGATAACTTCGGTCTTTTGCCGTTTGCCAACGAAGGACAAACATATAACACACTCGATTTTTCACTTACCAGACAAAACGCCATGCCTGGAATTGGCTTTGCGGGCAAGCACTTTTTTTACAAAGAAGTGGAAGATATAAACTACTATTCAGTTGCAACGCCGCTCACCGAATTGTACTACAAAACCGTAATGGAACAAGGCCACAGCTTAGATGCCTTCATTACATTAAACACTAGTAAAAGACATAACTTTTCCATTGCTTATAAAGGAGTTAGGTCGCAAGGTAAGTACGTGAACCAGCTTACAAGTAGCGGTAATTTTCGATTTACAGCTTCTTACATAACCAAAAATAAACGTTACAGTTTGCGCGCTCACCTGACTGCGCAAGATTTATTGAATTACGAAAATGGCGGTATTGAGAATATCGAAGATTTTGAATCAGGAGATGCAGCTTTTACAGATCGACGTCGTTTGAGCGTTTATCTTCCCGATGCCGAATCGATACTTCGGGGCAATCGCTATTATTTCAGTCAACAGCTCGTTATTGCTGGTAAATCAGATAAAACCAACTTGCAAATTTCGCACGAGTTTACCTACGAGCACAAATTTTCGGAGTACAACCAGCAAACGGTTAACGAACGCTTTGGAGCGGCCTACGTTCCCTCTAATATAAAAGATAAGGTGCGCTTTAACACCATGAAGAATCAAGTTGGTGTAAGTTTTGGAAACAAGAAAATAGGGCGTATTCAGCCTTATGCTGCTTTTCAGAACTTCAATTATTTTTATAGGTCGATCATCGTTAATGACAACGATCTTATTCCCGCGTCCTTGAAACTAGAAGTTGCTTCGATAGGAGGGAATTATGCCTTACATCGCGATAAAATTATTTTTACAGCCGATTATTTCGAAGGTGTTACAGAAAAAACATCGCAACTGAAAGCAAATATTACGTATCGTCCAAACGATCGATTCACGTTTTCAGGAAGCCTTGAAAATTTGTCGCAAATACCCGATTTTCAATATAATTTGTTTCAAAGTAGTTTTATAGATTACAATTGGTCGAACAATTTTGTCAATCAAAAAATTAATCGAATTTCCGCTCTTGCAGAAACGCCTTGGATTAACGCTTCGTTTCAGTACAACCTAATCGACGATTATTTGTATTTCGGCGGTCAGGAAACTACAATTACTAGTGGTCAAAACGTTACGCGAGTATTGACGGTAAATCCAGAGCAGTACGGTAAATCAATTTCACATTTTTCCATCAAATTAGCCAAAGAATTTACATTCGGAAAGTTTGCACTCGACAATACAGCGTTGTTTCAACAAGTTGTTCAGGACGACGACATTCTAAACGTTCCCGATGTAGTTGCTCGTCAGAGTTTTTACTTCAGCGAATATTTGTTTAAACGTGCATTATTCCTTCAAACAGGTTTCACAGTAAATTATTTTACTTCGTACTTTGCAAATAATTACAATCCGGTCATTGGCGGTTTTTACGTTCAGAACGAGCGTAAAATAGGGAATTTCCCTTTGATCGATTTTTTTGTAAACGCTCGTGTACGTCAAACACGTATTTATCTAAAGGCAGAACATTTCAATTCGCCGCTAACAGGATTTAACTATTACAGTGCACCCGATTATCCGTATCGCGATTTTACCGTACGCTTTGGTTTGGTGTGGAACTTTTTTCAATAGAAATTATGAAATACGCAGAAAATATTCTTGGTACCATAGGCAATACGCCACTAGTTAAAATTAACAAACTAACAACCGAAGTTGATGCTTTGGTTTTAGCAAAAGTTGAAACATTCAACCCTGGGAATTCTGTCAAGGACCGTATGGCTTTGAAGATGGTCGAGGATGCTGAAGCTGATGGACGATTAAAACCAGGTGGCACCATCATTGAAGGTACTTCTGGAAATACAGGCATGGGTTTGGCTCTTGCAGCAATCGTTAAAGGTTACAAGCTTATTTGTGTGATTACCGACAAGCAGTCTAAAGAGAAAATGGATATTCTGCGTGCCGTGGGCGCAAAAGTAGTTGTTTGTCCGACTGATGTTGAACCAACCGACCCTCGTTCATACTATTCAGTTTCAAAACGCCTAGGCGAAGAAACTCCTAATTCATGGTATGTAAATCAGTACGATAATCCTTCGAATGCAGTAGCACATTACGAACAAACCGGCCCGGAAATTTGGGAACAAACAGAAGGAAAGGTCACGCATTTCGTAGTTGGTGTCGGTACTGGAGGAACTATTTCTGGAGTAGCGAAGTATTTGAAAGAGAAGAATCCGAATGTGAAAATTTGGGGTGTTGATACCTATGGCTCCGTTTTTAAGAAATATCACGAAACGGGTACTTTCGACGAAAACGAGATCTATCCGTACATCACTGAAGGTATTGGAGAAGACATTCTTCCAAAAAATGTTGATTTTTCTTTAATTGATGGTTTTACAAAAGTTACCGATAAAGATGCCGCTATTTACCAACGACGCTTAGCGCTAGAAGAAGGTATTTTTGTCGGAAACTCGGCAGGTTCAGCGATTAAAGGCGTTTTACAGCTAAAAGAACATTTTAAACCTGATGATGTTGTGGTTGTTTTGTTCCACGATTCGGGAAGTCGATACGTAGGTAAAATGTTTAACGACGACTGGATGCGAGAGCGCGGATTTTTAGATGAAGAAGTTACCACGGCTCTAGACTTAATCAAAGATCATATCGATAAGCCATTAGTAGTAGCTAAAACCGAAGAATTGGTTTCTCATGCATTGGAACGTATGCGCAAATTTAAAATTTCGCAAATTCCGGTTGTAGATACCAGCGGTTTTGTTGGAGCTATCGATGAGGCTACCCTGTTTCAAAACTACATTTTAGATAAAAATCTAGCAGATAAACCAATCCGCGAGGTAATGTCGGCAGCGTATCCTATTGTTTCTGCGCATGCAACAATTGAAGAAGTAAGCCGATTAATAAACAAACAGAATCAGGCAGTTTTGGTAGCTTTAGATGGTGGACAGTATCACATCATTACCAAATACGACATCATCAATTCAGTGAAGTAACACTTAATTTCTAAATGTATTTTCAATTTGGGCCATCATTTGGTCCACAGATTTATCATTTGTATTGATATAATCAGATTTTCCTCCGTAAGGTGTATACTTTTCAGGTAACGTTACTTTAAAGAGTCCCAAAGTAGGAACACCAGACGAAACCGCTAAGTGCATCATGCCACTATCGGCACCAATGAAAAGGGCGGCGTGATTCAAGATGGCGGCAATTTCGCGAACGTCTTTGCTGTAGAAGTGTTTTAGTTTGTGGTTAAATTGAGAGATATTTTCAACGGGAAGTATTTCTATAATTTCATATTCCGCGGAAAAGCGATTTGAAAGTGCTTCATAAAATGTATTCCACCAACTAGAATCATAGATTTTCTGACCAGTTGCGTAGGTAAATAAGCAGATTAGTGGCTTGTTGCTTTCCTGTAAGCTCTTATAGGTTTTTAAACCCTTTTCTTGCTCGGCTGTTGATAAGCGGAATTGTAGTGGTGAAATTTCTCGCGTCGGAATTTTAAAATAACTCCAATAGGCATAAACCGGGTATTTAGCCATATGCCGATAATCTGAAAATTGCGTTATCGCTTTCAGTTCCGCTGTTCCAAAAACTTTATATTTACTTTTTGCAAGTTTTGTGGCAATTGTGCCCGATTTTGAACCAGGATCCACATTTATAATCAAGTCGTACTTTGAAGTTACTATTTTAGTCCATGCCTTTAGATATCCTAAAAAATCCTTGGCAGGTTTTCTACTTAACTTAATAGATGTTCCAAAATTCGAATAATTTTCAAAGACAATATCCACTAACACGCCCTTAGCAAATACGTCTATTTTCGCATTGGGAAAATCTCTTTCCAACTCTTGTACAAGCGGCGTTACTAAAAGCATATTACCCAACCGGTGGTTTGGTCTGCAGATTAATATTTTACGGATGGTATTCTGGTCCAAGTTTATCTTTTTTGCAAAGGTCTAAATCAAGATTTTACATTCTGTTAAGTCAATCACAATTCACAATTCCTTAATACCTTAAATTTTTTTAATTTTTTTGAAATTTACGGAAAAACCGTAATTGTAATTTAATCAGATAGTTAATTTAGCGTCATCCAAGCCATTTAAATTTTTACACGCCATGAAAGAGGATTTTCTCCACTACGTCTGGAAGTTTCAGAAATTCAACCACCAAAATCTCTTTACGACTAGTGGAGAACCGCTTTCGATTGTCAATCAAGGCTTTTACCTAAAAACGAGCGGTCCAGACTTCTTTAACGCTAAAATTCGAATCGGACAACAACTCTGGGTGGGTAATGTCGAAATCCATCTAAAATCTTCAGATTGGTACTTACACCGACACGAGCAAGACGCCAAATACAAAAATGTAATTCTACACGTTGTTTGGCATTACGACTACGACATTTTCCTTGAAAACAACGCAACAATACCCGTGCTCGAATTACAAGGACGAGTATCCGCAACTTTAGTGCATTCGTACCAAAATTTACTGCAAAGTAAAACATGGATTTATTGTGAAAAGCTAATAAGTTCTGTGCCAGTCGAACTAGTTCATACATTTCTCGAACGGCTTTTCATCGAACGTGCCGAACGAAAAGCCATGAGTATTACCGAACTCTTTCGAAGCCAAAATGGCGATTGGGAAGCAACCTTATTTGTAGCCCTAGCAAAAGCATTTGGTTTAAATTCTAATGCTATAGCTTTCGAGCAAATGGCGCAACGAGTGGGTTTTAAAGCCGTAATCAAAGAATCTGCGAATTTAATTGGTTTGGAAGCTCTTTTTTTAGGAAGCTGCCAACTACTCGAAGCCGAGCACCAAGATTACTATGTACAACAACTACAAGCCGAGTTTGGATTTTTGAAGATTAAATATCAAATATCTACTGAATTGTTACATCCAGTTGAGTTTTTTAAACTTCGACCAGAAAATTTTCCAACAATTCGATTGGTGCAGTTGGCTGCCTTTTACCACCAATCCCCCTATAAATTCGAAAAGCTATTACAAGCTACAAATCAAAAGCAGCTGTCTCAAATTTTTCAAGGCGGTGTCTCAGCGTATTGGCAAACGCACTACATTCCCGATAAAGCAACGCGAGCTTCACCCAAGCACTTATCGCAAAGTTTTGTTGATCTGCTTGTTATCAATACAATAATTCCGTTTTTGTTTGCCTATTATAATGAGAACGGGCAAACACGCTCCGATTTTCTAATCGATCTTGCTGTAGAGATAAAACCAGAAAATAATACAATAATCAAACGTTTCAGCGATCTCGATCTCAAAGCTAAATCCGCATTCGAATCGCAGGCTTTACTCGAACTAAAACAGCAATATTGCGAGAAGGGACGTTGTATGAATTGTTCGATTGGTGTGCATTTGTTGAGTAAATCCGAAAAATCTGCTTAATTTCGTTCCGCTATGCGCTTTGATTTACGTCTAAAATACTACTTTGAAAAACACGGATTTAACGCCGCCAGTCGTTTAGCCGATAGCTTGGGTATGCGCGCCAGCAGTGTTCGCTTGTTTTTTATTTACATTTCTTTCGTTACAGCCGGACTCTGGTTCGGGGTGTATCTCACGCTAGCTTTTTGGCTAAAGTTGAAAGATTTAATCCGCGCCAAAAGATCTTCTGTTTTCGATTTATAAGCCTCATGAAAAGTATATTCCTCATTCCCAAGCTGCATCGACGCGGCCTTGGAGCACTATTTTTACTTCTTATTTTACTTCAATTGTGCTTGCACTTTTATTCACCAACTCCAAGTATTCCTGTGGCAGACGATAAAGAATTGGCGCTATTGGAAACTGCGTATGAAAAGAAACTAGCTGCAAAAAAGTATAAAAAGTTCGAAGTAAAACCTTTTAATCCCAATTTTATAAGTGATTACAAAGCCTATCAGCTAAAAATTCCAACAGCGGCATTCGATCGCTTACAAGCGTATCGCAAAAAAGGTCTTTATGTAAACTCTGCGGCCGATTTCCAAAAAGTTACGGGTGTTTCCAACGAATTACTCAAAAAACTGTCTCCGCTTTTTGTATTTCCCGCTTGGACGAAAAAGAAGACGCAAACGGCTTTTCGACCAACATATCATGTAAAACGAGCAGTCGATCTCAATTCCGCAACGGAAGCGCAATTGGTTGATATTCCGGGGGTTGGTGTCAGACGTGCCCAACAAATTCTCGATCAACGAAAAAAACTCGGCGGTTTCTGCACGGTCAATCAATTAAAGCTTTTGTACGGTGTTGATGAACTTATGTTCGAACAATTAAAACTTTACCTAACAATTACCTCCAAGCCAAAAGTTAATAAGCTAAATATCAATCGCGCAAGTGTAAAAGAGCTGTCGGCTTTTCCGTATTTTAACTATGCATTGGCTCGTGAAATTGTTAAAATCAGGAGTCGAAAAGGAACTTTAATTATTGAAGATTTGGCAAATGTTGAAGGAATTACGCAAGAAAAGTTAACAATATTAGTTTTATATTTGGAATTTTAAAAGCCATCCGTTAACATATGAATTCAACTTACTTTTCGGAAGAACATGAATTGTTCAGAAAAAGTTTTCAAGATTTTTTAAAAGCAGAAGTCGTTCCTCACATCGAAAAGTGGGAAAAAACAGGAACTATTGAGCGTTTCATTTGGAAAAAATTCGGCGACATGGGCTTCCTTGGGATTACATACCCAGAAGCGTATGGCGGTCTAAATTTAGATCTTTTCTACATGGTAATTCTGCTTGAAGAATTACAAAAAATTAAATCTTCTGGGTTTGCAGCAGCCGTTTGGGCGCACGTGTACTTAGCTATGACGCACTTAAATGCCGAAGGCAGCGAAGAAATCAAACAAAATTACTTAGTTCCAAGTATAGCCGGTGATAAACTCGGTGCCTTATGCATATCTGAGCCTTTCGGAGGTAGCGATGTTGCTGGAATGCGCACGACAGCCGTTCTTCAAGGCGACAAATACCTTATCAATGGCTCCAAAACCTTTATCACAAACGGTGTTTATGCAGATTACTACATCGTAGCTGCGAAAACCGATCCAGCAGCCGGAAATAAAGGGATCAGTATCTTTTTAATGGATGCCAATGCAAAAGGCGTTTCCAAATCAAAGTTGGATAAGCTCGGCTGGCGCGCATCCGATACAGCAGAAATTTCCTTCGATCAGGTTGAAGTTCCCGTAACCAATTTAATGGGCGAGGCGGGAAAAGGCTTTCCGTACATCATGCAACATTTTGCGCTAGAACGTCTTATTATGGCCATTAACGCACACGCACGAGCCGATTACGCGATCGATTATACCATCGAATACATGTCGCAACGCGAAGCTTTCGGAACAAAAATCAGTAAGTTTCAAGCACTACGCCATAAATTAGTAGATCACGCTTCCGATGTCGAACACTGTAAAGTATTCAATTACGTAGCTGTAGATCGCTTGCAAAAAGGCGAATATGTGGTTAAGGAAGCAACCATGGCTAAATTAAAATCAACTAAAGTAGCCGACGAAACCATTTACAGTTGCTTGCAATTCTTAGGCGGTTACGGCTACATGGAAGAGTATCCGTTAGCACGATTGCTGCGCGACAGCCGGTTAGGTCCAATTGGTGGAGGAACGTCTGAAATTCTTCGCGAAATTCTATCGAAAATGATAATCGACAAGCAAACCTATAAACCTGCGGTCAAGCATTAATACAATCTTAGTTCTAGGAAGCGCCTCAACGGCGCTTTTTTTATTTTCTTTAATATTAAGTTAAAGCAATTCTATTCTTACAAGTAAGATTATAGCTTCGCCTTAAACTAAAACAATGAATATGAAAAAATTAGTACTTGTCGGAATTGGTTTATTTGGTATGATTTGTAGTTCATTTGCGCAGGAAAAAGAAAGCGAAAAAAGCAAGTGGTCTTATACATTGCAACCCAGACTTGGTTTTGCAAAATATGAGCAGAGCGGCTTGGTTACCTTAAATGGTACATTTAATGCATTCGATGTATTTCTTACACGAAAAATCGCAAAAAATCTCGACCTAACCAGTGGGGTGATGTTCTCAACCTTTGATGCAAACTACACTTTGGCTGGAGAATCAGCGCGTTTGCAAAATGATTACGTGCAAATTCCATTATTGTTAGGTGGTAAAATTAGTTTTGATGAAAAGAGCGATCAAAATTTAATTTCAATGCGCGTTTCTGCTGGTCCTGTGGCAAGCTTTTTAGCACGTCAAGAAAATCAAACCATAGCAGGTAAAGTTAAAGATGAAAATTTAGGTTGGAATTTCGGAATCTTAACGCAACTGACCGTCGATTTTCGCGTATCCGACCGTTCTGCGGTGTACTTCGGTCTTCAAGGTCAGTCCGACTTTACGCGAATTGAAGACAATGGCAGTGAAAACAAAATCCAGCAATCTTCTAGTATTTTATTCGGCTATCGCGGAACATTTTAGTGCGCTTTGGGTGTGCCGGCGGGTCGTTCCTCCGGCGCCGTCAGGCCTTTCACTGCAATAAAAAACGGCTGCCGCAACTGCCGCCATCGCAGCACAAGAGCTTCCTTCGGTCGCTTTGTGCTGCGGGCGCCAGTACAGCGGCAGCTGTTTTTTATTTTCGTTGCAGTCCTTCACACAAAGAATATCGTAACTTTCGAGAAGCGATATAAAAGTTGTTTTCAATTTTGCGGAACTTCTTTTAACGTGAGTTCGATGTAAAAATTAAAGTTAGAAACCATTTAAATAGTTGATTACAAGGCGTATTTTTATTGGGATACCGAGGTATCTCAAAAAAATACAACGCAGTAAGCGACTGTTTAAATGGTTAGCTTTAAAAATAGCTTAGCAAAGATCTCCGGAAACTATTTAAACACTTTAATTCAAGCGTTCTAACAAAGATTTTTATGTCGAACTCACGTTATTTTAATCATTGCCAACAAGCACGGGCACTCATTTTGGTTACTTTCCCCGCGCGACTGATTGCAGCGGAAAGCCTTTTTTGTGGTGGCGTTTAAGCCACAAAAAACCCCGATAGCTATCGGGGGAAAAGCAGGACGGCAAAACCACATGTATTTCCAGCGAATAGTTTTGCCGGTGCGCCAAAAAAAGTTTTGAAAACCAGAAAAATAGTTTACTTTTGCAGCCTTAAAGAAAGGGGGTGTCTATATTATGTTGATTATACCAATTAAAGACGGAGAGAATATCGATAGAGCGCTTAAGCGTTATAAAAGAAAATTCGACAAAACCGGAACTGTACGCCAATTGCGTGCTAGACAGGCTTTTATTAAACCGTCTGTGACTCACCGAATGAAGATTCAAAAAGCACATTACATTCAACGATTGAAAGACAGCCTAGAAAGCTAATTTCAGCGTTTGACAACCATAAACCGTTAATCAGCCTTTGTTGATTAACGGTTTTTTTATGACCTAATGTTTACCTTACGCTTTTTCTTGCTTTATTTGCTTGTTGCTCGAACCACCTCGCGCGTCGAGCCTCAGTTTCCAAAGTTTAAAGCGTTTATTCTTGAAGTTTAACCTACAGTTGCTTTTGGTGTTGTGGTTGCCCTTATGTGCAGTGGCGCAAGAAGGCAAAACGCCGTATACCGCAAAATTAAAGGAATACCGCTACAGCAAATATCTCGATTCTACAAAATTCTACTTCAAAAAAGCATTGCCTTGGGCACTCAAACGACGCGACACTTTAGCCGCTTTTTATACCTATAAATATATGGGCGACGGTTACGAGCACCATCAAAAGCTCGATTCGACCTTGTATATGTACGACTTATGCAATACATATTTACCCAAAAACAATTACCGCTTAAAAGCTTTTTTGCTGAATGATCGCGCGTATACCTATCAACTTTTAGGCGATTACAACAAAGCAACTAAGCTTACACTCGAAGCCTTGATTTATGCCGAGAAATCGAAAAACGACATTCAGATTGCCAGTATTAATTTGTCTGTTGCCGATAATCTGGCGCTTCTAAAACTGAACAAGCAAGCCGAAGAATACTACTTGCGTGCCATAGCCGCTTCAAAACGAACCGATTATTTGCCTGCAAAAGAATATACCTATCGTGTTTACGGAAATTACCTACTCAAAAGCAATAAAATCGACGGTGCGTTTACCTATTTGCAAATGGCGTCGAAATTTGCAAAGCAAACCAAAGATTCGATTTCTATGGCCTTTGCTTGGTCGAGTTTGGCCGATTGCTTTTGGAAAAGGCGCGAAACCGACAGTTGTTTTTATTACGCTAAAAAAGCAGAAGGCATTTGGTTGCGCAGAGCCGAATACATCGATTACTCACATGTATGCAACAATCAGGGACGCTATTACTTAAATTTAAAAAAGTATGCACAGGCACTCGATTACTTTAAAAAGGCAGAATTGTACTTGCGGAACGATTTGTATTTGAATGAAGAAGTATACTCAAATTTAGCAACAGCTTATCAGAAATTGGGTAAATTCGAGCAATCAATTTTTTATTTCTCGAAAGCCAACGCTGTTTTAAAAGCGATTAAAAATAAAGAGCGCGAATCGCAAGTTGCGGCCTTGAACATAAAATATCAGGCCGATAAAAAAGAAGCTTTAGTGCGCGACGAAAAACAAAAGAACAAACTGGCGGCTATGGAGTTGCGAGAGAAAACCTTGCAGTTCGATATAGGTTTAGTGATTTTACTGTCGTTGATCGTCATTACGATTGTAGTTGTTTTGTCGTATCGAAGAATTCAGCGCAACAACAAATTGCTGTTGGAGTCGAATTTGCAACTCGAGCGCTTGGTGCTGCAAAAGCAAACTTTGTTGCAAGAAGTGCATCATCGGGTAAAAAATAATTTGTCGACTTTGAAGAGTATGTTATTCTTGCAAGCACGCGCCAGCAAAGACGAGGAAGTGAAGGCTGTATTAACCGAATCGCAACACCGGATTCAGTCTATGGCATTGATTCATGAGAATTTGTACCAAGATTTAGAAAACGATCAGGTGTATTTTCATCATTTCACCCGTCAATTATTTGATTCGTTGGTGCAAACATTTCAAACATCGAATACGGTTGTTCAAATAGAAATCGATGATAACGATGTTACGCTCGATGTATCCACAGCAATATTTTTAGGTTTGATTTTAAATGAATTAGCAACCAATTCTTTTAAGTATGCGTTTAAAGATCGATCGGAAGGCGTGATTCGCGTCGGGATTTCTTCAAATAACGCGCACTATCAAGTTACTTATGCCGATAATGGAGTGGGTTTGAAATCGGGCATTGAAGATCATGATAATGGCTTCGGCTTTCGACTTATTCGCATTTTAGTAGAACAGATGAACGCCGATTTTTCGTACAAAGACGAGAACGGTTGGGCAATATTTACGCTTGATTTTAAAATTTAGGATTGCAGTAAACGAATACGTAAATCCGTACACTTGTAAGGCTTTCCTTATAAAATAATACAGCTATACTTTTATCGATGTCGAACGTATACATTTTTGTGTTGTTCGTACCAAAGTTATAGCGTGATGCTACTTTTTTTTACACTTTTGAACAAAGTCGTTAGGAAGGGGCATTCAACCGACTGATTTTTTTGAGACTTGTTTTTAGTAGTTTTCTTTAGTTAATGATTAGTTGTGAAAAAAACTAAAATACATGTAGTAGTAGTTTTTAAGAAGAGACGGTTTTCGAACCGTCTTTTTTTATCTTAAGGTTTCTTGTTCGCCTTTGTTTGAGGCAAAAGTGTCATTTAGCAAATTACAAGGTGAGTTCAAAGATGCAATGCAGTAAAAAGTCGAATCAATTTAATTGCTCAATCTGTTTTATTGAAGTTTCGTCTTTTTTGGAGCAGCTGCTTTAGAGGAAACGATTAGTTGTAAAAGCTGATTAATCTGTACTTTTGAGAATGTAAACGCGCGCTATGGAAGAATTGCTTCACAAATTTAAAGATTATTTGTTGTTAGAGAAGAATTATTCTGTGCTAACAGCAAAAGCCTATCTTGACGACTTGGAACAAATAGCGGAGTTTTTGGTTTCGACATATCAGTTAGATAGTTGGAACGATTTGCATTATCCGTTAATTCGTTCCTTTATCGTTGGTGAAGTTGATCGCGGAATAAGCAACCGCAGTATCAACAGAAAGATTTCCACTTTGCGCACTTTTATTCGATTTCTAATGAAAGTCGGACAGCTGGAAACGAATCCGCTGGCTAAGCATCAGCCGCTAAAAGTTGCTAAGAGGTTGCAACTGCCGTTTTCTGAAACCGAAGTATACGACGTTTTTGAATTGTTCGGAACTCCGAAGACGTACGATGAGCAGTTAAAGCGTCTGTTGGTGGAGCTTTTCTACGCCACGGGCATGCGTCGTGCTGAACTCATTAATTTAAAACTGCAAGATGTTGATTTACAAGCGTCAACTTTGCGAATTGTCGGAAAAAGAAACAAAGAGCGTATCGTGCCATTACTAGCAGTTGTTAAAGAACGCATTCGCGAGTATTTGCTCTGCCGTCCTGAAAATGCGGATACTAAGTTATTGGTGAACGAAAATGGCGTTAAATTGAGCGAATCTTTTGTGTATCGAACAATAAATACGTACTTTAGTAATGTCTCCGCGAAAACAAAGAAGAGCCCGCATATTATTCGACACTCGTTTGCGACCCATCTTTTAAACAACGGAGCGGATCTAAATTCTGTCAAGGAATTACTCGGTCATTCGAGTTTAGCGTCAACACAAGTATATACACACAGCAGTTTAGCTGAGTTGCAAAAAGTTTTTGCTAAAGCGCATCCGAGAAGTTCTGAGGCGTAAAAGTCTAATAAAAACAATTTAATTATGAAGGTAAATGTTCACGCAGTCAACTTCACTGTTGACGCAAAACTCGTCGCTTTTATTCAAGCAAGATTAGATAAATTAGAGAAATATTACGATCGTGTGGTGGCATCCGACGTGTATTTGAAAGTTGATAATACCAGCGAGAAAGAGAATAAGATCTTGGAATTGAAAATTCATGTTCCTGGTGACGATATTATGGTGAAGAAACAGTGCAGAACATTTGAAGAAGCCATTGAAGTTGCGGCGGAATCGGCCGAGCGTTTACTTGTAAAAAGAAAGGAAAAAATTAGAGCACATTCCTGATTTAAACTTTTTTAAAAATTCTTTTGTTTAAATAATTTAAACCTCTACATTTGCAGTCCGTTAGAAATAGCGGACTTTTTTTATGGCTTAAACTCAAAAAATGGGTTTGTTGTCGTGAACAAAGGTTAAGAAGTTCCTTAATTTATTGGAAAAATCAACAATAGGGGAGATACTCAAGTGGCCAACGAGGGCAGACTGTAAATCTGCTGACTATGTCTTCACAGGTTCGAATCCTGTTCTCCCCACAAACTTTTGTTGAAGAAAAATGTCTGAGAGCTTCTGCTCTAAAGGATTTTTCGAAACAAAAGTTTGAGCACCGGTTCGCCGGTGCAGGATCAGCGACGCAAGGAGCTAATCCTACATAATTTCTTTTGTTGAAGAAAAATGTCTGAGAGCTTCTGCTCTCAAGGATTTTTCGAAACAAAAGTTTGAGCACCGGTTCGCCGGTGCAGGATCAGCGACGCAAGGAGCTAATCCTACATAATTTCTTTTGTTGAAGAAAAATGTCTGAGAGCTTCTGCTCTCAAGGATTTTTCGAAACAAAAGTTTGAGCACCGGTTCGCCGGTGCAGGATTGCAAACGAAAGAATGCAATCGAGCAGTTAAAAGCTGCGGCGGTTTACTACCTAAATCGTCAATAACATAAATAACTAAATTTACCTTGCCGGTGTAGCTCAGGGGTAGAGTGCTTCCTTGGTAAGGAAGAGGTCACGGGTTCAAATCCCGTCATTGGCTCAATTGATTTTTGAACACTAATTTAAACTAAGATTAAAACTAAGTAAAATGGCAAAAGAGAATTTTAATCGCTCCAAACCGCACTTAAACATCGGTACTATTGGTCACGTTGACCACGGTAAAACTACTTTGACAGCTGCAATCACTAAAGTATTAGCTGAGGCAGGTTTCTCTAAAACAGCTGCGAAATCTTTCGACCAGATCGATAACGCTCCTGAAGAGAAAGAAAGAGGTATTACTATCAACACGTCTCACGTAGAGTACGAAACTGCTAACCGTCACTACGCACACGTTGACTGTCCAGGTCACGCGGATTACGTAAAGAACATGGTTACTGGTGCTGCTCAGATGGACGGAGCTATCCTTGTAGTAGCTGCAACAGACGGACCAATGCCACAAACACGTGAGCACATCCTTCTTGGACGTCAGGTAGGTATTCCACGTATCGTTGTATTCATGAACAAAGTGGATATGGTTGACGATGCTGAGCTTTTAGAGCTTGTTGAAATGGAAATCCGTGACTTGTTGTCTTTCTACGAGTATGATGGAGATAACGGGCCAGTTATCCAAGGCTCTGCTCTTGGTGGATTGAACGGAGATGCAAACTGGGTTCCTAAAATCCTCGAATTGATGGAAGCTGTTGACAACTGGATCGAAGAGCCAGTACGTGACAACGCTAAACCATTCTTGATGCCGGTTGAGGACGTATTTACAATTACAGGTCGTGGAACTGTTGCTACAGGTCGTATCG
>NZ_JBMLTK010000095.1:0-19439 GCF_049240005.1 Flavobacterium sp. | reverse complement strand
CACGAATCAGGGATTTCGCTCGTGCCTCGCGACATCCCTGAGCGCTCCGCGCTGAAAATCAAAAACACGCTAAAATCCGACTGAGCAAAGCTCGTCGGATTTTAGCGTGTTTTTGATTTATTCGTGACCTCGGAGGGATTCGAACCCCCAACCCTCAGAGCCGAAATCTGATATTCTATCCAGTTGAACTACGAGGCCGCCTTATGTAAGGAGTGCAAAACTATAAAAAAGAACTACGCACCCAAGTGTTTTTTAACAAGACTCGACACTAATTTACCATCGGCCTGACCCGATAAAGCTGCCGTAACTAGCCCCATAGCCTTACCCATATTCGCCATACCTGATAGTCCATTTTCATCTAAAATAGCTTTCACGCGCGCATCTACCTCTTCTTCAGATAATTGCTGTGGCAAAAACCGTTCAATCACTTTTATTTGCTCCAATTCTGGCGCTGCCAAATCAGCGCGCCCCTGCTCTGTATAAATACTAGCGCTGTCTTTACGTTGCTTTACCAAACGCTGCAACAATTTTATCTCTTCAGACGGATCCAAATCCTCTTTCGCACCCGATTCTGTTTGGGCTAATAACAAAGCCGATTTTATAGCACGTAAAGCCTCTAAAGCAACCGTATCTTTAGCTTTCATGGCTGTTTTTAACTCTTCTGTAATTTGTGCCGCTAAACTCATGATTTCTAAATTTGAAGTGCAAAGGTACGCAAACTAACGCGCGTTTTAAAACCTGAAAATCCATAAAAAAACCCGAAGTTTCCTCCGGGTTCACTATTAATAATTATAAACGTACTTAATCTACATTGTCGTGTAAAAACGAGTTGTTTGAACGCAACTGTATGTCGTTATTGCTATCAATTCCCAACGAAGTACGCGACGCGCTGTTCGTGTTTGGTCCTTGTGTTAAGTCAATACCCGATCTTTTATATGCCGGCTCGCGTTCTAACTCGTCTATGCGCGCACTGTTGCTGTGAAACTTGTAATTGAACTCTTTCAACTTTCTGCGACGCTCTTCCGCTTTCAATCGATTCACTTCCTCCAAACTCATGTCGGTCGGATTGATATCAACAGGTGCCGAGTGGTTCGTAGCACTTGGCGTTTGAACAGGCGTTGCAGAGGTTTCTACTTGTTTCAAGGTAATGTTTAATTCTGCCGGAATTTGCTCCTCTGCCTTAGCTTGTGGCTGACTCTGAAGTAGGCTGTTCTCAAACTCCATATATTCTTCCAACGAATGCACAATTACACCATTTGAAGTAACGTCGGTAACCGGAACTACTTCTAAAGCTTCTACCACTTTAATTTCTTTTGTTTCCTGAGGTAAATCAAAAAGTAAGGTAGGCGCTTCCGTTTTTTCTGGCTGCGTTAACGGCAAGTCAAACGACAAAGAGATCTGCTCTTTTTCAACGCTTGCAACTGGTTTTTCTGTTACAACTTGCGTTGGTGTAAAGAAGAAGTCTTGCTCGGCTAATGGAGAAACAATTTCGAATGTTACATCGATATTTCTGATAAACTCTGTCGTAGCAATTAGTAAATCCGACTGTGGTGTTTCTACTACGGGAACAGCTGGCGTTACAATCTCGGGTGTAAACTCCACTGCGGCAGTTACATCTTTAATCGGCTCTTCAACCAACTCGTCATCTAAATTAAAAACGACTTTCGATTCAGAAACAACGGGAGTTTCTATCACAGGCGTTGGCAAAACGTAACCTGGTGTTAATTGCTGTGTTAATTTTTGCTCGTCTTCTAAGGTGTGAATAATCCGATTTGGAGCGGTATTCACGATTTCACTTTGTTGATCGGCATTAAAACCTGTAGCAATAATGGTTACAGAAATAGCTTCACCTAATTTCTCATCGTCGCCCACACCCATAATGATGTTGGCATTTCCACCTGCTTCTGCTTGGATGTGCTCGTTGATTTCACCGATTTCATCCATGGTAATCTCGTCGGTACCCGAAACGATAAGCAACAAAACGTTTTTCGCACCCGTAATTTTATTGTCATTCAACAAAGGAGAATCCAAAGCGTTAATGATGGCTTCTTTCGCACGGTTTTCGCCACTGGTTGTAGCCGAACCCATGATCGCTGTTCCGCTATTCGACAAAACTGTTTTCGCATCTTTTAAGTCGATGTTTTGTGTATAGTGGTGCGTAATTACTTCTGCAATACCTCTTGAAGCGGTTGCTAAAACTTCATCTGCTTTAGAGAATCCGGCTTTAAAACCAAGATTTCCGTAAACTTCGCGCAGTTTATTGTTGTTGATTACAATAAGCGAGTCTACCTGCTTGCGCAAGCGTTCTACACCGGCAAGTGCTTGTTCATGACGTACTTTACCTTCAAACTGAAACGGAATTGTTACGATTCCCACAGTAAGGATATCGCGTTCTTTAGACAATTTCGCAATTACAGGAGCAGCACCGGTTCCTGTACCGCCACCCATACCGGCAGTAATGAAAACCATTTTGGTGTTGCTGTCCAGCATTTTCTCGATTTCATTGACGCTTTCTATAGCCGCTTGCTGTCCGATTTCTGGATTTGCACCTGCGCCTAAACCTTCCGTTAATGTTACGCCTAACTGAATTTTGTTGGGCACCGGGCTATTTTGTAAAGCTTGCGAATCAGTGTTACACACAATAAAATCGACGCCTTTTATGCCTTGCTTAAACATGTGGTTGATTGCGTTACTTCCGCCGCCACCCACGCCGATAACTTTAATTACGTTTGATTGATTTTTTGGTAAATCAAACGCGATACTTCCAAAATCTGAGTTGCTTTCCATATTATGGGTATTTTACTGATCTAAATTATTATTCTGCATTCTCAAGGAAATCCTTGATTTTCTCTACATATCTGTCGAAAAACGACTTTTTCATTTTGCCTTCTGTTGAATTGGCCGACTTCGGTTCCATCGGTGTTTCTTCAATAACAACTGCCTCGGCTGGAGTAGCTGCAACAGGTTCTGCCTCAACAAAAGGCTCTGGCTTTGGCGTTGAAACAACTTCCGGAGCAAACTTCACAGCTGATTGTGTTTGATTGCGAATGGAATTCATAACCAAACCAACAGCCGTAGCGTAAAGTGGCGAAGATATTTCCTCGTCTGAATCGCCTGCTAAATGCTCGTTCGGATAGCCAATTCGCGTATCCATACCGGTGATGTATTCCACCAATTGTTTGATGTGCTTGAGTTGTGCACCACCACCTGTTAAAACAATACCGGCGATGAGTTTTTTGCGTGGACTCTCGTGACCATACGCTTTAATTTCCGCGAAAACCTGCTCGATAATTTCAACAACACGAGCATTAATTATCTTCGACAAGTTTTTTAGCGATATTTCTTTAGGTTCGCGATTTCTCAAACCAGGAATCGAAACAATTTCGTTGTCTTTATTTTCTCCTGGCCAAGCCGAACCAAATTTCACTTTCAGTAGTTCTGCTTGTTTTTCGATGATCGAACATCCTTCTTTTATGTCTTCGGTAATTACATTTCCTCCGAAAGGAATAACGGCTGTATGGCGAATGATTCCGTCTTTGAAAATGGCCAAATCGGTAGTTCCACCACCAATGTCGATTAACGCAACACCGGCTTCCTTCTCTTCCTGACTTAAAACGGCATCGGCCGAAGCTAAAGGCTCGAGAGTTAATCCAGACAACTGAATTCCGCTGCTTTGGATGCATCTGCCTACGTTTCGAATGCTTGCCGCCTGACCTACAACGACGTGAAAATTCGATTCCACACGACCACCCGACATACCAACTGGCTCTTTGATGTTGGCTTCACCATCGATTTTAAAATCTTGTGGCAGTACGTGAATAATTTCTTCACCGGGCAACATTGCTAGTTTATGAACCTGCGCAATTAATTGTTCGATATCCTGATCGCCAATTACTTCTTCTGGATTCGGGCGACTAATGTAATCGCTGTGTTGTAAAGAACGAATGTGCTGACCCGCAATACCAACCACTACATCTTTGATTTTGTAGCCAGATACACTTTCAGCTTCGGCAACAGCTTGTTGAATAGATTGAATGGTTTGGGTAATGTTATTTACTACACCACGTGCAACGCCCAAACTTTTCGACTTCCCTACTCCGAGAATCTCAAGCTTTCCGTACATATTGCGCTTGCCAATCATGGCTACAATCTTGGTTGTACCGATATCTAAACCAACCGCTATTTTTTCGTTACTCATAACTATTTATTTTGTGCACACTACTTGTTTTGTAAATCTCAAATTAACGAGCTTGTATTTTTCTAAACTCTTGTCGGCTTCTGCTTTAAAATAGAAAGCTTTGTAATTGCAAAACTTTCTATGTATGTGCTTTGGCTCACCAAAGTCGATTTTAAAATCATAACTCCGGCTCAACATCAGTAAAGAACCATTTGGGGCAATTTTTACTCCGATGATGTCTTTCTTTAAAAAAGAATCATCGTTGATGTACTTCAAGACTTCACAAATGTCTTTTGTGTTTTCTTTGGTAATTGCTCCTGTAACAAGCGGAACACGCGCCGAAGTCAGTTCAGACAGCGGCATTTTAGTCCCTGCATCGTCAATATAAAAAATCATACCATCGTTTACCCAACGTGCCACGGGTGCGCGTTGCTCAACTTTAGCTCGTAAAACGCCGTCGATTCCCAGCGAAACTTCTGATTTTTTGATCATTGGATTCGCGTTAAGCGTGTGCTCCAATTGATTCAAATCTAAATTTTCTTTTGCGTGGCTTCCTGCCTCTCTAATATTTTCTATTAACAATTTATTAACCGTCGTTTTGCTAATAAACTGATCTTTTGTCGGTTCGAAAAAGACCAAAGTCTTTGCAATTTGTCGGCTTTTATTGCGGTTTACCGAGAAAGCATACAAAGCAATCAGTACCAAAAGCATGGTAAATAATCGGATGTTGTATAGCAGATTTCTCTTTTTACTCGCTTCCATGTAACATCTTTTTTATATCACTTACCAAGACACCGATATCGCCTGCTCCAATCGTTAAAACAATCCGTGCTTTTGACTGGCGTATTGTTTCCAGAATCGCCGATTTTTCGATCAACACTGCCTGTTTGTTTTCCATCTGCGAAAGCAACCACGAGCTAGTTATTCCAGCAATAGGCAGCTCTCTCGCAGGATAAATTTCCAATAACGCAACTTCATCAAACGCACTTAACGCCTTCGCGAAATCGGCTCCAAAATCTTGCGTTCGGCTGAACAAATGCGGTTGGAAAATGGCCAAAATACGATCGTTCGGATACAATTCGCGCAAAGCCTGATGCACGGCTGCAATTTCGGTTGGATGGTGTGCGTAATCGTCTATGTAAACACGTTCGTCTGATTTATACACTTGGGAAAATCTGCGTTCAATTCCGCGGAAGCTCTTCAACGCTAGTTTAATATCGGCATTAGCAATTCCGTAAGCTTTTGCCATAGCCAAAGCGGTTAAAGCGTTGCTAAGATTGTGGCGTCCGGGAAGTCCAAATTCTAAATCGCGAATTTCCTCTTCAAAATAACGAACATCAAAAATATAGTTTCCATTTTCGATTCGAATATTTGTTGCGGACACATCGGCGCTTTCGGTGCTCGATATGGTATGTCCTGCAATGGGAATGCCTTTGGCAACAAATCGTTTATCAGCAGCTACTTTTTCAGCAAACTGATTAAATCCTTCGGCTATATTTTCCGCAGTTCCGTAAATATCCAGATGATCGGCATCTACAGAAGTTACACAAAGCAAATCAGGCGAGAGTTTTAAAAAAGAACGATCAAACTCATCGGCTTCCACAACGGTAACTGTCTTTCCCGTTCCAATTAAATTACTGCCGTATTGCTCAACAATTCCACCAACAAAAGCCGTAACATCGGTCTTTGCTGTGTACAAAATATGACCCAAAATAGCGGAAGTTGTGGTTTTACCGTGTGTTCCAGCTACAGCAAAACAAAAGGTGTCTTGCGTTATTAAGCCCAAAACTTCGGCGCGTTTCATGATCTGATAGTTATGCGTGAGGAAGTAGTTCCATTGCGCATGATCTTTTGGAACAGCGGGCGTTAGCACTACCAAGGTTTCATCGGGATTAAAATCCTGGACGATACTTACATCTTCTGAAAAGCAAATAGCAATTCCGAGTTCTTGTAAACCGGCGGTTATGGCCGAAGGCGTTTTATCGTAGCCCGAAACTTGTTTTCCCAAACGGTGAAAATATTTTGCTAAAGCCGACATGCCGATGCCGCCAATCCCGAGGAAATAGATGTATTTTATATGTGCTAACTTCATCTCTTTTGCAGGATTTCAAAAATTAAATCGACGATATCTTGAGTAGCTCGTGGCATTGCCAACTGCTTAATATTTTCTGATAATTGCTTTTGCAAATCGTTGTCGCGGAACAAATTGGAGAATGTACTTTCGAATGCTGTTTCGAGTTCGCTTTCGCGGAGCATCATTGCTGCATTTTTATCAACTAACGATTGTGCATTTTTAGTTTGATGATCTTCGGCAACATTCGGACTAGGAATAAAGATTACCGGTTTACCTACCAAACAAAGCTCGGAAACAGACGAAGCTCCTGCGCGAGAAATAATGATGTCGGCATTGTTGTAGGCTGTTTCCATAGACTCGATAAAAGCCGAAACTATGATTCCGTCGGAGTTATATTTAGTGTATGTACTCTCATAATTTTTACCACATTGCCAGTATACGTTAATTCCGAGACTCTTGAAGAGTGGTAGGTGTTTTTCTACCAGTTTATTCACGGCATAGGCGCCTAAACTTCCGCCTAAAACCAGTAAGGTAGGTTGGTTATTATCAAAGAGCTTTTGACTTGGTTTTTCGGAAGCCGCAACAAGCGATTGACGTACCGGATTTCCAGTAAGCCGAATCTTATCTTTTGGGAAGAAACGTTCAAGCTTATCGTAGGCTACACAAATGACGGCTGCGTATTTAGCCAACCATTTATTGGTAATTCCTGGAAATGAATTCTGTTCTTGTAAAACTGTTGGAATTCCTGCAAAAGCTGCTGCTCGCAATAATGGTCCGCTGGCAAAGCCTCCGGTTCCAATACAAACATCTGGTTTGAATGACTTAACAATACGATAGCTGTCAATCAACGATTTCAATAATTTTATGGGAAATAATAGATTGTCGACCGTTAGTTTGCGTTGAATTCCGGCAATCCACAAGCCCTTTATCGGGTATCCGGCTTGTGGGACTTTTTGCATTTCCATTTTATCTCGTGCGCCCACAAAAAGGATATCGGCATCCGGATTTCTGCGACGAATCTCATCGGCAATAGCAATTGCTGGGAAAATATGGCCGCCCGTTCCGCCGCCACTAACAATCACTTTGAGTTTATGGTTTTTTCCTTTTGTCATGATTGAACGGCTTTAGTTTCTGATACAACTCCGTTAAGGGCTTCGGCTTCGGCAAGCTGGCGTTCTTCTTCAAGTTGTTTGTCGATTAGTTTTTGGAGCGCCGCTTCACGAGCATCTCGTTCGGCTTGTTCTTCTGCAAATTCTTCTTCTTTTTTCGTTGCACTGAGTATCACCCCGATGGCAAAAAAGGTCATCCAAATCGAACTACCTCCGCTGGAAACCAAGGGTAAGGTTTGTCCGGTTACGGGCAATAATTGTACAGCAACTCCCATATTGATGAGCGCTTGGAATATGATGGGAAATCCGAGACCGATAATAAGTAGCTTCCCGTAAGTTGATTTTGCTTTATGTGCCGTAATGATGAATCGTAAAAACAGCAACATGTACAGAGACAACACGGCGAGTCCGCCCAGCAAACCGTATTCTTCTACGATAATCGCAAAGATAAAATCGGATGATGACTGCGGAAGGAAGTTCTTTTGTACACTTTTCCCTGGTCCGAGACCGTATAAACCTCCTGTTGCAATGGCCGTTTTGGCTTTTTCTATTTGATAATCGTCGTTTTGCGCATCGGTTTTTTCGTCTTCATTTACAAACGATTCGAAACGCTTTTCCCAGGTTGCCACACGGTGAAACAATCCGGTTTTAACTTCGGGCTGCGTTTTATTGACAAACTTCCCGACGGCGATAAATAGCGCAAAAGCCGTTACTCCAATTCCAACAACACCAAACAAATACTTCAGCGGGTAATTCGCGGTAAATGCCAACATGAGCACCATCGCAAAGATTAAAGCCGCCGTGGAAAAGTTGTTGGGTAGAATCAGCATAAGTGTGACGCCAACGGGCAACCATAAATTAATGAGTGTGCTTTTGAAAGTGAGTGGTTCTTCTCGCTTTCGCGAAAGATAAAACGCCACAAACATCATTAACATCACAAATGCAGCCGTGGAAGGCTGAAAGGTTATCGAAGTTCCAGGTATTCGAAGCCAACGTGTAGCTGAACCTTGTTCGACACCAATAAAATAGGTTGCCGCAATTAGTAACCAACTGAAGGGAAGCAGCAAAATTGCGATTGCTTTAAAGCGATTCACCTGAATTTTCTGCACTTGATACAGTATCCAAAATCCAAAACCAATATGAACCGCATGTTTTACGAGGTAGCCGAGCGTATTTCCGGTGCCGTGGTTCATGTAGGCCAGATTACTACTGGCACTAAATACAGGCATAAACGAAAATAGGGCAAGTAAGGCCACGAACGACCAAATGCCTTTATCTCCTTTTAAACGCTGTATAAACTTAAACATACTATTATAAGTTTTGAACCGCTAGTTTAAACTGACGTCCGCGATCTTCATAATTTTCAAACAAATCGAAACTCGCACAAGCAGGCGACAACAACACCGTATCGCCTTTTTCGGCAATTCTCTGAGCGGTTCTAACGGCATCTTGCATAGATCCCACTTCTACCATAACCTCAACCACATTACCAAAGGCATCGATGATTTTGCGATTATCAACACCTAAACAAATAATAGCTTTTACCTTTTCGCGAACCAAAGCCATCAACTCGGTATAATCGTTTCCTTTATCAACACCACCAACAATCCATACGGTTGGAGTCGTCATGCTGTCTAAAGCAAAGAAAGTAGCGTTTACATTAGTAGCTTTACTATCATTAATGTATTGTACGTTTTGAATTTTAAGTACTTTTTCTAATCGATGTTCCACACCTTGAAAATTCGACAAACTCTCACGAATCGTTTCCTTTCTTATCTTCATAAGCATAGCCACAGAAGTAGCTGCCATGGCGTTCTTAACATTGTGTTTGCCTTCAAGGGCTAGGTGCGCGGTGTCTATAGAAAAATTGTCGTCGTTGAGTTTAAGTTTCATAGTATTCTCGTTTAATGTACCTCCAACAGGCAGTGGTTTGGTTATAGAAAAAGGTATTTTAGTTGCTTTAGTGTCGATTTTTGAGAGAAACTGCACGAGCGTTTCATCGTCGGCATCGTAAATCAGATAGTCGTTTTCGCTTTGATTCATAGTTATTCTAAACTTAGAAGCGATGTACGATTCGTACTGATAATTGTATCGATCTAAGTGGTCTGGCGACAAATTGGTAATGATTGCGATGTGTGGTTTGAACGTGTAGCTGTCATCTAACTGAAAACTACTCACTTCCAACACATAACAATCGAAATCTTGTTCGGCTACTTGCCAAGCGAAACTCTTTCCGATGTTTCCGCCCAAGCCCACGTGTAAACCTCCATTTTTCAATAAATGATAGGTTAAGAGCGTGGTTGTGGTTTTGCCGTTTGAACCCGTTATGGCTATTATTGTTGCATTTGTGTACGGAATGGCGAACTCAATTTCGGAAACCACTGGTATTTTGTTTTCGCGGATTTTCTGAACAATTGGCGCCTTATCGGGAATTCCCGGACTTTTCATAACCAAAGTGGCATTAAGGATCTCAGCTTCGGTGTGTTGCTGCTGTTCCCAACGAATGCCGTTAAGGTTCAAGATTTCTTGGTAATGTGGTTTCACGGCGCCGCCATCGGAAAGAAAAACATCAAAACCTTGTTTCTTTCCTAAAATAGCAGTTCCTACACCGCTTTCGCCTCCGCCAAGAATAACTAATTTTTTCATTATCTGAGTTTCAGCGTAACAATGGATAAAATGGCGAGTAAAATCCCGACAATCCAGAAACGGGTTACAATTTTACTTTCGTGATAGCCTTTTTTCTGGTAGTGATGATGGAGCGGCGACATCAAGAAAATACGTCGGCCTTCGCCAAATTTCTTTTTGGTGTACTTGAAATAACTCACTTGAAGCACCACTGAGAAATTCTCCACTAAGAAAATTCCACACAAAAGCGGAATCAAAAGTTCCTTTCGAACGGAAATAGCCAAAACCGCAATAATTCCACCGATGGTTAAACTTCCGGTATCGCCCATAAAAACCGAGGCAGGATAGGAATTATACCAAAGAAAACCTACCAATGCCCCAACGAAAGAAGCTATGTAAACTGTCATTTCTCCCGAATTGGGAATGTACATGATGTTCAGATAACTCGAAAAAATGATGTTTCCAGAAACAAACGTAAATATGCCTAAGGCAATCACTGAAATGGCGCTGGTTCCTGCTGCTAAACCATCGATTCCGTCGGTTAAATTAGCGCCGTTTGACACTGCGGTAATAATGAAGATAACAACCGGAATAAAAATCAACCAAGCGTAATTCTCGTAGCCATCGCCTAGGAACGACAAGACCTCGGCATAATCTAATTCGTTGTTTTTAAAGAACGGAATCGTTGTTGCGGTCGATTTTTCTTCAACAGGTTTGGGTGAAATCTGTGCCGTTTCCGACGCAAAATTATATTTAACTTGCTGATCTTTTCGAACGGTAACACCCGGATGTAAATACAAAACGGTACCTACAATCAAACCTAAGCCTACTTGACCTATAACTTTAAAAATGCCTTTTAAACCTTGCTTATCTTTCTTGAAGATTTTAATATAATCGTCTATAAACCCGATAGTTCCCATCCATAAGGTTGTAACTATCAGTAATATAACGTAAATGTTGTCGAGTTTTGCCAGCAGAAAAACCGGAATCAAGGTTGCTATGATGATAATTAATCCGCCCATAGTTGGTGTACCGGCTTTCTCATTTTGTCCGGCTAAACCGAGTTCGCGCACGGTTTCGCCGACTTGCTGATGTTTAAGGAAATTGATAATTCGCTTTCCAAAAATGGTTGATATGGCCAACGACAACAAAACCGCTAAAGCTGAACGAAACGTTATGTATTGAAAAACTCCTGCTCCTGGAACATTGAAGTTGTTATTTAGATAATCGAATAAGTAGTACAGCATAACTTATTTGTTTAGTTGGTTGGTTAATGTTTTAGCGATTTCCAAATCATCGAAATCGTATTTTACGCCGTTGATTTCTTGGTACGTTTCGTGTCCTTTTCCAGCAATGAGAATAATGTCGCCTGGATTCGATTGCGTGATCGCCGACTTTATTGCGCTTTTTCGATCAGAAATTGTAATGTATTTTTTGAAATTCTGTGGTTCCACACCAGCTTCAATCTCGGCTAAGATCAAATCTGGATTTTCGGTCCGTGGATTATCAGAAGTAAAAATGGTGTGGTTGCTCAATTTTGTGGCAATATTTCCCATAACCGGACGCTTAGTTGCATCGCGATCACCGCCACAACCTACCACGGTTATCAAATTTTCATTGCCTGTTCGAATACCGTTAATTGTATTCAATACATTTTCTAGGGCATCGGGTGTGTGTGCGTAATCTACAATTACAGTGATTTTCTGTTCGGTAATGAAATACTGAAACCTACCGGAAACGCTTTCCAATTCAGAAAGATATCGGAGTGCATCATCGTCGGGCATGCCAAGCAGTACAGCAGTTCCGTAAATGGCAAGAATGTTATAGGCGTTAAACGACCCGATTAGTTTCACCCAAACCTCTTTACTGTTTACTTTTAAGAGTAGTCCGCCAATCTGATTTTCAAGAATCTGTGCTCGGAAATCGGCGAAGGTTTTTAGTGCATACGTACGCTGAGCGGCAACGGTGTTTTGGAACATGATGTTTCCGTTCTTATCATCGATATTCACCAAAGCAAAAGCATCGCGATCTAATTCATCAAAGAATTTCTTTTTCACATCGCGGTATTCGCTAAAAGTTTTGTGATAATCGAGGTGATCGTGCGACAAATTGGTGAAAATAGCACCGGCAAATCGCAAACCTTTGGTTCGATTTTGGTGGATTCCGTGCGAACTCACTTCCATAAAACAGTAGTCGACGCCGGCATCTACCATCTGACGTAGATAATTATTTATCGAAATAGAATCTGGAGTTGTATGCGTAGCTGGAAATTCTTGCGAATCGACCACAATTTTAACCGTAGATAGCAAGCCCGTTTTAAATCCTGCACGCTGAAATAATTGATGCAGTAACGTAGCTACGGTGGTTTTACCATTGGTTCCCGTTACGCCAACTAATTTGAGTTGTTGCGACGGATTATCGTAAAAGTTTGCTGCCACCTGCGCCATGGCTTCGGTTGTGCTTCCTACCACGGCATAACAAACGTTGGGCTGTATTTTTTCGGGAGCTCGCTCACACACAATTGCGCGACAACCGTTGGCAATTACTTGATCGATAAACTTGTGACCATCTGTCTTGGTTCCAGAAACGGCGAAGAAAAGCGAATCGGCTTGAGCTTGTCGCGAATCGAAAGTAAGCGATTGAACCGGAACGCTTGTTGTTCCGATAACCGACTCCAATCTAACTTTATATAAGAGGTCTTTCAATACTTTCACGACAATTCCAATATTATAGTTTCGTTTTTCTTTAGAGGTTCGCCTGGTGGAATCGATTGTTTTTTCACTTTTCCGATTCCGCGAACGCGAACTTTCAACTTTAAATTCTCCAAAAGTGCTGCTGCATCCATACCGGGCATACCTTTCACGTTAGGAATGCGCTTGAGATCGTCGGCACTTTTTGCGATATACGTTTCGTAGGCTTGCTCAACTTTTTTAGATTTTCCTTGCAATCCTTTGATCTTATTCATCGTTGGCGAATCGGTGAAAATCTTTTGGGCAATTCGTTTAAAAACTGGGCCAGCAACGTCGGCACCGTAATAGCCTTTCGCCACATTAGGCTTATGTACGACAACAATGCAGGAGTATTTTGGGTTATCGGCTGGGAAGTAACCCACAAACGAAGAGGTGTAATACAAGTTTCCTTCTCCTTTGTTGTAATCTACCTGAGCGGTTCCCGTTTTTCCTGCCATGGAAAAATCTTTCGAATACAAGCTGCTTGCCGTTCCGCGTTTTACTACGTTTTCTAGCACTGCATGTAATTTGTCGATGGTTTTATCAGAGCAAATTTTCGGATGAATAATTTCTTTATCGAATTTTTTAATCACGCGGTTCCACTCACGAATTTCTTTCACAAATTGTGGTTTAACCATTTCGCCATTATTGGCCACGGCGTTGTACAATGTTAGCGTTTGAAGCGGCGTAACGGCCACTCCGTAGCCAAATGCCATCCACGGAAGTGAAATAGCCGACCATTTCGGATCGTCGGGCGTACGTATTACCGGTCGGCCTTCTCCCGCGAAGGGTAAACCCAGTGGCTTATGTAATTTATAATCGTAAATACGGTCAACAAACTGCTTTGGGTCGGATTTATACGCTTTGTAAACGGCTTGAACCAAAACGGTGTTTGAGGACACTTCGAAACCACGTGCTAGCGAAATTTTACCATAACCACCTTTCTTCGAATCTTTTACCAATTTTCCACGATAGGAAATCACACCTCCGTTACTGTCGTATACCGAACTCGTATCGGCTTTTTCATCTTCAAGTAAGGCAATCAGGTCGAGTAGTTTAAAGGTCGATCCCGGTTCATGCGACTCGCCAACGGCATAATTTAATTTCTCGTAATAATTTCCTTGCGAATCGCGCCCTAAATTCGAAATGGCTTTTACATCGCCGGTTTTAGTTTCCATAACTACCACACAACCGTGATCGGCACTGTAATGTTCGAGCTGTTTTAGTAGGGCGTGATGTGCAATGTCTTGGATATAAACGTCGATGGTAGAGATAACGTCGTAGCCGTCTTGTGGTTCAATTTCATTGTTATCACGAATGGGTTTCCATTGTCCTTTTGCGATTTTTTGTTTGAGAACCTTACCGTCTTTACCGTTTAAGTAACGCGAAAATGCGCCTTCAATACCGGCATTTCTCGCCTGACCGTCGCCGTCGACACGCTCGTAACCAATGGTTCGTTCGGCTATTTTACCGATGGGATGTTCGCGAACTGTCTTTTGATCAACGATCATTCCGCCTTTGTACGTTCCTTTATTGAAGAGTGGAAAGCTTTTAACTTCCATATAATCGGTATACGACAGTCCTTTTTCAACAAGCAAATAGCGATTTTCCGTACGACGCGCTTTCAGAAACTTTGCGAGATATTCCGATTTTGGCTTTCGAAATTTCTTGGAAAGTGCCGCAGCTAACGGTCCGATCTCCTTGTCGAAATCGGCTTTGGAAGGCGCCATCGCATCGAATCGAATGGTATAGTTCGGAACGGAAGTAGCGAGCAAACTGCCATCGGAGGAATATACGTTTCCTTTATTGGCGGGAATAACGAAAGTTTTTACACTCTTTTCCTTTGCGATTTTTCGGTAGTGGTTCCCTTCAACCCACTGAATGTTTGTGAGTTTAATAACAATACAAATCGCGGCGATCAACATTCCTGCGATCACAGCGTACAATCTGTAATTATTATTTTTAGGTTCTACTCCCATAGTTTTTCAAACCACTTTTTTTCGGTTGGTTTTAAGACTTTTATTTTTACTGGCGGAACCGATGATGGATAGATGGCGCGTTTTTCCATCTTTTGTGCAACGGTCGACTCCATTTTGAGTTTCATTAATTGCGATTTCCGATCTACAAACTCCGAACGCAGTTCTTTCACTTCGGAACTCAATTCGGCGATTCGGATGATTTTTTGTTCGTAACGATTGGTATTCCAAATCATAATCATAGCCAAAACAATCAGGTAGGTAATAAATACCCAATTTCGAGTCGCGTGTTCATTGACTAGAAAGCGCGCCTTGATGATATTGTAAACACTCCCTTTCATTTTTTTGCGATTTGAACTTTTTCTGCAATTCGAAGTTTGGCGCTGCGCGAACGACTATTGGCTTCTAATTCGGCTTGATCGGGAACAATTAGCTTTCCGATTGCTTTTAGCGGCACTTGAAAGTTTCCAAAGAAATCGCGTTCGGGTTCGCCTTCAAACTGACCGTTTTTGATGAGTCGTTTTACCAGACGATCTTCCAAGGAATGATACGATATCACCGATAAGCGTCCGCCGGGCTTCAACACATCAACGGCTTGTTCGAGCATTTCTCGAAGCACATCGATTTCTTCATTCACCTCAATTCGAATGGCTTGATATACTTGAGCTAAGATTTTATGGCTTTTATGTGCTGGATAAAACGGGCGTAGCACTTCTTTTAAGCGCTCGGTAGTGGCAATCGGATTTGGGTTTCGGTGGTGTACGATGGTTCGTGCCATGGCCGGAGCCGATTTTAACTCGCCGTATTCCAACAAAATATGTTTTAGTGCTTTCTCTTCGTACTCGTTGATTACGGTATACGCCGATTTTGAGTTGCTTTTGCTCATACGCATATCGAGCGGGGCGTCGAAACGAGTTGAGAATCCGCGTTCAGCTACATCGAACTGATGAGACGAAACGCCTAAGTCGGCTAAAATGCCATCGACTTCTGTGATTCCGTGAAATCTTAAAAATCGTTTTAAATGTCTGAAGTTGTGCGGTATCAGTGTAAATCGTTCGTCGTCGATTCGGTTTTCCCAAGCGTCTTCATCTTGGTCGAATGCGAATAACTTTCCGTTCGGTCCGAGGTATTTTAAGATTTCGCGCGAATGTCCGCCGCCGCCGAAAGTTACGTCCACGTAAACGCCGTCGGGTTTAATAGCAAGCCCGGCAACTGTTTGTTCGAGTAAAACGGCATTATGATAATCCATCACTTCCATCGTTCAAATTCCCCATCACATCTTCAGCTAGATCCGCAAAATTCACAGCGGTATCTGCAATTACTTTTTCATACGTGTCTTTGTCCCAGATTTCAATAATGTTGATTGCGCTCGACAAGACAATGTCTTTTTTGATTTGAGCAATCCCTTGTAAATCTTTGGGAATCAACAAACGCCCGTTCACATCGATATCGGTTAAGCGTACGCCAGCCGAAAAGCGACGAATAAAATCGTCGTGCTTTTTCACAAAACGGTTGAGTTTATTGACTTTTGCCATCATGGCATTCCACTCGGCCATCGGATAGAGCTCCAGACAGGACTGAAATACCGATCGTTTCAATACGAAACCATCATTGATAGCCAATTGCTTCTTTAAAGCCAAAGGAATAAGTAGCCGACCTTTGTCGTCTATCTTACATTCGTATGTACCTATAATGGGTGTCAACACTTTAGCCTTAAAAAACAGTTCAAGCAAAAGTAAATAATTAATTCCCACTCACTCCCAAAATTTCCCACATTGTTAATAAGTTGTGCCATTTTAACAATCTCGTTTCTTAAAAAAACGAGCATTTATTGAGGTTTACGGGGAAATACTGTGGTGGGAATAAATGAAAATTAATGTTCCTGTAAATCGCTTATATTTGCCAGAATTAAAAGCCTACCAATAACCGACTGTTCATGCAAGAAGCGATTAAGAAAGAAGGGAAGTTTAAATATTTCGAAGCCGGATCGGGCCGTCCGATTATCATTTTACACGGGTTAATGGGCGGATTGAGCAATTTTGATGGTGTTGCCGAATTTTTTCCGCAACAAGGTTATCACGTTTTAATTCCGGAATTGCCTTTGTACACGCAGAATATTTTGAAAACGAATGTGCGTGCTTTTGCAAAGTTTGTGAAAGATTTTATTACGTATAAAGGTTTGGATCGCGTGATTTTGCTTGGGAATTCGCTTGGCGGACACATTGCCTTGTATCATGCAAAGTTGTATCCTGAGAAAATGGCTGGTTTGGTAATAACCGGAAGTTCAGGCTTGTATGAAAACGCTATGGGCGACAGTTATCCGCGTCGTGGCGACAGAGATTACATTCAGAAAAAAGCGGAAGACGTATTTTACGATCCGAAAATTGCTACGCCTGAAATTGTTGACGAAGTGTATAATGTTGCGAACGATCGGATAAAACTGATTAAAACGCTTACCATCGCGAAAAGCGCCATTCGTCATAATATGGCAAAAGATTTACCTAAGATGCATTTACCCACTTGCATTATTTGGGGCAAAAACGATAAAGTTACTCCGCCGGAAGTGGCAGAAGAATTTAATAAATTACTTCCTAATTCGGAATTGTTTTGGATTGACAAATGCGGACACGCTGCAATGATGGAACATCCAGACGAGTTTAATAAGCTGATGTACAATTGGTTGAAGTCGCATAACTTCTAATGAAAATTACAAGCGCAAAATTTGTCATCAGTAATTCGGAGGCTGCTAAATGTCCGCCGGAACGCATTCCCGAATATGCATTCATCGGACGTTCGAACGTTGGAAAATCGTCGTTGATTAACATGCTTACGGGCAATAAATCCTTGGCAAAAACTTCGGCTAAACCCGGAAAAACGCAGCTTATCAATCACTTTAAAATCAACGAAAACTGGTTTTTGGTAGATTTACCGGGCTATGGTTACGCCAAAGTTTCGAAGAAGGTAAAAGCAACGTTTCAGAAATTCATAACCGATTATTTCGAAACGCGCGAACAATTGGTTTGTGCTTTTGTATTGATCGACATCCGCTTAGAACCACAAAAAATCGACTTAGAGTTTTTTACGTATCTGGGCGAATCGCAAATTCCGTTCATCATGATTTTTACGAAAGCGGATAAAATTGGAGTGACCAAAGTTGATCAAGCCGTAAAGAACTACCAAAAGGCAATGCTAGCTGAAAATTGGGCAGAGCTTCCTCCCTACTTTGTGACCTCATCGGAAACCGGACGCGGTAGAGAAGAAATTCTGGCATACATTGACGAGTTAAATCAAGATCTTTTTAAAGAAGACCCTCTTTGGTAAATCATTAATTTACCCCACCTTTCAAATTCAATTTCTCGGCAAAATAATCTGTGAATTGCCTCGTGGTATCGGCCATTCATTCATTGGCTGTGGCGCGCAAATACGTATCGGTTAAGCCCACTAAAGTTTGGTGGATTAACCGTTTCATCTAATCGCAAGAAATATCATTGCACTACCAAACTTATGTCTAGAGCCATTTCATCTTTAAGAAGACTAATCATTTCTCTTCTTGTAGCGGTAAAAATTAACAATCCAAAGCCGTTTGTTTGCCGTGACAAACATTTAATAGTTCCTTTGTCGGAAAATCATACATTACAAACTACAATCGAAGAAGTTATGTCGATCTTTAAAAACAGGAATTTATACCCCTATATTAAAATGTCGAAAAAGCAGCGCAATATAATCCTCAAGCCCTTGTTTAAATGCTTAACGAAATACTTATACTGTTAAAGCGGAAATACACCTTCTTGAGACTTTTTCATGAAAAAAAATCCTAGAAACTGAAATTGAAGACAGAGTTTATATCCGAAATGATCTTTGCCCTGTAAGAGCTACGGATTCAGTTCTGCTGACTGCTGCATGCACTAGTGAACAAAATATGGATGATTGCATGAATTGCGACATAAGTATTTGCACAAATGACCCGAATTATAATTCAATTTGTAAAGCAATTAACGGAAAACTACTATATTTGAATTTTTTAGAAAAAGAGGGCCTGGTTGCACCACTACCTTAGCCGTTAGTTGTATTGCAGTAGCTATTGTACATTAGAAATGAAAAACAGTAAACTAATATTTAGAACTCTTATCGCATTTGTTTTTGTTGGTACGTTTTACTTTTTATTTAAAATAACCTTCCGTGTACTTACATTTTTTCTGATATTAAGAAAGTTGCTAATCTTTATAATTTAGAACGCAATGAATTTGTAGTCTTAGATCCAAACGGTTTGGAAAGAAAAATTAACTTAAAAGACGGAAAGACGTACACCCTTCATTTTTGGGCTACTTGGTGCAAACCCTGCATTTCTGAGTTTGATGAATTTGAGAAATACAAATCTAAACTTGGCGACCAAGAATTTCTTTTTATTAGTCTTGAAGATCCGAAAAAAGTGCAAGATTTTCTAAAAGACAAGACATGAAAACTGAATTTTTACACTTGCGATTCGCTAGAACTTCCTTTTACACCCCGCGAAATCAAATACTACCCGACTAACATTTTCATAGAACGGGGTAAAATTGTATCTGCTAGTGTTGGACCTGTTAACTGGGAGGAGGTTAAATAATTTTAAGCCCTGAATTACTGATTCAGGGCTTTTTCAAATTCAATTTCTCTGCAAAATAATCCGTGAATTGCCTCATGGTATCAGCCATTAGTTCATCGGCTGTGGCGCGCAAATACGTATCGGTTAAGCCCACTAAAGTTTGGTGA
>NZ_JBMLTK010000094.1:0-53024 GCF_049240005.1 Flavobacterium sp. | reverse complement strand
AATATCTAATCCATTTATTTTTCGAAAATAATTACACCCAACGGGTTATTATTAAGATTGGAGTATTGATTATTAAGTATTAAGACAAGAGTATTAAGTGTTAAGATTTGATGAATTCACCATTTTACGTTTCATGTTACCGCTTTAACCCACGAATCGTCGGTGCCTGAGCCTGTCGAAGGCTGTGTTGTGTACATTGTGAAAAACTTTTTGAAACATAGTGCTACACCTGTGCATGAGCCTCTAGAATGCCAACTTCCCCGATATTTAAATTCCCAAAATATTCAACTATCGCTATCTTTGCAACCTACAATGCCTACCAAATGACCACTCAACAAGAACGTTTGCAACTACTAGCCGATATGATTGCCTTTTCGGTAGTCGATGGAAAACTCCACGAAAAAGAATATCGCTTGCTGTCGTACATAGCCGATATGCTTCATGTGTCGCAAAAGGACTTCAAACAACTTTTTCACGCCGAACCAAAACCCAATGTACTTCGCTCCGAATTCGATCGAATTCAACAATTCTATCGATTGGCACTACTCATGCACGCCGACGGTGTTTTGCATGAAAAAGAAGAAATTGCCATCTGCCAAAGCGCAATCGACATGGGGTTAAATCCGTCTGCTTGCAAGCGTTTACTTGCGTTAATGAAAAATGCACCAAAGCGAACGCTCGATCCAGCACTTGTTCTCGAAACATTTCGTGAACAACACAATTAAATGGCTTCCTAAAACGATTTTTAGCAATTTTTTAGTTTCAGAGTAATGCTCTTTCACTAATGCAAGCTCGCTTACTCTTTATGAGTGATTTTCAGAACCACTCGAGTGCCTGCCGCAATACCGTCTTTGTACAAATCCTCGTACGTGACCGAGTAAGTGGTTTCATCGGTATTCAATAATTCCAATTGCTTGTCGATTGCCGAGGTAGCAAACGACTCATGCTGTACGCTCCTTTCCGTTAGTTCTCTTGAAGCTTTTCTTCCAATTCCGTTGTCGTAAATAGTGCACAACAAGGTATTGTTGGTTTCAGTAAAGGAAATTTCTAGTTTTTTAGAACCTTTTTTATGCAACAAGCCGTGTTTCAACGCATTTTCAACAAAAGGTTGCAAAATCATCGGAGGCAAACTGTCAAAATCCGGATCTAGTTCGCTTCCCACATGTATGTGATACTCAAAATCGTCGTTAAAACGCATTTTCTCTAATTCTAAATATCGTTTTAACAATTCGATCTCAGCGCTTAACGTAATGCTTCGTTTGCCTGAAAAACTCAATATTTCGCGCGTAAGCGTAGTAAAATTCTCCAGCTGTTTGTTCGCTACGACTTTATCGCCATACATAAACAAATGCTGAATGCTGTTCAAAGCGTTGAAAATGAAATGTGGATTCATCTGACTCTTTAAAGCGGTTAGCTCACTTTCAGTAGCTCGTTTTTCTGCCACTAACGCTCGTGTTGCTTCTTCATAACTAGCACGCAACAACTCATTCTTCTTTCGGTTTTGATATCTTCTGAACGAAGCAAACGCTAGTACTGTCAGCAACAAAAAAACAAGAACTAAAATCCAGATCGTGCGCTCTTGCGTCTGATTTTTTAAATCCGTAATTCGTTTTTCTTGCAGCAATCCCTTGATTTTTGATTCTTTCTTTTCCGATTCAAAAGCTTCCGATAATCTTGAAATAACTTGTTCTTTTTCAATAGTATACACGCTGTCTTTTTTGCTTTGGTAGAGCAAGAGCGTTTTGTATGCTTTTGAATAATTGCCGGTTTCAAACTCTAATTCATGGAGTTTTTGATAGGCGGATAATAAGCTGTGTTGATTGTTAATGGGTTCCGAAACGGCAATCGATTCGTTTAATAAGGCAGTTGCTCGGGTGTAATCTTTTTTCTTTTGATAGCACACAGCAAGTTCGGCTAATGGTTGTCCGAGTAAATTCGACGCTTCGTTTTCTTTTGCAATTCGTATCGCTGCTTGCAAAAATGGAATCGCTTTTTCAAACTGATTTTGCTTATAATAGCACGAACCAATATTACTTTTAGCGAGAATAATTCCGAAAGGTATTTTCGCCGACGCGCAAATTCGCAAAACTTCTTCGTGACATTCAATAGCTTTTTGATATTGCGATACATCACCATAAGCAATTCCTAAATTGGTTAGAATTGCCGCCCGTTTCGGATTGTCTTTAGAACCGGTTTCAAGTAAAATTTTGTCTGCTTCCTGTAGCAAGACCAACGCTTTTTCGAACTTTTTATCGCGTGTGTAAACCGATGCCAAATTGCTATTTCCGATGACAATGTTATCGGTCATTTTTAAACGAGTAGCTAAACGTAGGGCTTGTGTGTAATAGGTAACGGCTTTGTCGTATATCGCTTGTTGGTAGTAATAATTGCCCACACAGTTTAATGCGCGAATTTCTCCCAACGGATATTTGATCTTTCTAGAAATTTGCAACGCTTTCTGCGCATACGTTAAGTTTTTAGGCTGATTTGCAAAGGTGTTTGCCACACAAAAATCAACCAATAATTCAACACGAGCGCTGTCCGATAAAGTTCTTGCTTGCAGTTTTCGTTCGATTTCATCCGGCGTTTGTGCTCGTAAAGCCACGCTCAAAAACAATAATAGGAACAGCAGCGCTTTTTTCATAGGTAAAGCGATTTTATCAACAACTCAAAATCTGCTTTCTTTTCCCGAGCCACCGGAATCCATTTTTCATTTTCGAATACAATCGAATTTCCGTCCTTACGACTGTACTTTTTTATATTTTGAAGATTGATTAAATACGACCGATGACAGCGAAAGAAATGTTCGTTCTGTGTCAGCAAATCGTCAAATTCCTTGATTTTTTTCGTCACTAGATAGCTTTTAGCCAAAGTAACTACATGCGTGTACGAACCGTCGGCTTCAAAATACAAGACGTTTTTTAAATCCACGAAAGTGAGACCGTCGGAAAGGGGCAACGCAATTTTACTCAGCCGTTGATCGGCCATACTTTCGCGTAGTAACTGAATCTGACTACTCAAATTTCCGGGCGACTGCTGCAAAACTTTTCGGCAAGCGATTTGCAACTTTTCAATGCTAATCGGTTTTAAAATGTAATCTACCGCCGAAACTTCGAAGGCACGCAAGGCAAATTCTGCGTAAGCGGTACAAAAAACGGTCTTAAACGGCGGATTTTCAAAATACTCAAACAAGGCAAAACCGTTTTCATTCGGCATTTCGATATCCAAGAAAACGAGGTTAGGGTGCAGGGAATTAATTTTTTTTACCGCTTCTTTCACAGTTTCGGCTTCTCCGATGACTTCAAATTCGGGTGCATGTTCGGCGAGCAAACCTCGTAAAAGCTGCCGGGCATTAGCTTCGTCATCAACAAGCAATACTGTCATAATTCGTGAGTATGCCGTAAAATTAGAATTTTTGTTAATGTAAAAAAGCTTCCGTTCGTGAAGTATTTTATACCGTTCGTGAAAACGTCTTATATACGAGTGTGTTACCTAGCTAGTTTTGGTCGAAATTTTATTTGATTTATGAAGAAAACTCTACTATCACTGCTCATGTACGCGCTCTTCCCCGCCGCTGTTCTAGCGCAACAGCCCGTACTCAAATTTTCGTTTAACAGTAATCTTACTTCAGACGACAATGAAGCTACATTAACTTGCTCCGCACCTGCATACGGTCCGGCGCGAACAGGTACTACTGGCGCTTCGTATTTTTTTAACGGCAACGCGAGTTCTGTGGCTACTGGTAATATTCCGAGCTATCTGACTGGTTTGGCCAGCCGTTCAGTTACTTTTTGGGCTAATTTTAATGCGCAATTTGGTCCGGGTAATATTGATATGTTTGGTCTTGGAAACGGAAGCATCAATAACGCCGGTTTCAGCCTAGGTATTCTCGGCGGTAGCAATCCAAGTTTTTATGCCGACAACGGGCAATTTGTGTACGCAAATGCTCCGATAACAAACTTCGCGGGTAACGTTTGGAACCACTTTGCAGTAACCAACGGTACAAATGGTTTTGTCGTTTATCAAAATGGCGTACAGATTTCGGCTGTACCGCAAGCAATTATCAATTTAATTGGCGCTAATTTTTCAGTAGGTATGAGTAACGACTTTTCTACTGGAAATACCTTCTATATGGACGATCTTGCTTTTTACGATACGCAATTAACGCAGTTGCAAGTCCAACAAATTGCAAACGATGCTGCAACACCAACCATTTCAGTTAATGTTAATCCTGTTGCCGACATCTACGCGACTGCTGTCTGTATTGTTGATGCCAATTCAAGCGCTACAACACTTACAGTAGAATACGGCACTACACCCGCGTTTGGAAGTGTTATTCAAGTGCCAAACCAAGTTACAGGAACAAATACACAACTTATCTCAGTGCCATTATCGAACTTGCTTCCAGAAACAACGTACTACGTTCGTGCTTCGGCGGTAAACGGTTTAGGATCTGCAACATCAAATACATTTACATTTACAACTTCTAGTTTTATTGTAGATGTGCCAATCATCCAAAATACTAATGTAATCGCAACATCGCCAACTTCTTTTACTGTCGATTTCGAAGTCAATCCAAGAGGAAGCCAAACTTTGGTTGAATTGCTCTATACGCCTTGCCCAAACACGCCAGCCATGCCCGTTAACATCGGAAATGCAACGCTTACGATTCCAGCGGGTCAAGGTTTTGTGAGCGGTAGTCTTACGGTAACCGGACTTTCTCCAAACACCGATTTTGCCTATTCCATTCGCGCTACAAACAGTGTTTCAAATGTGCAAACTTCCTATGCATGTACCGCTACTGTACCATCTGTGGCAGTAACATCAAATGTACTGAGTAACGTAACTACCAATTCAGCACAATTAGATTTCAGTGTTTTAGGTGCTAATATTGACGTAAATTATAACGTGTTGATTTATCTGGATCAAGGTTCTTTTGATGCCGATACCGCTGTTTTTGTAGCAAACTATTCGCAAATGGTATTAGACCTAACAGGGCAGCAGATTTTCCAGAATTTAATTTCGGGTACTCCTTACACGTACCGCATAAGAGTGGAATCTAATTTGGGAGACATCATCAATGTCGATGGTAGTTTTACCACATTAACCAATGCAAATGCGCCGACACCCATCCACGAATTCAAGTTTGATAACTCACATTTAGATACCGTAGGCGATTACGGCTTTCAAACTTCCAGCGGAAATGCCAGCAGCTTTGCCAACGATCGTTTCGGAAATGCCGCCTCAGCTTTAAAAATTATCCCAGGTAGTTCGGTAACTGCAACGCCTCCAGCAAACCGTCCGTTACCACAAGGAAATTCAGAAAGAACCATTTCATTTTGGGCAAACTATACCACGATTTTTCTTGAAAATAACATTTTCGGCTACGGCTCAACGGTGGCGGGACAAGGTTTAGGAATTCAGGAAAACAGTACTTTGGTTAATGTGTACTTGTGGGGTTCGTCGCTCAATAATATTTTTTATCCCGGAACTATCATCACCAATAAGTGGTATCATTATGTAATCACGTATGGTAACGGACAGCTTAAGTTTTACCGCGATAACATCCTCTATTTCACAGGTTCAGCTAATTTAAATACGCAAGGAAGCATGATGCGTTTGGGCAGATTGCTCAACGAAGGTCCGACTGCCTCGAACACCGCTGATGCGCTGATCGATGATTTGAAAATCTACGATGTAATGCTTACTGCTGCTCAAGTAGCCGAGTTGTTCAATAACAATGCCTTAAGTGTTAATGAAGTAATCAAAACTAAAAATACTGTTGCGGTGTATCCAAATCCAACCAACGGTATCGTAAAAATTGATAGCGAATTGCCAATTGAAAAAGTTCTCGTATTCCAGATGAATGGCCAGTTGGTGTTAGAATCTAAGCAAAGCAAATTCGATTTAAGTGCCTTGCCTTCAAATGTGTATGTGTTGAAAATTGTTGATAAATCTGGTGAGATCAGCACCCATAAACTGATCAAAAATTAAAACAGTAGTAGTAGTTTTTTGGGAGAGGCAGTCTGTAAGGGCTGCCTTTCTTTTTTGGTGTAGATGTTTCGAATTAAAATTCGGGCGTTCCGGCGGGTCGTTCCTCCGGCGCCGTCGCGTGCTTGCTGCAATTCAAGCGGCAAAAGTCGTTTTGGCTACGGCTTTAAAAGGGCTTCTGGCGTCGCCTTGTAAAGCCAAGTCGCAATCTCCTTTTGTCGCTTTCATTTTCGCGCCGCCCGCTAACGCAAAAACGTGCACGAACAATCATTGCAGAGAACGAATCGCGAAATCGATTTCCTCCAGTCAGGTCTTAATTCAACCAACTCTGCGAGAGTTTAAAACTCTCGCAGAGTTGGTTGCAAATTTCGTTTCCTTTTCACGCCGCTCGGTAACGAAACAGCGTGTACGAACCATCTTTCCAGAGAACGAATTGCGGTAACGATACCCGCGCAACCGATTGAGCCGATACCCCACAGCCGCATGTAGCGCAGCGAAATAGGCGAGGAGTAAAGGCGAAAGCGGGACGGGGCGGCACACAAATTTCCATTACTTGCCTGCCGCCGCGATGCGCCCAAGTAAAAATTACAAAGCTTTAAAATCAATTATGAAAATGCGTGCGACCTAAATTAGCCGCAAAAAAAAAGAATACTATGGCTAGTATTCTTCTCGTATTTTCAGAAATCGGCCTAGATTTTAAAACCCGAACCGGCCGAATTTAACTATTTGAAAGTTTACAAAACGTAAGCGCCAAGAATTTGATACACTTCGTTGATGTTGTTGCCGCCTTTCCCAAATTGCTTGCTAATGGGCTGTGCTTCGCCGCGTACCCAAATTTTCAATTCGGCATCTAAATCCAACAAACCAGCGCTTTCTTTGCTGAATTTGTTAATGTTTTTGTACGGAATGCTCAAGTATTCGGCCTTGCTGCCCACCAATTGTTTCTCCACTAAAATCAGACGCTTGTTCGTGAAAATAAACTGATCTTTTATGATTTTATAGCCTTTTTCGATATGCTCGCCGGCTACGAGTATCGGCTGAAATTCTTTTTCTAAATCGGCAATAATAGCTTCCGAAGCGTTTCCTAAAATGGCATTAAAAATTCCCATGTGTGTATTCGTTTAAGTGTTCAAAAGTAGCGTATTTACTCGGGACATGTTGTGTTTGTTATTGCGAAATTCTACTATAATTTAATCGCTTTCGCCGAAAGTAAGTAAGTTGTTGTCGGGATCGAGCATCGAAAATTCGGTTTGTCCCCAAGGTTTTACTTCTAATTTTCCGTTCGGATGAATCGGCACGTTTTGCGATAACAGCTCGTTGTAAAAGCTTTTGATATCGCGTACACGCAGGTAAATTTGTCCGTAATTTTCCTCGCGAACCAAATCTTCAAACAAGAAAAAATGAAGTTCGCAGTCGTCTTTTTCCAAAATCAGATACTCCGGATAGGGCACTGCGCTCACGTCGGTGAATTTCAAGAATTTCTCGTAAAATTCAACGGTTTGTGCTCGGTTGCGCATCGGAAGTTTCGGGTGAATGCTTTCAATCATGATTAAAACCACTTATTGTTGGTACTTGGTTTTGTATTTCTCGTACAATTTGGTTTGGTGCGTTTGCAGATCGATGGAGCGTCCGTCGATGAATGCTTGTGTGATGTTGTTTCCACGCATGTCGAGTGCATCGCCGGTCGAAACCAACAACGTTGCCGATTTTCCTACTTCTAACGAACCGTATTGGTTGTCGATTCCCAAGATTTTCGCAGCATGTAACGTAATTAATTGCAAGGCTTCTTCTTTGCTTAAGCCAAATCCTGCCGCAGTACCTGCCATAAACGGCAAATTGCGCGTGTTCATGCGCTCCATTTCCGAGCTGTTTTCTAAAGCCACGATAATTCCGGCTTTGCGCAAAATGGCAGGCATTGCATACGGTTTTTCTATCGGATCTGTGTCGTGCGAGATTAAGCTGTGTACGCGTTCTATCAGTACCGACACCCGATATTTTTTGAGTAAATCGGTAATTTGATCGGCATCGGAAGCACCAACTAAAACAATTTTTTTGATGTTGAGTCGGTTTGCCATTAAAACTGCATCGGTCATTTGTTGCGCTTCGTTGGCATGAATGTAAAGCGTTCCGCCATTTTTAAACCAGTTGGCTATTGCAAAATACGGCTCGTTTTCTTGTTCGTTAGTTTGGTTTTGGTAGGCAATTCCGGTTTTCAGATAGTTTTCTAATTCGGCTACTTGCTTGTCGTAGTCTTTAGCAACCGATAGTTTTCCGCTGCCGTCCGACCAATCTCTGCCAAACGTTCGCGGGAAATTAATGTGAAGTCCTTCGTCTTCGTTAATGACGGCTTCACGCCAGTGCCAGCTATCGAGATTTACAATCGACGATTTTCCGCTGATGCGTCCGTCTCTTGGTGTGATTTGCGCCAATAAAATGCCGTTTTGTTTCGCCGTTTCAATTACTTTCGATTCGGTATTGAATGCGATAATACTTCGAACATTCGGATTGTATTTACCAATTTCGGCCATGTCGTCGCTGGCTTTAACGGCATCGATTTCGAGCAAACCTAATGTCGAATTGGTGGCAATAAAACCTGGGTAAATATGACTTCCTTTGGCGTCAATCACTTTTTTAAACGTACTTCTTGGTGCCGAGTTTGCAGCGCCGACGTAGGTGATTTTTCCGTTATCAAATCCGATGGCACCGCTTTCAATTACTTGTAGCGTACCGGTGTGAATAACGGCATTGGTAATTAAAATCGATTCCGATTGTTTGGGTGCGGGTTGCGCTTGTGCGGTAGAGAAAGCAAGCGTAAATAGCGAAATATATAGTGTTAACTTTTTCATTTTATGGTTCTAAGGTGTCGCAGTGATAGTGCTTTGGTTCGGTTTTTTTCGGCGGAATGGTAATCATTCCTTTATTTTTCTCTTCCAAAAGTTGACTAAAAATCTTCCCTTTGTCGGCATGCATTTGCAAACGAAGTTTTTCAGCTTGTTCGCGATCGAAGTAAATAGTTCCGTCAATCAAGGTTTTTTCTGCCTTAGCGTAAACCGAAAGCGGATTTTCAGACCATAAAACCAAATCGGCATCTTTTCCTACCTTGATACTTCCTACGCGATCGTCGATATGGAGCATTTTCGCCGGATTTAACGTCACAAATTTCCAGGCATCTTCTTCGCTCACACCTCCGTATTTCACTGCTTTTGCTGCTTCTTGGTTCAGTCGGCGCGACATTTCCGCATCGTCTGAATTAAATCCAACTAAAACACCTTGTTTATGCATCAGTGCGCCGTTGTACGGGATGGCGTCGTTCACTTCAAATTTGTATGCCCACCAATCAGAGAAGGTAGAAGCTGCTGCGCCGTGTTTTTTCATCTCGTCGGCTACCTTATATCCTTCCAAAATATGCGTAAACGTATTTACTCTGAAATTGTATTTCTCTGCCAAATTCATCAGCATCAAAATCTCTGATTGTACGTAAGAGTGGCAGGTGATAAAGCGTTTTCCATCGAGAATTTCCACTAAAGTCTCTAGTTCAGCGTCTTTTCTTGGAGCTAAGCCTTTGTTTTTGGTAGCGCGGTAATCGGCCCATTCCTTTTTATACGCCACCGCTTTATCGAAATAATAGGCGAAAGTTTGCTCAACGCCCATGCGCGATTGCGGGTAGCGCGACGGATTTTGAATGCCCCAATTGCTTTGCTTCACATTTTCACCTAAGGCAAATTTGATGAATCCCGGCTGGTTTGGAAACAATAGGTTTGCGGCATCTTCGCCCCATTTTAATTTTATGATTGCCGATTTTCCGCCAATCGGATTCGCGGAGCCGTGTAAGAGTTGCGATGTAGTTACGCCACCAGATAAATTCAAATAGATGTTTAAATCGGTTGCATCGACCACATCTTGTATGCTTACTTCTGCACTGGAGTTATGGCCAGCTTCGTTTACGCCGCTAGAAACAGCAATGTGTGAATGTTCGTCGATGATGCCGCTCGTTAAATGTTTGCCTGTTGCATCGATCACTTTTGCAGTGCCCGCGGCTAAATTTTTTCCAACGGCTTTAATTTTTCCATTGCTTACCAAAACATCTGTTTGGGCGAGTATGCCTTCTTTTTCATTGGTCCAAACGGTAGCATTTTTAAATAATACGTCTTCTTTCGTTGCTTTATTAGTAAGACCGTAAGCACCGTTAGGGAAACGCGCCGGCAGTACTTCGTAAGGTTTTGGTGCTTTTTCAGGAGTTGCTTTTTCTGCGGCAGCTGTTTTTTGTAGTGAAAAAGGTACTGTTTTATTATCGAGTAAAACCGCTGTTCCGGCTATATTTTCGGCATTTACTACGTTTGCCGATAGTCGATTAAAATTCGTGGTAAGCGAGTCGGCGGGTTTTAACAATAGTTGCAAACGGTCGCGTGAATAGCTTAGTTTGGAGTTGTATTTAACGCCGGCCAAGTCGGTAACTTCCGATTGTGCTGCTGCCGCAGTTCCAGTGATTTTTACCGTAAATTCCTGATTGTTCATACTGAGTTTGTACGTACCGCGAATGTCGATTTGTTTGCGATCTGCTAGCACGTAGGGAACTCCTTGCGTGTACGTTTCATACCAAACGGTTTCGGGTGTAAATAGCGGACCATTGGCAACGATGAAATTTGCCTGTTTTCCTACAGCAATGCTTCCCATTTTCGAATCCAGTCCTACTAATTTTGCAGGTGTAATCGTAAGAGCGTCAAGTGCTTGGTCTGGACTTAGTCCGTAAAGTATTGCTTTTTGAACATTAGTTCTAAATTCGTCGGCTTTTTTCAAATCGGCCAAAGTAAAGGCAAACGGAATGTTGCTTTTTGCCAAGGTAGCCGGATTTGCAGGCGCTTGATTCCAATAGAGTAAATCAGAAAAATCGATTTGGTTGGCGAGGTTTACATCAGAAACATCGTACGCTTCGGGGAACGACAACGACGTGATAACTGCAGTTTGTGCTTTTTTCAAATCGTCCACAATTAAATAATCCGTTCCGCTGGTTTTAATTATGGTTTTAAATCCGAATTCTTGTTGAAGTTTTAAGGCACGAAGCGCACTTTGATGATCGCGTACTTCGAATATTTTAGGAAGCGACAACTGTTCGTTAAACGCCTGTAAGTCGGCATCTTGAATACCGTTATTTTTCGCCCAAAGCGCGTCGTTATAGAATTGACGTAGCAAAGCAATACTTCCCATTAGCGAGGTCGGATACGATTGTATGGCTGCCGCACTGCGGTCGAAACTATAAAAAGTAGCTGCTTTTGGATTGAGAATGCGTTTGGCTGAGTTTTCGAGCAGTAAAGAAATGGCAGTTCCGGTACCGCGTGCAATGCCGTCGCGTTGATGTGTAACTACTGTTGAGAATCCGTTCTTTAAAAACGACTCTGCTTTCTCTGAATCAAAATTAAACAGCGACACGCCTTGCTGATGAGCTTTGATGTTGTCGTTCCAGTAAAAGCCTTTTGCCGGTAAATCGTAAACAGGTGAATTCCGGTAGTTTGAATTGGGTTTTGAAATTCCGAAATTGCTGTAAATGTCTATAAATGAAGGATAAACAGATAATCCTTGCAAATCTTCGACGAGGTAATTTTTAGGAACACTCAAATTTTGACCTACTGCTTTGATGATGCCATCCGAAACTAAAATTGTGGCATTTTCAAGCAATTGTCCGTTTCCGGTGTAAACTTTACAATTCGTAAATGCTTGATTTTTTGTGGTTTGAACCTGAGTAGATTCGTTGTTGGGAAAGTAAATTTGACCGTGAAGTGCTACTGGCAGAAACAGCAGCAAAACCTTTAATTTTTTAAACATACTGTAAGATTATCGACCAAATTTAGTAAAATACGGTTGAGTGAACTTGTTAAATGATAAATCTGCTTGAAAACTTCTCTTTTTTAATATTTACGGTTTTTCCGTAAAATTATTTTTCAACACCTTTTTACCTTCGCTGCATCTAAGCCTAATTGTTTGAATATATGCCTTTAGTTAAAATTTATGGAAGTGCCGTTTTTGGTGTCGATGCAACTACTATTACTGTTGAAGTCCACATGGACAAAGGAATTGGCTACCATTTGGTTGGTTTACCCGACAGTGCCGTCAAAGAAAGTAGTTACCGCATTGCAGCTGCGCTGAAGAATTCGGGCTATAATTTTCCGGGAAAGCGAATAACTGTGAATATGGCGCCAGCCGATTTACGCAAGGAAGGATCGGCCTACGACTTAACATTAGCAATTGGAATTTTAATTGGCTCGGGGCAGTTACAAGCGTCTGATATCGAACAATATATCGTTATGGGCGAATTGTCTTTAGACGGTAGTTTACAGCCCATTCGCGGCGCACTGCCCATTGCCATCAAAGCAAAAGCCGATGGATTTAAAGGTTTTTTACTTCCGATACAAAACGCTGCAGAGGCGGCTATCGTTGCTGGTTTTGATGTGTATGGCATTTCTAATTTGTCGGAAATTGTTGGTTTTCTTTCCGGACAACTCAGTTTAACCCCTCAGCAACCTCAAATAACTGTATCGCAAGAGCACGAATTGGAACGCGATCTCGATTTTGCAGATGTAAAAGGACAGGAAGGAATTAAACGATGTATGGAAATTGCTGCAGCAGGCGGACACAACATCATTTTAATTGGCCCGCCCGGATCGGGAAAAACAATGCTTGCCAAACGGTTGCCTTCTATTTTACCTGAAATGAGTTTGCAAGAAGCGCTCGAAACCACAAAAATTCATTCGGTAGCGGGAAAGGTAAAATCGGCAGGATTAATTTCGAGACGACCTTTTCGGAGTCCACACCATTCGTGCTCGTCGGCGGCTTTGGTTGGTGGCGGCAGTTTTCCACAGCCTGGAGAAATTTCTTTGGCGCATAACGGCGTTTTGTTTCTCGACGAATTACCCGAATTTAAACGCGAAGTTCTCGAAGTGATGCGCCAACCTTTAGAAGATCGTGAGGTTACGATTTCGCGTGCCAAATTTACCATCACGTATCCGGCGTCGTTTATGTTGGTGGCGAGTATGAATCCGAGTCCCGGAGGGTATTTTAACGACACCAATGCTGTGGTGAGTAGTTCTACCAATGAAATGTTGCGGTATATGAGCAAGATTTCGGGTCCGTTGCTCGATCGAATCGATTTACATATTGAAGTAAGTCCGGTGCCGTTTGAAAACCTGTCGGATAAACGACCCGCAGAAAGTAGCGCAGCCATTCGCGAACGCGTACGTATGGCGCGAGAACGGCAGCACAAGCGTTACGAATCGGTAATTGACGTGCATTACAACGCGCAAATGTCGACCCGTTTGATTCGCGAATTTTGTGCACTCGATGAATCGAGCTTGTATTTGTTGAAATCGGCTATGGAACGATTAAACTTATCGGCACGTGCCTACGATCGTATTCTGAAAGTTGCGCGTACCATAGCCGATTTAGACGGATCAGATCAGATAGCGCCGATGCACATTGCTGAAGCGATACAATACCGCAGTCTCGACCGTGAAGGTTGGTTGGGCTAAATGGAGATTAAGTTCGTTTGATGAGGTTTCGAAAAGCAAACAACGGAGAGCAAACTAGTCGTGAAAAATAAGAGGTGTTTTTTTGGCAGCAGAATTATACTGAAGTTGCGATCAGTTTTGGAAAAACGATATTAGAAAATCGGCGTTTTGAGTAGCCAAGTCTGTAAAACGCGTTCGATAGTTCCCTTTAAAATGGGTTTCGAAACGTAGTCGTTCATGCCGGCTTCCAAACAACGATCGCGTTCATCTTTTACAGTTCCGGCAGTAAGCGCAATGATCGGAACTTTTTCAAACCGCTTAATGTTTCTTATGGCATGAGTGGCTTCGTAACCGTTTAACTCCGGCATTTGGATGTCCATAAAGATAAAATCGAAGTTTTGTTCCGCACAGCGATTTACCGCAATGGCGCCATTTTCAGCTTCAACCAGATTGGCATTAGGTAACATTTGCTTCAAAATAGTTTTAATAAGCAACATATTCACCTTGTTGTCTTCAACCAACAGAATTTGAAGGTTTTCATTCGCTAAAGAATCGAGCGATTCTGGAACAACAGGATTTTCAACTAAAGTCGGTTTTTCTACGATTTCGATTACTTGCGGCTTGGCAATCTTTACTTGAAGATCGAAATAAAATGTACTTCCGTGATTTATTTCGCTAATAACGTGAAGTTTGCTGTTCATCAAGCCCAAAAGTTGGTTTGAGATGCTTAATCCTAAGCCGGTTCCACCAAATTTTCGTGTGGTAGAATTGTCTTCTTGCGAAAAAGCTTTAAATATTTTGTCGCGGTTTTCTTGTCGAATTCCAATTCCGGTATCGGCAACTTGAAAACGTAACTTGTGTCGGCATGTTTCGCTGGCTTCGAGTGAAATGATTCGAAATGATATGGATCCTTCATTGGTAAACTTCACAGCATTTCCGAGCAGGTTGATAAGAATCTGCTTTAAGCGAACAGAATCTATTTCAATAGATTGCGGCACCTCAGCGTCGATGTCTATGATAAAGTCGAGTTCTTTCTGATTGGCTTCATACGAAATCAAATCCCGCACTTGATCGACCATTTCCCGCACATCGGTCGGATGGAAGTCGAGGTCTAATTTTCCTGCTTCGATCTTTGAAAAATCCAAGATGTCGTTAATGACATCGAGTAGGGAAGAGGCCGATTGATTGATGGTTGCCATGTACTGCTTTTGTATGTCTTGCAGATTGGTTTTCATCAGTAAATCGGTAAATCCGATAATGCCGTTGAGTGGCGTTCGAATTTCGTGTGACATATTAGCGAGGAATTCCGACTTTGCTTTGTTGGCAGCTTCAGCAAAATCACGTGCTTCCAAAGCCAACTCGGTTTGTTTCCGACCACTAATGTCAATGATAATCGATTCGATGAAATGTACCGTCGAATTAATTTCAATAACTCCACCGTATTCCTCTACCCAAATGTAATCGCCGTTTTTCTTACGCAAACGGTATGTGACGCAAAAAACAGTTTTTTCAGCGACAGCTTTATTAATTTCATTGTTGATTTCTGCCAAATCATCAGGATGGCATAAATCGGTTATTTTTAAACCGTTTCGTAAAAAATCATCTTTACTGTATTGGCTAAGCGTTGTAATATGATCGTTGATAAAGGCAATTGGTCGGTCGCTACTGTTTCGTGCTAGGTAAATGGTTCCAGGCATGTTTGTCGCCAACAACTTAAATTTCTCTTCCGATTCGTAGATCAAACGCTCGGCTTCGTAACGTTCCAGAGCGTTACTAATATTATTGGCTAAAGTTTGAAAAATCGAGATTTCGTCTTCAGTCCATTCGCGTTCTTTACTGCAATCGTCGAAACCAATGAAGCCAGAGAAAAGTCCGTTCTTAAAAATGGGAAGTATTAAAATCGATTTGATTTCATTCTGCAACAGCACAGTTTTGAGGAATCCATCTTCCATTTGTTCCGGATAGGATTGATAAATCTCGTTGCGCTTAAGCGGCTCGGTAATTTCTTTTAAATTTTGGTGTGTGAATTTTTGGAGTGGCGTAATCTGTAGCGCTATTCCGGGTCGTCCCCACTTGTACGTTTGCGAAATTAAGTTTGAAACGGGATCGTTTCCATAGAAATAAATATGATCGGCATCGGTTGTTTTTCCGATGATTTCAAATGTTTGGGCAAACATATCTTCGGCGTTCTTGTTGTTCAAGAATACTTCGGTACACTTTGCCATAGCGGTTAGTAAGTCGGAGCGATACGCCAACTTTTCCTCGATATCTTTCCGCAGTTGCGCTTCGATTGCCAACGAGATGATGTCGGAAACCGAGCGTATAAAAGCAATATCTTCGTTATCAAATACGTGCTTGGTAATGGTTTCGAAGCACAGTACACCAACGATTTTTCCGTTTCGAATGATCGCCGCGTCAAGGAGCGATTTGATATTTTTTTCTTTCAAATACTTATCGCGGAAATCGATTGTATGTGCGTTGGTTAGAGCATCGTTTGCGATGATTAGATTGAGTTGTTCGAGTGCCTGAAAGTAATTGGGAGCTTGCGCTCTTGTGATGGTCCAACCTTTTGAAAACGAATTCGTTTCGGCTTCAAACAAACATTGACACGTGATTTTTTGCGAAGTGAAATCCCAGTAACTCACGTGCTGGACGTTAGCTTCTTGCGATGCTTTTCTAAGAATAAACTGCAATATGGCAGTCAGATTTTTGTGCCGTAAGTAATTGTTCAGCGAAAGCTTAGTGATTGTTTGGCTATAGCGTTCTATTTTTTGCTGACGCAGAATTTCACTGTCTTGAATCCGTTTTAAATCGGTAATGTTTCTTGCAATTCCTGAATAGCCAATAACTTTTCCGCTCACATCGCGTCGGATGGTGATTTTCTGACTGATCCAAATTTCATCGCCGTTCTCGTTGATGATGGGAAGTTCAATAGTAGGGAATGTTGCATCGGAGTCGACCAGATAGTCGTAAAAGTGCGACATCTTTTTTCGGTAATCGGCTCGAATGTACTGTGTGTATTTTTTACCGATAACTTTTTCTTTTGTTGCGCCTAGTAACCGAAGTGCAAAAGCATTCAAGAAGGTAATATTTCCTTGATTATCTACTTCAAAAATGGCATCGATAGCATTTTCAATAAGCGTTTGAAATTTATTTTGGATGTCTATTTCACCAGTTACGTCTTGCCCAGTTCCGATTATTAAATTATCGTCGTATTTTTTATCTTTCCATTGAATGATTTTTGTAGTACCGTCGGCGCATTTTAACTTTCTCAAATACAAACGCTCGTCGATGTAATTATCGTGATAACGCGCGCCAATGAATTCGGGATCTTCGGTAAGTCGCCAGAAGTTCATACCCATAACTTCTTCAGGTTGATAACCCAAAATGGTTTTTATCGCATCGTTTGCATACACAATCTCACCTTCGATGTTTGTTCCTAATACTAAGGACAATCCCTTATTTACAATTGCGTCTGCGAAAAGCAAACCACTCACTGAAGCGGCTTGCTCTTTACTTCGTAGGTATTGAATGATGGTTATTCCGAGAAAGGTAAAAAGCGAAACAACTAACTTTTCTTCTGTGAGAGAACCAAGAAGGTATAAACAAGTAAAGCTGGCCGAAAGGAAAAAAAGAAGAATTACGTGAATTTTCGTATTTCGAAAAATAAACGGCGCGCCTAAAATTACAGCTAATAAGGTTCCGAAATTGAGCAAGCTGTTGCCGTCTGTGGTAAAATTGTAAATGTATAAGCTTAATAAAACTACGTACGCCAGTCTGGTAAACGATTTAATAAAAACATTGGTTTGCGGCCGAACATACATGACTAAGCTGAAAGCTAGTAGCAATACGCCAAAACTGAGATTTACTATAAATTGATAAGTTGGACGTAACGAAAAAAGGTAAAGAAAAATTTCGCCTCCGCTAATGAGCGCACCAAACAGAATGTTGTATGTTTTAAATCTACTAAAATCTTGTTTCTTTCTTTTGAGTTTAAATACGGGTTTATCAAGCTTGATTAAACTTTTGATTAATAAATACGAAATCACACACATTGCTATATACAACGGCACAATTTCCCACCAATTATCTACAGTACTTGTATTCAAGCTCTAAAAATTATGCGTAAAAGTTACAAATTTTAACAGTATTTAGCAATTATCAGTATAAAAAAAGCTGCCGAATAGGGCAGCTTCATATAAAACTTTTGGATTAAGATTAATTACTGTCTTCTCCAATTTGGGATAATTCATCAACATTATCAATTCCTATTGCCAAGCGATAGACATTATATTGTAATGTGTAGTAAAGTGGCATCGTGAAAAAGATACCGATACATAAACCAAGAATTCCTAAACCTATACATAGCCCGATAACGAGCATCAATAATAAAATGATGAAGAACTTTCGCCCGCATACAGATAAACTTGCTTTGATGGATTCCACGGCATCTAGTTTTCCAAAAATGATAAACGGAATAGACATAAAAGTAAGAATCGTTAATGCAAGCGACAAAAGTCCTGCTATAAATGTACTGATGGCATCGGTTTGTAAGGCAAACAGTTCACCAACTATCGAAAATCCCTGAGAAACTAGGTTTATGATTACAGCACTCAAAATTATATCCTTAACATGCACACTTTTATAGTGTTCGAAAGCGGTGTTAAATGAGTAATCTTCTCCGCTTTCCGCATTGTGCGCAATTTGTAGTAGTCCGGCAGTAATTGGTGAAAAAACTGCCGCGGCAATAATTGTAAAAATCAAGGTCAGTACCATTCGCGGTGTCTGATTGTCGAGCGACTGCATATTCAATATCTCGTTGGTCAAGTCTGTAGTCCCGAAAATTACCGCAAAAATTCCTCCGTAAATAATAGCAGCAACTATGCCGAGGAGGATCAGGATTCCTCCCATTAGTAATGCAATTTTTTTCCAGGTGTTAAATGTTTGTTCAATCGCTTCGCCAAAACTTAAATGCACAGGATTTTTTGCGTTGAAAGTGCTCATAAAAAGTAGTTTTTAGTTTGTTAATAGCTTCAAAGATGAAAGATTAGTAGCAATTGTAAGTATATTGTTTCAAAATAATTTCAACAATTTTTTCAAGGCAGCTAGTTTTCCTGCGTATGGCGGATAGCGTAGCGAAATATCTAACCAAGAACCTCGGCGAACAATCGGTTTTCTGTGCGAAAATGTCTCGAAAGAATAAGCGCCGTGATAGGCGCCATAACCCGACTCGCCAACACCGCCAAACGGCAACTTGTTGTTGGTAAACTGAACCAATGTATCATTAATACAAATCCCACCAGCCGAATACTGTCTTGTGTTTTGGTCAATAAAAACTTCTGAATTCGAAAAGATGTAAAAGGCTAGTGGTTTTTCAAGTCGCGTAAGCCATTTATCGAGTTCTTGTTTCGAACGATACGTGACAATTGGCAAAATGGGTCCAAACAATTCGTCGGTCATGATCGAACTATTTTCATCCGAAACCGATACTAAAGTGGGTTCGATATACAAATCAAATTCGTCGGTTCGACCACCGTGAATCACATCGACACCCATTTCAAGATATTTTTTCAAACGCAAAAACTGCCTTCTATTCACGATGCGTCCATAATCCGGATTATCTTGAATAGAATCGCCAAACATCCGTTTAATCTCAACTTTAAGATTGGCAACTAATGAATCTGCTACAGAATCATCCACTAAAAGAAAATCAGGCGCAATGCAGGTCTGCCCGTTGTTTAAAAACTTGCCCCAAACAATGCGGCGGGCTGCCAATTCTATATCGGCCGAACGATCTACAATACAAGGGTTTTTTCCGCCCAGCTCTAAAGTAAGTGGCGTCAGATGTTTGGCCGCCGCTTGTGCAACCAACTTTCCGGTTTGTACGCTGCCCGTGAAAAAAATGTAATCCCAACGTTTCGCAAGTAAATCGGCTGCAATTTCCGCATCGCCCAAAACAGCAACGGCTTGTTTTACATCAAAGTTCTCCCGGACAATCTTAGAAACCAATAATGCAGTTTTTGGCGCGTATTCCGAAGGTTTCAAAACTACGGTGTTTCCGGCAGCAATGGCCGAAATCAGCGGAACCATCGACAGTTGAAACGGGTAGTTCCACGGAGCTATAATGAGCACTTTTCCGTAAGGCTCCGCAAGCAGATAATCGCGCGACGGAAAATTAATAAGCGCCGGACTAACCCGACGCTTTTTGCTCCATTTCGGAAGTTTCTTAATCGTTTCGGACAAAACTGCCTGCACGTAACCAATTTCCGTAGCAAAGGCTTCAAATTCCGATTTTTTTAAATCGGCATATAATGCGGCAACGATTTCCGCTTCTATTTTTTGAAGATAATCGCGAAGCTGCTCTAATTTTGCAACACGTTCCGAGACCGATGGATTAAAAATATGCTTCATGTTTTACAAAATACCAAATCGCGAACCGATGAAAAAGTCCGCTTGCTTGGAATCGCTCGACACTGCTGTTAGTATCGAATTAGATCCGATAAAAAATCCGCCTAAGCGCAAGCCTAAACCAGCTGTGGTTCCACTTACTTCATTAAAATTTACAGGAATAAAGCCTTCAAACATTCCTGTGGTAAATCGCGGTGTGATCGAAAGCATATTTTGCGACAAAATTTGGTCGTTAGCACCTTCGTCGTTTAAACGCTGTACCATAAATAAGGTTACCGATAGTTTACTAATAATCTGATAATCTGCGTATAAATTCAAAATGGTAGGCAACTTTACCTTAAAGTCACGCGATTCGTTCTCTAAGTTAAAATCAACGCCGTTGGTGCCGTCGTTCGCAATTAAAATGTTTTCAATATCGCGCAAACCGTCGATTGATTCAAACTGATTCAAATCCAAACCAAGTCCGTTTACGGGATTGCTATCATTCACAACTAGCGAATACGTTCGTGTCGCATTATTATCATCTTTAAAAGTCATGCTACCGATGTTACACACAGCCGCACCTACTTTTAGTTTGTATTTATTGTCGGCTCCTTTCCATTGATAATCAACACCGATATCGGTAGCTACACCGTTTAAACCACCCCAAAGTGAGCTAAAGTAGTCGCCCGCATCAGTAAATTCATTGGCTAATGAGCCCGAATAAGCTATGTTTACTTGGGCTGCAGCGTTGTTCAAACGAACATCGCCCGCGGTATTTGTTATGGTTCCTTGAAAAGCCGACATTCCTAAGTTGGCATAGCTTCCTGGAAACAGGAATTTCAAAGAAATCCCGGCATTGATCTGATGATTTTTCTTGTCGTACAATTTTCGAGCGGCACTAAGTGCTAATTCGCCCCACACTGTTCCAGTAATCCGTTGGTTTTCGCTGTTCGAAATGGTACTGGCACCTAAAATGCTATTAGGGCACTGTTGGTAAGCGCATCGCCCAGCTCGGTATTTACGTTGCTGATGTTGGCGCGAATGTGCGAGCGCGAAGCAACTCCAAAACCCAACCCAAAGGCCTTGAAACCTACACTCGGACCCATGATTTGGGTATTAACATCAAAATCAACTGCTTCGCCACCAGCAAAAATCAAATCTTCCAGATTCTCGCCGTTAATCAAATCCGAAAAACCAACCTTGTTGTTGCTCGCATCAACGCCAAAAGCAAAAATTTGCACGTCGACCGTTCTAAAAAGATTCGCTAATTCCGATGGGTTAGCACCGGCATTTAAAATACCCACACGTCTCGACGAGCTAAATCCCGAGAAATGCTCTTGTCCGTAACTAAAACAGCTGGCAAGCACTAGCCCAGCAAATACAATTTTTTTCATAATCAAGTCAGTTAGTTGGTTAAAGATAAAAAACTAATTCAATTTAAAGTGCACTATTTAAAAAACGACTTCAATCGGCGGTTTCTTTTTCATTATTTGGGCAGCCCCCACGAAAAAACGTCCGTACGTGACATTAGTATAATGTGGGGCCGCGTCGTCGCTCATACTCCTCGCCCTGCACCCGAACCCCGGGCGCGGGCTGTGGGGTAATCCGCTCTGCCGCTGCTGCGGAATACGTTGCCAACGTTCGGTGGAAATTGCATTCGAATCGACAGTTTTTTGGAACTATAAACTCAAAATTTGAATTCGATTAAAAAGTAGAATTTATAATAAGGTTTGTCTACCATCTAAAATCAATAAGTGTAGTTACAACTAAATCGTTTTGAAGATGTAAATCAACCCACTCTGCGAGAGTTTTAAACTCTCGCAGAGTGGGTTGATCATTATTATTGCGGTTACCTATAAAATTTCAATAATTCGCGCACCCTGTGAATTTTTACAACTGATAATATTGACTATTTCCTGACCTTTGCGCTAGATGAAAACCAAAACCAACATAAAACTTCCGCTAACAGTCGCCGAAAAAGCAAGTCTGAGACAGCAAAAAATTAAAATGGCCGACCTAGCTTATTTGGCAACTGCCGAATTAGAAGTCGTTCTCAACGCATCCGCCGCACGAGCACGAGAAATTCACGCGCTGGTAACTTTCCAAAATATTCCGTCGAGCGGAATCAAGTTTGCCGAAGATTTAGTTTTTCTAGGTTTCTTCACACTTGACGAGTTAAAAGATAAAGAAGGTGCAAAGCTCTTTGATGCTTACGAACAAAAGGTAGGCTATTGGGTAGATCTTTGTGTAGAAGACCAGTTTAGGTTAGTCGTATATTTCGCCAATACCTTCGACACCACAAAAGCTTGGTGGGATTTTACCCAAGTGCGAAAAAAGTTCCGCGCAGAAGACGGTTATCCGAAAAACCGACCTCAAAAAGCTTGGTTCGACGTTTTTGGAAATGAACCAGCAAACAAATAGACGGCTTACGAAAAGCTACTTTTTTTCTCGCTGAACGCATTCAAACACAAATTACAATCTAAAATTCCCCAAATTCAAAAACAGGTATTTTGACATTCGAATGAGTTAACCAGTCTTAAAATAAACTCCATCAATAATCGTTAGTACTTTAGTAGTAAAGCTCTTCCTGCGCTGTAAAATCCGAACTTGTGAAGTATTTATACGTTTTGTTATTGGTATCCAGCACTCTTGCAGCGCAACCCAATCCAACCACAGGTTATCCGCAAAGAATTGCAGATATTACACGAATGTTGGAAAAAGACTCTTTGAACGATCCGCTGCGATGGGAGCGTCTCACCCTACAAGTTGCGCTGCTCGACGGCGATTGGGTTTACCAGCCATTTTCCCATTACCTCAACGCCGAAACCAATCCGGAAAAGCTGCGTATAAAAACCTATGATAAAGAATTTGAGAGAATCTATCTAGATTATATTCAAACGAGCAATTTCAACTTTGTAAAAGAGCGAGATTTCTACTACCAGCGCGGACTCTATTTTATGAAAACCAGACAGTTTACGGCAGCTATAGCCGATTATAAACAACTACTGGCTAGTAACATCTCCCAAGCCGCGTGGGAAAGCCAGCACTTTACATTTTTAGCACTAGATATGCTTTTCAACATTTATGTGATTGGGAACGATTTCACTCAAGCGTTACAAACCATAAACGTAAAGCTCGAAGAAGAGCAAAAAAGACTGGGTTCGCGGTATTATTCGTACGCAAATTCTTCCTATGCAAAAGTTAAGCTTTTTGATAAATTTGACAAGCGTGAAGACCTAATTACCTACCTTAAACAGCTTTCCAAAGAAAATTTTGAGTATTACTTTGAGAAGCATCAAGACAAAAACACGAATCTCAAAGGAGTGAAACAATTGGGATACTCCCATGTAGTTTTATTGATTAGGTATCTTAAAAAATATGAAAGCCCAGAGCTTAAAAAATACAACGCCATTTATCGGAAATTGTCAAAGCGAAACCGCATGAAAGAGAACTTAACAGACAACGATTTAAAAACCATCGTTGCAAAAATGTAGGTTGCAACCGACAGCCGTTTTTTTGCGATTTCGTTATTTTAAAGCTTAAACAGTAAGAACCGATTATCAAGAAAATCGGATTTAAAACACAATTAAATTTAAGTGACATGAAAAAAGTACTGCTCCTATTAATGCTGTTGATTTCAAATCTTATGGTTGCGCAAGATGGTGAGTTGTGGCATTTTAAATTTAAGTTCAAATTAAATACGAAGGAAACGCTCAGATATACCTACAAAAATGTTGAAGTGTTTCTCAACGATTCCAAAACTTTTAAATATCTAAGGAATTACGATTTAAAATACAATGCAAAAACAAAAGAATACGAACTTTTGATACGATACAATTGCATCAGTTGCGGTTATTCAAGTAATGATTATCCGCCAGAAATTTATTTGCGACTAGAGTTTGAGGGTTCTCGTTTACAATATCCGTTTTATGCCGTCGTGCCTATTTATTTTGAAAAGTCGAAGTCTTTTGTTTTCCATGAGTTTTTAAACGGACTAGACCATCCGTATCCAAATTTGGATCAAACTAAAACAGCTTTGTCGCCCGACAACGCGGAAAAGCAAAGTCAAATTGATGCTCTTAATGCTCTTTCGTACGACAACGCCATCAACCTCGGAACCATAGATATCAAACATTTTATTACTGATGATCAATGGAAAGATGATATTGAAAGGTACCAGATCATTGAAGTTCGTTCACGCGATTCGATTCAGTACAAAAAAGCCGGCGATTACACACCCCGTACTATGAACCGCTTTGTGTCTTTGAAAATGAGGAAGTAGCCATTCTTTTAAGCTTTCCGAACTTATAAGATTCTGGTCGATGTGCTAGTCGGATTCTGGTCGTGTTAAAAAGAATGCAGCTGTTGATGCGTGATGGAATTATGTGTTTGAATCGGGAAGATGTAACAGGGCGCATGGAGCATTGTATAGCCTTTCGTGAAATTATTTGTAATTGTAAATGAATATTATCATTTCAAATCAGCCTCAAAGTTGTGCGAATTTGAGGAGCGTGAGGGAATTCAAATCTATAATCAGACCTTACTTATCGGATGTAATTTTTATATATTCATCAGCAGAAAATACAGGAAGTTCTGCGTTTTTAAAGTCTTTTGCGTTTCTGGTCAAGATAACATCACATTTAGAATCAACAGCGCAAAAGTACTGCAGCGCATCTTCAAAATCCACAAAATCTGAATTTAGTCCTTTTTCAATAATCGTGTCGTCTATTATAGCGATTTCACAAAGAACTTTGAATTTTCGTAGCTTGTCTTTAGCTACTTGAGTTCCCTCAAATTTTGAAAGAAAATAGTTCACTGTAGCAAATGAAATGGGGGAAGCTACAAGTTGTAGTTTTTTCTGATCTGCCAAGGTGGCAATTTGAGCAATGGAATGATAAAACGGTTCTCTATCGCCAAGTAAATCAAGGATAATGTTCGTATCTAAGAATACTCTTTTACTCATTTGTGCTTATTTATGAGATATTCAGAATACTCTAGTTTGTCATCTAAATCGATGGGGAGTTTTTTGCCTGAACTCAAACTTTTCACAAAAGGTGAAATAACAATAGAATCGTTGTTTTGAGCATCGTTCGTTACTGAATTTAAGTAGTTTTCGATTAATCTTGATAGACTAATCTTTTTATGTGACGCATATATTTTGGCCTTTTCGATTACCTCCTGATTCAGTTTCAACGTTAATTTGGCATCCATAACAATCGATTATACGTGCAAAAATACAAAAAATATACGTATTTTGAAATGCTTTTGTACTTGGTTTATATGGATTTAAAATCGGAATTAGTGGGGTAGTGTAGATTTCAAATTTGCATCATTGCTTTCTCCTATCGAGAAATAACCATTTGAAATTCAACAAAAGCATAGCAAGTAGTATTATTCCGTTCCATAGATAATCAGTAAAAGGTAGATTTTTTAAAGCTGGATTTTGAATTTTCTCAAACAGACCGATACAGTAGGGCACAAGTAAATAAATCGTTGCTAGCAGAAATACTATTTTTAGAAGACGTTTCACTTCAATCATCTTTTGAATTTAATTGTGCCACAGGAAATTTTATCGTGTTTTGGCATTCGCTCGAAAAATGGGATGGGCTTAAAAGGCCTTGATTTAAGTGGAATTTGGGAGTTTTTACCAAAAGTAATGCGAAAAAAGGGGTTGTGCAATGGTCAGAGTTGTTGGTGAAGGTTTAATGATAAATTTCTTTTTGGTACTTATTCCAAATTCCAAAAATTGTGCTATCTTAAGTGAAAGTGAATACGTAAAAAACCAGATTTTGTAGAAATTTTTGAGATTTTACCATCGAAAAATTGTCGTCGAAACCATAAAGTTTACCTAAAATAGTTTCGGATAACACAGCACTAGCTAACAATGCTGCGGTGCCGATCAATACCGAATAAATTATTTTCTCTACAATAATGAATTTCTGAGATGTGCTGAAAAACAATAGACTAGTAACAAAAGAGAAAGCGAAATACAATAGAATTGGCGGATTTTCATAATGTCTAAAAGTTGAGGGAGCTTCTAAGAGAACTATGAATATTGCTGTTGTTAGTAATATAATAGCAACTTTAAATGTTTTATTTTGGCTAAAGTTTGGGGTAATAATTTCTATCATCTTTTTACGGATTTGCGAAGACAGGATACTTTTTAATTTATCCTCAGAATTGTATTAATTTGAAGATCGGCGGGTCGTTTTAAATAATGTTGTTAGTAAACGCTTCACTGTTTTACAAGCTTACTTGTTTGTGCAATCTTCCGAGTTTATAAAAACAAAAAATTCCCAAGATTGTTGTTATAAAAAAGGTAAAGTAGATTATTGGATATAATTTATTGTAGTTATTCTCTTCGATTTCAACTTTTCCGGCGGAAAGTGGCGGGTAAACTACCCATCCCGGTTCTACCGCATTAATTTTCACAAATGATAAAATTGTTGGCCAAACTAAGATTAATATCAAACTTACTGAAGACAAGATTCGTAGTGTTTGCCGGTTCTTAAATTTCTGAAAGAAAACTCTTGATAAATAAACTAAGTAAATAATGACTAAACAGAATATTGGTAAAAGTTCTTTCTTTTCTATTACTGAATTAGTGTCCTGTATGTATACATCGACAACGCTTTCTGTTCCTATGTTTGTTAGGTTGAACAAGAAGTGAAAAGCGACAACGCTAATTACAAGTGCCGTAAAGAAGTATATTATTTCTACTTTGTAACTATTTTTCATGCTTGTTGAGATTTTGGAATTAAATGCGCTTTCCTATTCTATACCGACTTGGAAAATTACTAATTTTTCAAAATTCTCTACCAAGCAACTTTTGTATGGTGAAAAACCGTAGAACTGTTAGATTTTGTGCGAACTTCGATCATTTTACAGATAAAAAAACCAAATGAGTTTCAAAGTATATGTTCTTGTCGTTTTTTTGATTTCATGAGAAGAATAGGTGTAAATATTAATCCAAGTAGTACAGCGGAAATTGCAGTCACAATAAGATTCCCGTACTGTTTCAGTTCAAGTCCGGTTAGTAGCCTTAGATTAAAAATAGTGCAAGCAAGTACTATTAATATTGACCAGTATTTCCAATCAATATTTTGATTTTCGATTTTAGTCGTCGGTAGTTTATAAATTGAAAAAGCGAGTACAAGTCCACCGATTAAAGTTGACCCGTGTTGTAAAATTTTTAAGACTGCGATTTGTTCGCCTATAAGCTCGAACTTGATTTGCAATGCAGGTATTTTCTGAACAAAATAGCCGTGTTCATGGGTAAAACTATCCCAAAAAACGTGTGATGCTGCACCAATTAAAATTGAAATTGCTACAACGAAGCAGTTTCTTTTGGCATGTGCGTTCCAATGGAAGTGTCTAAATGCTGAAAACCGTGATTTTAATACTGTTGGTAAATTATCAAATAAACGGTCTCGAACCATATTGTGAAAAATGAACGCAAGCAGTAGCCCTAACGGTAAGTCGAACCAAAAGAGTCCGTCAATCGTATGGCTGTATTTACTCACAATTTTCATTCTTAAAAAGTATTCAAAGTCTGGTGTCATACTGCCTATAACAAGCCCAGTTAAGGAGAACCACTTCCGAGGCAAAAGTGTTAACGGTAAAACTATGGCTGGATGTGAAAATGTAAAAGGCATTTTTTGTTCGTTTAGAGTTAGCAGTATTGTGATTTCATAAATTTTCGTAAATCTTCGGTTACCTTAGTTTCATTATTTCCCTCCAATTCCAAAACACTTGTAAATCAGTACTAATTTGTTATCTAGAATGCTGAAATTCTACGTTGATTTTTAACTGGTAAAATGGAAACTCCTTTCACTTTGTATTTATTACGAATATACGTTTTTTCCACCTATCGTTAGTAACAATTTGCCCTAGCCCCGGTTGTAGCGGCAGCCCGCAGGAAATGACGGCTACGTGAACCGGGTTGCGCGGGCGACCTCAGAAGCCCACGGCAAGACGTGTGAACGTGCCGTTTTTTACGAGGACTACAGCGGAAAACGGGAAGAGCTAATAAAAAGATTTCGAGATTGAAAGATTTCGAGATTTAAAAGATTTAAAAAAGTAAAAAAATTGAAATAAAGGTAAATAGAGAAAAACAACGCTTTTTTGACATCGTGTAAAAACTTTGTGAACTCTGTGCCTATGTGGTCAACCGAAGTGATTAAAAGATTGAAAGATTAAAAGATTGAGAGATTTAAAAAAGCGAAAAAATTGAAATAAAGGTAAATAGAGAGAAACGACGCTTTTTTGACATCGTGTAAAACTTTGTGAACTCTGTGCCTATGTGGTCAACCGAAGTGATGTAGTGAAAATTGAAAAGATTAAAAGATTGAAAGATTGAAAGATTGAAACGATTTAAAAAAGGGAAAAAATTGAAATAAATGTAAATACAGTAAAACAACGCTTTATATAAGCGCATTCTTAAACTGTGGTTAATCTTGCGTTAATTCACAGGAAGTTTAAAACCGTTTCGTGTTTCTCTACGTAACTTCAAGCATAATCAAAAAAATAAATTGTTATGAAAAAGTTGAAAATGATTTTAGTTGCAGCTGTACTTTTTGGCGCAACAACAGTACATGCACAAAAAAACCCGGAAGTGGGCGGAGCACCGATGTACGCTACAAAAAACATTGTTGAGAACGCCGTAAACAGCAAAGATCACACGACTTTGGTGGCTGCTGTAAAAGCCGCTGGCTTGGTAGAAACTCTTTCGGGTAAAGGTCCGTTTACTGTTTTTGCACCAACAAATGCCGCTTTCGACGCACTTCCGGCCGGAACCGTGGAAACTTTGTTAAAACCAGAGAACAAAAAACAACTGCAAGCAGTACTTACGTACCATGTTTTGGCAGGCAAATTTAGCGCTGCCGATGTAGTGAAAGCCATTAAAGCAGGCAACGGAACCGCAACGTTTACCACCGTACAAGGCGGAAAATTAAAAGCTTCGCTTAAAGGTTCGAATGTAATTCTGACCGACGAGCAAGGAAGAAACGCAACCGTTACTATTGCCGACGTGAATCAATCGAATGGCGTAATTCACGTGATCGATCAAGTTGTCCTTAATAAATAGTGATTTGTTTTAAGTTTTGAGCGAAAGTCGGTCGTAATGGCCGACTTTTTTAGTTTCAATCTGAAGCTTTAATGAAATCGGTTAGTAAATAGCCAATTAGTTTTCCGAGCAATTGCGGATTGCCGGTATTTTCTAATTCGGGCGCTCCTTCGCAAATATGCAAATAACTGGCGTTCGGATGCGAGCCGAAGTGATACACAAATTGCCGCGCTTCTTCGATCGAGAATCCGCTGTTTGTCATCGCGCTGCTGGGCACAAACGGCAAGCTGTCTAAATCAATTTCCACACCAAAATAGTCGGTTTTAATAAACGAGAGTGCTTGAAAAAGTTCTTGTTCGAAGTTCTTTTGTCGTTTCACCTTAATTTCGTCGTAGGTATTGAAACGCACGCGGTCGTCGGTTTTCTTTAATAAATCGAGTACGGCTTTTGACGTGTAGCATTCGTGCAAACCAAAGACGAAATATTTTTTTAAGAATCCGTCTTCGTAGGCGTATGAAAAGCCGTTTCCGGAATGTCGGCCTTCCAGAATCCGGAAGTCGGAATGTGCGTCTAAATTCACGGCATTAACCGATTTACCTTTTGCCAGCGCCGTTCCTTTAATGTTTCCGTAGGCGTTGTTGTGTCCGCCGCCAATAATAATAGGTATTTTCCCCGCTTTAATAATCGTACATACTAAATGTGCCACCTCGCGATCGATTTTTCCGACCAAGAGTTTTAGTGCATCGCGATCGGCAGAAACTTTATAATCCAAATTTTCGGCGGCTTCCATTTCTGCATCGGTATCTATAGCGCCGAGTGCGAGAATCTTACTTCCTTTACAAAAACGGTTGTGCTGAATGTTGGCTATGGCAGTTAGGGCAACGTCCCAGGTTTGGTGTGCACCGCGACGTCCGTGGTTGGCTCGTACGCCAATATCTTCCGGAATACCAAACAAGACGTATTTGGCTTCGCAGTTGGCGATGAAATGTTCGGCACTTACATCTTTCGGAACCGTGAGCATTTTCTCTCCAAATTTTACTTCACCACTTCTAAAATTGGTACGTTTGGCGAGATCTGTTGCCGAAATCAATTTCAATTTCTCCATAAAAAAGTCGAATACGCTATGTTGTAAAAGTATAAACTTGCGTTAATAAGTCGTAAATTATTGCAAGACTTTTTACTTTAGATTTGTCTTAAAAATAAAAACTATGGATACACAAAGAAGTAACTCAAGTTTAAAAGCAGTAGTTGTCATTTTAGCGCTATTGCTCATTGCCAGTTTAGCTTATATTTTTAAGATGACCAGCGATGCTAAAACGCTTGAAACCGAGATCGTTGATGTAAAATCGGAGAAAAATGCCCTTTTAGATTCGCTAGCTGTTCAAAAAGGTATTTACGATAAAGCTATCGAAGAGAAAACAGAATTGAGCGATGAATTAATTGCTGAACGCGATAAAGTGGTGCAATTAATTGAAGATTTGAAGAAATCGAAAGGCGATGCTGCTTCATTACGCCAGTTTAAAACGCGTTACAACGATTTGCAAACTAAGTTCAAGGCTTTAATTGCTGAGAACGAAACTTTGAAGAAAGCCAACGAAGAGTTAACACAGCAACGCGATAGCACTGTTGTGGCGCTTGGCGAACAGAAGAAGTATAACGATACGCTGGTCGTACAGAACGAAAATCTGGCGAAAACCGTTGAAAAAGGATCAAAAATTGTTGTGATGAATTTGCGCACACAAGCAATTAAGCAACGTTCGTCTGGAAAACAAATCGAAACCGAAAAGGCAAGTCGTGCCGATAAATTAAAAGTTTGTTTTGCCTTAGCAGCGAATGCCATTGCCAAGTCGGGAAGTCGTACATACTACGTGCAAATTATCGATAGCAAGAACAATGTGCTTGGCGACAAGAAAACCGAAACCTTCGGCGATGCTTCGCTCACATACAGCTTCACTACAACAGTAGAATACAACAACGAAGCTGTTGATATTTGCGAATATTTAGACGCAAAAGGTAAAGATTTCGAAAAGGGAACGTATTATGTGAATATCTTCGATAAAAACGAATTGCTTTCTAAAACAACCTTCTCTTTAAAATAATATTTGATTGTTAATTCACTAAAGGTCGGATTCGAATAGAGTCCGACCTTTTTCATTATATCAAGTAGGAGTAAGCGCTTTTAGTTTTCCGACGCTTCGTTTTTGTCGGTCGATTTAAAATGCTTCTTGGTCCACTGCGAATTTTTAGCTTCAAAAACTTTTTCAATCGATTTGATCATGCTTCCTGCGATATCAAAATTGGTAGCGCCTTCGATGCCTTCGAGTCCGGGTGATGAGTTTACTTCCAATAGCAACGGACCTTTACTGGAACGTATTATATCGACTCCAGCCACTTTTAAATCCATGGCTTTTGCGGCTTTGATTGCAATTTTCTTTTCTTGTGGTGTGATTTTTACGACCGATGCCGTGCCACCTAAATGAATGTTGGCGCGGAATTCGCCGGGTAGTGCTTCCCGCTGAATGGCGGCAACCACTTTACCATCGACCACAAAGCAACGAATATCTTTTCCGTTGGCTTCTTTGATGAATTCTTGCACCAAAATGTTTGCGTTCACACTTTTAAATGCATTGATTACGCTCTCTGCCGCCTTTTTTGTTTCGGCTAAAACCACGCCTTTTCCTTGCGTTCCTTCAAGCAGCTTGACAATCAGCGGCGGTCCGCCCACCATTTTAATTAAATCATTCGTTTCTAAAGGCGAATTCGCAAATCCCGTTGTTGGGATTTCTAAGCCATGATTGAGCAATAATTGTAAGGAATACAGCTTGTCTCGCGATTGTGTTATTGCTGCCGCAGAATTTAAACAGTAGATTCCCAAGGTTTCGAATTGGCGCGTGAGTGCACTTCCGTAGAAGGTCATACTTGGGCGAATTCGTGGAATAATTGCGTCGAAGTCGTTTAAAATGCGTCCGTCCCGATACCTAATTTGAGGCGTTGTGGCGTCGAGTTTCATGTAACATTCTTTGATATTCAAAAAATGCATGTCGTGTCCGCGCATCTCGCCGGCTTCCATAATTCGTTTGTTGCTGTACAATTCGGGATTGCTGGCTAGAACGCCGATTCGTAATCCCAAACTGGTGACTTGCGAGAATTTGTACACTTCTTTGATGCTGTCGGAAGAAGGAATTCCGAGCAGGTATTTTTGTTCCGGATCAACGAGTACGCGTCCGCTCATGGCTTCGCGCCCGAGCAGCATCCGAAATCCCATCGAATCTCGGTTGGTCAGTGTAATTTCCACCGTCCATTGGCTGCCGCCGATGTTGAGTACAGAACTGATCACGTAGCGTTGTTCGCGAAAACCACTAGAACTTTTAACAACGCGTTTTCCGACGAGTTTAGCTTCGCAATGCAACAGCGTTTGCACATTGTTTTGAATGGGATTGATATCGAACTTCACCCACGATTCGCCGTCTTTTAAAAACGGAGAAATATTGATGGCGTGAATGGCTGAGGTCTTGGCTCCGGAGTCGACGCGTGCCTTGATGTATGGGATTCCCAATTCGGGAAACGAGCACCATTCTTCGCTTCCAACAATTACTTTATCTGCAAACATTATCTGATGTAAAAGAAGCCAAATGTAAGACGTCGATTTTGATTTAAGTTTAAGAAAATAATAAAAATGGCGTCCAGAATTTCTGAACGCCATTGAGATCAATAAAAGCTGATGATAATTAACTGGTTGGTTCTTGTGCTTTATTCACAGAAACAGTTAATTCTTCGGCATTATCTTCAATATCCATAAAGATTTCATCACCTGAAGCGATTTTCGATGTGATGATTTCCTCAGCCAAAGCATCTTCCACATATTTTTGAATGGCTCGTTTTAGCGGACGTGCTCCAAACTGCTTATCGAAACCTTTATCGGCAATAAACGCTTTCGCTTTATCTGATAAATTCAATTGGTAACCCAACTCAGCAATGCGCTTGTACAGGTTTTTCAATTCAATTTCGATAATCTTATTGATGTCTTCTTTTTCTAGCGGATTGAAGACGATAACATCGTCGATTCGGTTTAGGAATTCCGGAGCAAAGGCTTTTTTCAACGCATTTTCGATTACACTTTTTGCGTACTCATCGCTTTGCGAAACTTTAGCTGCGGTTCCAAATCCAACGCCTTGTCCGAAGTCTTTGAGCTGGCGTGCACCGATGTTCGACGTCATGATGATAACCGTGTTTCTAAAATCGATTTTTCGACCTAAAGAATCGGTTAGGTAACCATCGTCGAGCACTTGCAGCATCATGTTGAATACGTCTGGGTGTGCTTTTTCAATTTCGTCTAGAAGCACCACTGCATAAGGTTTTCTGCGAACTTTCTCCGTTAATTGCCCGCCTTCTTCGTAACCTACGTATCCCGGAGGTGCTCCGATGAGTCGAGAAATAGCGAATTTCTCCATGTATTCGCTCATGTCGATACGGATTAACGAATCTTCTGAATCGAATAATTCACGGGCAAGCACTTTTGCCAACTGTGTTTTTCCCACACCTGTTTGTCCTAAGAAAATGAACGAACCAATTGGTCGGTTCGGATCTTTAAGACCTGCGCGATTTCGTTGAATCGATTTAGCAATTTTGTTAACGGCTTCGTCTTGGCCAATAACTTTTCCGCGAATGAGTTCCGGCAATTGAGCCAACTTATTACTCTCGGTTTGTGCAATTCGATTTACCGGAATGCCCGTCATCATGGAAACAACGTCGGCAACCTGATCTTCGGTAACTACGATACGATTCGATTTAGAGTCGGCTTCCCACTGTTCTTGCGCGATTGCCAAGTCTTTTTCGATTCGTTTTTCGTCGTCGCGAAGGCGTGCTGCTTCCTCATATTTCTGTTTTTTAACGACCGAATTTTTCAATTCGCGAACTTCTTCCAATTGCCTTTCGAGTTCCAGAATGGTTTTCGGAACTTCGATATTGGTGATGTGAACGCGAGAACCCGATTCGTCGAGGGCATCGATGGCTTTGTCTGGAAGGAAACGTTCCGACATGTAGCGGTTGGTCAGTTTCACACAAGCTTCGATAGCTTCTTGGGTAAAAGTAACATTGTGGTGGTCTTCGTATTTACCTTTAACGTTGTTGAGGATTTGAATGGTTTCTTCAACGGTTGTAGGTTCAACGATTACTTTTTGGAAACGTCGTTCGAGGGCGCCGTCTTTTTCTATGTACTGACGGTATTCGTCGAGTGTTGTGGCACCAATACATTGAATTTCGCCGCGAGCGAGCGCAGGTTTAAACATGTTTGATGCGTCTAGTGAACCGGTTGCGCCGCCAGCACCAACGATGGTGTGAATCTCGTCGATGAACAGAATGATATCGTCGTTCTTTTCGAGTTCGTTCATCACGGCTTTCATGCGTTCTTCAAATTGTCCGCGGTATTTGGTTCCGGCAACCAAGCTCGCTAAATCGAGTGTGACTACGCGTTTGTTGAACAAAATACGCGACACTTTCTTTTGAATGATTCGCAGTGCGAGACCTTCGGCGATTGCCGATTTTCCTACGCCGGGTTCTCCGATAAGCAGCGGATTGTTCTTTTTTCTGCGGCTTAGAATTTGCGAAACGCGTTCAATTTCTTTTTCTCTTCCAACTACTGGGTCGAGTTTTCCTTCTTCGGCCATTTCGGTTAAATCGCGACCGAAATTGTCGAGAACAGGAGTTTTCGATTTCTTGTTGGTTTTATTTCCAGGATTGTTGAAACTACTTTCTTTTAAACTGTCATCTTGTCCTGAATCGTCGTTGTAAGATTCGTTTCTTGGCAAGTTTTTCTGGAAATCATCGTCGATTGGCATCATATTTAAATATTGTTCTTTCGCTGAATCGTAGTCGATTTTCAACTTATTCATCAGCTTGGTTGTAGGGTCTGAGTCGTTTTTCAAGATACAAAGCAAGAGGTGTGCGGTACTAATTTCTTTGCTTTCGTAGAGTTTAGCTTCTAGGAAAGTGGTTTTTAGCGCGCGTTCGGCTTGTCTGGTCAGGTGCAGATTTTTCTTGTCGTTATTTGCTAACGGATTTTCGTTCGGCGGACTCAAAACCTCTACTTTTCGACGTAGGTGTTCTAAATCGACAGATAGATTATTGAGAATATTAATCGCTTTGCCATTCCCGTCGCGCAAAATGCCGAGCATAAGGTGCTCTGTGCCAATAAAATCGTGTCCTAATCGTAAAGCTTCTTCCTTACTGTAGGTGATTACGTCTTTTACCCGAGGTGAAAAATTATCATCCATTTTTTTAAGTTGGGTCTTTAATTATTGCTGAAAAAGCTTCAAAAACTGTACCCTGATGCGAAGCTGTCAGCTAAGTGACAAAAAATCTGCAATATTTTCAGTTAATTTTCTATTAATTTATCAACTATGGCGTGCAGAAAAACTGTTGATAAAAACCCGATTTTTTGAATGATATTTTCATCATCCACAAAGCAGATACCTTATATTAGCGAGATTTTTTTAACCACATAGTTTTTAAAATAGTTCAAGCTTATGGCCGATGGCGAAAAGTTAATTCCGATTAATATAGAAGATGAAATGAAGTCAGCCTACATCGATTATTCGATGTCGGTTATTGTATCGCGTGCTTTACCTGATGTTCGCGATGGACTTAAACCCGTACACCGTCGCGTGTTGTACGGAATGTACGAACTAGGCGTTCTTTCCAACCGAGCGCACAAAAAATCAGCCAGAATAGTCGGTGAGGTTTTGGGTAAATACCACCCGCACGGCGACTCGTCGGTGTATGATGCCATGGTTCGTATGGCACAAGAATGGAGTTTGCGTTATCTATTAGTAGATGGTCAAGGAAACTTTGGCTCGATTGACGGCGATTCTCCTGCGGCGATGCGTTACACCGAAGCGCGTATGAAAAAGATTTCGGAAGAAATCATGGCGGATATCGATAAAGAAACCGTTGATTTTCAACTAAACTTCGACGATACGCTCTACGAGCCGAAGGTAATGCCAACTAAAATTCCGAATTTGCTCGTAAACGGTGCATCCGGAATTGCGGTAGGTATGGCAACAAACATGCCGCCACACAACTTATCGGAAGTAATCGATGGTACTTTAGCGTACATCGATAATCACGATATTGAAGTCGATGAGCTTCTTACACATATTAAAGCACCTGACTTTCCGACAGGCGGTGTAATTTACGGTTACGACGGCGTTAAGGAAGCATTTAAAACTGGTCGTGGTAAAATTGTTATCCGCGCGAAAGTTCATTTTGAGGAAATCGAAGGTCGTGAGTCGATTATCGTGACCGAAATTCCGTATCAGGTGAATAAGGCAGAAATGATTAAACGTACTGCCGATTTAGTAAACGAAAAGAAAATTGAAGGTATAGCCAACATCCGTGACGAATCGGATCGTTCCGGTATGCGTATCGTGTACATTTTAAAGCGCGACGCCGTTCCGAATGTAGTGCTTAACACCTTATATAAATACACGCAGTTACAGTCGTCGTTTAGTGTAAACAATATTGCACTAGTTGCAGGCCGGCCACAAATGCTGAATCTGAAAGATTTGATTCACTATTTCGTGGAACACCGCCACGATGTTGTAGTTCGCCGTACGGAGTTCGACCTCAGAAAAGCAGAGGAGCGCGCCCATATTTTAGAAGGTTTGATTATCGCTTCGGATAATATTGACGAAGTTATCCAAATCATTAGAAGTTCAGCGAATACCGATGTAGCTCGCGAACGCTTAATGGAACGTTTCAGCTTGAGCGAGATACAATCGCGCGCTATTGTCGACATGCGTTTGCGTCAGCTTACTGGTCTTGAACAAGACAAGCTTCGCGCGGAATATGACGAAATCATGAAATTGATCGAGCATTTGCGTGCCTTGTTGGCGAGCAAAGAACTTCGAATGAATTTGATTAAAGAAGAGCTTGCTGAAATAAAAGAGAAATACGGCGATGAGCGTCGTTCAACAATCGAGTACAGCGGCGGTGATGTAAGTATCGAAGACTTGATTGCCGACGAGCACGTGGTGATTACCATTTCGCATGCTGGTTACATTAAGCGTACACCGTTGAGCGAATACAAAACGCAAAACCGCGGTGGCGTAGGGCAGAAAAGTGCTGGAACTCGCGACCAAGATTTCTTAGAGCACATGTATGTGGCTACAAACCACCAGTATATGTTGTTCTTCACGCAAAAAGGAAAATGTTTCTGGATGCGCGTGTACGAAATTCCGGAAGGAACTAAAACCAGCAAAGGACGTGCAATACAAAACTTGATTAACATCGAGCAAGATGATAAGGTAAAAGCATTTATCTGTACGCAAGATTTGAAAGATCAGGAATACATCAATAAGCATTTCTTGATTATGGTGACCAAAAAAGGTCAGGTTAAGAAAACGGCGCTGGAGCAATACAGCCGTCCACGTGCGAATGGAGTTGCTGCTATTACGATTCGTGAAGACGACGAATTATTAGAAGCAAAATTAACAGACGGTACTTGCGACATATTAGTTGCTGTTCGTTCTGGAAAATTAGTTCGTTTCGAAGAGCGCAAAACACGTCCGATGGGAAGAACTGCTTCCGGCGTTCGTGGAATTACCTTAGCCGACGAAGCGGACGAAGTAATTGGCATGGTTGCTGTAAGTGATAAGAACAGCGAAATATTGGTTGTGTCGGAAAACGGATACGGAAAACGTTCGAGCTTAGACGATTATCGTATCACGAATCGCGGTGGTAAAGGTGTTAAAACTTTGAATATCACCGAGAAAACCGGTAAATTAGTGGCTATTAACAACGTAACAGATGCCGATGATTTGATGATTATCAATAAGTCGGGTCTTACTATTCGTATGGCTGTGGAGGATTTACGTGTTATGGGACGAGCTACACAAGGTGTTCGTTTAATTAACTTGAAAGGAAATGATTCGATTGCCGCAGTAACGAAAGTTGTTAAAGAAGACGAAGAAGAATCAGCAGAATCGGAAACTGAATCTGGTGATGATCAAATTGTAAATGAAAATCCGGAGGCTGAAACTTCGGAGGATTAAATAGCGTAATATGAAAAAAGTGTTTTTAGTAACTGGATTCACCTTACTGAGTGGTGTAACGGTTTTTGCACAAAAAGACGAGTTAAAGTCTTTGAAGAAAATCTATTCAAGATCAGAAGTTTCTGCGAAAGATGTAACTGAATACAAGAATTTAGTTCAAAAACTTAAGCCTATAGCTTCTGAAGAAGGCGATAAGATTTATGCAGCTTTCTACGAAGCAAATACGCCAATGGTCGAAATTATTGCTCTAGGGCAAACTGCAACACCTGAGGCCATGGTAGGTCTAGTTTCGCCAAAGAAAATTTCTGACTTTGCTCTAGCTGCGACAGCGGTTTTAGACTACGAGAAAAAACTAGGAAAAAAAGTAATTACCGATGAAATTTTGCAACGGTATCAGTTTGCAAAACCCTTGATTTTAAGCTACGCTGTAGGTTTAGGAGAACAAAAGCAATTTGCTGGCACTTCGGAGATATTGTACGCCATGTATGTTCTCGATAAAAACGATCCAGAAAAGCTATATTTTGCTGCAAATTATGCCGTGAACGCAAAAGATTACGATACAGCGTTAAAGTATTACGACGAGTTAAAGCGCATTAATTATTCTGGTGAAGGTACTGCCTACTTTGCGACAAATGTTGCAAACGATCGTGAAGAATCGTTTAATTCGAAAGCAGATCGCGACAGGTTTGTTGCCTTAAAGACACACGTTAAACCACGTGAGGAAAAAATTCCAAGCAAGCGTGGCGAAATTTACAGAAACATTGCACTTATCTTAGTTGAAAAAGGAAAAGTAGAAGAAGCTAAAACAGCAATCAAAGATGCAAGAGCTGCAAATCCGGATGACACATCACTGATTATTTCTGAGGCGAATTTGTATTTGCAAACAAAAGATTTTGCAACATATAAGGCACTAGTGAAAGAATCATTAGCTAAAGATCCGAATAACAAAGATTTGATTTTCAATTTGGGCGTAATTGCTTACAATAACAAAGATTTAACTGAGGCTGAAAATCACTACAAACGCGTTATTGAAATTGATCCGACCTATGCAAATGCGTATTTGAATTTGGCAATTTTGAAACTCGACGGCGAGAAGGAGTTGGTTGAGAAAATGAACAAACTCGGTAACTCAGACGCCGACAATAAAAAGTACGAGGTGTTACGCAAACAACGCGAAGATATGTTTAAAGGAGCAATGCCTTATCTTACAAAGACCGTAGAATTACAGCCCGATAACATCGATGCTGTAAGTACATTATACAATGTGTACCGCACTTTAGATATGGAAACAGAAGCAAAAGCCATGAAAGCGCGTTTGAAAGCATTAGAAGGGAAGTAGTAATTTTGTTACGAAATGTCTATAAAAAAACCGCCGCCGATTTATCGGCGGTTTTTTTGTGCACTATTTTCGCGGGAAGGATTGGAGCATGCTACCGTGTAGCGCGGAAAGCCTGTGCGCTTGCGCCCCGCCCAAAAAAATCTATTTCTTATTTGGCAACGGACTAATAATCTCGACGTTCTGGAAGGCGATTGCACCGCGAATCACACCTGAAATAACCTGCCGCAAAGCCTCGATGATGTGCATTTTTAAAGCCGTTTGACCAAAAATTAGACTTACCTGACGCGCGGGTTTAGGCTCTTCGAAATGGCGCAACTTCGCGCGATTGCGTTCCGATAAATCTAATGTATGTAAATAGGGCAGCAGCGTTATTCCCAAACCTTCGTCGGCTAGCTTAATCATGGTTTCAAAACTGCCGCTCTCAATTTGGAAGTTCGCTTTTTTATCGGTAGAAATCGTGTTGCACAGATTGATGATGCCGTCGCGGAAACAGTGTCCGTCGCGCAGCAGCAAAATTTCATTGATTTCAAGATCTTCCGGTTTGATAAGCGACTTTCGGGAAAGCTTATTTTGCTCGGGAATGTAGGCCACAAACGGCTCGTAATAGAGTACAAATTCCTTTAAACGCTCTTCGTCTAAAGGCGTGGCAGCAATCGCAGCGTCGAGATGCCCACTTTTTAGCTTTTCGATGATGGCCTGCGTGTTTAACTCTTCGATGATGAGGTTAATCTTCGGATATTTCTTGACGAAATTATTCAGGAACATCGGTAAAAGGGTGGGCATGATGGTTGGAATGATACCAATTTTGAAATCGCCGCCGATGAACCCTTTTTGCTGGTCGACAATATCTTTTATGCGTCCGCTTTCCAAGACAATATTCTTCGCCTGTTCTACAATTTGCTGGCCAACAGGCGTTAATTGAATAGGTTTTTTAGAGCGATCGAATATCAAAACTCCGAGTTCTTCTTCGATTTTTTGGATTTGCATACTCAGCGTGGGCTGTGTTACAAACGATTTTTCGGCGGCAAGAGTGAAGTTCTTGTATTCGGCTACTGCGAGAACATATTGTAATTGCGTTATTGTCATGATAGTATTTATTAATACAAATATAAGAATGTATAGTTTTACCTTATGTTTAAACTTCGTTATAAAAGTTATCTTTGATTAAAATATGCTGAATTTATGAAAAAGATGAATTTTTTAGGCCTGCCTACCGAGCAATGCGAGGCAGAGATAGCGCAGTTGAATGTTTTATTGGCAAGTTTCCAAACGTATTATCAGAATTTACGCGGAATTCACTGGAACATTCGCGGAAAGCGTTTTTTCGACTTACATGTGAAGTTTGAGGAATTGTATAACGATGCTCAACTCAAGATTGATTTGATCGCTGAACGAATTTTAACGATCGGCGGACAACCGCTACACACCTTTGAAGATTATGTGAAACACAATACACTAGCCGTGGGAAAAGCGATTTCGGAAGACGAGAAAGCGATTCAATTAATCGTGCATTCGCTGGCGGGATTGCTGGAGTTAGAGCGTCCGCTGCTGCAACTTTCCGGCGAGATAAACGACGAAGGTACAAACTCAATGATCAGTGATTTTATTTCCGAACAAGAAAAAACGATTTGGATGATGAAAGCTTGGTTGGAAGAATCGCTATAACCTATGGTAAAAGAGCAGCTGAAAACGCAAACCTTCGGACTATTTTCTCACATTAAATCGGACGTTTCCAGCGGACTCGTAGTTTTTTTGGTAGCCTTGCCGTTATGCTTGGGCATTGCTTTGGCGTCGGGAGCATCTCCCTTATCGGGAATCATTTCTGGCGTTATCGGTGGTTTGGTTGTTGGTTTTTTATCGAATTCGCATTTAAGCGTATCGGGACCAGCAGCCGGTTTGACCGCCATAGTTGCTAAGGCGATTATCGATCTTGGGAGTTTTGAAACCTTCCTGTTGGCTGTATTTATTGCAGGGATTTTTCAATTGGCACTCGGATTTATCAAGGCAGGCACCATTTCGAACTATTTTCCAAACAATGTAATCGAAGGTATGCTGGCAGGTATTGGAATTATCATTATTCTAAAACAATTGCCGCACGCTTTTGGATATGATGCCGACTACGAAGGAGATGAGTCTTTTGTTCAGCCCGATGGTCGGAATTCATTTACGGAATTTTTTGATGTTTTTCAACATTTGGAACCCGGCGCTATTTTGATTGCTGGTGTTTCGCTTGTTGTTCTAATTTCGTGGAACTACATCCCATTTTTAAAGAAGATTAACTTGCTACCAGCCGCTTTGGTCGTTGTACTTTTAGGTGTGTTAATCAATAGTTTATTGCTGCTAAACGGGCATTCGTGGGCACTGCAGCAACAGCATTTGGTTGCTTTACCAGTTCCAAAAGACCTGGCCTCACTATCCGATTTGATTACCACACCGGATTTTTCGGCAATTCAAAACTCAAAAGTTTGGGTGAGTGCACTTTCTATTGCCGTGATTGCTTCGATTGAAACCTTACTTTGTATTGAAGCGGCCGATCGAATGGACGTGCACAAACGCTACACCGATACCAATCGCGAATTGAAAGCCCAAGGTATTGGAAATATGTTGAGTAGTATGTTGGGCGGACTTCCGATGACTTCGGTGGTAGTGCGAACTTCGGCGAATAAAGAAGCAGGAGCACAAACCAAATTATCGACTATTGTGCACGGTTTATTGTTATTGGTTGCTGTTGTTTTTATACCTGGTTTGTTGAATAAAATTCCGCTTGCAACTCTAGCCGCTATTTTGCTGATGGTGGGTTACAAGTTAGCGAAACCCTCGGTATTTATTCACTTTTGGAAACGGGGAAAGTATCAGTTTTTACCCTTTTTGCTGACGTTTCTCGCCGTAATCTTAACCGATTTACTGATTGGCGTGGCATTGGGATTGGTTTTAAGTATCATCTTCGTTTTGTGGGGAAATCTCCGTAAAGCCTTTGATGTTACGCGAGAAATGTACACCGACGGCGAGGTAACCCACATTAGTCTGGCTCAGGAAGTCTCGTTTTTAAATAAAACAGCGATAAAAAATACCTTAGCTGCGATTCCAGAAAATTCACGAGTGCTTATTACCGCGCATCAAACCGTTTATATTGCACACGATATTTTGGATTTAATTAAGGAGTTTACCGAAGTTAGAGCCAAAGAGCGAAACATCAGTGTGAAACTGCGCGGTTTTAAAGAAGAGTACAAACTCGATAACGCGCCCGAGACGGTACCTCAAGTGCGCATAGAACAATATTACGACGTAGCAAAGCGACAAACGGTCGTAAAAGAAATAACCGATAACAATTTTTAAAACGAGCCGATGGATGCTTTTTACAAGAAAATACTAGATAATAATCGCGAATGGGTAGTGAAATCTTTAGAGAAAGATCCCCATTTTTTTGAAGATTTAGCTAAAGGACAGCAACCGCCTTTGCTATGGATTGGTTGCTCGGATTCGCGCGTACCAGCAAACGAAATAATCGGTGCAAAACCCGGTGAAGTTTTTGTCCACAGAAACATCGCCAATATGGTTATTCACAGCGATATAAACATGCTCAGCGTTTTAGATTATGCCGTGAATGTTCTTAAGGTGAAGCACGTAATTGTTTGCGGACATTACGGTTGTGGCGGTGTAAAGGCAGCCATGGGCAACAGCAGTATCGGAATAATCGATAACTGGATTCGCCATATAAAAGACGTTTATCGTTTACATCACACGTATTTAGATAGTATTGTGCAGGAAGAAGACCGTTTTAATAAGTTCGTGGAAATTAACGTTAAAGAACAGGTGTACGATTTGGCAAAAACTTCGATCGTACAAACTGCTTGGCGAAACGGACAAGATTTGGCGCTGCACGGCTGGGTTTACGGACTTAATTCGGGATTTGTAACTGATTTACAGGTGAACATCAGCTCTGAAAAAGAACTCGATTTGGTGTATCAGTTGCGATTCTAAAAATTACTGGTCTAGATTCTCATTGAACGTACTTGGCAGCAATTGCGGAATGAATTTCACCAACAACGGCAATAGCAAACTGCCGCCCGGAAGTAAAAAAATGGTTAGGGAAGGAATGGTTTTACAAATCTCCAACAGCTGTTTTTTTACTTTCTTTTTTTCTTTTTCATCCAAACTTCTAACAGTCGAATCAGTCAGTAATTTCAATAAATCTTTGTTGTTGGAAAGCTCTTTTTGGAGTCGGCTTTTGTTGCGAACAATGAGCTGCGATACGTTTGTTGCGGCGTGGTCGTAGAAATGTTTGACCGGATTTTTGTAATTCAGGTAGGGAATGGAAGCTCGGTGCGTATTCAGAAAAGCGTGTGCCGATTGCAGGAAATGCGCGCCAACCGATTTTTCAAATCCCAAATCAACGGCTAAGTCTTCCATAAACTTAATTTCAATCGGCTGCGCTTCGTCTTCATGAAATAGCGCTAACGCAGCTAAATCGAGCAGATAGTACTTTTCCAGCGGCGCATCGAAGTACGAAAGCGGCAACGATTCGAGTAATTCGCGATTGTCGGTTTTGATTTTGGCGTAGCGAACCGAACTTTCAAAAACTTTGATGATGAGTTCGTCGTACGGTGTTGGCGTAGCTCGTGTTTGTAAAGCCCGAAGTACTATTTGCACCGCCACTTCTTCGACTTTTCGCAGGTAATTTTCTGGAATTTCGTTTCGGCGAATAAATTGTCCGAATGCCAAAACGTCTTGAAAAAGCAGTGCATTTGTGATTACGTGCGAGAAGTTCCGCGAAAAAATATTCTCATTGGTTTGGATGCGTTCTTCCAAAATTTCCTCCAATTCTTCGAATACATCCGATTCGGGCAGTACTTTTTTGAGAATTGTAGAGCGATTTCCGTACAACTGATTGTAAAAAGCGATGAGGTGTGTGCCGAAATCGGTAGCATCGTCTGATAGCTGCAACAATCGATACACTTGAAAATGCGAGTAGAGTAGGCAGATTTTCGAAAGTTCGTCGTGCGAGATTTTAGCTACAAGTTGAATTTCTTCTGCGGGAAGCGAAATGGCATGACCGTAAACAATGCCCATTTTACGCAAGCTGTCGTAAAACAACTCGCGATCTTGCGCAGGTTTCACGCTCAGATTGAGTTCGGTGAAAAATCGTTTAATCCAACCGTTTGCCGAAGGATTGATCATAATGGCACTCCCGTTTTAGACGTCAAAGCTATGAAAACGAGTGCCTATTTTCAGCAATCAATCTTTATTATTTCGATATCTTTTTAAAAGCTGTCTGTTAAAATCGTCTTCAGCCTTTTTCAATTTCAAAATTTTAAGTGCAGGGATGATTTGCTTTAGTTTAGAGATAAAACCGCGCCGATTTTCATGCAAATCTGTTTCACCTTTTTCAATCTCAGCTAAAGCTGTAGCCGCCTCTTTTTCAGTTAAATTGGCATTGTTAATCCCGCGAACAGTCATGTATTTTGACTTTCGGATTTCTTTCTCGCGACTGCGGTACGCGTTGTAAACCGGCCAGAATTTTTCGGCTTCAGCAGGCGTAAGTTCGAGTCGTTCGGTGATGAAAGCAATTCGCATGGCGTCTATCCGTCCGCCTTCTCGACCTTCTTGAGCAAAAGAAATCGAGCTTGCGCAAATGAGTAGTATGAGGAGTAATTTTTTCATGGTTCTGTAATTAGGAATTCCACATTAGTATTTTCAAGGAGTTCGTTTTCAACAGGATCTGTAGATTCACTTTCGGTTGTAACGAGCGAAAGTTCGCTATCTAAAGCAAAAGCCACGCTACCAAAATCGACATTTCGCAATAATTCGTGTTCGATTTCCGAAGAAGTGGGCTCGGTAGTAACCAACGATTTGTTGACAATGGGAATGCTTGCGGCAATTACCACAACAGCAGCTGCAGCATACCTCCAGATTCCGCGCGTGCTGATTCTGAATGCTGCTTTTTTGTTTTTTTCTTGTTGAATGGAAGAAACTACCTGCTTTTGCAGCTGGTCGAGATACGTGTCGCTCGCCTCAAAAACAGGCTTGATCTTCGGCTGTGTATCTAGTTTAAAATCTTTCATATAGGTTTGACGTCTGAGTTTCCAAAAGGTTTAAAGTGCTCGGATAAAATCTTCAATTTTTCGAACGGCGTGGTGGTACGAGGCTTTTAAAGCACCAACCGTAGTTCCGGTGATTTCGGCAATTTCTTCATAGGTAAGTTCATCAAAGTACTTCATTCTAAAAACGAGTTGCTGTTTGGCTGGTAGTTGCAACAATGCTTTTTGTAAAGCAGCGGCAATTGCTTCGCCGTCCATGTCATTATCCAAGCCACTGGTTTCAAATTCCGATGCTTGTAACTGCTCTATAGAAACGCCCGATTTACGCGACTTTTGCTCTAAAAACGTGAGCGATTCGTTTGTAGCAATACGATACAACCAAGTGTATAATTTACTGTCGCCTTTAAACGAATCGATGTGGCGAAAAACTTTGATGAAGGTATTCTGAAGTACGTCGTTCGCGTCGTCGTGACTAATCACAATTCCACGAATGTGCGCATACAAGCGTTTGCCGTACGTTTTTACCAACAACGCAAAGGCACGTTCCTGCGTGGCCGGATCGGATAGTTGTGCCCATATAAACGCGTCGTCTTTCAAATTGCCGTTTTGAATATGACCGAAATTAGTTCATAAGGTTTAATCCACCGAAAAAAGTTGTAGTTCGCTGCACTTTTCATCAATTTCAACATTTTTTTCCAAGCAAAAAAAGGCGCGAAAACTCTTAAATCTTAACCTAAATTTATTTCCAGTTACGTGTATTAATACGTTCCTTTGCGTCGCTAAAACAACCGTTATTGTTGCCTTTTAGTTGTACTTTTTTGAAAAAGATCTAAGCATGATAAATACCGTAATTTTCGATATGGATGGCGTTATTGTAGATACCGAGCCCATTCATTACTACGCCTATCACCAGCATTTTAAAGAGTTAAACATAGATGTTCCCGACGAATTGTACGGAACATTTACCGGCTATTCCACCATAAATACCTACCAAAAAATTGTAGCTCATTTTCAGTTGCCGCACGATCCCGCCGAATTAGTGAATCGAAAACGCGATTTGTTCAACGACGCCTTCGATACCAAACCCGATTTGGAATTAATTGAAGGCGCATTCGATCTCATTAAATCGTTGCATAGTTCTGGTTTTCAGTTACTTTTAGCGTCTTCTTCGGCGAAAGTAACCATTAAACGTGTCTTCGACCGCTTTGCCTTACATCCGTACTTTTCTTACATCGTTAGTGGCGAAGATTTTCCGCAGTCGAAACCACATCCCGCAATTTTTTTGGATGCTGTAGCGAAATCAGGTGCACCAAAATCGGCGTGTATTGTCATCGAAGACAGCACAAACGGTATCAAAGCTGCAAATGCCGCAGGTGTTTTTTGCGTAGGTTATAAGAGTCCGCACAGCGTAAACCAAAATTACAACACCGCTAATTTGGTGATTAATCATTTTTCGGAGCTTAACGCGGAAAAAATCCGTGCTTTACGATTCTAATCCGGCTTTGTAGACTTGCAAGCAGCGATCGCGCGCAATTTTGTGGTCGACGATTGGTTTTGGATAGTACAAAGTTTCCAATTCAGGGATATTTCGTTTGCAATACACCAATTTCGGATCAAACTTTTTGATTTGCTCCGCTGGATTGAAAATTCGGAAATACGGCGCAGCATCAACGCCGCTGCCCGCAGCCCACTGCCAGTTGCCTACATTGCTCGATTGTTCGTAGTCGGAGAGTTTCAATGCAAAGTACGCTTCGCCCCAGCGCCAATCGATCAGTAAGTGCTTGCACAAGAACGACGCTACAACCAAACGCACCCGATTGTGCATCCAGCCGGTTCGGTTCAGTTCGCGCATCCCGGCATCCACCATCGGAAATCCGGTTTTTCCTTCACACCAAGCTTTAAATTCTTCCTCGTTATTGCGCCATTCAATCCGGTCGTAGGCTGGCTTAAAGCTCTTGGTTACGGTATGCGGATAATGATACAAAATCATCATAAAAAACTCGCGCCAAATCAGTTCCTTCAAAAAGGTTTTATCGGCACTTTTATTGGCTTTCTGAACCAATTCGCGTATCGAAACAGAACCAAATCGCAAATGCGGACTCAATTTCGAGGTGGCTTTCACGGCAGGAAAGTTTCGTTGCTCGCCGTATGCGTCAATTAATGATGCGGCTATATTCGGTTCCTCAATTTTGATTGTGGGTTCGGTAAAACCAATGTCGGCAAGACCTAAAAACGGGAACGAGTGTACAATATACGGCTCAAAGGTGTGATCGCTTTGATAGGTTTCTAGCGTTTTGTTTTCGAAAACACTCAACCAGCGTTTGGAATAGGGCGTGTACACCACGTACGGACTCCCGTCGTCTTTCACAATTTCCGAACGTTCAAAAATCACTTGATCTTTGAAACTCTTGTACTCTATTTTTTCGGCGCAAGCCCATTCATAAATGGCTTTATCGCGTTCGCGCGCGGCCGGTTCGTAGTCGCGATTGGTGTAAATAGCTGTGATACCTTGCGTTTCGCGTAATTTCTTAAATACATCGATCGGCTTTCCGTGAAAAGTAGCGAGCGATTTCCCGTGCTTCTGCAACTGCGATTGTATTTGTTCCAAAAGCTGATGAATAAATGCCAATCGATGATCGTCTTTCGGCAAATGATCCAAAATATCGGTATCGTAAATAAAAAGCGGTAAAACCGGCTGTCCGGTGGCTAAGGCAGCAGCTAAGCCGGCGTTGTCGTGCAAACGCAAATCGCGTCGAAACCAAAAAACTATCATACCGAAGTTAATAAAGACGACATTCCTCCATCGATATGGAAAATCTGACCACTAATCCAACTGGAATCTTCAGACAACAGATAAGCTGCCGCCGAAGCGATTTCCTCAGGTGTACCGACTTTTTTAAGCGGATGACGTTCGGCCGATTTCTCGCGCTTCACATCGCTGTTTAAAAACTTATCTGCAAGCGGCGTATCGGTTAACGAAGGCGAAATCACATTCATGCGAATTTTAGGTGCAAATTCTGCCGCAAAGGCACGTGCAAAACCTTCGATAGCACCTTTTGCTCCTGCTACCGAAGTGTGAAAAGGCATACCCATTTTTACAGCAACCGTGCTAAAAGCTATCACCGAAGCGTTCGGAGCTGCCTGTAAAAGCGGCAAAACCTGTTGCAAGGTCTTTACCAAACCAATGAAATTTACTTGCAAATCTTGTTCAAACGTTTCGGGTTTTATGCCTTTAAACGGACGTAAATTTATTGTGCCTGGGCAATACACCACACCGTCTAAATGTGCCGGAAGTGCAGCTGCTGGGAAATCGCCAGTAGCAACATCGTACTGTAAATACGTGAGGTTTTGATTGTTGCTAGCCAGCGGATTACGTGAGGTTACATAAAGTTTATGTGTAGCACTTAATTTTTCAGTCAAGGCTTTTCCTATACCCGAGGTTCCGCCAATAATTAAAATATTTTTCATGATTGTTAGTCTAAGGTTCCAAATAATTCGGTTAGTTTTTTTGTTCGGTATGCAAAGATTTCGTCTAGTTTGGGTTTCACTAAAATAGGGTGGAGGAGATCTCCGAGAAAGCCCAAAGGCAAACGGTAGTGAATAATGTCTTCCATTAAAACGCCGCCTGGAATTTCAGTGATAAAATGCTTGTGGTGCCAGAAGGCGTACGGACCTTGTAACTGCACGTCAACAAAGTATTTTTTGTCGACAACGTGGGTAATTTCGCTCACCCAACGGGTTTTAAATCCCGGCAGCGGCCTCACGTCATATTCGATAATTTGCCCCGGATACATCGGACGGTCGGCTACGCTAACGATCGAAAAATCCATAGCTTCTGGTGTAATTATCTTGAGATTTTTCGGATTTGAAAGAAATTCCCATGCCTCATCTACCGAAAGTGGCAGGCGCAACGAACCTCTTTTAATGTGTAAAGCCATAGTTTGAAAATGTTTTCAAATATACTTTGTTTAACCGATTTCGAAAAACATTAAACAAACGATTACGGTTTTTTAAGGTAATCTTAACGATTAAGCCCAAATACGGTTCGTACTTTTGGAAAAACTTTATCCATACACTAATGAAAAAGATACTAGTAATCTTGGCAATTGCCACCGTTTCGTTTCTACAAGCGCAGTTAAAAACTCCTGCGGCTAGCCCGAAAGCTACTGTACAACAAACAGTTGGCTTAACAGAAGTAAACATCGAATACTCTCGTCCGAGTGCGAAAGGAAGAACTATTTTTGGAGATCTTGTTCCTTTTGGCAAGCTTTGGAGAACCGGCGCCAACCAAAATTCAATGGTTAGCTTTAGCGAAGATGTAACCATCGACGGCAAAACCTTGAAAAAAGGAAAATACGCGATTTTCGCTACACCTAAAGCCGATGCTTGGGAAATTGTTTTCTACACCGATACCGACAATTGGGGAACTCCAGAAGTATGGAGCGAAGAAAAAGTTGCCTTGCGCACAACCGCTAAACCAGAGCAATTAAACCGAAATGTAGAAAGCTTTACTATCAGTATCAATAACTTAGATAACAATTTTGCACATTTAGAATTGAGCTGGGAAAAAACCTTGGTAGCAGTGAAATTCGAAGTTCCGACACAAAAAACAGCTATGGCTAACATCGAGCGCGTATTGTCGGGTCCAACGGCAAACGATTTCTTCGGTGCAGCACAATACTACTACCAGTCGAATGCCGATTTAACCAAAGCGCTTACTTATGTGAACAAAGCTTTGGAATTGAGCCCTGAAAAGCCATTCTGGTATTCGCGTTTGAAGTCGTTGATTCAAGCGAAGTTAGGTGATAAAAAAGGCGCTATCGAAACAGCTAAAATCTCGTTAGCTGCTGCCGAAGCTGCTAAGAATGCCGACTACGTGAAGATGAACAAAGACAGCATCAACGAGTGGAGTAAAAAATAAGTTCACAAACAACTGTGGAAAGTCGCCCCAAAAAGGCGACTTTTTTTATGTCTTTTCGATTTTTTTGGGCAGCATTTCCGGCTTTTCGCTACAAATCCGCGTCCGTACAGCTCGTTTTGCTACGTGCAGCAGTTGGCTTCCTGAGGTCGCCACCGCGCACTGCAAAAAGGGCTGTACGGCCTTGCGGGTTTTTCGCTGCAATCCGGGCTGCGGCAATCGTTTTCAAGAAAAGATGGTGGATTTGCAATCGTCGATACTAAAATTTTGAGAATACTAAATTAATGTTAGCTTTACGCTGCATTTACACAAAACAGAACTTCATGAATTTGAAATCGAAGCTTATCGGCATGAGTTTTCTCCAATTTTTTGTTTGGGGCGCGTGGTTAATCACGATCGGAAATTATTGGTTTGGTACTAAGCAATGGAGTGGCGATCAGTTTGGAGCCGTTTTTTCTACCTTAGGAATTGCATCGATTATTATGCCGGCCTTAACAGGAATCATAGCCGACAAGTATCTAAACGGCGAACGCTTGTACGGTTTGTTGCATTTAGCGAGTGCCGGTTTTATGTTGTATTTGCCTCAGGCACAAAATCCTACCGAATTTTTCTGGATCGTTTTTGCTGCCATGCTTTGCTATATGCCTACGATTTCATTATCAAATTCGGTGGCGTACCACATTCTTAAGGGTGCAAATTACGATGTCGTAAAAGTGTTTCCGCCCATTCGTGTGTTCGGAACCGTAGGTTTTATTGCCGCCATGTGGTTAACCAACTTGTCGGGAAATAAAGCTTCTGAAAACATGTTTTACATTTCCGGAATTGCCGGAATCATTCTCGGATTGTACAGCTTTAGTTTACCGGCTTGCGCGCCACAACGACAAATTTCGGAACGCGCTTCCGTAATCGAAAAATTAGGTTTAAATGCCTTTGCCTTATTTGGGCAATATAAAATGGCTTTGTTTTTCTTGTTTTCGATGTTTTTAGGCGCAGCACTACAACTAACTAATATGTACGGCGATGTTTTCCTCGACGAGTTTAAAAACATGCCGCAATATGCCGATAGCGTGGTCGTGAAAAAATCGACGTTAATTATGTCGATTTCACAGGTAAGCGAAACCTTATTTATTTTGGCCATACCGTTTTTCTTGAAACGTTTTGGCATCAAGCGCGTGATGATGATTTCGTTGTTGGCGTGGGTACTGCGATTTGGTTTGTTTGCATACGGAAATCCAGGCGACGGATTATGGATGATTGTCTTGTCGTGTATCGTGTACGGTATGGCGTTCGACTTCTTTAATATTTCGGGATCTTTATTTGTGGAAACCACAACCGATTCTAAAATACGTTCCTCAGCGCAAGGCTTGTTTATGATGATGAGTAACGGCTTTGGTGCTTTTTTCGGCGGACTCATCAGCGGGAAACTCATCGACGCCTTTTTTACAACCAACGGCGTTCGCGATTGGCACAACATCTGGCTTTCGTTTGCGGCTTACGCCTTAGTCATAGCTATTTTATTTGGCTTATTCTTCAAACACAAACACGACCCAAACGATGCACGCTTACAGGCGGGGCATTGATTTAGATTTTTTTGTTACGTGTTTTCTTCAATTACGGTTGAAAGTTAGTATTTCGATATGACCTCAAAGTCGGGAGACTTTGGGGAGCGAGAGATTGGAAAGTTTTTGCAAAAGCAACAGCCACACAAAGCACTCATCTTGATTAAAGGAAATAAACACAGTTCAAAATCACAGCTGGCTATGCAAATTGCTAATGCTTTTGGAGAACAACAAACTCCAGTAGCCTACATCGATTATGAACAAGGAGGGATTGAAAGTAAAGATACACTAGACAGCATCAACCGAAATACAAGCGAGAAAGGAAGACGATACATAGCTATAAAAGGTTATTTAGAAAAACCCTTTCAAGAATTACAGGATTTCTGTAAAGTGGTTAAAGTCATTATAGCGGATTCCGTTACGGATTTAAAAATTACAGCCGACCAATTGAATTTTTTAAGAACCACTTACCCAAAAGTAATTTGGTGCTTCATATCTCAGGTAAAAGAAAATGGGGCAATGTATGGCGGTAACAAGATGGCGCACAATCCAACTTCTGTAATTCATTGTTCCTCGCATCAAGACCCAAAACAAAGGTTTGCCACGCTTGAAAAAAACAGAGGAAATGACCTCACTTTTAAATACTCGATGTATTATAAAAAGGTAGTAAGTGAACCAACAGAAGCAAAAAGTAAAAGAAAATTATCGTTTAAAGTTAAATAATTAAAATTCAAAATCATGGTAAGTAAAAAAGCAAAACCGAAAAGTAAAAAAAGAATCTCAGCAAAAAAATTATGCAGTAGAGTAATTGTCCGAGAAGGAGTTAAAAAAGATGGAACATTAAAAAAAGGTTTCAGGTATGTAAAAGGGGGTAAAGTTGTCAAAGCAAAAGCCAAAAAGTAGTTTTTAATTGTTTGTTGAAGCCGTGTTACAGAAATGCAGCACGGCTTTTGCCTTTTTAATAGTTCAAATTTATACCAACCCCAAATCCCATATCACTATCGTAATGCGTTCTCAGACTTACATTTCTTTTTAAAATATAACGAGCATCGAGCATGAATTCTGTATCTGTATTAACCATAAAACCCATTCTTAATCGTTTAGAAATTGGAATGTCTTCACGCATTAATTGTAATCTTACGTTTCCATCTTGAAAAACTTCGGCTTGTGCAATTA
>NZ_JBMLTK010000093.1:0-26516 GCF_049240005.1 Flavobacterium sp. | reverse complement strand
CACTTTAGAAACCGAAGCAATATGTATAGGTGTCTCGGCTTTTATCGAATCCCGACGCTCAAAACTTCCACAACCTTTATATGCTTCGTAAATTATCTGACCGTTCTTCGCTACTAAAAAAGCACCACTCACTTGATTAGATAACCAATATTTCTTAAAAAACTGATCAACTGCTGCAGCTTTCTCTTGTTTGTATTGTCTCGATAAAGTTCTGAATGCCACCTGAAAAGGTTGCTCATGATCCGAATTACTCAAACGATCACGCGCGTCTCCAACACAACTAGTCACTAAAACTAGCATCAACAATATTAAATACCTCATAGTACAGGGGAGTATGAGAGCAAATATAGCAGTCGAACCGCACTATTCACAGCTACTCGTGTTAATTTATGAACCAATGCTGGTTGAAATATTTTTACCATTGCTTGTGTTATGAAATAACGATGTTATATTTGTAACATATTAAATGGCTTTAGTTAGTATTTTATAAACTACAACGATTTCGTTAATTTTTTAAAAATACAGCAAAGTACTTTAAGCAACAACAACACAACTGTAATGAATTTTGAATACTGCTATGAAATTCGGAATTATTAAAGAACGAAAATCGCCGCCAGACAGACGTGCAGTCTTTAGTCCTGCGGCGCTCATCCAGCTTCGAGAACGCTATCCCGAACTCGAATTTGCTGTAGAATCTTCCGATATTCGTGTTTTTACCGACGAAGAATACCGCAACGCCGGCTTCGAAGTAACAACCGATTTATCCGACTGCGATGTGCTCTTTGGTGTGAAGGAAATCCCTGTCGACAACCTTCTGCCGAACAAAAAGTACTTTTTCTTTTCTCATACCATCAAAAAGCAAGCGCACAACCGCAAATTACTGCAAGCTGTTCTACAGAAAGACATCGATTTATACGACCACGAAACGCTGGTAAATGCCGAAAATAAACGCTTAATCGGCTTTGGTCGCTACGCCGGAATTGTAGGTGCGTACAATGGTTTACGCGCTTTTGGATTGAAATACGAATTATTCGAACTGCCAAAAGCCGAGTCGCTTTCCTGCAAACAAGCTCTAGAAGAACGCGTGAAGCGATTGGTTTTGCCAAACATTAAAATTGTACTCACCGGACACGGAAAAGTGGCAAACGGAATCGAAGAAGTCTTGCAAATGGCTAAGATTAAGAAAATTAGCGTTGCCGATTTCCTTACCAAACAGTACGACAAACCCGTTTACGTACAATTAGACGTAACCGATTACTACAAAAGAACTGACGGTAAAGACGCTACTAAAGCCGATTTTTACCAAAACCCAAAAATGTACACCTCTGATTTTGAGCGCTTTTCTAAAGTTTCAGACATGTACATGGCCGGACATTTTCATGCAACACAAAATCCGGAAATTCTCAGCCGAGAGCTGCTCAACGCTCCTACAAATAAGATCAAAGTAGTTGCCGATGTGTCTTGCGATGTCGACGGCCCGATTGCTTGTACAATAAAAGCCAGCACCATTGCCGATCCGTTTTTTGGATACTTGCCTTACACTGGCGAAGAAGTCGATTACAGACATCCGGGTGCCATAACAGTCATGTCTATCGATAATTTGCCCTGTGAATTGCCCAAAGACGCCACCGAAGGTTTTGGCGAAATGTTCATCGAAAACATCATCCCAGCCTTTTTTAACAACGATGCCGAAGAGATCTTGGCGCGCGCGCAAATTACTTCTAAAGGTTCATTAACGCAGCGTTTTCAATATCTGCAAGATTACGTAGACGAAGGCTGTGCACTCGAAAAGCACTAAAAATACCTCAAAAGCCGACTTTCGAGTCGGTTTTTTTATCAATTTCCTCAATCAAAATTAAAGTTAAGGAGAGCAAATTTTTGGAGTAATTTCTTCTAGAAGCTATTCCTGCTATTCGCTGCAAGTCCGCGGTTTGGCAAGGGTTTGCACAGCTTTTTTGTTTGGCTTCCGTTGGTCGCCAACAAAATACCGTGCGCACAACTCGCCAAACCTGTGGGCTTTTCGCTGCTATCAGGGCTATTTCACAATCGTTACCATCAAACGATTGTTCACAAACAACACGCGTAAACGTTTTCAAACTCGGATTAGTCCCGAGAATTCACTTCCATAATAATGTATCAACGTACTTTTTCAGCAACTTGTTCTTTTCATAAAAACGAAAAAGACCGCTCCCAAAGCGATCTTTCTCAGAAATAAAGAATAAAAAACTACTTTTTTAGTAAACGAGAGGTTAGGGTGCCGTTTTCTGTTTTAACTTCCACAAAATAAATACCAGCGGAATACGAACTCGTGGAGAAAACAGTTTCGGAATTGTTCGGTTGAAAAACCGCAAGCAACTGTCCGATTTGGTTATAAATTTTGATATTTTCAATGGTCTTGTCCGACATAATCGTAACTAAATCGGTCGTCGGATTTGGGAATAATTTGAAAACTTCGTAATCAACAGCTTCAACACTCAAATTCGTAGTACAGCTAACCGACTTAGTACGGAACGATGTGTCGGTTGCACAAAGTGAATTTTCATGCACAACGTATCGGATATTTCCGGAGTAATTCCCAGACAACCAAACTAATGGAGTTGTTCCTGAAGCTAATACAGCTGTATTATTTGCATTGGAAATGGTTATGAAATCTGTTGCAATCGTAGTCGAAAAAGTGTACTGACGGTTGGCCGAAGCAGTCAAAACCGAAAAATCTCCCGTAATAGCAAACTCTTCTACAATCTGACTCGTATTGTTACAAGTGGGTACTATCGTTTCCTGCGGATATTGAAAATAAAATGCCTGTGAACAATTCGTTGGAATCGGCGTTGTAAAACTGCCTCCGGCTACCCATGGCGATTTCGTCGCTCCACAGTTCGTTCGAACCCACCAATAATATGTTTTATTTGGCTCAATATTATTACCAGCATAAAAAGCCGAATTCGAGTTTATGTTAAAACTAGGTATGGTATTAATGGTCGGTGCAACGTTGTTCAAACGCACCAATACATCGAATGTATAACCCGCATCATTTTGTATCTGCCAGTTTAGCGTTGCGCTAATCGGACCTAACTCGCTCACTTGCAAATTAAATGGCGTTGGGCACGTGGTGTCGGCTGCTGTGGTAAAACTACTTGTCGATGTCCAATTGCTAAAGTTCGCTCCGCAATTCGCACGTATCCAATAGTAGTAGGTAGTGCTCGCCGAAAGATTGGTGATGGTTTTCGTTAATCCCGTGGCCGTTTCCTGCGGCACTGTATTGGAGGTTGGCGGTACCGAACTGGTACTGTAATAAATTTGATATCCGTTACTTGGAGTCGCGCTATTACTCCAATTTAGTGTCGCCGAATTAAATGTCACATTTGTTGGCGCAAGTGCGCTTGGAGTTTGACACGGACTAACCGGTGCCGGGCAACTAATTGTGGTACTTCGCGAAGCTAATGATACGCCACAAGTACTGTTCGTGTGCAAGTAAGAACGCACTATTCCACCGGTAGCTCCAACAACAATTTCCATTGGGGTTGTACCTTCTCCCAAAACTTGCGATCCATCATTGGTTGTTATTGTCCAATAATCTGTTGCTACAGAACTCGCTAAAATGTAAGTAGTATTGGCCGATAAATTAAGTACCGAATAAGATCCGGTAAAGGTTACCGCGGCAAGGGTCTGCGGACTTCCCGTACAGCTCGGACTTATTGTATTTGCGGGTATTTGTCCGTTTACAGCATTGGTACAAAAAGTTGTTGCAGTTGTTGTAAAACTACTTCCCGAACTCCAAACACTAGTTAACGAGTCGCAGATGCTCTGTACCCAAAAATAGTATGTTGTTTGTGGCGAAAGCGAATTTAAATCGACAATATTAGTAAATGTACTTCCTGTTGGCACGGTATTGTCGGTTGGCGGGGTTGGAGCGGTACTCACATAATACACGTAGCTTTCCAAAATGGCACTTTGAGGTGCTGTCCAGGAAATACTCGCTGAATTTGAAGTGACATTTGAAGCTTGCAGACCAAAAGGCACTGGGCACGTTGGAGTAGAAGGCGTTGTGAAAGAAATCGATGGAGTCCAATCACCTAAGTACACAATACAATTCGACCGAATCCACGCATAATAAGTGGTATTGCCTTGTAAATTCAAAAGCGGATAGGTCGTAACCAAACTACTCGTACTTGCAGTAGGAGTAGCAGTTAACAGCGGTGTTTCTGCGCTGGTACTCAAATAAATGTCGTAGCCTCCAATAGGCGTAACGCTTGATGCATCCCAATCCAATACAGCCGAAGTCGGCGTTACGGAACCTACACTTAATCCGGAAGGTGGCGCGCAGCTGCTTATCTCATCCTGACAGCTCACATATCGGTATCTAATCTCGCTATTATCTACTCCGCAATTTGCGCTGGAGTGTACATAAAATCGAACAAGCGAACCACTGGTATTATATGAATTCCAGTAAACCGTCCCTTGTCCGTGTGCGTAAATACTCATGTCTATTCCATTAAACTGAGCAACAGTGATGTAATCGGTAGGAATACTACTTTTAAAAGCATACGTTTTATTTGGAAGGATTGTAATTTTCGCATAAAAACTAGGACCAATCGGGAAATTTGTAATTTGCTGAAATCCAGTTCCGCAAGAAATTTCAATACTGTCCGAATTTACTTCTCCTGAGGGCGCATTTACACATTTATAAGGCAAAGTACTTACCGGACCACTACTAATCCACGGCCCAAATTGGCCATCGCAAATCGAACGAACCCAAAAATAATACGTAGTGTTTGCCTCTAATGAACCGTACGAAACTTCCGTAGAAAATGTTTCATTAGTTTCCAAGTTGCTCGTGGGTGGCGTATTGGATTGCGAAATGTCGTATTCATATCCTAAAGAAGGCGTTGGTGTAACTGCATTCCAACGAAAACCTAACTTATCGCTGTGCCGAATGTAAACTTCAATGTATTGAGGCGAAATACAACTGCTAGTCGATTGGTTGAGGAGCACATTTTGTGTCGCATGCTCTAAAGGCAACTCTGCGGCAACTGTATCGATTTCAATTTGATTGACTTCCGTTACTTGCGCAACAGTTTTCATGTGTATTGATAAAAGCAGCAACACCGCATAAAAACTCAATTTCGTAAAAAAGTACTTGTTCCGCATAGGATAAAAGTTAGAGAATATAATTACCCAAAAGTAGCTTCAATACCTACCCGCAATCGTACCACATATTACATTTTTTTCACAACCACGCACGCGCCGTAAAAGCTACAACTGAATCCGGTACATTTGCCAGTAAGGTCTCAAGTACATGCGAATCATTTTTAATTGGTTTTGGTTTTTAATAACGGGTGTCTCTTTCGCTCAAACACTTCATTTTGAGGCTATATCCACAAATTTCGATCTTCCATCTAAAGAGTGTTACAATATTGTAAAAGACTCAAAAGGATTTTTGTGGTGGAGCAGCGAACAAGGTTTAAGTGTGTTTAACGGTTCAAAAATCAAAGTTTTTAATCGACAAAACGGTCTAGAAGATAAGGCCTCGTACGCACTTGCCGAAGACACCCAAAACCGCCTGTGGATTTACGGTGCCAACCGCACAATTTATTTCCATAAAAACGGAAAAATCCATAAAGCTCCTTTCAGTGATTTCATAAAAGCTAAAACAAGTTCTTTCGAAACACCCTACAGTTTAGATGTTACAAATAAAGGCAAAATACTAGTAATCAATACCAATAAGAGCACTTTTGAAGTCGACCTTCAGACCTACAAAGTTTCATCCTTTTCAAATTATACTTCTTACAACTTTGTCGCTTTCCAAAAAACCAACGAAACCATAACACTCAAGTCGTCTTTTGCTCACAATCCCGCTTCAAAAAACTCCCGTACCGTTGGCATAGTTGATAAGAACAACAAACTAATTCAAACAATCGATCTCACTAAAAGCAGCAACGAATTAATCAGCTCCCGTCCTGTCGTTACCCAAAAAGGCAACAACACTTATTTTGCCATCGACACGTATCTGGTTGTTCTCACGGGAAAGTCCGTATCACTGATCAAGAAATTTCCGCAGCGAATCTTGTCGATTTCTATCGATAAGCAAAATAATTTTTGGATTGGAATGCGAAAAAAAGGACTGTTTCTTTACAAAAATTCCGATCTCAATTCGATGCCTACGTGCGCTCTGACAGACTTATCGGTGTCGGGCATTCTAGTTGACGAAAATCAGGAAGTTTGGTGTACTACTTTAGAAAAAGGTGTGTTTCGGTGCCGAAATGCAAATTTTAAATGGCTGTCTGGTAGTCCCGAAAATTCGCAAACTTATGAGATTTTAAAAACGGTTGGTAACCGCATGTTTACGGCAAATAATCCAAAATCGATTGTTGAACTAAACAACTACAGGCAAATTTCCTACACTATTCCCGGATCCTTTTCTGAAATGTTCCGAGATATCGTCCGCCATAACGATAAATGGTATATCGCAAGTCACCAATACATTGCTGTAACCGATTCTAAATTCTCAAAGATCAAACTGCTTCAAACCAATTCAGGTTCCAATCAAAATGCACTTAGTTTACATTTGGTCGATAAACAGTTATACTTCTTAAACATCCGATTCCTTGGTAAAATAAAAGGCACAGCGCTCGACACCGTAGCAACATTTCCGTTTAAGATTAGAAGCGGCTGCCACCTTGAAGGAAACAAATGGTTATTGGCATCGTCTGATTTGTTGTGCATATTAGACAGTAAAACGGGCAAAACTAAGCAAATCGCTAAAATGCCCGATCCAGTTACCTGCGTGTACTCCGATTCTAAAAATCGATTCTGGATTGCAACAAAAGGAAGCGGCCTCTACAAATTTCAAAACAATTCCATACAAAAATATGTGTGCAACGGCCTCGAAGATGCGCTGTACATTTCCGATATAAAACAGCATCCCGACAATTTTCTGTGGCTTTCGACTCATGCAGGTATTTACAGGTTTGATCCAGATAAACTCTTACCTCGTGTCGAAAAAATCACCAAAGAACAAGGATTTATCAGCAACGAAATTTATAGCACGGCATTCAATCACGGACTTTACTATGCCGCAACTTCCGAAGGTTTGTGTAGTTTCACTCCAGAGATTTTTAAAACCGAAAAAACGAAACCCCTACTCTACTTTTCCGAGTTGCTCATCGACGGTAAAAGGCAAAATTTAAACTCTTTGCAAAAAGAAGTTCCCTATGGCATCAGTACTTTGTATTTTAAATTCGATGTTGTCGATTATCAAAATTCAAACCGATATTTGCGCTATCAACTATCTGGAACCCAATCTAAAAACCGCTTGTCTTCAACCGACTATGTCTCGTTAGATAATTTAAAACCAGGCAAATATCAATTCAAAGTATGGGTTCCTGCAACTTCGCGAAACCAAGCGAGCCGTGCACTAGTAATCGACTTTGAAATAGCAAAGCCTTTTTGGCAGCAGCTCGGTTTCATAATCTTTTTTATTGTTCTCGGTTTGGTAGCAATCACGCTGTTATTTCGCTTTTTGTTGAACCGATACAAGCAGAAAGAACGCGAAAAAACACAGCTTCACAAACTTATTGCAGAAAGCAAACTAGCTGCGATTCAGGCGCAAATGAATCCACATTTTATTTTTAATGCCATTAACGCCATTCAAAATTACGTGCTCAACAACGAATCGGATTTGGCATACGATTACCTAACGCAATTCAGTAAGCTGATTCGCAAGGTTTTGCAAAACAATCAATCGCGCTTGCTACCCATTTCCGATGAGCTGGAAACACTCAAATTGTACGTAAGTTTAGAACAACTTCGGTTTGAACAAGCCTTTGAATATGAGGTTATTATCGATAAAAATGTCGACATCTTCCAAACATTAATTCCACCGATGCTTATCCAACCGTACATCGAAAATGCAATTTGGCATGGAATTATGGCCAAGCCAAAGCAAACGAAAGGCCGTATCACTGTAGAATTTCTCACAACTACCGAGATGCTGCTTATAAAAATCAGTGATAACGGCGTGGGTCGCGAGGCATCACAGCAGCTAAAACGCAGTAATAATCACCAGTCTTTAGGCATGTCTATCTCCTCTGCACGACTCGAAATGGTGCAACGATTGTACGAAACAAAAGCCATTTCTATTGAAGTTACCGACCTTAGTGAGAACGGTCAAATTAATGGTACGTTAGTGCAAATTAGTATTCCCGTTGAATTAACACTTGATTCCTGATGAGTAAGTTGCGTTGTTATATCGTTGATGATGAGAGAAGTGGCAGAGAGTTGCTCGGAAAGTTATTAGTTTCGGTTTCCGATGCCGTTGAAATAGTTGGCACTGCTGCCGATATCGAACAGGCATTTAATGAACTGTCGGAAACAGAAATCGATTTGTTGTTTTTAGACATTCAAATGCCTAAAGGAAACGGCTTCTCGCTACTAAAAAAGTTCGAAAATCAGTTGCCTTTTGATGTAATTTTTGTGACCAGCTACCAAGAATACGCCATCCAAGCCATAAAAAGCAGTGCTTTGGATTATCTGTTGAAACCGGTCGATCGTCAGGAATTGTCCGAAGCATTGTTGCGAGCGCAAAATCTAATTCAATCGCGCGAAACCAGCAGACAGCAGTTCGAAAATCTGTTTAAAAATCTAGAAAACGAAAGCAGCTCCAAAAAAATTGCCATCCACCATAACGATACTGTGGTATTTATTCCCGAAAATGAGATGGAGTTTATTGCGGCCGCCGGGCGTTATTGCAGCATCAATACCAGCTCGGGCGCAACCTACACCACGGCGCGAAGTTTGAAAGAAATGGAAGAAATGCTTTCTAAAAATTATTTCATGCGAATTAGCCACTCGCAACTGGTTAATTGTCTGTATATCAAAAGTTACAGTAAGGGCGATCCGTGCTTTTTGGAACTCAATTCCGGGAAAACCTTCGAAATTTCACGGCGTCGCAAACACGAAATCTTGCAAAAATTGAAAAGTCAGTAATTGTAAACCTCAGTTCGATTTAAAAATTGAAGTTAGAAAACAGATAAATCAAGGCAGATTTGTTCTGGGATACTGTAGTATCGCAAAAAAATCTAACAAAGTAGGCAACCGTTTATCTTTTTAGCATAGAAACTGTTCATTTCTATTACTCTTTATTTCATAATTTGTTCATTTAAAGCATTCTAACAAATATTTTTAATCGAACTACGGTTGTATTTTTATAAAGCTATTCCTGCTATTCGCTGCAAGTCCGCGGTTTGGCAAGGGTTTGCACAGGTATGGTGTGCGGCTTCCGTTGGTCGCCACCAAAATACCGTGCGCACAGCTTGCCAAACCTGTGGGCTTTTCGCTGCTATCAGGGCTACTCCCGCCCTAACCGCAACCACAGTTCAACGAAAAATCGCTTAAAAATCAACGTTGATAGAATAACTCATCAAAAAGACCGCTCGAATCATGAACGATCTTTTGGTAACGATTGCCCGCAGCCGCGACTGCAACGGAAAGCGCGCAAAGAAAAAGCCGCAACAGCCTCTAGCTTTTTTGTGGCGACCAACGGAAGCCCAAAAACGACGTAAGTATGTGTGACTTTTTGTTCCCGATAGCTATCGGGATGAAGAGCAAGGCGCGAAATGCTGCCCTAAAAATGCAACTTAAACTTATTTTCTTGCGATAACTTTTTTGGCTTTTGCCACAATCGATTCGGCGTTTAAACCGTACTTTTCCATCAATTGTTCGGGTGTGCCACTTTCGCCAAAGCTGTCGTTTACCGCTACAAACTCTTGCGGACGTGGGTTATTCAGTGCCAAAACGCGCGAAACGCTTTCGCCCAAACCACCTAAAAAGTTGTGCTCTTCGGCAGTGACTATACAGCCTGTTTTTGCAACCGATTGCAAGATGGCCTCCTCGTCTAACGGCTTAATTGTGTGGATGTTCAACACATCTGCCGAAATTCCTTCAGCTTCGAGGGCTTCAGCGGCTAAAAGCGCTTCCCAAACCAAATGCCCGGTAGCTACAATCGTAACGTCGGTTCCTTCTTGCAAATGCACGGCTTTTCCAATCACAAACGGCTCATCAGCAGGCATAAAATTCGGAACCACTGGGCGCCCGAAACGCAAATAAACCGGTCCGTGGTGGTCGGCAATGGCCAAAGTAGCCGCTTTGGTTTGGTTGTAATCGCAGGTATTAATAACAGTCATGCCCGGAAGCATTTTCATCAAACCAATATCTTCTAAAATCTGGTGTGTAGCGCCGTCTTCGCCCAACGTTAAACCGGCGTGCGACGCACATATTTTCACATTCTTATCCGAATAGGCCACCGACTGACGAATTTGATCGTACACGCGTCCGGTAGAAAAGTTAGCAAAAGTTCCCGTAAACGGAATTTTACCGCCAATGGTTAAACCGGCCGCAATTCCAATCATATTCGCTTCGGCAATACCCACTTGAAAAAATCGGTCGGGATGATTCTTTTTAAAATCGTCCATTTTCAACGAACCGATTAAGTCGGCACAGAGCGCAACCACATTCGGGTTTTTAAGTCCAAGTTCCGTTAAACCGGCGCCAAATCCTGAGCGCGTGTCTTTACTTCCCGTGTTTGTATATTTTTTCATGCTAGTAATCGGTTTCTTGAGTAGTGGTGTTTTGTGCCAAAGCGGCTTCTAATTGCGCATCGTTTGGCGCTTTTCCGTGCCATGCGTGCGTGTGCATCATGTAATCAACGCCGTGACCCATTTCGGTATGCAATAACACACAAACGGGTTTTCCTTTTCCGGTAAGCGATTTGGCTTCGTTCATGCCGGAAATAATTGCGTCGAGGTTGTTACCCTCTTTAATGTCGATTACCGTCCAATCGAAGGCTTCGAACTTAGCGCGCAAGCTTCCCATAGCCAATACTTCGTCGGTCGATCCGTCGATTTGCTTTCCGTTTAAATCGATCGTAGCAATTAAGTTGTCTACGTGTTTAGCCGAAGCATACATGATTGCTTCCCAATTCTGACCTTCCTGCAATTCGCCATCGCCGTGCAGCGAGTACACCAATTTGCTGTCGCCGTTTAATTTCTTCGCTTGTGCAGCACCAATGGCTACCGATAAACCTTGTCCTAACGAACCCGAAGCAATTCGCACACCCGGAAGTTTTTCGTGTGTAGTTGGATGTCCTTGCAAACGAGAGTTAATGTGTCGGAACGTGGCTAATTCGGAAACGGGAAAGTATCCTGAACGCGCTAAAACGCTGTAGAACACCGGCGAAATGTGTCCGTTTGATAAGAAAAAAATGTCTTCGCATACGCCATTCATATCGAATGTTTCTTTGCGATCCATGATGTTTTGGTACAGAGCTACGAAAAATTCGGTACAGCCGAGTGATCCGCCGGGATGCCCAGAATTTACCGCGTGTACCATGCGCAGGATGTCGCGACGAACCTGAATGCATAGGTCTTGGAGTTGTTGTGTGTTTCGCTTCATAAGCTAATTTGAGTTAGAAGCGGCAAAGATAAAAAACTGACTAGCAGAATTGAGAATATTTATCATGCAGTTGTTCACAGTTTAATATGCTTTCGCAGAGGAGCATTCGGCTAGCAAAATTCGGTTTACGACCAATTATTCTTCCGTCCATTTAAAAACATTCACGCCAATAGCATAGCCGTACACTTTGTTGGCGCTGTTGCGGTAGATGCGAATTTTGTTACAGGCGCGACCTAGATCGATTTTCGTCCAGGTTTTTCCACCGTCTTTGGTTTCGAAACCGCTGTTCATGCTGCCAACAAAACCGTGATTGGCATCGATAAATCCAATTCCAAATTCGCGCGCACCGGCATCTTCAATGAGATTGATTTCCGACCACGTTTCGCCGCCGTCGGTTGTTTTGGCGATACGTTGTTGCTTGACGTTTGGATCGGGATTATACGATTGTATCGTTATGTAACCCACTTGCGGCGTCGGAAAAGTTACTTTCCAGGTAGTTTCGAACGGTCGTGCCGATTGGTATACTTTTTTCCATGAATTGCCGCCATCGGTTGTTTTGAGGATTACGGCATGGGATTGCGAAATATCGTCGCTGCTGGCGGCACAGGCAAATCCAAGGTTTTTATTCAACATTTTAATATCGAACAGCATTTTACAATCGTTTTGAAGCGATTTCGATTGCCAAGTTTCCCCACCGTCGTGCGAAACGAGCAGGTTTGCAGGGCTTCCGACACGGCCCACAGCAAAAAGATGGTATTTGTAGTCGATGTTTCCGTGGTTGATGTATTGCTCTTTAACCACATCGATGGCGCATAATCCTTTCACATACGGAACTTTGTAGGATACAGCTTCCCAAGATGTACCTCCGTCGCGTGTTCGATAGAGTGGAATGGTGTCGGTTACGTTTGGAAAATACTCGGTACCCACAGTTCCGACAAAACCCACCTGATCGTTGATAAAAGCAACGGTTCTAAAAAAGCTGCCTTTTTGTTCCCATTGTTTGGTCCAGGTTTCGCCGCCGTTACTGGTGTGAAAAACCTTTCCAAATCCGTTTACATACCAGCCGGTATTTTCATTGATGAAGCAAATATCGTCTTGTTTACCTGCGTACGGTTCGGTGTTGAGTTGCTTCCAGCTTTGTGCGTTTGCGTTCAATAAGAACCCAGAAAATACTAGTAAAAAGGCAATGAGAGATCTCATAGTAGATGTTTTATTTTTAAAATATTAAATTAATTAATAAAAATGTTAGGTACGATAATTATTTGCTATTTTAGCATATCATATTCAACTATTTATAATGAATATTATACTTTATTAAAGTGATTAAATTATTTAAATAAATACACTGCTCTGCAAACATATTTTCAATCTTTATTTTATGGCTAAAATTATCCGCTTTATCTGTTTATTTGCCATCATTTTACAATTCTCTTGTTCCGTTGATAATGATATTATTAGAGAAGATGAGGCACAGTTTATGATCCGACGTATGGATTTTTCATCACTTTCGCTATTTCCCAAAGCTAAGACAACCGTAGGGAAATTTCCTGAATTAAACCAGATGCTTTTACAAAATGAGTACCAACAAAGAAACGCCATTAATACTGGATTTGGTTTTAGCATAGATACAGATGATTTTTTGTTTATCGGAACAGACGAAAAACACTCTTTAACATTTAAAGTTATACGATCGGAAGCTGAAAACAGCTCCAAGACAGAAAATTTAGTGCTTAAAAAGTTGGATAACGGCGAGTATGCAACCTTTTTGCTTAGATACGATTTATCGGATGATGATAAAAACAACCTTTTGAATGGGCTGCCTGTAGATGGAATGGATGGTAAAACCGAGATCTCATACTTGAATGAGGCACAGCAAAGATTCACAACATTCATAAGTGTAAACTGCGTCAATAACTATTTATATAGCGATTACCAAGAATTTGAACTGCCTGATGGCCGTATTGGTTGGGTAAATGTTGATTATTTTAGCATAGATTGCACATGGACAGTTCAAACAATAGGAATTGCAGATAACGAGGTAGGCGGCAACAGTGGCGGTGGCACACCTGCTCCGCCTGGAAGTGTTGGAGGCGGAAGTTCTGGAGGCGGCAGTTCCGGAAACACTAGTCCGCCATCGTCGAGCGGTAGCACTGGTGGTGGCGGCAATACTCCCTCAGACAACAACCCGACGGATGCAACTAATGTGATTAATGACGAAAACAACCCGATTCAAACGCTTCCCTTGATTAATGATTTTACGCGCGACTGTAATTTAGTAAAAAAAGTAAACTCCATAAATCCGGCGTTCAAGCAAAAACTTTTGAACATTGCAAGCCCTGCAAGTTTAAACCTCAATTATGAACAAGGCGTTTTACTTATGAAAGATAATCCAACTCCTGTTGATATTGCGGGTTTGCCAAATGCTTATGGGATTAATATTACAGTACCAGCAGGAAAGTTGATGTTCTTGGCGCATAACCACCCTGACGACAATACATATTCGGTTTTTTCGCTTGCTGATTTAGCTGGAATTGCACGAATGCTAAGGCAAGGTCGAATTTCGGTAAATAATTTTGTTGCGTATTTGGCAACTAAAAAAGGAACCTATTTAGCGATAACTATTTCCGACCCAGAGAAATTGGTAAATTTGTTGTATTCGCGAACTTTCAATGATGACGGTACAGATATACCGGCTGATCAATGGCCAAAAATTGTAGAATCAGAAAAGAATTTTGATTACTTATACAAGCGTTATTGGAAAACCGAAAACCCGTCGAGACTAATTCAAGAAACCGATACAGATAACGAAAATGTTTTGACACAGTTTTTAAAATTTTTGCGCGATGCCGATGCTGGAGTAAACCTATTTGAGACCGATGCGACATTTTCTAACTTTAAAAAGCTGAATTTAACTAATAATAACGAAATCGACCGAACACAAGTTTGTCCTTAATCCTAATCTTATGAAGTCGAATATATTTTTTTTACTAATACTAGGTTTTGTTTGTTCACTAACCGTTTATTCCCAAACCAATGACCCCGTCAATGCGCCGTTTGTAGGAACGTGGAACTATCAAAATGGAAATCAGATTTTTCAATTAATTATATGGGAGGATCCAGAGCCAGATCTTAACGATGGCAGTTATTGCTTGAGGGGACATTACAAAATGATTGACCTGTCTAGCGGTAATCCTACTGTAATTTACAAATCTGACAGCGACGCGCCTGTAGGCTTGAAGTGGCCAAGTGCTTTTATAGGTCACGTATTCAGCGGTAATATTTTTGGCGCTACCTTTCATGAGATCCACTCGGGAAGCTCTTTTCTTTATGGTGACTTAAGTATTAGATTACTTGATGTTTGCCCAACTTGTCCAGCGAAAATTTCATTCAATCTTGTAAAGGAAAAAGGGATAAGATTTTACGATGTTGGCGAGCCTATTATTAGCGATTTTGTTGTGCCCAATAACATTGAATTAACAAAACAGTAAAAGTGAGTGTTTCCTTTGGTAATGTTTTAGCGTCTTTTATTTTGGTGAGTCTATAAAATATTTTTCGTTTTGTTGATTTTTCAATGAGTCGTTAGTAGCGACCTTTAGTAACAAAAATTCAAATGCTTGTCGAATTCGCTAAAAATTGCGTTTAATTTTGAATGTTGAGTTAATATATAGGTTGAAATATCTGTAATATCTAAATTTATTTGCAATTTTAGGGAATTGAAATTAACTCAACTTTTTGCATGAAAGTAGCGCTTTTTACGAATGAATTTCCACCACACATTTACGGTGGCGCTGGCGTACACGTCGATTTTCTCTGTCAGGAATTATTAGCTCACGCAGAAGTAGAAGTTCGTTGTTTTGGAGATCAGAACGAAAGTAGCGAACAACTGCATGTACAGGGCATCGAAGCCAATAACGAAATACTACAATCAGCTGCTTTTCAAGCGAAGTTATTTCAACATTTAATTCGAAACATTGATATCTCCGCCGCTACACCAACGGCAGACGTCATACACTGTCATACATGGTACACTCATTTAGCCGGCGTTTTTTCCAGACAATTATTACAAGTGCCGTTGATTCTTACAACTCACAGTTTGGAATCGCAACGACCCTGGAAAGTCGAGCAACTCGGAAACGGCTATTTTCTTTCACGTTGGATTGAGCAACATGCCTACCAGACAGCCGATGGGATTATTGCCGTTAGCCAGCAAATGAAACGCGATGTTGTTGATTCATATCAGGTAAATCCCGATAAAGTCACGGTAATTCACAACGGTATTGATCCCGATTTTTATGCACCTACCTCCGACGATTCGTTGCTGGAGCGCTATGGCATCAATCCCAACATTCCGTTTGTACTTTTTGTAGGGCGCATTACTCGTCAGAAAGGTATTTCTCAACTCATAGCTGCAGCTCATCATTTTGATGCGAATTGCCAAATAGTGCTTTGTGCCGGCGCTCCCGATACGCCAGAAATAGCGCAAGAAACCGAGCAGTTGATTGCCGAGTTGCAGCAAGCACGGCCAGGTGTTATTCTTATTTCAGAAATGCTACCGCGCGAGCAGGTTCGTGTTTTGTACAGCAAGGCGCGCGTTTTTGCGTGTCCGTCTTTATACGAGCCGTTTGGCATAATTAATTTGGAAGCACTTTCGTGCGAAACTCCCGTTGTAGCTAGCGCGGTTGGAGGAATTCCCGAAATATTGACCGAAGGAGAAACGGGCTTTTTAATTCCGTTGGAGCCGGTTTCAAAGTCGGATTTTTATCCCAAGGATCCGGCGGCTTTTCAACGTGCTTTTGCAGAAAAGGTGAATGAGCTACTGCGCGACGAATCCAAAGCAATTGCGATGGGAAAAGCGGGTCGAAAACGCGTAATCGATCACTTTAGTTGGCGCGCTATCGCAAAACAAACTTTCGATTTTTATCGTTCCGTGCAAGCAAATTTTAAACCGGAACAAGCTTAATCTAGACAAACCTCAAAACAAAATACATTTTCATGAATACAAGTACTTTAGCTATAATTTTAGGTGGCGGACAAGGTTCTCGATTATATCCTTTAACCGAAACACGTTCGAAGCCAGCAGTTCCGATTGCCGGAAAATATCGTTTGGTTGATATTCCGATTTCCAACTGCATCAATTCGGATATCAAACGTATGTTCGTTTTAACGCAGTTTAACTCGGCATCGTTAAACCAGCATATCAAAAACACCTATCATTTCAGCCATTTTAGTACTGCTTTTGTGGATATTTTGGCCGCAGAACAAACGCCCGACAATCCGACCTGGTTTCAAGGAACTGCCGATGCGGTGCGCCAGTGCATGAACCACTTTTTAAATCACCAATTCGATTATGCACTAATTCTTTCAGGAGATCAGCTCTATCAAATGGATTTCAACCAAATGATTAAAGCACATCACGAAAGCGGCGCCGAGATTTCGATTGCTACCTTACCTGTTACGTCTAAAGAAGCACCCGAATTCGGAATTCTAAAAACCGATGCCCAAAGTTGGATTACTTCGTTTATTGAAAAGCCAGACGCATCGTTGTTACCGGAGTGGACGTCGGATGTTAGCGCTGAATCGGCTGCTGCGGGCAAGCACTACTTGGCGTCTATGGGTATTTATATCTTTAACAGACAGTTACTTATCGATTTAATGTCGAATCCGAACACGAAAGATTTTGGCAAGGAAATCATTCCGCAATCTATCGGTAAACACAGAGTTTTGAGCTATCAATACGAAGGTTATTGGACCGATATTGGAAACATCGAATCGTTTTTCGAAGCAAATTTGGGATTAACAGACGATATTCCGCAGTTTAATTTATTCGATAATTCACAGAAAATTTACACCCGTGCTCGTGTACTTCCGCCTTCGAAAATTACTGGCGCAACTACTATCGATAGGTCTGTGGTGGCAGAAGGTTGTATCATTAATGGTGCTGCGATCAAGCATTCGGTTGTCGGCATTCGGAGTCGGATTGGTTACGGTACTTCTATTTCCAATTCGTACCTGATGGGTAACGATTATTATCAAAATCTGGAAGAAATCCGACAAAACGTTGAAAAGCAAATCATCAACATCGGCATCGGTACGAACTGTGTTTTGAACAACACAATCATCGATAAAAACTGCCGCATCGGAAATGGCGTTGTTTTGAACGGCGGTCCGCATTTACCAAACCAAAATACGCCCTTATTTGCCGTAAAGGAAGGCATTATTGTGGTTAAAAAAGGTGCGATTCTACCGGATGGGTTTGTGGTTTAGGGTTTAGAGATTGTGAGATTTAAAGATTTCGAGATTTCGAGATTTCGAGATTGAAAGATTAAAAGATTGAAAGATTTAAAGATTGAAAGATTTAAAGATGGTTCGTTAAACTACGATTTCATGCTACTAAATCTTTGTAGTTAAAAGTCGAGGCTTTAGTGGTTGTTGCGCTAATACGGGAGTCAGTTGCGTAGCCTCATTATGTAATCTATCTGACTATGTGGTCAACTGTAAATCAAGAAGCAATGTAAAATATGTGCCTATGTGATCAACAGAAAATTAAGAAACGCGGTAACCTATGTGCCTATGTGGTCAGCAGTAAATAGAGAAGCGACGTAAGATATGTGCCTATGTGTCAACCGTAAATCAAGAAACGTGGTAACCTATGTGCCTATGTGGTCACCCGTAAATCAAGAAATACCGTAAACTATGTGCCTATGTGGTCAGCAGTAAATAAAGAAGCGACGTAAGATATGTACCTGTATGGTCTACGAACCCAGGTGCATTGAAGACTAAAAACTATTCGCTTAGATTTTCTGAATATTTTATTTCTGACAGTCGAGTAGTTTGCGAGAAAATATATTATTCAACAAGTAATTCGTTACTGGAATACCACAGCTTAATTGGTCAATGTTGATGTTTGAACCATACTCTGTTTGGATTTAATGCTAAAATCAATTTCCTTATCTTTAATATCCAGACTGATCTCAGTGTTCGATTCATGTTTGGTAATGTAGAAATTCTTAGTATCGTAAGTCATTTTACCAGTTCCTTTTCCTACAGCTTGTATCGAGTCTATCGCTCCCGAGTTAATTTTATAGGTAATCTGAATATCAAAATTTGCAAAATTATTTGTGATACTAATTAACTTATAATCTGCAACAACATCCATTATCGCTTCTGCTGGTCCACCAGGTATCGAAATCGGCATAGACTGCGAAAATGTATCACCAACTTTAATTCGTTTTTCCGGAATATCAATTTGTAAGAACAGGTCACGAGTCACATCTAAGAGCGCTTTCTTTGTACTTTCGTCATAACTAATTCCTGACAAAGAATCGAGTTTTGGAAGTCCACTTTCTGCACAATTTCCGTAAAACACAAGCCCTTTTGGCAATACGCTTTTACCTCCGTCACTTTCCGAAACGTCGGTAACTTCAATTTGAATGGGAAATTCTTTTCCGCCTTTGATCTTCCCTGTGCGGAAAACAGTTTTTATTGTCGAATTTTGATCTAACGTCATGGGATTCTCCATACCACTTTCCTTTAAGTCAGCTAAAATTTCTTCCGACCCTCCGTAAGTAAAAATATTTTGAGAAGTAAGCTGTATCGTATTGCTGTAGGTAGCTTGCGGTTTGTACTGAATTTTAAATAATACCTCATTCTTAGTTTGTCCGAATGCCCAGACTTGTAATAATAAAAACGCAATCAAGAAACTCTTTTTCATATCTAACTATCTAAAATTATTATTTGAAATTCAATAACACTTTTTTTACAACTGCTATTGACCTTTTGTTAGGGTTCTACTTTCTAAAAAACACAGCAATTTAAAACAACTTCGCTAAAATCCTAAATTGAAATTAAAGAAGTTAAAATCAAATATATAAATAAATTAAAATTCATTTAGATATTTCTTATTGTTATGATTTTCAATTTTTTATGAATAAAATTTAAATTTTTATCACTTTGTAAAGTGGTGTTTTTAATTGGAGAATAACTATTTAAAAAAACTTACTTATAGATGGAACGTACAATTCCTGAAAAGAAGTTAAAAAGTGAATCGATAAAAAGAATTTTACACGATCAAACTACTGGCCAATTACACAAGTATTCTGAAAAAGTAGAACTATCACATGAGTTATTAATTCCCTAAGAAAACCATCTTACTGATTTTTCTCGCACATTTGAATCAACAAGTCTATCTCAGTGCACAAATGGTTCAGCCGTAGCGATTGAGAAAGTAGTAAACGATTGCTACGCCAACGATTGCCGCGCCAACGATTGAGCCGATACCCCACAGGCGGTGTAGCGCAGCGGAACTCGCCGAGGAGTAAAGGCGAAAGCGTGCCCGGGCGCCCAAAAAAAATCTGCTTTTTACAGCAGATTTCTTTTAACTATGCTAAAACCCATTCACCGGATTGCAGTAGCGACTCGGCTTTTTTGTACTTCATCGTTTCGGTTTTCCCACTCAAAACGTGTTTAATGGTAACCGTATCATTACGATTGATTTTCGGCGTTTCCCGAACTATCGTTTCAGTTACTTGTTTGGGTTGGGTTTGCGCTGCTTCGCGATTCTGAGCTGCTGCCTGATCGCTATTCGGAATTTCGTCTTTCGAAGTTTGGTAATTTTCCTTCTGCTTTACTTCTCGTGCTTCCTGAATTTGTGGTGCATTTTGCTGCGGTAAGTCGCCTTTAAACAAGAACGATATCACGTCGCGATTCACGCCATTCAACATATTGCTAAACAACTTAAACGCTTCAAATTTGTAAATCAACAACGGATCTTTTTGTTCGTGAACGGCCAATTGCACCGATTGTTTCAGCTCGTCCATTTTGCGCAAGTGCTTTTTCCAAGCTTCATCAACAATAGCTAAAGTGATGTTCTTTTCGAAATCCGTAATCAGTTGCTTGCCGCGCGATTCGTAGGCTTTCTTCAAATCGGTTACTACGTTTAGCGTTTTCACACCATCGGTAAACGGAACCACAATGCGCTCGAATTTGTTTCCTTCGTTTTCGAAAACGCCTGCAATAATCGGAAATGCTTGCTCGGCGCTGTTTGCTGTTTTTGTTTCGTAAAAATCTAAAACCGACTTATAAACGGTATTCGTTAAATCGTTTGCCGATTGTTTGTTGAAATCGGCTTCAATTACGGGCGACTCAATCGAGAAATAACGGAACAATTCGAATTCGAAATTCTTGAAATCGCCTGCTGCTTTCGCTTGATCTACCAACAATTCGCAGGTATCGTAAATCATATTGGCGATATCTACTTTCAAACGCTCACCTTCTAAAGCATGACGGCGGCGTTTGTATACCACTTCGCGTTGTGCGTTCATTACATCGTCGTATTCCAACAAACGTTTACGTACACCAAAGTTGTTCTCTTCTACTTTTTTCTGCGCGCGTTCAATCGATTTGGTCATCATCGAATGCTGAATTACTTCGCCTTCTTTCAAGCCCATACGATCCATGATTTTTGCCACACGATCCGAACCAAACAAACGCATCAAATTATCTTCAAGCGAAACGTAAAATTGCGAACTTCCGACATCTCCTTGACGACCTGCACGACCTCGTAATTGACGGTCGACACGTCTAGAATCGTGACGTTCGGTACCAATAATCGCCAAACCACCAGCGGCTTTAACTTCTGGAGTTAGCTTAATGTCGGTACCACGACCCGCCATGTTCGTTGCAATAGTTACTACGCCAGGTTTACCCGCTTCTTCTACAATTTGCGCTTCTTGCTTGTGCATTTTCGCGTTCAAAACGTTGTGATTCACACCACGCATCTTTAACATTCGCGAAAGCAATTCGGAAATTTCTACGGAAGTGGTACCAATAAGTACCGGACGACCTGCCTCTGAAAGCTTGGTAACATCTTCGATAACAGCATTGAATTTCTCGCGTACCGAGCGGTAAATCAAATCTTCGTGATCGACACGTGCAATCGGACGGTTGGTTGGAATTTCCACCACATCTAGTTTATAGATTTCGAAAAGCTCGCCCGCTTCGGTAACGGCAGTACCCGTCATACCCGCCAATTTGCTGTACATACGGAAGTAGTTTTGCAAAGTAATGGTTGCAAAAGTTTGCGTAGCTGCTTCGATTTTTACGTTTTCTTTAGCTTCGATCGCTTGGTGTAAACCATCGCTGTAACGACGACCGTCCATGATACGACCGGTTTGCTCATCTACAATCAAAATTTTATTGTCGATGATCACGTATTCTACATCTTTTTCAAACAAAGTGTAGGCTTTCAACAACTGTGTTAAAGTGTGAATACGCTCACTTTTCTGAGCAAATTCATTGAAAAGCTGTTCTTTAGCTTCGATTTCGGCTTCTTTAGGCAATTTTGCCTGTTCGATTTTCGCGATTTCCGTTCCCATGTCTGGAAGTACAAAGAAATCCGAATCGGTGTCGCCAGAAAGAGCTTTGATACCGCCTTCGGTGAGTTCTACCGAATTATTTTTCTCTTCAATCACAAAATACAAAGCTTCATCTACTTTGGGCATCTCGCGATTGTTGTCTTGCATGTATTGGTTTTCGGTTTTTTGAAGAAGCTGTTTTACGCCGTCTTCACTCAAAAACTTAATCAATGCTTTATTTTTAGGCATGGCACGGTGTGCGCGAAGTAAGTTGAAACCACCGTCTTTGGTGTTTCCTTCTTTGATGAGCTTCTTCGCTTCGGCCAAGAAACCGTTTGAAATTTGTCGTTGTAAATTAACGAGTTGCTCTACTTTTGGTTTAAGCTCGTTGAATTCGTGACGATCGCCTTGCGGCACCGGACCTGAAATAATCAAAGGTGTACGTGCGTCGTCAATCAAAACCGAGTCGACCTCATCGACAATCGCGTAGTTGTGTTTGCGTTGCACGAGTTCGGCTGGCGTGTGCGCCATGTTGTCGCGCAGGTAATCGAAACCAAATTCGTTGTTGGTTCCGTAAGTGATATCCGCTTCATAAGCTTTTCGACGACCATCTGAATTCGGTTGGTGGTTATCGATACAATCTACAGTTAATCCGTGGAATTCAAATAAAGGAGCTTTCCACGAGCTATCACGTTTAGCAAGGTAGTCGTTTACGGTTACTAAGTGTACGCCTTTACCCGGAAGTGCGTTTAGGTAAAGCGGCAAAGTTGCAACAAGCGTTTTACCTTCACCGGTTTGCATTTCGGCAACATTACCTTGATGCAAGGCCACACCACCAATGAGCTGCACGTCGTAGTGAATCATGTCCCAGGTGATTTGCTTCCCAGCGGCATTCCACGAATTGGCATAAATAGCTTTATCGCCTTCAAGTGTAATGTATGGTTTTACGGCTGCTAACTCGCGATCTTTTGCGGTAGCAGTAACTTCAATCGAGGTATTTTCTTTGAATCGACGCGCCGTTTCCTTTACAACAGCGAATGCTTCCGGTAGGATATTGAGCAATACTTTTTCGGTAGCATCGTATGCCTCTTTTTCGAGACGATCGATTTCCAAGTAAAGTGATTCTTTCTGATCGATATCCGAAGTAACTTCAATTTCTTGGAGTAGTTTGGCAATTTTCTCGTCTTGCGCTTTTCTACCTTCTTTAATTATTTCTTTGAAAGCGGCTGTTTTAGCGCGCAGTTCGTCGTTCGATAAAGCTTGTAAAGCCGGTTCGAATGTTTTTATTTTAGTGATGTAAGGCTGTATGGCTTTGATATCTTTTTGAGATTTATCGCCAACAAACACCTTTAGAATACTACTGATAAGACTCATATCTTTGATTCTTTAGTTGCTGAAAAATTGTGTGCAAATTTATGCAAAAAAAAAGCCTCTACTTGAGAGACTTTTATGCTTTTGAGTGATTTCTTCTAATACTCATCCTCGTTCCAAAGATAATCTTCGTCGGTCGGATAGTCAGGCCAAATTTCCTCCATTGATTCGTAGATTTCACCTTCATCTTCGATTGATTGAAGATTTTCTACGACCTCTAGCGGAGCTCCGGCACGAATCGCATAGTCAATCAACTCGTCTTTTGTTGCCGGCCATGGAGCATCGCTCAAATAGGAAGCAAGTTCTAACGTCCAGTACATTTTGTTGTCTAATTAGGTTTATGCAAAAATATATTTTTTACTAAAATTTCAAAGTAAAAAACACTTTAATTTCAATTTGATAAGAACATAGTGTTTACGCGGGATTATCGAAATAATTTTAAGAAAAAATCAATTACTTTCTCGGTATCCACTTCACTTCAACCGCGTTTAGCTCCTTGGTCAACATCCGTGCCAAAACAAACAGATAGTCAGATAAACGATTTAAATACATAATCGCCATCGGTTCAATAGGCTCTTCATGTCCTAAATGTACTGCCAAACGTTCGGCTCTGCGACAAACGCAACGCGCTATATGACAAAATGACACCGTTTGATGCCCGCCCGGCAACACAAAATGCGTCATAGGCTCCAAGCTGTCTTCCATACGATCGATCTCCTTTTCCAGAAAATCGATGTCGGTTTGTTGCAATCCTAAATTCTGTAATCGTCGCTCACCGTTTTTCAAAAACTCTTTCTCTTGCGGCGTAGCTAAAATAGCACCCACCGTAAATAAACGATCCTGAATTTCGATAAGTGTTTGTTTGTGAATGTCTGAAATAGCTTGATCGCGAATCAAACCAATGTACGAATTCAATTCATCGACCGTTCCGTAGCTATCAATTCGAATGTGGTCTTTTGGAACGCGAGTTCCGCCAAAAAGTGCCGTGGTTCCTCCGTCGCCGGTTTTTGTATATACTTTCATTTTAAGAATTCTTGTTATCCGATTCAATAATTCCATCGCGCAAACGAATTACGCGGTGTGCGTAAGCGGCAATGTCTTCTTCATGCGTTACCAAAATAACGGTATTGCCGTTTTGGTGAATTTCGTCGAAAAGCTTCATGATTTCGACGCTCGTTTTCGAATCTAAATTTCCCGTTGGTTCATCGGCTAAGATAATCGACGGCTTGTTTACCAGCGCTCGTGCAATTGCGACACGTTGCCGCTGACCGCCCGAAAGCTGATTGGGTTGGTGATCCATCCGATCGCCAAGATTTACCTGTTCCAAAACTTCTTTGGCACGAGTGCTGCGTTCGGCCTTTCCGTAGCCGGCGTAAATCATCGGAAGCGCCACGTTATCTAAAGCTGTGGTTCGCGGCAACAAGTTAAAGGTTTGAAATACGAAACCAATTTCTTTGTTGCGAATTTCGGCCAAATCATCGTCGCGCATTTTGCTTACGTCTTGTCCGTTCAAAATGTACGAACCCGATGTGGGCGTATCAAGACAACCCAATAAGTTCATTAAGGTCGATTTCCCGGAGCCCGATGGACCCATAAGCGCCACGTATTCACCCTGATTTATCGTTAAATCGATTCCTTTTAAAACACGTATCGTTTCTGCGCCCAGCGCAAAATCGCGTTTAATCGACTTGAGTTTAATTAATTCTTTCAAAACTTCTTTTTAAGGTAAGTAGCAAAAATAGCGCAGTTGTTACAACGAAAACATTTTAACTCGCTGCGTTTAACCTTCGACTTTGGTAAAGGTATTGTTTTTTAGAAATGGGTGCCTGCTTTTTAAAATCCCCACTGGGTTCGATCAAAAAAGAACGGCGGGCGAATCACAAAATGTTCTTTGTGCGGTCGAGGCTCAAAAAACACCATCCCCCAACGGAACGTATCTATAGAAAGTGTTACTCGAGCATCATTACGAATAACTTCCCAAGCGCGTTGCATGTTGGCGCTGTAGTAAATATCGTCGAAAATCCAAACCGATTTAGCATGTGCGGTTGGCAACAGCGTGTTGAAATACGAAATTGTGGGTTCGTATTGGTGATTGCCGTCGAAGAAAATCAAATCGAATTTGTGGTCGTTTATCGTGGGAAGAATCGCCTCGAATGTGCCGTTTGTAAACTGAATTCGATCCGAATAATCGGCAAGTAAATCTTTCGCTACGGCTTGGGTATTCGCACAACCTTCGATGGTTTGAACACGCACATTTGCTGCTGCTAAAGCTACCGTAGCTTTTCCGACAGAGGTTCCGATTTCCAGGGCATTTTCGATGTTAAAATAGCGCGCCAATCGGTACAACAGTTGCTGACGGTAAGGCGTAATTCCAGCAACGGCGGCCATATCGCACACACGTCGCTGTTTCGGATGCATCGTTTTCGACTTTGCACCGTGGTCGGTAACACAAATAAGTTGTTTATTGGCAGCTAATTGGCGGTTGGCATCGGCGAAGGTTTGGTATGCTTCGTACGGCGCGCGATCGTTAAAACAATTTTCAACAAACTGATACACAAAAGGCGAATGCACGCCATGCCGATTCTTTGATCGAAGTAAAAATTGCAGGTATGCTTTGATTTGAAAAATCATGCCGCGAAGGTACGGAAACATGAGCGCAAAGGCAGCATCGTGTTACGACCTTGGTCGGCTTAAAGTAACAACCTTCCCATCAGGAGCTACTAACTTTAGTTCTTTTTTTCCAGCAAATTGCATTCGAAACGTGCCATTTAACGACTGTAAAATTGAATTTTGAATTTCAACAATAATGGCTAAATGTCCAGACTTTAGCTCCCAAGTGAAACTAGCTTTCGTTTTTAGATCTACATCTTTAATGATTCCCGTATGATCCGGCTGAAACGTAATAAGGATTTCATCTTTCAATCCGGAGGTTACATTTCTGAAAATATTGCCTGAAACATGCTCCGTTTGGGCAACATTCTCAAACTTCCACACACCCAAAAGCTTCTTTTCTTTGGAAGTTTCGGGCGAAACAAGCAGGCTCAAAGCCATACAACAAACCAACAGATATTTCATATTTTTAAAGACATTTTCAGCGCATTCATTTCCAAATTTACGTCAATTATTGTTCCCACTGGCACACCAATTCTTCCTGATTTCGTGGATGTTTTTGTACGGTAAGTTGAAAGCTGTTTTATTTGGGCGGCAAACCGGCTGTACGTTTCAAGTTTGCAAACAAACCGCTGCTCAAAGCACCAAACGGCAAGAGCTCTCGTTGTCGCTTTGCCGTTTGGGTTTTCGCGGCGCTTTTTATTGCAAAGCTTTCCACTGCCATCCGGGCCGCGG
>NZ_JBMLTK010000092.1:0-5967 GCF_049240005.1 Flavobacterium sp. | reverse complement strand
ACGGAAAACATAAATTTGATTTATAAACGGTTCGAATTAGGGGAAGCCTACAATTCCATTTGAATGCATTTTCTCCATTATAATTAAATTTCTAGTATCAAAAGTTCTTTGTTGCAAAAATGTAGCTCGACTCTTAATGTCCTAGCTCTGTCTTAAATTAATTAAGTCGACTAACTTTTGTTTAAGAATTAAATAAGAGCTGTTTTTCTTAATGATTAAATCTTCTGGGACATTTGACTCACTAATATTTTTTAATATTCCCGAGAACAAATGGTGGTTTTCAAAAGTAAAATCAATTTTCAATACATCCACAAATGACATATCTTGGCTTGAAACAATATTGATATCATCATTAATAGAGTTTAATGCTTCATCCCACTGTCCATGAGCAATTTTATTTCTGATATAACTGTAGTTCACAATATAATCTTCTGAAATTTTTTCTAGTTCGGATTTCATTTGGAATACGTCACCAGAATAAATATTCAGGATTCTATAAATTATTTTATCTACTAAAGTCTTCCATTTGGTCTCAATATTTCTTCCATAATTTTGGAATCTGTCATTTAGAGCAAGACCTTATGGTGTGTGTTTAAGCTTAATAAATGGCGCTTCAGACCATGTACAATATGTTAAAAGAAAATATTTAGAAAAAGTTTCTAATTCTTAGATTTTGTCATTCTTGTATTCTGAATTCAATACCTGCTTTTTTTCTAAATATTGAATTTTAAAGTCAGTCATTTGATTGTCTACATTGCTAATAACAATTGGATCTTTAGAAGTAATCTTGGTAGCTAAAAATGGAGAAATAGAAGAGTTTAACCAAGTAATCAATAGATTTTCTTCGGTTTTAAATTCATCTATTTTATGGAAATCAACATCCGTTAATTGCCTAATTATCGGAGTAAGGCTTTTAACTAATCTTATCTTTGATTTCTAAATTTTCCTTTCGTTAATTGTTTGTGCTCTATAAATGAGCAGTGATGTTTTAAAGTCCATAAGAAGGGTCCGTTAATGAAATTTACTAAATCTCATTAACGGACCTGGACTCGAACCATGGACCTTACAAGGTTGACTTGTACGCTCTTCCTTCTGATTTATTATTCCGATGTAAATATAGTATTTATAAATCATTTCCCCATTTAATCAAGTGATTAGGTTTTAAAATTATCTTTCACGTTTTCCAGATATACACAGAAACGGAAAAGCAAGCAGCGTTATCTCCTCTAAGGTAAACAAAAAAGTGAATACCGAACATGTAGCAACACAAAAAACAGTTTCGGCGTTTAGGTGCTTTTACCAGATGTGGCATGTTTATGAAATATGGACGTATTCATTATGTTTATCTAGTAATATCCTATATTTGTTTTCTACAAATTCAAATAATTACATAAAAAGTGAAGATATTTCTATTATTCACTTATAAGTGAATTATTTGTGAATTGCATTTGGTTAATTGAATTTTAAGTTTAATTTTGTTCATCAGCTTTAAGTGGGTACGCGAAAGGTTACTTTAGAGATCTTTGGAGAATATGACAATGTTACATTTTACACTGTGAGAGTTGATGGAGAAAAACTTTCAGAGACCGAAAAGTTGTTTTCTAACCATAATGGTAATAAAAAGTACATAGAAGGTTTACAGATTATTAGCAAACAGATGGAGCGAAATGGAAAAACTGGATGTGCTGACCGACATTTTAGACGAGAAGGAAAAATTAATGATAGAACATGTGCCTTGCCTGCTCATCTCTATGCAGAAGGGAATAAACTAAGATTATATGCGATAATGATTTCACCAAATATTGTTATTTTAGGAAATGGCGGAATTAAAACGACAAAAACATATCAAGAAGATCCTCATTTGAATGATTGTATGGAACTTCTTATTAATTTAGATACGGAAATCAAGAAAAAAACCAAACAAGGATTAATAGTTCCAGAATTTAAAACTCTAAAAGGAAATTTAGCTTTTCAAATATGATGCATAACAAATATTTACAAGAAATAATTTCTTCTCGTCCTGAATATGTTGATATTTTTATCGAAAATTCAGATGAACTAGCCGAGAGAATTTATTTTTTAATGAAACTGCGCGGTATTGATCAAAAAAGGCTATCTCAGTTGCTTGGTAAAAATGAATCCGAAGTTAGTAAATGGCTTTCCGGAACACATAATTTCACTTTCAAGACAGTTGCAAAAATAGAATCGGTATTAAAAGGAAAGTTGTTTCAAGTTTGTGCAAACAATGAATGTAATTCAGATTTTGAATCTGCTGGTGTCGTCACATTAAATTATAAAACTGCTTCATTTAATATTTTTGAAGCTGATTGTTTTGCAATAGAGACTTATGAAATTGATGACGTAAGTGAATTTCGTAAATATTCAACGTCTCAGAATGTTTCTTTACCCACAGAAGTTTTTACAAATTAAACAATGGAAAAGCCAGTTTCTTTACGGATTAAAATTAAAGATTTAAAGGAAATTTCCTATTCAACGCAGATTACCCATGAAATTTTGGATAATTTTAAAGAGGAAAATGTTGATATGCGATTATCATTTATGGTAATCGGAACACCTGCTGATGTAACTTTAGAATTGAGATTGTTTTTGGAGTATAGATATAAAAAAGAACTAGGAAAGCCAAAAACTTTCTTTTCATTAGCATGTTCCACAACTTTTGGATTTGATAACTTAGATGAGAACAGCGAATTAATTACTTTAGGCGAAAATGAAAGCCAAATTGCTGATCCATTAATGATTAGATTATTGAATATTTCCCTAGGAACATTAAGAGGTTATGCTGCGAGTAAAATGGCAGTACTGCCTATAAATTTAATCATGCCTTTAGTAGACCCGAAAAAAATGATTGAAACCGCAAAAAAGGCAGGTGATATAAAAGAAACTAGACTACCTGCCATAAAAAAACGTCAAGTTAAAAAAAGTAACAATTCTTCAAATTAAAGCTCTCGTTTTTTAGCCATATCTTGCAACTCAACAATTGACGAAATCTCCTACTGTATTCCAATTTCAAAAACACTCATAAATCATTCATTAAAAGCGCTTTGCGTCAAAAAAAACTACATGCGTTTTGAACATGTCATTTTAGTTAGTCATTTCGCATTTTGCATTAGTTGCTAAAAAATTCTTTTTTTATACCCTGCTAATTTACGCACTTCCCCACTCCCGCACCTACCTACTTGTAGGTATTTTTCCACCAAACGTTAACAACGTATGCCCTAGCCCCGGTTGCAGCGGCAGCCCGCAAAAAAATACGGCTGCGTGAAGCGGCGGGTGTGGGCGACCCAAGAAGCCCAACACGTGCCGACTGAACGTGGCGTATTTTTTGAGGACTATAGCGAAAAACGGGATTAGCTGCAAAAAAAAATCTCTCGAAAACTAGCGCACTAAACTGAAATGCCCACGGATGGGAAGCGAGCGCGTGCCGAAAGTGGCCTCGAACCAATAATCGCTGGCCGGAAGCGGATTCTGAGATATGGTACCATCCCAACTCGGATTTTGCGCACTGAGCTCGTACAACAATTTACCGTACTTGTTGAAAATCCGCACCTTCGATTCGGGGTAAAAAACCATTCCCTCAACCGTCCACAGATCGTTGAACGAATCGCCGTTGGGCGAAAAAAACCGCGGCGCCCGCAACCATACAAACGGAAACTCGTGCACCTGACAACGCGCTAAATCGCGGATATACAACACGTACTCGCCGCCGCGACCCAAAGCAAACTCCGTAGCCGTCTGAAAATTAAAATTGTCTAGGCTGTACTCGAAATCGGGAGCGTTAGGTATGCTTAACTGCAAAATGTTGTCTGTAAATCCGAGTATAGGTATATCGGGAATTGGGTTTGCCGTAACTTCAAAACGCTCTTCGTAACTACAACCCGTTGGCAAGGTGATAACTACCGAAAAAGTTCCCGCTTGGCTAACGCGAATTTGCCGTGCCGTGCTGCCCGTGCTCCACAGGTACGAACTTCCTAAACTGGCTTGCAGTACGGTATCGTCGCCCTGACAAATTGTTTGATTAAAAGTGGTGTCTTCCGGAACGTCAATCACATTCAACTGCACCGGAATGCGGGTGCTCGAACAAGTTCCGTTCCAGGCGGCTACATAATACGTTGCATTAGCGATTACGTTACTGATCGTGTAATCGCCTTCGGTTAAAACGGTTGTCGATGTTTCCGAATCGTACCAACGCACCGTTCCCACGGGCGCCTGTGCCGTTAGCGTTACGGTTTCGCGTTCGCAAACAGTAAATACCGCTGCTGCTGTAATTTGCGGTTCGGCTAATACCGTTACAGTAACTGGAATACGCGGAACGTTGGTGCACGCGCCGTTAAACGGACTCACATAATACGTGGTGGTTGCCGTTAATTCGGGTGTGGTAAAACTACTTCCTGTGGCCAGCGGCGTTCCTCCGGTAGAAGTTGCGAACCAAAAAGTGTTTGCCGTTGTCGATTGTAAGGTTACCGAATCGCTTCCACAAACCGATGCGTTGGCAACTACCGGAAACTCGGGTAAATTTATCGTGGTGCTCGTTGCAATTTGTAAGGTCGGATCTCCGGGAGTACCGCCGTATTCAATTACGTAGCCCAGCGCTCGGTATGCTCCAGTGGTTTCGGCTGTAGGTCGCAAATCGTTCCAAGAACCGGGCAATCCAATTCCTGGAAACGTAATGTGCGCGTAATCTTCGTCGTTGGCATTATTGGGTTCACCGGCATTCCAGAAAGCAAAGCCAATAGCAGTTCCGTTCGGGCCGCCGTTCCAAAAAGTTTGTCCGGCTTCGGGTCCGGTTACCCATTTCCAAACGCCTTCTTCCTCCGCATCGCTCGCGCCAATCCAGCCGGTTCCCGATGCTTGCTCGCCCGCCAACTGCGCTTCTTCGGCCGATGCTAGCGTAGCCAAGTATCCTTGTAAACCATAGTAAGTACTGGCTTGTGCAGCATTTCGGGCTTGCGGCCAAGTAATATTTTCTTGTGCTACGTAGCGGTAATAATGTCCGGTTGAGGGAAGGTAATTCGCCTGACCAATAGTAATCGAAAACGTACGTGTACCGCTGGCCGATAAATTGCTATTGGTGTAACGCACATCGAAAACAGCTGCAATTAAATCGGTGTATAAAGCCGGACCGCCAATGCCTGTAAGACTTAACTTGCCTTCTTGCTGACTCCAAGAAGCAGCGATATTGGGATGCGAACCTGTTAAGCTTAGCAAATCTTCGCCGGCGGTGTAATTGGTCGTAATTTGAATGTACAGCGCGTCGATCGCCGTATCATCGGGATCGGTTATGGTAAAAGTTTGCACAATCGGACTGGCAAAGTTGCGGCAATGCGTTCCTTGTCCGGTTGCAGCTAAAACAGGCGCTTGGTTTTGCGCCGCTAGCGGTAAAGAAAGAAATAGCAATATGAGTACGGATACAATTTTCATAGGATTTTTTGGCATGTAAACTGCGGTTTACGCAAAGTTGTACCTAAAGGCGCGTAAAGGAACAAAATTTTACGAGCGGAAAATTACCTAAATCCGCTTGTTTAACGAAATCACCCGTTCAAGATTAACAAAATACTTAACGTTTGTTGGAAATCCCAAAGATTCTACGACTTTTTGGTAGCTATTCCCGCTGTTCGTTGCAAGTCCGCCGTGTGGCAACGGTTAGCACTGCGGTTTTTTGCGGCTTCCGACGGTCGCCACCAAAACAGCGTGCGCACACGTTGCCACTCGTACGGGCTTTCCACTGCCATCGGGGCTAGGCGTTCGGTGGAAATACGTGCGATGAGTTCACCACTTTACGTATCGGTTTTTGGGGAAGTTAGTCCCGATAGCTATCGGGATCGCGACATTCACCCCTTAACGTATCGTTTTGCCCCATCTAACCCAAGTATCGTCGGAGCTTCATCTTGTATTAGAGCGGTGCAATTTTTCAGTCGATTTGATACGTTCTGTGTTTTCCTCAACAGC
>NZ_JBMLTK010000091.1:0-7338 GCF_049240005.1 Flavobacterium sp. | reverse complement strand
AAGCCGAGGTAATATTGCAATATTACAAGTAAATAATTGTAAAGCCGGCTATTCGCTTAAAATACTATTATGTAGAAATTGACACGGACTAGGTATCGAAAAATAATCTTTAGCTAGCACGGCTTCGAAAACTCTTTTAAGGGCTTTGTGAAAATATAAACGTAATATTGCAATATTACCTAGGGTTAAGATTAATTAAATCAGCTATTTACATATGTGCGATATCGGTTGATTTTCGCTCTATAAAAGATAAAATTTCCGCAAATTAAGTGAGTTCTTAATGCAACTCAAATAGCCAAAATCCAAACGAGTTTTTTGTTCGATCAAACAAAAGATAAAAGGGTAATTTTTTAGAGATCGAACCTCTGGTAACGATTTTCGCGTTAGGGAGTGCAGCGAAAATCCTGTTTTGCGGTGGCATTTATGCCGCAAAACACCCCGATAACTATCGGGGGTAGCGAAAAGCCCGATGGCGGTTATGTATTACCACCAGACGCTTGCCGCCGGACCGTCCAAAAAAAACCACTCATAAAGAGTGGCTTGTTATTTAGCTGTTAATCATAACCGGCATTACCAGCATCATGACTTTTTCGCCTTCGTCGAGACCGTCGACAGGAGTTAAGATTCCTGCGCGGTTTGGGAGCGACATTTCGAGCTGAATTTCGTCGGACGTTAAAGTGTTTAGCATTTCCAATAGAAATTTGGAATTAAAGCCAATCAATATATCGTCGCCTTGATAATCGCAGGTCATGCGTTCATCGGCCTTGTTTGAGTATTCAACGTCTTCGGCAGAAATGTTGAGTTCGGCACCGGCAATCTTTAAGCGAATTTGGTGCGTAGAACGACTACTGAAAATCGATACACGTTTTACCGATGTAAGGAATAAATTGCGATCAATGATCAGTTTGTTCGGATTTTCTTTTGGAATAACCTGATTGTATTTCGGGTACGTTCCGTCGATTAATCGACAAGTAAGTACCACATTGTCGAACGAAAAAGTTGCATTCGATTTGTTATACTCGATTTTTACTTCAGCATCCGAGGTTTGTAGGATGTTCTTAAGAATATTTAAAGGCTTCTTCGGCATTACGAAAGCAGCTTCTTCGCTCGATTTTACGTCGGTTCTCTCGTATTTCACCAATTTATGCGCATCGGTAGCAACAAACGTTAATCCTTCCGGAGAAAATTCAAACAAAACGCCCATCATCACCAAACGCAACTCATCGTTACCGGTTGCAAAAATGGTTTTGGTGATTGCGGTTGCCAATATTTCCGCAGGAATACTTACTGAAGATGGATCTTGTAGTTGTTCTGAATCTGGGAAATCTTCACCAGAAACTGCCGATAAAGCGTATTTTCCTGAATTTGAACTGATCTCCACTGCGGCATTTTCCACAGTAAAGGTAAGTGGCTGTTCCGGAAACGTCTTCAACATATCGAGCAATAATTTTGCTTGAACGGCGAATTTTCCTTCACTTTCCGATTCGATTTCCAGTGTTGCCGACATTTTGGTCTCTAAATCCGAAGCTGAAACGGTTAGTTGCGACTGATTAAGCTCGAATAGAAAATTCTCTAAAATCGGCATCGTGTGGTTGTTGTTGATAACACTTCCCAACACTTGAAGTTGTTTTAGTAGGTATGAACTGGAAACTATAAATTTCATAAGTGTGAACTTTTATAAGGGGTAAAAATGAGACTAATTTTGAAGTTTTACAAGTATTCGCGCTAAACTATTTTTCAACATTAACGCGCGTATTTTCGTTTTCGGAAATAAAAGATGAGAACTCCAGCAAGACCCAGTGCAATTAGCGGTAAAACGATGGCGTAAATTTGTGTATTTACGTAGTTTTCGGCAACTAAATTGCGGTCGAGTATCGGTAAAATTATTTCTTTATTTCTTAAATAGATAAGTTTGCTGTCGTCGAGTAAGTAATTGATACTGTTTAAAATAAATTCTTTATTGCCGTAAAACTTATTGGTCCACTTATCAAATCCTAACTCCAAAGGAACACCGTTTGAATCAAACTGATTTTTAATCACATCACCATCGGCAATCACTATCATTGCCGTCGGTTTCTTTGCCACACCCAAAAACGTTTTATCGGGAAAGGCCAGTACGCGATTGTTAAAAACCGATGTAAACTTTCCTTCCAATAAAACAGCTAAAGGAATCGGAACTGCATTTGCAAAAGTTGCCTGATCGGGTCGCTCCTCCACCATACTCAAACGCACTTCCACAGGTGTTCCCACAGCGATTGAAAGCTTAGAAGATTCCAACAAAACTGTTTTCTTTATGTTATTGTTCAACAATTCTATTCCGTTGGCATATTCAAATTTTACACCATCGATATTCGACACTATCGGATTATCTGTAGTTACCGGCGGATACGAAAACGGTGCGTAAAACCATGGAAATTGCGAATAAGTAGTATTGCTTCCTTGCTGTCCTGTAGCTAAAGCAATTGGTGTTGCTTGTCCGATGTCTTTTACCAATACAGGAGCAATTCGAATTCCGTATTTAAAGAAAAGATCGTCGAGATTTAAAGTCTGATTTCTTGGAAAAGCAATTGCCGATCCGCGTTCGTTGAATAAACTGTCGGTTTCAATCGCAACTTGGTCCATCAACCAAACCGACTTTCCGCCATTAATGACAAATTGATCGAGCACCTGTTTTTCAGCATCGCTAAAAGCTTCCGTTGGCTTCGCTACGACAATCAAATCGTACTTTTTTAAATACGCGGCAGCTTTTTGCGGATTTGTTCCCACAGAGTCGAGCGTAAAAGTACCAATGCGGTATTGATCGCGAACAGACGTAATAAAGTCGGCAATTTTTATATCGTCTATTTCGCCGTTTCCTTTCATTACCGCAACTTTCTTAGTCTTTTCGGTGCTTACAATTTTGATGGCATTTGCAAAAGCATACTCCAAATGTTGCACACTACTAATCACTTTTTGTTGTGTGTCGGGATTTAATCCGTTTTTCAACAACGGTATTTTAGTCGATTTATCACCCAAACTTGCTACCGCCCAAGGGAAAACCGTTTCTTGCGATTCTACACCTTTTTCTTGCACGCTTACGCGAACGGGCATTAAACCACGTTCAACAAAGGCTTGAATAACAGAATCTTGTTTCGTTTCGTTCTCTAAAGGATTTACAAACTCGAATTTAATGTTTGAATTTCGCGCTTCAAATTCTTCGAGTAATTGCAAGGTTTCGGTTTGCAAACGTTTGAATTCACCCGGGAATTTTCCTTCCAAAAAAACATCTAAATACAGCGGCTTATCGATTTTATCTACGATCTCTAAAGTTTGTTGCGATAAGGTATAGCGCGAATCGGCGGTTAAATCCACACGAAAAAAGAAAAAAGCACTAAGTATGTTAAGCAGTACAAGGCCTGCGATCAAGAATCCGAGTTGTTTGTATGAAAACTGTTTCATCGTTATTTGATTTTGGCTTGTAAACGAAATAGAGTTAAAACAGAGAAAAGTAGTGCAATACTGATGAAGTAAATTAGATCGCGACTATCAATAACACCGCGACTCATGCTGCTAAAGTGCGCCGACATACCTATTTTCTCTATGGTGCTGGCGAATGTTCCGAAGTAGGTTGCGAGCGATTCAAATCCGAAATACATAAAAAAGCAAATCAGCAACCCAACAATAAACGAAACTATTTGGTTGTCGGATAGGGTAGAGGCGAACGTTCCAATGCTACTAAATGCTAGTATCAAAAAGCATAAACCCGCATACGAGCCAATGATACTTCCGCTGTCGAGCGAATTTCCTTCGTAGGCTAAATTTCCTATCAAAAACAAATAGAATATTGTGGGAAGCAGAGCAAATAGAACCAGGAAAAATGCGGCGAATAATTTTCCGCCTAGCAATTGAAAATGTGTAATTGGTTTGGTAAGCAACAACTCGATTGTTCCCATACGAAACTCGTCTGAAAAGCTTTTCATTGTAACCGCTGGCACAAGAAACATCAGTATCCATGGGCACAAATTAAAGAAAGGCGTGAAATCGGCGTAACCGGAATTGAGCACGTTGTAATCGCCCTCAAAAACAAAAGTGAACAGTCCGGCAAGCACCAGAAACACCGCGATGACCAAATAGGCGATGGCGCTGCCAAAAAAACTTCTGATTTCTTTCAGGAAAATTGCTTTCATGCGACTTTAAATTTTGCAGCTGCAAATGTAAGGCTTGCGCAGAATTATACTACACGAATACTTCGGTAATTTGGTTAACCGACCAAGCTTCGGGTTTTCCAGCGAACATTAGCTTGGTTTCGCTCCAAACCGCATCAAAAAAATCCGACTGTCGATAGGCATTTAAAGCGGCTTCGCTATCCCAAAAACTGTAGGTAAAAAAGATACAGGAATCCGCTACATCTTGATACAGCACTAATTTTTGATTTCCTGGAAAGTTACGAATACGCTCTTTTATAACTTCGAAATTTGCTAAAAAGCTCGGCATAGCATCTGGTTTTAGCTGTAATTTAACGATGCGAATAATCATGATTTAAAAGTAATTACGACCGGATCCAGATATTTTACACCGAGTAAACTCTGCGCTGCACCGCTTCGCTGCGGATTTCCACGAAAAACAGCGATTTCTAAAAATCCGGCGTCGTTGAACATTGCCAATGGCTGGCTGCTGTATTCGATGATTTTAAAGCGTTCGTCGCTGGCAATATCACTGTAATTTTCGACGATCCGACTAATGCTTCCGATGCCCGAAACCGTTGCTCTGGGCAAAGAAATTTCGAAGCTACGTGCTTTCGCAAACGAATCGAAAAAGCGTTTCCGAATGTTGGTTACAATATTGCCAAATCGATCGAAGTAAATGGCACTTCCGTGAATTTCAGTTCCGTTTGCCGCCAAAGTGGCTTCGGGAGCTACGGTATCAGCAAGTTTTTCTTTAGGCTTGGCTACCACGCTCACGGCACCATTTTTTGCTAAGTGAGCTGCCACGTGCAAAAGCGTTTGCAAGTCGCTCTGTTCCGCTAAAGCTTCGTGAATGTTGATTTCGTAAATTTCCGCGACAGCGTTATTTCCTAATAGAAGTGATAGAATTCCGTTATCAGCAGCAATAAAATACTGGTTAGCATATCGAACAAGCACATGTTGTTGCTCACGATTTCGTTCGTAATCAACTAAAATTAAGTGAACGGTGTTATCAGGAAAATGAGAAAAAGCTCCGTGAATGAGATAGGCAGCTTCAGCAATATTAAAGGCGTCGACATCGTGCGAAATATCAATAACTTTTGCTTCTGGAGCCAAAGAAAACAGTCGTGCTTTGGCCGCAGCTACAAAATAATCTTTTAAACCAAAATCGCTGGTAAGCGTAATTATTGACATTTATTTGTTTATAACTAAAATCGTCGCGGGCTATTAAAATCCCTAAATTTGAGACAAAGCTACATTATTCTTCATGAAAAGGAAGCTTGAAACTGTTTTAAAAACTAAATACAATTCATTTGAACGAGCGCATTATTGAGTTAGTTGACATTGCTCCCAAGGATTTTTGGGGTGCCCAAGACGCCCATTTGGAGACTATCAAGAAGTATTACCCGAAGTTAAAAATTGTTGCCCGCGGTACAACCATCAAAGCTTTTGGCGAAAAAGAAGTTTTAGATGAGTTTGAAAATCGTTTTAACCGCCTGATGCTGCACTTTAGCAGATACAACAATATCGACAATAATGTAATTGAGCGCGTTATTGAAGGCGGTGCACAGAATGTAGAGCGCATGGGCGATCACGATAAAATTTTAGTGCATGGTGTAGGTGGGAAAATCATCAAAGCCATGACTCCAAATCAGCAGTTATTGGTTGATACGCTTCAGAAAAACGACATGGTTTTTGCTGTTGGTCCTGCCGGTACCGGAAAAACCTACACAGGCGTGGCGATGGCTGTGAAAGCACTAAAAGAAAAAACGGTAAAGCGTATTATTTTGACTCGACCTGCCGTTGAAGCTGGAGAAAATTTAGGGTTTCTTCCTGGCGATATGAAAGAGAAGCTCGATCCGTACATGCAACCACTATATGACGCGCTTCGCGACATGCTTCCGAACGAAAAACTGGAAGACTACATTTTAAAAGGCATCATACAAATTGCTCCTCTGGCTTTTATGCGCGGTCGAACGCTCGACAACGCCTTTGTAATCTTGGATGAAGCGCAAAATACCACGCATTCGCAGATGAAAATGTTCTTGACGCGAATGGGTCGCAATGCGAAATTTATGATTACCGGAGATCCGGGGCAGGTAGATTTACCACGACGTACAATCAGCGGTCTTAAAGAAGCCTTACTGGTTTTGAAAGACATCGACGGTATCGGTATCATTTACCTTGACGATAAAGATATTGTACGTCACCGTTTGGTGAAGAAGGTAATTGATGCATACAAGAAAATCGAAAACCACGATTAGATTATTTACTATTAGTAACATCGATCCTTTTAGTCGTACCTTTAAAAGTATTTGAAACCTACTTCCAACTCACCGATTTGAATAACTTGGCAGGAACAGAAGGAAGGAAAAAGTAGAATTGAACAGTTCCGCGAGTCCGGCAAAAGAAAAAGGCTGCAAAGTCTATCAAAAAACAAGAGAAAGATAAAGCGGGCAAATCAGATATTTAATAATAATACAATAAAAAAGGGGATGTGTAAAATCATCCCCTTTTACTTTGTTATACGAATGGGCATTAATATTTATAAGCAATACCCGTTTTTATATTTTGTGAGCCTCCCAAAGCGTTTGAGTTTGCACCAACAGTACTTTTATCTGCAGTCATAAAAATGAAAGGGCAACCTAATGCGGCAGCAGCCATTTTCAACTTCTTTGAAGCTTTTTTATCGCCAGTATTTCCCGTTTGGAAATTAATTAATCCAGTTTTTCCGCGTACTTCTCCAACTTTCTTTAATCCAGCTATGTAATCTTTTTCTTCAAAAATGATTACTTTCTCCCAGTCATCTTCACCCTTAACAACAATTTTTTCTGTTACTTCTTCAACTCTGCCGCTTTTGCCGTAAACAATTTTTTCAATCGCATATTTGCTCATGGTTATTTCGGCATCTTCACCATCGTACTTGAATTCAATAGTGTACTCCTGTACTCTAACAACTTTTCCTTTGATAATGTCGCCGTTGTGCTTTGTAATAATGTCAACTTGTGCTTGAAGATTTGCTGTAATCAATACAATTAATACGTAAAATAATTTTCTCATTTTTTTCTGTTTTAGTGGATTGCGAAAATATATAAAAAATGCGAACACGATAGAAATTAGTAGAAATAATTAAGTTTTGAGGCGAAAAATTCCGTAGTAATTATATTTATTAATT
>NZ_JBMLTK010000090.1:0-4475 GCF_049240005.1 Flavobacterium sp. | reverse complement strand
TTAGAAATCATTTAAATAGTTGATTACAAGGCGTATTTTCTTTGGGATACCGAGGAATCTCAAAAAAATACGACGAAGTAAGCGACTGTTTAAATGGTTAGCTTTTAAAATAGCTCAGAAAAAATTCCCGTAAACTATTAAATGACTCAATTTAAGCGTTCTAACGTAGATTTTTATGTCGAACTCACGTTAAATTATCAATTCATTTTTTTGGGCGTTCCTCGCCAAAATGTCCACCTCCGCTAAAGCTACGGCGCACATTTCGGCAAGTCCGGCTTTCGCCCATAGTCCTCGCTTCCGATCGTTATTGGAAACGTGACTCGTCGCTGCGGGCTATTTGGCTCTATCCGTAACGCAGAAAATCGTTACCTAAATCTTCCTGACCAAAAATCCGAATTAAAAATCGATGGTGCCACCCAAACCAAATATCTGTCGGGTCTGAAATCCGTTAAAGGCGTTGTCGTCGTAAATCGCCTGAAACGCAATATTAGCACTCAAATACTTGTTTACTTTCATGACTACTGCCAACGAGTAATCCATATCCACATTTTGTGGTTCTTGCAAATAGTTGGTATACAAGTTCAAAATGTTTTCTACCGCTACGTTTTTCATTAAGTCGAATTTATAATAAGTCGAGGCGTATAAACCCAACTCATAACGCAAACTTTTGTTGGCATCTACACCAAAATAAGCACCGTCAACGTAACCGGGAACTTCCGTGTATTTTTTGTCCACAAACGTCATTTTCGAAGTTAATGGCGCCAAGTTTATCTTCAGATTATCGTTTTTCTTCCAAAACAAACCCGGACCAAAAGTTAGGTAGGCAGGCGAGAAAATATTGGTATTTTCCGTTCTAATCTCTTTACCATCAGCGTCTTTTTCGTAAATAAATCCTTTGGTAAATTGGGTTCTAAAGTTTACAAAAAACGAGTAATACCATTCGCCAAATGCCTTAGTTCCCAAAACAGAGTTTATCTCCAAACGGTCGTCGGTTTTCTTTTCAAAATCGGCGTTCTTAGTTTTGATTAAGCCGTAAGCACCTACAATTTTGGTATCCCAAGTTAAATTTCTACGCTTGTAGTTTAAGTCGTAGTTAACTCCTAAAGTTCCGGCTATGTTATTTTCGCCACCAGCAACCCAATTGTTAAACGAAGCTTGGTTTACTAAAAAGGTAAATTGCCCCTTACTTTTCCAACCGCGGTGAACGGTATCTTGTAATACTTTTACCGCTTCCTCGGTCTTTTTTGCCAATTCTTTCTCGGTGTTTTGTGCCCATAATCCCGAAAAAACGAGTGTTAGTGCGGCACAAAGAACTTTTTTCATGCGTGTCTCTTTTAAAAAATCGCGCAAAGATAACTTTTCACGACAGTTTACCGAATGAGAGAAACACTATTTTTTCTTTTTGTAGAGCGGTACCGCCGAACACGCTTCGCCGAACATTACCGAACGGGCTACGCTTTGTAACCGACTAATAGCCAATAGGTAAGCCATTTCCGGAACCGGTTTTTTACTGCATCCTTTTAAAATAACGGGTTTGTCTGCAAACGAACTGTAGTCGAGTTCGCTGAGAATTTCTGTGAAATAAAGTGTGTCCACAGCTTTTAAAGGACATAAATAGGTTTTATGTGCAAATTCATGCAGATGAGTAGCCACTAAAATAGGCGCCCAAGCAGGCAATATCGCATCGGTGCTGCAATAAACGGCAACTAATTTATCCTTATAACTACTCCAATCGTGCGCCTTTAACGCATTTCTAAAGTTAACTTCCCGAAGTATAAAGCCTTCCTCTAAAAAGTCGGCAATGTCTACAACCGCTTTCTGATTTTTCGGATAATAATCTTCTAAATCAAATACGGCCAAAACCGATTGAGCAACTTTATTTACAATCTCTTCCATTGATTTATAAAAATCCGAGTTCTAACTTAGCTTCTTCGCTCATCAAATCTTTCGTCCACGGCGGATCAAAAGTAATTTCAACTTCCACGTCTTTAACACCGTCGATGTTCTTAATTTTCTCTTCCACTTCTTTAGGCAGCGTTTCGGCAACCGGACAATTCGGCGAAGTGAGCGTCATCAAAACCTTAACTTCCGAATCTTCGTTAATCATCACATCGTAAATCAATCCCAATTCGTAAATATCTACAGGAATTTCAGGATCGTAAATGCCTTTCAAAACTTTTACAACGTTTTCTCCTAAATTAATGGTATCGTTAAATTCTTCCATAATGCTTTTCGTTCCTTATGCTTGCTGTTCCGACTTTGATGAAAAAGCCAGGGCGTACATTTTTATTTGTTTAACCATCGAAACCAAACCGTTAGCGCGAGTAGGCGAGAGGTGTTCTTTCAAACCAATGCGATCGATAAAATCGGTTTTGGCTTCTAAAATATCTTTCGGCGCTTGATGCGAAAACGAACGAATCAAAATGGCAATCAAGCCTTTGGTTAATATCGCGTCGCTATCTGCGCTGTACACAACCTTTCCGCTTTCATAATCGGCGTGTAACCAAACTTTGCTTTGGCAACCTTTAATGATGTTTTCGTCGGTTTTGTATTTGGCGTCAATTAGTGGAAGCGACTTCCCCAAATCGATCACGTACTGGTAGCGTTCGTCCCAACTTTCCGGATCGAAAAGCTCAAACTCAGCAACAATTTCATCTTGTATGGCATTTATACTCATGGTTTCGATTCTAATTTTAGCAATTGCTCGACTAAAGTAGCGATTTCCTGCGGCGGATTTCCGTGGTCAAACGCTGCCGACTCGAACGTATCGGTTTTGGTTTCTACTTTTAACTGTGCAATGGCAGCTCCGTCGTGAAAACGCTTGTTTGTCGGTGCTTCCAAAGTGCTGATCTTGTTCATATTAATGCCTTTTAATGCCTCGAACACATTTTTTTTAGCTTCTGCCGAAAGGCTTTTCCATTGCAAACCCGCTCCGCGCTTTTCGATAACAGCAAATTGATTTTGACGTACATGTACTTCCTTAAAAAATCCGCGACTGTATGCCGTGTATGTAATGTTTGCATCCAAATTACTACTCGTTTTTGCCGTGGTGCATTGCTGTAATACCGTCAGCAATAAAATAAATCCAAAGTGTACTTTCATTGTTTCTTACAGCAGCATTTGTTTTGCTTTTTCAATTCCGTTTACCAAAGCATCAATTTCTTCGAAAGTATTGTAAAACATCATGCTTGCGCGAACGGTTCCCGGAATATCAAAGAAATTCATTATCGGTTGTGCGCAATGGTGCCCGGTTCTTACGGCAATGCCCATTTTGTCGAGTAAGGCACCCAAATCGTACGGATGCACGCCTTCGATGTTAAACGAAACCACCGATGTTTTATGCGAAGTATCGGGTCCGTAAATACGTGCGCCATCGATAGCCGATATTTTAGCTGTGGCGTATTCCAACAAAGCTTGTTCTTGTGCCGCAATTTTGTCGAAACCAATGTTGTTCAAATAATCTAACGCCACTCCTAATCCGATGCCGCCTTCAATATTTGGCGTTCCGGCTTCAAACTTGTGTGGCAAATCGGCGTAGGTTGTTTTTTCAAATGTTACTTCCTTAATCATTTCGCCACCGCCTTGATAGGGCCGCAGTTTATTTAACCACGATTCTTTTCCGTATAAAAATCCGCTGCCAGTTGGTGCGCAAATTTTGTGTCCGCTTACCGTGTAAAAATCGCAATCGAGTGCTTGAACATCGGGTTGCAAGTGCGGAGCCGCCTGCGCGCCGTCGATTAAAACAGCGGCTCCAACGGCGTGTGCTGCAGCAATTATTTCGCGAATCGGGTTTATGGTTCCTAATGCGTTTGAAATATGATTTACCGCAACCACTTTCGTTTTTTCGGTTAGAGTTTCCGACAATGACGAAAGATCGAGCGTGCCGTTTTCCAACATCGGAATTACGCGGAGTTTTGCGCCCGTGCGTTCGGCCAAAAACTGCCACGGAACGATATTGCTGTGGTGTTCGAGTGCACCTATTAAAATCTCGTCGTTTTCATTTAAAAGCGGTTCAAAACCCGAGGCAACTAAATTGATGCCGTGCGTAGTTCCCGACGTAAAAATGATTTCGTACGCGTGTTGTGCATTGATGTGCTTACGAATTGTTTCGCGTGCCGCCTCGTAACGGTCGGTCGAAATCTGACTCAAGTAGTGCACGCCGCGGTGAATATTGGCATTTATCGTCTCGTAGTAATTGGCAATAGCTTCAATCACCTGCTTCGGTTTTTGCGAAGTGGCGGCGTTGTCGAAATAAACCAAATTTTTCCCTTTTATGGTTTGTGTCAAAATCGGAAAATCGGCGCGAATAGCTTGTACGTTGAACATACGATGATAGCAAATTTATTGTTGCAAAGTTACAACAATTCGGTGCTGCACTTTTAACTAATGACTGCTTCGTAAGGCTGAAGTTTCGTTAAACTATTATTAACCCGTTGGGTGTAATTAAAAGTGTTGGTTTTTGATGTTGTTGATTG
>NZ_JBMLTK010000089.1:0-7379 GCF_049240005.1 Flavobacterium sp. | reverse complement strand
TTATAAACCGGAGAAACTACTGATAATTTCATTAAGCTTCTTTTTTAAAAGTTTGATCCCACTTGCTGCGATCTAAAACGCTATAAGCTGGTCTTTTTGCTGGCGTTGGAAAATCGGAAGTTGGAATTGGCGTTACTGCAACTTTCAGCTCTGCCTCTTCAAAGATCTGAATAGCAAACGAATACCAAGTCATTTCTTTGTTTCCACAGAAGTGATAGATACCGAAAGGTGCCGCTTTTTGATTTTTTGCGTTTACTATAGTCAATAATGCCTGCGCTAAGTCGATTGCATGCGTCGGGCAGCCTCTTTGATCGTTTACCACGGAAACAGCTCCGCGTTCTTTGCCTAGACGCAGCATGGTTTTCTTAAAATTGTGTCCGTAATCGGAATACACCCAAGAAGTTCGAACAATATAAAAGGGTTCCAAAATTTCCTGAATTCGCTGCTCTCCGGCTAGTTTACTTTGTCCGTAAACACCTAAAGGATTTACCGCGTCGGTTTCTTGATACGGCGTGTTCTTAGCTCCGTCGAAAACAAAATCGGTTGAAACGTGTATAAGTGAAGTATTGAATTTTTTACAAGCCAATGCTAAATAAGCAACCGCGGTTTCGTTTATTAGAAAGGCGCGTTCGGGCTCCGCTTCTGCTTTATCGACAGCTGTGTATGCCGCCGCATTGATACAAAAATGCGGTTTGACTTCCGAAAAAACACTTTCGATTTGCGATTCGTTCGTTATATCTAAATCGCTTGAACTACAAAATGTAAATTGGAATTCGGGAAATTTAGGCGCAAGTTCTTGTAAACACTGTCCAAGCTGTCCGTTTGCGCCCGTTACCAAGACTTTCATACCGGCAAAGCGTCTTTTAAAGGAGGAAGGTTTTGATCTTTCTCTGAAATAATTAATTCGGCATGCGAAATTTTCCAATCAATAGCCAAATCTGGATCGTTGAAAAAAATACCGCCTTCACTAGCTTTATTGTAATAATTATCGCATTTATAGAAGAAAACTGCCGTTTCAGATAATACCACAAATCCGTGTGCAAAACCGCGCGGAACGAAAAACTGTTTCTGGTTTTCTGCGGAAAGCAAAACGGTTTCAACTTTACCGTAGGTTGGCGAATTGGGTCGTAAATCAACCGCCACATCTAAAACTTCGCCCTGTAAAACGCGTACCAGTTTTGCCTGAGCATGCTCGCCGCGTTGGTAATGCAAGCCGCGAATAACGCCACGAGTGGAAAACGATTGGTTGTCTTGCACAAAATCGACCTCATGACCTACCGCTTCGGCGAATTTCCTTTTGTTGAAGCTCTCCATAAAATAGCCTCGACCGTCGGGTATAACCGTGGGTACTAGAACGAAACAGCCTTTTAAAGTCGTTTCTATAGCTTTCATCCGTTGATAATTTCAATTAAATGTTTTCCATACCCACTTTTCAATAAGGGTTGTGCCAGTGCTTCGAGCTGCTGCGCGTCGATGTATCCCATTTTGAAAGCAGCTTCTTCAATAGAACCAATTTTCAAACCTTGTCGTTCTTCAATTACCTGAACAAACTGCGACGCTTGCATCAGCGAATTAAACGTTCCGGTGTCAAACCAAGCGGTTCCGCGATCAAGAATGCTCACTTGTAATTTTCCTTGTTGCAAGTAGGCTTTATTGACATCTGTAATCTCGATTTCACCGCGAGCACTTGGCTTGATATTCGAGGCTATTTCTACAACTTGATTATCGTAGAAATAAATTCCAGGAACGGCAAAATTCGACTTTGGAACAGCTGGCTTCTCCTCGATAGAAAGCACTTTTCCTTGCTTGTCGAATTCTACAACACCATAGCGTTCAGGATCTTGTACGTGATAAGCATAGATGATTCCACCGTTTGGATTATTGTTTGCTTGTAATAAATCGGCAAGTCCTGTTCCGTAAAAGATATTATCTCCTAAAACCAAAGCCACTTTATCGCTTCCAATAAAATCTTTGCCAATTATGAAAGCCTCGGCCAAACCATTAGGATGTTCTTGAACGGCGTACTCAAACCGACAACCCAAGCGCTTTCCGTCACCTAAAAGCTGGCGAAACAAAGGCAAATCGTGTGGTGTAGAAATGATTAAAATTTCGCGAATACCAGACCACATTAGTGTTGACAACGGATAGTAGATCATCGGTTTGTCGTAAATCGGCATAAGCTGTTTACTTACTGCCAATGTAAGCGGATGTAGACGCGTTCCGGATCCTCCAGCTAGTATGATTCCTTTCATAACTATTTTCTTTCCGCTAGAAAACGGGCTTTATTTTTTGCAAGAAACGTAGAGAGCAATCCAAACATTAAGAATCCTATTATTCCTACCAAAGGCAAGACTAAAAAGTAGGATCCGTTCAAGGAAGATGTCGATTTGATATTCGGCGTTATACTCACAACTTTAGCGATCTTATCATTAGTCAGTCGCTCTATTTCTCTATTGCCTTGTTCAGTTATTAAAGCGCTTTTCGATAACAAAATTTCGTTGATCTGGCTGTTTTCGTTGATATATACCGCTGAAGCCGAAGTACTTCCTTTCCCAAATGCGTTTAAAATATTGTTCACTTGGTTTAACGTTAGCGTGTTCTCAACAATTTTAGTTTCGTTATTTTGTATCGCTAATTTTTGTATCGCTTTAAAATACGCGCTGTTTTCATACTCGAGCATTAACGGTTCAATAACCTGATTTTTAGAGATTTTTCCAGCGGTGGTTATTGTAATCAAATGATAGGGATAATTCTTAGCTGTGATTTCGTCTTTCAGAACCTTTTCTATGTCGTTGTTTTCCGAAATAAGCTTAAGCATCTCGAAATTATCATTGTTATATTTCACGAACTGATAAACATCGGTAATCGGTTCCATAGAAATGTTTTTCAACTTCTTGCGAGCCACGCCCAACTTTGCAAAGAAAGCGGTGTCGTTTTCTTTGATTTTAGAATTAAGCAACTCCGTTTTCTGATACAGATAATCCGTGCTCATAAAATTTGGCATAACAATCACTAAATGATTGTATTTGCCCGGAAGTGAGTCTAAAAACAAACCGCCACTTAAACACAAAACAAAAACTACCGAAAGTGCAATCCACTTTCTTTTCAAATACATAATTCCTTTATAAATGGAATACGAAAAATTGGAAGCACCTTGATTTAGCTTTTCCTTAATTTGATTCAAATCGATTTCTTGATTTGTGTCGGCCGATTGCTGTTGCATAAACGCTATAAGTTAAATATCTGTTCTAAAATTTTTATCGTAATTAAATAGGTAGGCTTAACACCCGTTGTTCCTAAACCACCCGAAGCTAAAGTACTTCCAGTTTCTAACGGATTATCCGACGCGTAGTACGCATAACGAACTTTTACCTGAGCTGGTATGCTTTTTCGAATTTTGGAAGCCGACTGTATCGCTTTCTGATAATACGCACCTTCCATTTCTAAGCCAATTACACCCCAAGTTGATTTGTGGAAAAACGTCAACAAATCTTTGTTCTGTAATGAGGTTCCCAAAACGGTAACCATCGGACCCGCACAAACGGGAATGTCATATCCGGTTAACATTTTAGCAGTTAACTCGTTTTCAAACGGATAATTGTCGCCCGTACCTTCATTGATATGTGCCGAAGGAATCATAATATCGCCTTTTCCTCCTTCTAAAATACCGGCTTTACCCATAATGGAAACCGATGCTACATTTAAGTGTTGTTTCACACCATCGGGTTGCATAAAAGGTTTCAATAATTCATCGATTGTTTCATAAGCCTGTTCGCCAAACGCATAATCCATCACAATTAAAACCGGACCGTTTTCTTGCGATTTTACCTTTGGAAACGACGTTTTCTTCCAATCGATTTTAGCGGTATCGAAAATCTGAACATCAATATTTGTTCCCGAAGTATCTGGCATCGAAATCATGCCGTTTGCCAATGCCAATTTCTCGACTTTTAAACGCAATTCTTTGGCACCGCTGCTGCTTAACTCCTCAAACAGCTTGAAATCGATGCCTGTTTCCGACTTACTTTTCTGAATTCCGGCGGCGAAAATCGAATTCATTACCGAGTGCATGTTGGCACTAATTATGTGAATTTCGCGATCGAGTAATCCGTTCGCGAATAAAGTCGATTTGATATTGTGTGCCCAAATTTCTCCGTGAATGTGGTGCCCGAGGCGTTCGCGTAAAATCGGGCTGAAGGAAATTGTGCGTTTTTTATTTTCCAAAACTTCTTCCAAAGCCAATTTTCCTAACCAATATACTACGCTCAAAAAGCGGTCGGGCTTTTCGGCACTGCCAAACGAATCGTAAATAGCATTCACTTCCGAAAAACTGCGTCCAAGAATATTTGCCGTATGCGAAACTGCTTTTTCACGTTCAATTAAGGTAAGTTTTTTAGAAGTTTTAACGGCTTGTTCAAGCTTTAACCAATCGCGCGACAACTCGCCTCCATCGTCCAATAAAACGCGATCTTTAATTTTGTGCGATTCGATAAAAATGAACGTTAGGTGCGTTAAAATGTCGTAAATATCCGAACGTCCGCGGGTAATTACCACATTCATTTGCTCTTCGTCTATGCGGTAACAATTGCGTTTACGCTTCGGCGGAACGATCGCGGTAAAATGACTATTGGTATAACCTTCGTCGGAAATTAAGTTGATAAAACGGCACTCTTCAATACCCGTTGGCAGACGCTCGATGACGTAAAGCAAGCCATTTAGCTCCACTTTTTCTTCAGCTATACTTCCGTAAATTTCGGGTCGGAGCGATAAAAGTGCTTCTCTCAACGTTTCCCCTGATACACCCATGGGCTTGTAAAAACCGCGGTTAAAAAGGTGTCGGATGGTAATATATAATCGTTCAATAGCAGCCGACGACTCTTGGGCTCTACTGCGGTGTACATTTCTAATTTCGCTCATGTGCAAAGTTTACTAACCTGCAAATGTAGGTTTTTTCGTTTGTATTCTAGTTGCCTCCGCTTTTGCTATATGGTTAAGTGTGTTGTTTCAATTTCAATACTGTTTTTTCAGATCGCTGACCAAATTGTATTCTTGAGGCAACTGTATGAAGTGAAAATGGTTGCTAAATTTTACGCTTTCGCGGAATGAAAAGTAGTTATACGCTTTCGCGGAAAATGAATCAGAGTAATTTTTATAAGTTTTTGAACGTTACTTACATTTGAGAGATTTATTTGATTTTATTTTTTTGAATTTCAACACTATACATGAGGTAATATTGCAATATTACGTATGTTAAAATCACGCTATTTTGCTGTCGCTTTTTTTAAAAATCAACCAATAAACTCCAATAAATAAAAGATTTACAACAATTTCGTCAGAAAATCTGCAATTTTTCGGTCGTTACTCAATCGCGGTAATTTGTTTTGACCACCTAATTTCCCTTGACTCTTCATGTACTCCTGAAATCCGTTTTTGGGAACCACCGAAATCTTCAGTACCTGTAATACACTACCCGAAATCAAGTCGTCGTAATAGCTGTTTTGCTTACGTAATGCTGTATCTATAGCTAATGCAAACGATTCCAAATCTTCCGGTTCTTGTTCAAATTCAATAAACCACTCGTGATAGGGCAAACCCGAATCTGGAGCAACTTCCGGAGCCACGGTGAACTCACTCACCACAGCTTCCGAATCCGTTAAAGCGGTGCGCAAAGCCTCTTCTACTTCTTTGCCAATAACATGCTCGCCAAATGCCGAGATAAAATGCTTGATGCGGCCCGTAACCACAACGCGATACGGCGAAAGCGATGTAAACCGAATCGTATCGCCAATGTTGTACGCCCACAATCCGGCATTAGTCGATAATATCAAAACGTAATTCACGCCCAGTTCTACCTCACCAATGGTTAGTCGCGGCGGATTTTCTTCAAAAAAGCGATCGGCAGGAATAAACTCGTAAAAAATTCCCGAATTCAATAACAAGAGCATACCTTCCTCTTGCTGCGAATCGGCATAAGCAAAAAAGCCTTCCGATGCAGGGAAAAGCTCTATACTGTTGACTTTCCTCCCAATCAATTGCTCAAATTTCTTACGATACGGCTCGTAATTCACTCCACCGTAAATAAACAAATTGAAGTTTGGAAACAACTCGCCAACTGCTTTACCCGACTTTTCTTGCAAACGCTCAAAGTACATTTGCACCCAACTCGGAATTCCACTTATGATCGACAAATCTTCTTTCATCGTTTCCTCAACAATCGCATCGACCTTGGTTTCCCAATCGTCTATACAATTGGTTTCCCAAGAAGGAAGTCGGTTTTTCTGTAAGTATTTTGGGACATAATGGGCAACAATACCGGAAAGTCGACCCAATTGTATGCCATTTTTCTCTTCTAAAATCGGACTTCCTTGCAGGAAAATCATCTTTCCATCTACAACTTTAGTGTCGCCTGTTTCGTGGATGTAATGCAAAATAGCATCGCGCGCAGCTTGAATGTGAAACGGCATCGATTCGTTGGTTATCGGAATGTACTTTGCGCCTGATGTTGTTCCCGAAGTTTTGGCAAAGTACCGCGGTTTTCCGGGCCAAAGTACGTTGGGTGTTCCGGCAACAACTCGATCAACGTACGGCTTTAAGGCTTCGTAATCTCGAATGGGGACGCGAGCAACAAAATCGGCATGTGAACGGATTTCCGAAAAACCATGATCTTTCCCAAACTGCGTATCCGCTGCGCACCGAATCAGTTTTTCAAAAGTGCGTTGTTGTGTAACAACAGGCTGCGAAGCCCATTTTTTGGTTTTTGCAACCGCTAGTGCTGCAACGTATTTTGATAAAAAAGCTTTAACCGACATAAGGCGCAAGTTACTCGAAGTCATTTAAACTTTTTTGACTGTACCGAAAAATAGCATCTTTTGCTTCAAATCTGTGGCTTTCATCGACGGCTTAGCAACGCTTCCAAGTAAAAAGCAATTGAAGATATTTCAATCCGAAACCGCCGAATTTGGCATAGAAGTCCATTCAAAAATCGATTTTTTTAGTATCGCTGTACAATTGTAAAAGGTTTAAGAATACAAACAGCAAATTTATCTTACTTTTGTAGCGATAAACAATTTGAATTATGATTGCTTCAATGATATTTTTAGGCAGCTTTGGACCAACCGAATGGGTTTTAATTTTAGTGGTTGTTTTGCTGCTTTTCGGAGGAAGAAAAATTCCGGAATTAATGAAAGGTTTAGGTAGCGGAATTAAAGAATTTAAAAACGCTGCTAAAGACGATGCGCCATCAAAGCCCGTTTCGAGCGACCCAATTCAGCCTTCTTCGCCTTTAAACGACGAACCTAAGGTTCACAAAGAATAAACAAAAACCGCCTTTGAGGCGGTTTTTTTGTAGCTATTATTTAACGTGAGTTCGATATAAAAAT
>NZ_JBMLTK010000088.1:0-2644 GCF_049240005.1 Flavobacterium sp. | reverse complement strand
AGAAGAGATCAACTCCCATGAACTGAAAATATAAAAACGCCAAAATACAAAATGAAATTCTAGCCTTCATATTTGCTTAATTTACTCGGCAGCAGTTTCTTCAGTTGATTCTGACGAAGTTTCTTCTGCGGATGTTAAACCTTTTGCTTGTAAAATATTATACCAGTTAAAAACTTTTTTAATGTCTGAAAGATACACGCGGTCGCGGTCGTAATCTGGAACGATTTCTGCAAAATATGCAACCAAAACAGACTCCGATTCTTTATGCGAAGGCGCTGGACCACCGTTTTCCTTTTCAACAATCGCTTCAAAGATTTCTTTAAGCGGTTTTTCTTTACTGTCGGTATATACCGATATTTCCGATAGTAAACTTACGTTATTGCGCAAGCCTACGGTAACTTTCTTTCCATCTGTGAGCGATTCGGCAACGAATCCGCTACGCGTTTGCATTTTAAGTGCGAATAATCCTGGTTTTCCTGATATGGCTAATATTTTTTCTAAGTTCATTTTTAAAAATTTGAGTGGCAAATATAAACGGATTATCGAATTTCAAGGTTGGCTTTGCCTTACTTTTTGAGTTTGGCATAACGCATTCGGTACTCTGGACGAGTCTTTCCTGTGCGTATGTTTTCCAATTTATTCTTAATCAATTGTTTGCGCAATCCCGTTACACGATCGGTAAAAAGAATTCCTTCGATGTGATCGTACTCGTGTTGAATAACTCGCGCTGCTAGTCCGGTGAAACGTTCGGTTTGCAACACAAAATTCTCGTCTTGAAAAGTCACAGTAATATCGGGATGACGCCACACGTTTTCACGCACATCGGGAATCGACAAGCAACCTTCGTTAAATTCCCAAAGTTCGCCGGTTTCTTCAATGATTTGTGGATTAATAAATACGCGTTTAAACGTGCTTAAAAACTTTCGTTCTTCTGGGGATTTAGCTTCATCGTCGGCAAAGGGAGCAGCATCGATTACGAATAGTCGCTTTGAAATACCGATTTGCGGCGCGGCTAACCCAACTCCGTATGCATTATACATGGTATCGAACATGTTCTGAATCAGTTCTTTGAGATGCGGATAGCTGGCATCTAATGGTTCTGCTACTTCGCGTAAAACAGGATCTCCGTAAGCAACTATTGGTAATATCATGGTAATTCTCTTGCTTTTTCGACGGCAAAGGTAGTGAATTCGACTGGTTTTGCTAGTACTAGCTTAGTTCGTCGTACTGTTAAAAGCGTTTATGAATTTGCGTAAAAAACTACCGTTCGATAAAAGCGGATCAACGAGATAAATAAATCAAAATTTACGGAAAAACCGTAATCAATATTTGAAAACAGTTACTAATTTCGCTTCGTACTCGACTACAAAACGCTCACAGTCAATCGAAAAAACTTTAAAACGAAGTTTGGTAAAAACTGCTTCAGAGCATCACCCTATTTTCTATAATGCAAATAATCTTGAAGTATGATCGCTGCTGCAATCTTGTCTACTGTGCCTTTGTCGCGACGTTTTTGTTTCGAAATTCCGCTATCAATCATCGTTTGGAATGCCATTTTGGAACTAAAACGCTCGTCGATGCGAACCACGGCTATGGCGGGAAACTCTTGCTGGAATTTTGCGATAAATTGGTTTATTGCGGCAGCAATTTGCGAATCGGAACCGTCGAAACGTTTAGGCTCGCCAACAAGTAAGGTTTCAACGACTTCGGTTTGGAAATACTTCGTGAGAAAAGGAAACAATTCCTTGGTATCGACAGTTGTTAGCGGCGAAGCAATGAGTTGCAGCTCGTCGGTAACAGCGATACCGCAGCGTTTGCCTCCGTAATCGATTGCCAAAATGCGTTTTTTCATGCTGCAAAGATGCGAAAGTATGCGACATAGATGAAATGAAATCCTTACGAAAGTGCTGTAATTGCACTTATGGGAATCGGTCAACGAACTGAAACGACAAAGGCAAGAAGCAGTCGGTAAGCCGTGGCAGGTAAAATGAGTTTTAAAAACGATTTTTTTAGATAATTCTCAGTATTTTTGCATGCTTTTTTTGGGCAACGATTTTCGCGTTAGGGATGGCAGTGGAAAGCCTTTTTTGGGCTGAGCGGCCAAGCTGGGAAAAGCCCAAAAAAGCTTGTAACGTACAGCCCGACCCGGCTTTGCTCGGACTGCGCTGGGAAATGCCGGGTAACGCCCAAATAAAAAAATGAATTCTAAAAAAGTTGCTTTTTACACGCTTGGCTGCAAGCTGAACTTCTCGGAAACTTCGACTATTGCGCGCAGTTTTACGCAGGAAGGTTTTGACCGTGTCGATTTCGAGGAAGTAGCTGATATATACGTCATTAACACTTGTTCGGTAACGGAAAATGCCGACAAACAGTTCAAGCAAATTGTTCGTAAAGCGCAAAAGCTTAATCCAACTGCGTTTGTAGCAGCAGTAGGTTGTTACGCGCAGCTAAAACCAGAGGAATTGGCGGCTGTAGATGGTGTTGATTTGGTTTTGGGGGCAACAGAAAAGTTTAAAATTACCGATTACTTAAACGATTTATCGAAAAACGATCGGGGTGAAATACATTCGTGTGAGATATCGGAAGCCGACTTTTACGTAGGCTCCTACTCTATTGGCGATCGTACGCGGGCATTTCTTAAAGT
>NZ_JBMLTK010000087.1:0-116556 GCF_049240005.1 Flavobacterium sp. | reverse complement strand
ATTGGGAACTTCCACCCCCGCCCCGTAAAGCGAAATTACAATTTGTTTGAAATTACCATTACGGGTTTTCCGTAAATTTTCAGCTGTTTTGAATTGATTTGTGGAGCACTTTTTCGGAGCACGTTTTTGCAGTAGGGGGTGAAGCAGAAAGCGTTTTGAAAAAAGTGCCTGCTTTTGTGGGTTTGTGCGAGCGACTGTAAGAAGCTTGCAGAAGCCTTACAAAAGTGGCAAACTTTTGAGAAACCTTGCCGCGGAAAACCCGACGGCGGCTGCCTTAACTTCCACTATGCGTGCCGCCGGACTGCCCCAAAAAAAGGGCATAAAAAAACCCCTCAGAATCTGAAGGGTTTAGAGCGGAAGACGAGGCTCGAACTCGCGACAACCAGCTTGGAAGGCTGGAGCTCTACCAACTGAGCTACTTCCGCTTGCGGGTGCAAATATAAAAACATTAAAAGTCTTAAAGCAAGTGTTTTTTGAAAAAAAATTACATTTGTCGGACTTGCCTTACCTAATTCTCGAGTAATGAGTTTTTTAACAAATAACAATTTGCAGTTTAAAATTGTGACGGCGCCGGAGTTGTATGCTGTTCGGCAACCGGTATTGCGTCCGCATTTACAGCCTGAAGATTGTGGTTTTGAAGGCGATACCGACTCCGACTCAATGCATTTTGCTGCGTTTATCGACGGTCGAATCGTTGGTGTACTAACCGCTCTACATCGAACGCATGTACATTTTGGGGATAAGGCTGCCATACAATTTCGAGGAATGGCAGTTTTAGCAGATTTTCAGGGTCGTAAAATTGGCGGAGCGCTTTTGCACTGGGCGGAAACCGTTTTGGTGCATCAAGGTGCATGCCGATTTTGGCTGAATGCACGCATAAAAGCAGTTCCTTTTTACGAAACGGCAAATTACCGTGGCAACGGTACATACTTTGATATTCCTGGAATTGGCCCGCATCAAACCATGTTCAAAACCTTAGGTAAACCCCTTTAGCACGTACACAAACGGAATTGACTTTTCGTTTCATTTTGCAGGATAATTCTGATTATTTTGTAGAATTTTATCGTTTTTCTGCATATTTTATCGTTAAAGTGTAAAAAACAAGTGGTTTTAACAGCAGGTAAACCAATCCAATTATTTACATTTGCTCGATTTTGTTGTAAATGTTGAATTTCCCTAAGCTTTTGACGGTATTCTTTTTTTGCTTTTTCGCTGGATTTGCTCAGCAGAAGAGTATCGATGCGGTGCGAACGAATGCACGAATTACCGTCGACGGAAAACTGGATGAAGAGGCTTGGAAAACAGCTCCTGTTGCTACAGATTTTGTCATGTTTGCACCGGATAATGGCAAAGCAATAGCAGCCGAAAAGCGCACCGAAGTACGTTTTTTGTACGATAACGAGGCAGTTTATATTGCTGGCACGTTAAAAGATGATCCGAAGCTTATTTTAAAAGAAATCACCCAGCGTGATGTGGTAGGTACTGCCGATATTTTTGGCGTGTTTTTGAACGGATTTAACGACGGCCAACAAGATTTCCAGTTTTTTGTAACCGCATCGGGCGTGCAGCTCGATCGACTCGCTACCGAAGACGGCGAGGTAAATGTTTCAAACTTTAGTCAGGATATGTCGTGGGACGCCATTTGGGATAGTGCCACGGAGCTTACCGAATCGGGATGGACAGTGGAAATGAAAATTCCGTACGCTGCCTTGCGCTTTTCGAAAGAACTGGTGCAAAATTGGGGATTGAACTTTTACAGAGAAATTCGTCGCGACCGACAAGTGTACACTTGGAATTTTGTTGATGCTAAAATTGCAACGACACGAAATCAGAACGGTTTGCTTCGGGGTATTAAAGATGTAAAAACACCGACGCGTTTATTTTTTATACCCTATGCATCGTATTATTACGAAGATACGCCGGGCGGAATTGCTAATACGGTTAAAGCCGGAATGGATATAAAATATGGGATTAATGACGCCTTTACCTTAGATGCTATTTTGGTTCCAGATTTCGGACAAACACGCTTCGACAACATCATCCTAAACTTAACGCCGTTTGAGCAGCAGTTTGCCGAAAACCGACCTTTTTTTACGGAAGGTACCGACTTATTTTCAAAGGCGAACTTGCTTTATACACGCAGGATTGGCGGTCCGGCACGATTTCGGCCACGAGATTTCGATCCGAGTGTCGAATCGCTTAGCGATCAGCCAGCAGCCGTTGATCTTTTAAATGCGTTAAAAATATCGGGAAGAACTAAAGGCGGTTTGGGTATTGGAGTTTTAAATGCCATAACCGAAGAAACTTACGGGACATTTACCAACAACGAAACAGGAGCCACAAGGCGTGCCATTATAGAGCCGCTAACCAACTATAATGTTTTTGTTGTCGACCAACGATTTAACAACAACTCTTCGGTAACCTATACCAATACGTCGGTTTTGCGCAATGGCTTTTACCGCGATGCTACAGTTAGTGCTTTAAACTTTGATTTATATACGAAAGACAACTCGTACAATCTTTTTGGCGATTTTAAATACAGCAGCATTTTCGGAGATACTTATGTGGATGGTTTTAAAACGAGTTTGAATTTTGAGAAAACTTCGGGCAAGTGGCGGTATTCTTTATTTGGCAAATACCTGTCGGATAACTACGTAGTAAACGACTTGGGAATTTTGTTCCAGACGAATTATCACAATGCATACGTCGACTGGAGTTACCGTATTTTAAATCCAACGGGCTGGTTCAATAGTTTGAGTATAGCATTCCGAAATTCCGTTGAATTTCAAAACAATACCGGACGAGTACAAGACTATTACCACAACGTAAGTATTTCGGCGACTTCGCGTGCAAACGATTTTTATTCTTTTGAGGCGCAGTACAATCCGCTGACAGCCTATGATTTTTACATGCCACAGGTAGAAAACCGATTTAATTATGTGCCTGGTTCGTACATTTTGAACGCCTATTATTCTAGCAATTACAATCGAACGTTTGCGTTAGATGCGCGATTGAATTATCGCAAATACTTTGAATGCAACCGTATCGATTACGTGTATTCTGTGTCGCCTAGAATACGTGTGAGCGATCGCTGTTTGTTGATTGCAGGCACCTCTTATGTTCGCAGTATCAATGATTTGGGGTCCATTGGTTTTGTTGATGACGCGGGCAGTATTTATTACACACGCCGAACCGTCAAGACTATAACTACAGATTTAACAGGTCGTTATGCGTTGAACAACCGAATGACTTTTAATTTAACTGCACGTCACTACTGGTTAACTTCGCGCAACAAAGCAAATTTTACCTTGCGCGACGACGGGTTTCTAACTGCAACTGATTTTATTGAGGGTATCGACGATAATTTTGGTGCCTTTAACCTCGATTTATCGTACACCTGGTGGTTTGCACCTGCGAGTCAAATAACAGTTTTGTTTCGAAACAGCGCCCAAGATTACCGAAACGATTTATCGCAAAATTACGGTCGCAGCTTCCAGAATTTATTTGCCGAAAATATGGCAAATATATTTTCAGTTAGTTTTCGCTATTATATCGACTATAACGCGGCCAAAAATTGGTTCTAACATTTCTTTACTTTTTTAACGTTTAACATTTTAGTTGCATTATTCGGCTAACTTTGCGGTTCTTTAATGAATAAACTATGAATAAGCGAGTTATTTTGATGATTTTAGATGGATGGGGGAAGTCGCCAGACCCAAAAGTTTCGGCAGTCGACAACGCTCAAACGCCTTTTATCGATAACTTATATAAACAATATCCAAGCGCAGAGTTGCGTACCGACGGCTTGCATGTTGGTTTGCCAGAAGGCCAAATGGGCAACAGCGAAGTGGGGCATATGAATTTAGGAGCGGGTCGAGTTATTTATCAGGATTTAGCAAAAATAAATTTAGCAGTTGCAAACGGCACGATTAAGCAAGAAAAACCATTGCTTGAAGCTTTTTCTTATGCGAAAGCAACTAATAAAAAAGTGCACTTTCTTGGTCTTGTTTCCGATGGTGGCGTACACTCGCATACGTCGCATTTGCGCGGATTAGTTGAAGCTGCCGAATCGTTTGGTCTTGAAAACACATACATTCACGCATTTACCGATGGTCGTGATGTCGATCCAAAATCAGGGCTAACCTACATTTCTCAATTGCAAGAGTTCCTACAAGGAAAACATTGTCGTTTAGCAAGCGTTGTGGGTCGGTACTACGCAATGGATCGCGATAAACGCTGGGAACGTGTAAAGTTGGCTTACGATTTATTGGTAAATGGTATAGGGAAACCGACTACAGATGTTTTGTCGGACATTCAATCTTCGTATGCAGCCGATGTTACCGACGAGTTTATATTGCCGCATGTATTGATAAACCACGATCATAAACCCGTGGCAACAATTGAATCTGGCGATGTTGTGGTGTTTTTCAATTTCAGAACCGATCGCGGACGCCAATTAACCGAAGCACTGTCGCAGCAGGATTTCCACGAACAGAATATGCACAAACTGGATTTGTACTATTTGACGATGACGAATTACGACGACAGCTACTCGAATGTTCATGTGATTTACGATAAAGATAATATTACGATGACGTTGGGAGAAGTGCTTCAAAATGCAGGAAAGACACAAATCAGAATTGCAGAAACCGAGAAATATCCACACGTTACCTTTTTCTTTTCCGGCGGTCGCGAAGAACCTTTTGTCGGAGAAAAACGTATTCTTAAGAATTCTCCAAAAGTAGCTACATACGATTTAAAGCCAGAAATGAGTGCATTTGAATTAGCCGACGCGCTCGTTCCGGAGATTCGAGCAAAATCGGCCGATTTTATCTGTCTGAATTTTGCCAACGGCGATATGGTAGGGCATACCGGCGTTTTTGAAGCTGCTGTTAAGGCTTGCGAAGCGGTTGATAAATGTGTGGAACAAGTAGTTACCGCTGCCTTAGCAAATGGATACACTACGCTACTTATTGCAGATCACGGCAATTGCGAAACGATGATAAACCCAGACGGTTCGCCAAATACAGCACATACTACAAATCCGGTTCCAATAATTGCCATAGATCCAGATATTAAAACCATAAGTAATGGAATTTTAGGAGATATTGCTCCAACCATTCTAAAATTGATGAATGTCGCGCAACCAGAGGTCATGACATGTAATCCTTTAGTTTAAGTATGAGAAGTTTTTGTTGTTTGTTAGCCTTTTTTATTTGTAGCCTTTCTTTTTCGCAAGAAGGAGCAGGCTCTTGTGCGCAGTTGCAAGCAGATCCTGAGTTGTACCAATCGTGTGCCACCTCGATTCCCTTTGCAAATTCAACGCAAAACAATAGTGGTGAGGCCTTTCAAACAACATGTATTCCAACAGAATTTGCAGGGCCAACCTGGTTCTTCATTTTAATTAATCAGTCCGGACCAATTGTTTTGCAAGTGTCCCAAGTTTCAAACAATGGAAATGCTGCTGATGTGGATTTTGTGCTTTGGGGACCATTCAGTTCGCTTACTGGCTTTTGTCCACAATTAACGCCTGCAAATGAGGTAGATTGTAGTTATTCTGCTTCAGCGATTGAAACAGTCAACTTTCCAAATGCCATTTCTGGTGAATATTACATTTTAGTGGTTGACAATTTTGCTAATGTTCCTGGGCAAATTTCTATCGCTCAATCGGGCGGCTCGGGAAGTTCCGATTGTAGCTTCTTGTCCTCAGTAGAGATTGCCGATATTAATGATCAAGAAATAACCGATTTAAATTACTGCAACCCAGAAACGGTAAACCTCTATGCAAAAGTTGAAACCTCGGATTTTGAGGGTTTACCACAGGACTTAAGATTCAACTTTCGTTGGTACAAAGATGATGTACTTATCACCGAAACATTGGCTTCTCCTTCATCGGAAAGTTCCATTACTGCAAGTTCCTCAGGAGTTTATCGAATAGATTTAACAGCTTATGACAGCACCGATCCAACAATTAATCAAAACAATTTACCCATTAGTTCGGACGAAATTACCTTGACTTTTCGAGATGCTCCTCAAGTACAACTTTCTTCCTCTGCTACATGTCTAAGCGACGCGCCAATAATCACACTCCAAGATGTAACGCCAAATCCGGCTCCGCTAACAATCCGATGGTTCAATGGTGCGACACAAATTGCTGGCGCAAACGGAAATTCATTCACACCAACAACACCTGGGCAATATACTGCAAGAGTGAGCAACGATTCTTGTCCGGAAGTGATTTCAAATGTGGTAATGATATACGATACGCCAATTATCAACCCGATTCCGACACAAACTATCTGCGAATCGGCAACAGCAACCTTAACCGCAGCCGTAACCAATTTAGCCAATCTAACTAATGTCAGTTATCAATGGTTCAAAGATGGAGCCGCTATTGCTGGAGCTACAAACCCAAATTTAAGCGTAAACAGCGGTATTCAGCCTCCCGGAACAACAGCTACTTATGAAGTCCGCGTAACAGAGAATGCAATTTGTCAATCAACTGCACAAACCACAGTTACGTTAAATCTGCTTCCTGTTTTGGCAGTTAGCACGCCACTGGAGCAGTGCGACTACATCGTTCCTTCCACAGATGGAATTGCTGTTACAAATCTTACAGAAGCTGCTGCTGCCGTAAATCAGGGAAATTCGCAAATTGTGCTTAGATATTTTCGCGATGCGGCGTTGACCGACGAAATAACTACGCCGGAAACGTTTACAAATACAACACCTTTCAATCAAACAATCTACGTAATCGGAAGTATTCCTACGCAAAATCCAGTTTGCCCGTCCAATGTGGGAACGATTAGTTTGCAGGTTAATCCTACAACTATTGATACCTATCCTGCGATGGTTGCGATTTGTCCGGAGATTAATCAAAACTACGGACTGGCAGATTTTGAGCAACGCCGGCAGTTTATTAAAAACACCTATTTCCCAACGTTTAATGTAGACATTGCTTTTTATGCTTCGGCTTCCGATGCTTCGGTGGAAGCGAACCCGCTGGATAACTCGAGTCAAATCCCCGTCGGGTTAAACCAAATTTTTGCTCGTATCGAAACCGGGAACAATTGCCAAGGGATTGCAACGTTTAACTTGCTGGTAAATACGCCGCCACAACAGGGTAGCATCGCAAATGTCACGAAATGCAACAACGATGTTTTCGTTCTTTCTTCAAAAGATGCAGAGATTTTGGCCTTTCAAACCCAAAATGTAGTTATCAATTATTATCCTTCTTTTGCTGCCGCAGAAGCAAATGGCCCCACGTTAAATAAAAATTCAAACCTAAGTTTACCCATAGGCACAACAACGGTCTTTGCTGGAATTCGGACGCAAACAAACCAGTGTTTGGCAATTATTCCGTTTCAAATCGACAATTTTAATCATCCTGTTTTAGTTGCGCCAGATCCGATTGGCGTCTGTGGAAGTACTACGGCAAGCTTCGATTTGACCATCCGGAATAACCAAATAACAGGCGGTAATCCGAATTTAATTGTCACGTATTTTGCGAGTCAGGCCGATTTTAACGCCAACGTTCCCATCACCGATCCGACCGCGTTTGTTACTAGTTCAACAACTGTAATTGTACTCGTAAACGATACCGCAAATAACAATTGTCCGTCGCAAACCACACTGGAATTAGATGTAAATCTAAATCCCGGAGCAACCCAAAATCCGGAGCCGTTATACATTTGCGACGATAGCGGATATGCCGATTTTAATCTGACCGAACGCCTCTCAGCGGTCTTAGCTTCAACTCCAAACAACGAGGCGATTGTTCGTTATTACATCAATCAAGATGATGCGCTTGCAGGAAACGAAGATTTTATAGCCACGCCCGAAGCTTTCCGAAATACCATTCAAAACACACAAACTATATACGTTCGTGTAACTAGCACCGTTAATTCGGATACCGAAAACAATATTCCTTGTTTTACCGTTTTAGAACTTCCGTTAATTGTACAGGCGTATCCGCAAAATCAACTAAACAGCTATCCGTACAAAATTTGTGTCACCGAAACAGGAACTGTTACTCGTGAGGCTTTTATCGATACAGGTTTGGCAGCTGCCGATCACTTGTTTCAATGGTATCGCGGATTCGATGCCAATCCAGCAAATTTAATTTTAGGCGCAAACGGCCCAACTTTTTTAACGGACGAAGCTGGCGAATACTCTGTACGAGCAACCAACATTACCACGCCGCCTTTGTGTAGTTCTGTTTTCAATTTTACTGCGCGAGAAACTCTTATTCCGACCTCGGTAAGCGTAACCCCAGAAGTTTTAGTTGCTTTTGAAATCGATAATACGGTTACTGCGCTCGCAGCTCCGCAATCGAACGATTACGAATACATGCTCGGTAATTACGGCTGGCAGGATAGCCCGACTTTCGAAAACGTGCGCGAAGGTCTTTACATACTAACCGTTCGCAATAAATTTGGTTGTGGCGAAGTTTTTACCAGTCTTGCCGTCGTCGATTATCAGAAGTTCTTTACACCAAATGGCGATGGCGTTAACGACGTTTGGAACTTGCAAGGTCGCACCGGATTGCGATTCAATAACATATTCATCTTTGATCGACACGGAAAACTAATTCGCGAACTTTCTGAAAACCAAACCGGTTGGGACGGCACCTATAACGGCGCTCCATTACCTGCTGACGACTATTGGTTTAAAGCAGAATATGCCACACAAAATACCCGAGGTACATTTAGCGGGCATTTTACCTTGAAGCGTTAAGTTTGAATCAGCTGGTTTCAGAACTTTAAAGCGCTTTCAGCTTGTGCAGTCGCAGCCATAGGCCGAAATCCTGCCACCCTATTTGCTGAACCTAGTTATTGCGTACTTTTGCAAAAATTTTTTTAAATGATAATTTCGAAAACAGCCGAGGAAATTGAGCTTATGCGTAAAAGCGCCTTATTGGTAAGCAAAACCTTAGGCATGATAGCTGCTGAAATAAAACCCGGCGTTACTACGCTACAACTCGATAAATTGGCCGAAACCTTTATACGCGATCATCATGCTTTGCCTGGTTTTTTAGGTTTATACGGCTGTCCTTCGACATTATTAACCAGCGTTAACGAACAAGTAGTACACGGTTTGCCAACGAACAGACCTATTCAAGAAGGCGACATTGTTTCGGTAGATTGCGGCGTTTTAATGAACGAATTCTACGGCGATCACGCGTACACATTTGCCATTGGCGACGTGGCTCCCGAAACCTTACAGCTACTCGAAGTAACTAAAAAGTCGCTGTATATCGGTATCGAAGCGTTTCGTGCAGGCAACCGCGTTGGCGATGTGGGAGCAGCCATTCAAAACTACACCGAATCGTTTGGTTACGGTGTTGTGCGCGATTTAGTCGGACACGGCCTCGGACGAAAAATGCACGAAGAGCCAGAAATGCCAAACTTCGGCAAACGCGGCAAAGGAAAAATGTTTCAGGAAGGCATGGTTGTAGCCATCGAACCAATGATAAATATGCGCAGTCGAAACGTAAAGTACCTCAAAGACGGTTGGACAATAGTTACCGCCGACGGAAAGCCAAGCGCGCATTTCGAACACAACATTGCCTTGGTAAATGGGAAACCGGAGTTGCTATCGACATTTGCGTATATCTACAAAGCACTAGGTATCGAATCCGACGAAGAAGCGCCGTTCCGTACACAGCCACTGGTTCTGGAAGCATGAAAAAACTCTTCAAATTTTTGCTCAACGCAGTTCCGCGACCGCTCTTAATTCGGTTGAGCTACGTAGCACGACCCGTTTTGGCGTGGTGGTTGCAAGGACCAGGTTTTACAGACCCAATCGACGGAAAGCAGTTTAAGAAATTCTTGCCTTACGGATACGGGAAACAGCGTGATAATGTGTTGGCCCCCGGTACCTTATCGCTCGAAAGGCACCGCTTGCTGTGGCTGTATCTGCAAAGACAAACGAACTTCTTCACCAACACAGAACTGCAAAAGTTGCTGCATTTTGCGCCGGAGCAAGCCTTCTACAAACGATTTAGAAAGCAAGCTAATTTGACGTATTTAACCACCGATTTGCTGTCGCCGCTTGCCGATGTTAAAGCCGATATTTGCAAGCTTCCGTTTGAGAACGATGCTTTCGACATCATTTTTTGTAATCACGTGTTAGAGCACATTCCCGACGATACAAAAGCCATGTCGGAGCTTTTCCGCGTGCTTAAACCCGGCGGCTGGGGCATTTTCCAGATTCCACAAGATTTGAACCGAGACGTAACGTTTACCGACGATAGCATAACCGATCCGCGGCAACGTGCCGAAATCTTTGGTCAGTACGACCACGTTCGAATTTACGGTCGCGATTACTTCGACAAACTGCGCAAAGCCGGATTCGAAGTTCGAGAAATTGCTGCAACCGATTTTCTCAGTGCCGCAGAGATTTCAAACTATGCTCTGCAGGCCAACGAAATCATTCCACTTTGTTTAAAGCCGCACCTAGCCTAGCCATTCACTTTTTTAATTTTTTGGGCGGCATTTCGCGCTGTTCGTTGCAATAAAATCGCACGTCGGGCGGTTCCGGCTGCTTTTTGCTCAGCTTCCGTTGGTCGCTGTTCAAAAAGCGCCATCACACGCCGCCGTTACGCTTATATTTTCACTGCCATCACGGCCGCGCGGAACGTAATCAAAAAATATTAATTTATGAAAAGTTAGTTTCGAAAACGTGTATAAATGCCGTTTATGTAATTGTTTTTCAATTTTTTAATCTTGGTAATATTGCAATATTACGGTTGTTAAAATTCGCGGCTTTTTTTCGACTATTTTTTTGGAAAACGACATGCGGGAAACGATTGCTGCGGCCCGGATGGCAGCAAAAAGCCTTGCCAAGTGCGGCGCGTGCAAAAGCAAAAAACGCAGAGCGACTAGCAGAAGCTACTGCGGTTTTACCTTTTGCCGTGTTGCGGTGGCAAGCTTGGAGCGAACAGCCGGAACAGCCGCCCATAAAAAAAGCACTTGCTAAAAAACAAGTGCCTTTTCAAAACTAACTAACCCAAAATTTTAATTCATATCGAAGCGAATTCCCATGGAAATGTTGCGCTGATCGACAGCATTGTTCTGAAACAACGGATTTAAATCGTACTTGGCATACAAACTTATTTCGCCGTAGCCAATGTACGCGCTGAGTCCGTAGATGAAGTTATTGGTATTCCAATCGCCTTTAGTAACCACTTTTGACTCGTAGCCGTCGGTGTCGAATTTTTGAACCAGCTTAGAGCGTACGTTCAAACCGGTATAACCTCCTAAACCAAGCCGGAAAGAGTTGTGCGAATTAAAAATCTTTTTCCCGTCTTTTTCTTGAGTTCCTGAGAAGTCTAATTCAAAATGCACCGGAAGCACCAAGTTTACGTTTCTAAAGCGCGCATCCTGCTGTTGTACTGGGTTAACTACTAGGTCGGTTGTTTCTCCGTTGTCTACAAAGTAGCGGTTATCCGTTGGTCGCAAGTCGTTGTATTGCAAAGACAAACCGTATTTTAGGTGAAACAGCTGCGAGTTTTTATCCAAGCGTGTGTTGTAGGTAAATCCCCATTCGTAGAAACGTGATTTGTACACGCGAAAATCGGAGTTGGCAATAGAGCCATTGGTAACCACATTGTTGAGTCCGATGGCAAATACAAATTGAGTGGTGGTGCGCAGTTCGCCGTTTTTATTTCTCAAGCTCTTGCTGCTTAATTGAAACTTGTAATTTTTTGTTTTGGTCGAATCGCTTTTAGCGAATTCTGTTTTTCCATCGATTTTGTTCTGTATTAAGCTGTTGCGCTCCTGATCGATTTCGGCGAGTTTCTCGTCTAAACGTGCTGCACTTTCAGTAGCAAGCTGTTTTTTCTTGGTTTCGGCTTCGGCTTCGGTAATGGTTCCGAATGTCAGTTGGTTGTTAACAGCTTCAAGCTGATTAGCGAGTTGCGCTTTTTCGTCGGTAATGGCTTTTTCCATTTTCAACGACAGGTCATTCAGTCTAGAGGTAAAGTCGCTTTGTGCGTAAACTTTGCAAAGTATAGACGCGAGAAATAAGGCCAAGTACAAAGTAATTGATTTCATGGTAGTGTGTATTGATGATTATTTTAGTGTGTTTCGGTTTTGGACAACGACTTTTACTTCGTTGAATCGTTTGGCAACTGCGGCCAACATCTGGTTTTGGTACTGTCGTTCGGTTTCTTGAGAAGCGGCTTGCAGCAAGGCATCGGGATTGGTTTTAAAACGTGTGCGCTTTTTGATTTTTTCAGACAGTGCGGCTACTCGAGCTTCGTCGGAAACGCTTGGAGCTACTTGCTCAATGGCATTTTGTTCGTTTTGCAACTGATTTTCGAAGGTTGCACTGCCGTTTGCATTTGGCGTAGATGTTTGCAGCGGTACAGCAGCCACTGCCTTTGATTGTTGATTGATTGATTTGATTTTTGGATTGATTGATGAATTGAAACTCGGTTTTTGCTGTATGTTTTGATTTACGGTGTCGCTGCTTGCTGTGTCGTCAGAAACGCCAGCTGCTGGTTTTGCTGTTTCAGAAGAAACAACTTGTTTTTCGGGCAAGGCTACATCGACTATTTCTTCCGATTGAAACAGGTAAAAGCTGAATAGTCCGATAAAAACAGCCACTGCAGCAGCAATATTCCAGTACGGAAAAATTTTGCGAACGGGCTTGCTTTCGTTTGCAGTAAGCATGGCGTTTAAGCGATCCCAAGATTCGGGACGAGGCGAGATTTCTCGATTCTCGAGCGCTTTTTTTATGTGATCTTCTAGTTTATGCGGTTTCATGATTGCTCATCTTTCTTTTAATAATTTGTTCTTGTAGCAAACGTCGTGCGTGCGACAATTGCGATTTTGAGGTTCCTTCGCTGATGTCGAGCAGCTTGGCAATCTCGTGGTGTTTGTATCCTTCGATTACATACAAGTTGAAAACCATTCGATAACCGTCGGGCAAGGCGTCGATTAATTCCTGAATTTCATTCACCGTGAACTCGTGCTGTTGTTCTTCCGACCATGAACTTTCACTACTTAAATCGTCTATAAAAACAGCCTTTTTCTGAACACGTAAGTAAGAAATTGCTTCGTTAATCGTAATCCGTCGTATCCAGCCTTCAAAATTTCCGACACCTGAATATTGCGGCAGGTTTTCGAATACTTTAAGAAAGGCGCAAATCATTACATCTTCGGCTTGGTGAACGTCTTTGATGTATTGGCGGCAAACGCCCAACATTTTCGGAGCGAAGCGGCTGTAAATTTCCTGCTGCGCGTGTCGGTTGCGGTTGCGTGCCAATTCAATGACTTGCTCAAGTTCGTTCTGTAATTTGATTACCTTCACGTTTAATCTTGCTTATATTTTAAAAGACGATTTTCGATCAGAAATGGTTGTATCAGCAATTAAAAAAAGTTGATTTTTTTCAGACACTTTTTGCAACAATCTAAAAATCAATATTTTGCAAAAGTTGATTTTTTTAATGAAACGGCAGTCTCTTACAAAAATTAGGCTAATTTCGTTTAATTCTTAGTCGTATGACACCATTAGCTGAATTTTCAAGCGCAGTAGGTTATGTGTTTTCCGGTGGCGGAAGCAAAGGTTTGGCGCATGCCGGCGCTTTAAAGTTTTTGGAAGAAGTAGAAGTGTTTCCGTCGGAAATTGCGTGCAGCAGCGCGGGCAGTATTGTAGCTTCGCTGTATGCTTGGGGAAAAACTCCGGAGGAAATACTCAGCTTTTTCCAGTCGGTTGATTTTTTTTACTGGCGTCATTTTACTTTTCGAAAAGCGGGTTTGATGGATTCTGAGGCTTTTGCCAGTTATTTGGATGCCATTTTTGGAGAAGCTACAATAGGCGATTTAAAAATTCCGATTCACATTACCGCAACGGATATGATTCGCGGAAAGCTCACGGTTTTTTCGGCCAAAACCCGAATTAAAGATGCCGTGGTGGCGTCGGCGGCATTTCCGGGAATTATTTCTCCACATGTCATTAACGGCAAAGTGTATAGCGATGGCGGGATTTTAAATCATTTCCCAGCAGATATTTTACAAGGTCGTTGCGATTACTTAATCGGCATGTATGTGAGTCCGTTACAAGCCATCGAAGCCAAAGATTTACGCACTATTAAACACGTAACCGCGCGGGCATTCGATTTGCTTAGCGCGAATACCAACAACCAAAAGTTTAATATTTGCGATTGGGTGATTACGCCCGACGATTTGTCGGCTTATTCTACTTTCGAGACTAAAACGTACCGAATGCGTCAGATATTTGATATTGGTTATCAAGCGGCGCGCGATGCCTATTTTCAGAAGTTTATTCATCCTGCATTTGAGCGATAAGCTTCTTCGCCGATTACGGAATTCCGCTATATTTGCACAACAATTTTAAACGCTATGAAATACAAAAGAATTTTGCTAAAACTGAGTGGTGAAGCGCTCATGGGTTCACGTGCTTACGGAATTGATCCAGGAGTTTTGGCAAAATACGCTGATGAAATTAAGCAAATTCACGATCAAGGAGTACAAATTGCCATTGTTATTGGTGGTGGAAACATTTTTAGAGGTGTTGCCGGCGCTTCTAACGGAATGGATCGTGTTCAGGGCGATTATATGGGAATGCTTGCAACCGTAATTAACGGAATGGCGCTGCAAGGTGCTTTGGAAGACAAAGGTATGCTAACACGCTTGCAAACCGCATTGAAAATTGAAGCGATAGCCGAACCGTATATCAAACGCCGTGCGGTGCGTCATCTCGAAAAAGGACGTATCGTTATTTTCGGTGCAGGAACCGGAAATCCGTATTTCACCACAGACACTGCGGCGGTACTACGAGGCGTAGAAATCGATGCCGATGTTATTCTTAAAGGAACACGTGTGGATGGGATTTATACCGCCGATCCAGAAAAAGACAGCTCAGCAACTAAATTTGATACCTTGAGTTTTGAAGAAGTTTTGGCTAAAGGATTAAATGTTATGGATACGACAGCCTTTACCTTAAGTCAAGAAAACAAACTTCCCATCGTTGTTTTTGATATGAACGGACAAGGAAATTTGCTAAAAATTTGTAAAGGAGATACCATAGGTACTGTTGTTACCGTTTAAATACAAGAAACTGTTATGAACGAAGAAATCGATTTTATTTTAGACAGCGCTGAAGAATCCATGAATGCGGCAATTGCCCATTTGGAAAAATCATTTTTGAACATTCGCGCAGGAAAAGCATCTCCGGCTATGCTCGGAAGTGTTTTTGTAGATTATTACGGATCGCAAACACCTTTAAATCAGGTGGCTAAAATCAGTATTCCAGACGCACGAACAATTACCGTACAACCGTTCGAGAAAAATTTGTTACACACCATCGAAAAAGCCATAATGATTGCCAATTTGGGTTTCAACCCAATGAATAACGGCGATGTGGTAATTATCAGTGTTCCGCCGCTAACCGAAGAACGCCGCCGAGATTTAGCCAAACAAGCTAAAGCAGAAGCTGAAGATGCGAAAATTAGCGTGAGAAATGTGCGCAAAGATGCCAATACGGATATCAAAAAGCTAGAAAAAGACGGTATGTCGGAAGATGTTTGCAAGTCGGCAGAAGACGAAGTGCAAACTTTAACTAATACGTACATCAAAAAAATAGACGAATTGACAGCTGCTAAAGAAGCTGAAATCATGAAGGTCTAATTCGTATCAATTACTCTAATGTCCGCCTTAGTGCGGACATTTTTTTACCGCTTATGCAAAAACTAGGTGTCACGCTTTTCTTTATGCTGCTGTTGTGTACAGCGCAAGGCCAGCAGCAGTTGCGTGGACTAGTAATCGATTCGAACACGGCACGCGCAGTGAGCGGAGTTTCGATAGTAGCCGGCAGTCGGGTAACGGCAACCGACATTAACGGATATTTCGAAATTGAGGTACAACAGCTGCCTGCTCTAATTAAAATTAGTGCCTTGGATTACGAGTCGCAAGAATATCGCTTTGCAGACGTGTTTCCCAAACAAATAAAATTGCACAGCAAACCGAAACAAGCGGAGACAAACCGCAATGCAACAGAATTGCTACAAAAAATTATTGCAAACAAACGCAATAACGATCCGTTGAAAAAGCTGCAAACCTTTGAAATCGAAGCGTATAACAAAGTTGTTGTAACTGCTAATGCTGCCGACGTTGATGCGAAACTAGACACGGTTTACAAGCGCAAATGGCTGGGTAAGAAGCGTATGGAAATCGACAGTAGCAGTGTGAAATTTAAAGCTTTAGTGCAAAAGCAACATTTGTTTGAAGCAGAAAAAGTTTCGAAATTTCAATTGAGCAAAGGCAATTTTAAAGAAACAATAACAGCCGCGCGTATGTCGGGTTTGCAAACACCCATTTACGAATTGGTCGCTTTCCGATTGCAATCGTTTTCCGTGTACGAAAATTATTTTGAAGTACTCCAAACCAGATACGCCTCGCCACTAAATGCCAGCGAACAGCATTTGTTTCAAGTTACTGTTTTAGACACCGTTCAATTGTCGAAAAGAAATCTCGCTGTTTTGCATTTTGAAAATAAGAAGTCGCGAAAAAAGGGATTAAGCGGGATTTTGTATTGTGACTTAGAGAATTTTGCAATTGCGGCAGCGGTCTTTAGAGTTCAGGGCGTTCTTGATGTAACGGCCCGTTACGAGTTTAGCTATGATGCGGAGAGTTCTTTATACATCATATCCAAAAAGGAGTTTAAAGTTGTTAAAGGAAAGAGCAACAAAGACATTAGTGTACTCGGAGAGACGTTTCAGTTTGATCCAGAAGACAGTCCGATTTATCGAACGCGCAAACAGCAGCTCACCGATATAACGTATTTGCTTTCTCAAACGCATTATGAAAATCCGAAGCTCAATACTGAAGTTACTATAAAGAAGGCGGCAATTGCGCTTCAAATTAACGACGCAGCAGTTCGCCGACCGGTAAGTTATTGGAATGAGTATATGCAACGATATCCCGACGAAAAAAGTCCGGAAACGTATCGAAAACTCGACAGTTTGGTGCGTGCCGAAGGTATAGAAAGCAAGCTGCGCATTGGTAGAAAGATTTTAAATGGATACGTGCCGTTTTCGTTTTTTGATATGGATTTGCGTCAGTTGCTGAGCTACAACAATTTTGAAGGTTTTCGGTTGGGCGTTGGTGGTATAACAAACGAGCGACTTTCACAGTACATTAAATTTGACGGTTACTATGCCTTTGGAACGAAAGATCGAAAAGCGAAATACAGTTTAGGAACTGCAGTTCGTATTGGTAAGTTTTCGAGCTCTTGGATTGGCGCTGGTTTTTCAGACGATATTCGAGAGATTGCGAGTACGAGTTATACGATCGATAAACGTGTTTTCAAGTTATACGATCCGCGCCCAATTAACATTTCTACTTTTTACAATTATAGGTCGGTTCGCGCTTACGCAGAAACGAAAATCATTCCCAAAACCGAGAGTATTTGGCAGTTCCAACACATGGAAGTTACACCGCTTTTTAATTACCTGTTTAATTACAACGGGCAATTATTTGACAATTTTACTCTTTCCACGTTCCAAGCTTCAGTACAATGGAATCCGTTTTCTGATTTTATGCAAACTCCCACCGGTCGTGTAGAAATTTATAAGAGGTATCCGCGTTTCACGTTCCAGCTAACTAAAAGTGTTAAAGATATTTTTGGAAGTAATTTTGATTTTCAGAAGCTCGACGCTCGGGTAGATTATCAGAAGAAGTTTATTGGCGGTGAGCGATTTTCTATTTTACTCGAAGCCGGAATGGCATCTGGCGCAGTGCCTTTAACGCATTTGTACAACACAGCCCCAAACAATTTAACGAAAGACAGATTACTGCAGCGCATCACTATCGCGGGTAAAAACAGCTTTGAAACCATGTTTTTCAATGAGTTTTTCTCTAGTTCGTTTGCTGCATTACACGTAAAACACGGCTTTAAACCGCTGCAAATTAGTGGAAAAATAAAACCTTTAATTGTCTTGGTTACGCGCGGTGCTGTAGGAACGATGCGCAATCGAGAACGTCATGTTGGCATTCCGTTTAAAACGCTCGACAAAGGGTTTTTAGAATCGGGTGTAGAGTTGAATAAAATTTACAGCGGCTTCGGCCTCACCGCATTTTATCGTTATGGACCCAATCAACTTCCGCGATTAGAGGATAACATCGCAATAAAGCTGAGTTTTATGTTGAATTTAGGGTTTTAGTTTGAAGTACGATTTTTATTTCAACAGTTACGCCCGCATAATCAGCGTTGATGGACTGTTGCTCAACCAAACACTTTGCGAACTAACAAGCTTTCGCCAACTTTCGAACGATACCAGCATAATGTCTTGCTGCGCCAAAAATTCTTTCTTTAGAATCCGATCTTCCAACATATCGGTACTGCCCGGGAAATCGCGTTCAATTAAGTCGAGCGCTCCGTAAAATTGCGCATTGTTTTTGACCACGTTGTTTGGATCGATTAGCGTAACCGAAGAAACGCCGTTGCGAATCAATCGCGCAGCGTAATCAATTAGAAAACGATCGTCTTCACTGAAAATCGGCAGAAAAACTTTGTTGATTTGTTCTAAGTTCTTTTCCACTAAAATTCCAACCGGCATTTTTGCTTTGGATAAGATGAGTCGCGTGCGCTCGTCGAAAGGCGAATTGGCAAACAATCCTTCTTTTCCCGTGAATTTATCCAACAAACGATCCGGATTAATGATCGAAGTCGTAATTCCCAAAACCTTACCCAATAAAGTGCCGTCAAAAATCGACTGTCCCAAGCCAATGAGCAGCAAATCGTAATCGCCTTGGTTCGAAATCTCGACAATGTCGGTATCAATGTCGTTCGACGCTTTAAAAATCGTTAATATCGGCTGGTTTAAATTTTTAGCTTCCGTTAGAATCGGATTGAAGTTTTTGTTCTCCAGTTCGTCGAATTCGAAGGTGTGTAATTCGTTACTCAAGGTGAGGTGCATCGCGGTAACGATACTTGTTTGCTGTTCTTTCTGCGTAAGCGCATGAGACAATCGCAGCAAAGCCTTTCCGCGCTCGGCGTTTCCAAACGACAATAAAATCTTGAATTTATCGCTCAAAGTAACCGTTTCCGGTACAATCGAATCTTTTTTCTTCGAAATGTAATTGATTAAATCCAGCGCCGGACCCGTCATAAATGTGGTTACTAACGCCATGATTACCATCATTGTAAATACTTCGGTGGTAAGCACGCCCAAATCTAAACCGATGTTCAAAACAATGAGTTCCATCAAACCTCGCGTGTTCATCAGGGCACCGATGGTGAACGAATCGCGCCACGACTGACCCACAAACTTTGCTGCCAATGCCGAACCTAAGAATTTTCCGGCAACAGCTACTACGATGATTATACCGGTCATTTTCCATAACTCCACGTCGTCTATCAAACCAATTTGTGTACGTAAACCCGTGAAAACAAAGAAGAGTGGCAAAAGTAAGATTACAGAAACGTCTTCTACTTTTTCAATGATAATTCCGCGAAAGCGTGCATTTTCAGGCATAATTGCACCGGCCATAAACGCACCAAATAAGGCGTGGATTCCAATAATTTCGGTTACGTACGCTGAAATAATGAGCGTTAACAAGAAGATAGCTACTACCGGCTTGCTCAAACTTTGGCGTGAGTTTTTCAATGCACCAACGCGCGCCAAGAAAGGCTTTACCAATTTTAGCATCAGAAAAACGTAGGCTACTGCCATAGCAATCACGTACAATGACGAAATTAACGAGCCTGCTTTAACAATGGCAATTACGGTGGCTAATAGGCACCATGCGGTTATATCGTCGGCAGCCGCGCACGTAATTACGATGGTTCCGAGCTTTGTTTTGTGAATGCCTCGTTCCTGAACAATGCGTGCTAACACCGGAAATGCGGTGATACTCATGGCAATTCCTAAAAAGAGGGCAAATGAGGAGAAGGCAATACCTTTTGGAGCAAAATCAGTGAAAATGAAGTAGGCGAGGGCCGTTCCGAGCGCAAACGGAAAAATGATACTCGCGTGACTGATGACTACGGCATCGTTGGCTTTATTTCGCAACGCGCTTAGGTCGAGTTCCATTCCGATAACGTACATGAAGAGTATTAATCCAATCTGACTCAAAAACTTCAAATTCGCTAGAGACGCCACTGGGAAAAGGGCTTCGAAAAATTCCGGAAAATACATGCCAACGAGCGAAGGTCCGAGTACGATACCGGCAATCATTTCGCCAATTACGCTGGGTTGTCCGATTTTTCTGAAAATCCATCCGAAAATTCGAGCTGTTAGAATAATGGTTATGATTTGGAGCAAAAGTATCGCTAGAGGTTCGCGTACACTTTCGATCATCGATTCGACGAAATGTCCCCACTGGTCCGGAATATTTTTCAACGCCGGCTTGGGAACATAGCCTTGCATTTTTTTGCCTTCAATGAGAATGAAGTATATCAGCGCTGAAAATCCGCTGGTTATCAATATGTAAAAAGCTGTGTTTTTAAAATTCTTCATTCACAAAAAGACCTAAAAATTCAAATGTCGATGTTTTCAAATATATACATTTTCTTTTCAAAACATTTTACGTGAAATTTAAATTGTAAACGGATTAAGAAATGCCGTAAAAACGCGCATTTTCCTATTCCATAACCCTTAGTTTTACGCTACCTTTGCCGAAATTTTTTTGGATGGTTAAGTGGTTTAGTTTGGGCTTTTGGGAGTTAATTGCGCGGGTTGTTTTGCGAAATAAAACACTCATGCTCATAGCTTTGGCCGTTTTAACTGCCTTTCTCTGTTTGCAGTGGAAATATATCAAGTTTACGCACACGGAAGCAAACTTACTTCCGGCCGACAATCCTGTAAATGTTGAGTACAACGCCTTTTTGAACCGCTTTGGCGAAGAAGGAAACCTTATTGTTATCGGAATTAAACAGCAAGATTTGTTTAAACCACAGGCCTTTGAGAAGTGGCAAAAATTGATTAGCAGTTTAGAAAGCGACAAAGAAATTAGCCTGGTTCTAGCCCCAAACAACCTGAAAGTTCTCACGCGAAACGACTCGATTCAAGGTTTCGAACTCCGATCGTTTGTCGACGCGGCTAAAGTGAAAAATCAAAGATATCTCGATTCGCTTCAAAAAGTTCTGTTTACAAAACTTCCGTTTTACCAAGGTTTGTTGCTCAATCGAGCAAGCGGAACGGTGCGCGCCGCCATTTACATGCGAAAAGATTTGGTAAACACGCCCGAACGTAAACAATACATACTAAAACGCTTTGTTCCGCTGGTGGAAAATTTCGAGAAAGCAACGAAAGTGGATCTTCGCGTAAGCGGTATGCCCTACATCCGAACCTTAAATGCCGAGAAAATTTTATCGGAAATCAGCATTTTTATCGGTGCTGCATTGCTCGTTACTTCTTTACTGTTTTTCTATTTTTTTCGAAGTTTCAGAGCTACACTTATCTCGGCCATCATTGTGATTATTGGCGTAATGTGGTCGTTCGGCATACTCGGTCTTCTAAACTACGAAATTACAGTACTCACCGCGCTGGTTCCCGCTTTGGTAATTGTTATTGGCATTCCGAACTGTATTTTCCTTACCAACAAGTACCATCAAGAATTTAAAGTACACCGAAATAAAGTTAAGGCACTGCAACGCGTTACCACAAAAGTGGGTATGGCAACGCTCATGACCAATCTGACCACCGCTATTGGTTTTGCCACTTTCGTTACTTCGAACAATCAATTATTGTTGGAATTTGGAATCGTAACTGCAATAAACATCATGGGCTTGTTTGTCTTGTGTTTGATTGTGATTCCGATTGCACACAGTTACATTCCACCGCCGAAAGATCGCCATCTCGAACACCTCGATTCCAGTGCCGTGAAAACTTTTATGGATTGGATACTGCGCACCGTAAAATACAATCGTTTTTCCGTGTACAGCGCGGCGGTAGCCTTACTCGTGTTGAGCATCATTGGAATATACAAAATGCGTATCAGCGGCAGTATCATCGAAGACATGCCTCGAAATACCGACTTCTTCCGCGATATTCAGTTCTTTGAAAAAGAGTTCGACGGCGTTATGCCACTGGAAATAATGATCGACACCAAGCGCAAAAAAGGTGTGATGAAATCGGCTACTTTGCGTCGTATCGACGAGCTCGAACAAGCGATCGATGAAGTGCCGGGCTTGTCGAAACCACTCTCGGTGGTTGGTGTGATAAAATACGCCAAGCAAGCGTATTACAACGGAAATCCGCAATTCTACGCACTTCCTACCTCTCAAGAACAAGCGTTTATTCTTACCTACATTAAGAATTCTTCCGGAAGCCAGAAAACCGATTTATTGAAAAGTTATGTCGATTCAACCGGGCGCTATGCTCGTGTAACCACATTTATGCGCGACGAAAACGGCGATAAAATTCCACTCATCGAAGCCGAACTCCGCAAAGAAATCGATAAAATTTTCCCGAAAGATCGCTACACCGTAACAATAACCGGAAAAGCTTTTGTCTTCCAGAAAGGAACGGGCTATTTGCTCGATAATTTAATGTCGTCGTTGCTGTTTGCCTTTTTCCTGACCTGTTTGTTAGTTGGATTTATGTTCCGTTCGCCGAAAATGATTTTAGTATCGCTCATTCCAAACATGCTTCCACTTTTATTGACAGCTGGGTTAATGGGCTTTTTGGATATACCATTAAAACCATCTACCATTTTAGTTTTTGGAATTGCCTTCGGATTATCGGTTGATGATACCATTCGATTTCTGGCGCAATACCGTGAAGAACTGAAACGCAACAACTGGAAAATTCGAAAATCGGTTTATGCCACATTTAACGACGCCGGTTTAAGTATGTTCTATACTTCGATTGTGCTCTTTTTTGGATTTTCGGTGTTTATGTTGTCGAGCTTCGGCGGAACGATTGCTCTCGGCGGACTCGTTTCGATAACACTTTGTTTCGGCATGTTATCGAACTTAATGCTACTTCCATCGCTGGTATTAACACTCAATAAAACCTTGGCAAACGAACAAGAATTTAAAGAACCTATTGTTCCGATTGCCGAACGCACCGACGATGAAATCGATCAAATGCCCGGACATCGCGATTTATCGTCTTAGCATAAAAAAATACTTTTTAAACTATATTTGCGCGCTATTGCAAATTAACAGATTGCCCGATTATGAAATATTCTAAGGTAAAAGATTTATTGGCCGGAACCCTTGTAAATACAGAGGTTGGCGTTCGCGGATGGGTACGAACTTTTCGTAACAACCAGTTTATTGCATTGAACGACGGATCGACAATTAACAACATTCAATGTGTTGTCGACTTTGAAAATACCGATGAAACAACTTTAAAGCGAATCACAACCGGTGCTGCTTTGCAATTGCACGGCACTTTGGTGGAAAGTCAGGGCGCCGGACAAAAATTTGAAGTTCAAGTAACGCGTTTGGAAATTTTGGGCGATTCGGATGCGGAGAAGTTTCCGATGCAACCGAAAAAACACAGTCTCGAATTCCTGCGTGAAAACGCGCATCTTCGCGTGCGTACCAACGCTTTTGGAGCCATCATGCGCGTACGTTCGGCACTAGCTTTTGCCATTCACCAATATTTTAGAGAAAAAGGCTTTGTGTATGTACATACTCCTGTGATTACGGGTGCCGATGCAGAAGGAGCGGGCGAAATGTTTCAAGTAACGTCTTTAAACCTAGATCAAATTCCAAGAAAAGAAGACGGAACCATCAATTACAAAGAAGATTTCTTCGGAAAACATACCAATTTAACGGTGTCTGGTCAGCTTGAAGCGGAAACCTACGCGATGGCATTAGGGCAAGTCTATACATTCGGACCGACATTTCGGGCCGAAAATTCAAACACCTCGCGTCACTTAGCCGAATTCTGGATGATTGAACCCGAAGTAGCGTTTAATGATTTGCACGACAATATGGATTTGGCGGAAGATTTCATTCGTTACGTCATTAAATACACGCTCGATCACTGTGAAGACGATATCGCCTTCCTCGAGTCGCGTTTGTTAGACGAAGAGAAATCAAAACCTCAAGCCGAACGCTCGGAAATGAAACTTCGCGAAAAGCTGAACTTTGTTTTAGAAAACAACTTTAAGCGCGTTTCGTACACCGAAGCAATCGATATTCTCAAAAACAGTAAACCCAATAAAAACAAGAAGTTTGCCTACGTGATCGAAGAATGGGGCGCCGATTTACAGTCGGAGCACGAGCGTTACCTGGTTGAAAAACACTTTAAATCTCCAGTAATCTTATTCGATTATCCGGCAAACATCAAAGCGTTTTACATGCGTTTGAATGAAGACGGAAAAACCGTTCGCGCTATGGATATTTTGTTCCCAGGAATTGGGGAAATTGTAGGTGGTTCGCAGCGAGAAGAACGCTACGAGGTACTGGTCGAAAAGATGGAAAAACTCGGAATCGACCAAGAAGAATTGTGGTGGTATCTCGATACACGCCGCTTCGGATCGGCAATTCACTCCGGTTTTGGTCTTGGTTTCGAACGTTTGGTGCTTTTCGTTACCGGAATGAGCAATATTCGCGACGTAATTCCGTTCCCAAGAACACCACAAAACGCAGAATTTTAATCGTTGGAAAAATAAATTTCGGCTTGACACACGTGCTTCTAAATCCGTAAATTTAGGCTACCAATAATCGTTATGTTAAAACAGCATCTAAACCTCAAACTCTCTCAGAAGCTTTCGCCTCAACAAATTCAGTTGATGAAATTGATTCAGCTTCCTACCCAAGCGTTCGAACAACGCCTCATGGAAGAAATGAACGAGAATCCGGCACTGGAATCCGGCACTGAAGACGAATTTGAAAAAGACGCCTACGAAAACGACAGTTACGACGAATACGATAACGACGACAACGAACACATCGATGCCGACGACATCAACATCGATGAGTATTTAAGTAACGACGAAACGCCCGATTACAAAACACAAATCAATAACTACAGCGACGACGATGACGACCGCGAATCGCCGTACGCCGCAGCGGTTAGTTTTCATCAAGATCTTATCAATCAGCTCAATACCTTCATTCTCTCCGAAAATGAGCGCGCCATAGCCGAGTTTCTTGTGGGAATGATCGACGATATGGGCTACATCCGCAGAAGCATCGCCGATATTGTAGACGATTTGGCTTTTACCCAAGCCATTTATACCGACGAAAAAACTGTGGAACGCATGCTGCACGTAATCCACGAGCTCGAACCTTCGGGCGTAGGTGCGCGCGATCTGCAAGAGTGCTTGCTGCTTCAATTAAAACACAAAACACCTTCGGAATACGTTGATTTAGCCATCGATATCATCGAGAACCAATTCGATGCCTTTACGAAAAAGCACTACGACAAACTCGCCCAGAAATACGGTGTCAGCAACGAGCAGTTGAAAAAAGCGATTCACGAAATCGAGAAACTCAATCCGAAACCAGGCGGCTCGTTCGCAGGCAGCAGCCGACTCACCGAAACCGTTGTACCCGATTTTGCGATTCGCATCAACAACGGCGAACTCGAACTCACGCTTAACGGACGTAATGCACCTAGCTTGCACGTATCGCGCGATTACCAAGAAATGATGCAGACATACAAGGTTTCTCGCGATAAATCGTCGCAACAAAAAGAAGCCGTGCAGTTCATCAAACAAAAACTCGATGCAGCAAAATGGTTTATCGATGCCATCAAGCAACGCCAAGAAACGCTGTTTGTAACCATGAACGCCATCATGCATTATCAAGAAGAATACTTCTTAGATGGCGATGAAACCAAACTGAAACCGATGATTTTGAAAGATATCGCCGATTTAGTCGGTCTTGATATCTCAACCGTTTCGCGCGTGGCTAACAGTAAATATGTGGAAACGCCCTACGGAACGAAACTCATCAAAGAGTTTTTCTCCGAAGCCATGAAAAACGATCAAGGCGAAGACGTTTCTACCATAGAAATCAAAAAGATTTTGCAAGACGTAATCAGCGAAGAAGACAAGCACAAACCGCTGCCCGACGATCAATTAGCCGAAATTCTCAAAGAACGCGGCTATCCCATTGCGCGCCGAACCATTGCAAAATACCGCGAACAACTCGACATTCCCGTGGCGCGTATGCGTAAGAAAATGTAATGAATCAGCAGCTAAAAAAAGCACTTCGCAACATCCTAATCGGATTTTCATACGTGTTCCATCCGCTGTTTACGCCGCTATTTGCCGTTACTTTCTACGATTTTTTTATTGGCATCAATTATCCTGCCGAGGCAAAATACTTGTTTTACATCCAAATAATATTAGTTACGGTACTTATTCCGCTAACCGTTTATTTCTTACTGCGATCTTACAAAAAAGTAGAGTCAATTATGTTGGCAAATGTCAACCAGCGTAAAATGCCTCTTGCCATTCATGGTTTATTGGTATTTATCTTATTGAAAAACACGGTTTCGGTCGAGTTTGGCTTACCGCTGTACTACTTTTTCTTAGGAACTTTAATCAGTACGCTGTTGGCGCTAATGGCCACTTTTCTAGAGTTAAAAGTTTCGTTGCACCTCACTGCTACAAGCGGTCTGGCAACTTTCGCTGTGGTAACCTCGCTTTTTTTTCAGGTAAACTTGTTGCCGATAATTGTACTACTCGTCTTTTCGATCGGTGCTGTAGCCACATCGCGACTCCTCATGAAAGCACACACGCCAAGCGAATTACTCGCGGGTTTAATCGTCGGAACGGCACCCCAATTGCTGTTATTGTTCTGGTTTTAAAGGATCTAGCGAAGTGTTTCTACAAAATATAAAACATCAAACCTAAATTTAAGGTCGTTAAATCAATGCGCTTCCCATCTATACTTGCGTTACGGAATAAAGGTTGTGCGCCGTAATACGCGTAAAAATTCCACGTATTGTAGCCCGCCGAGAGGTACGGACCAAATTGCCACTTTCGAAAATCCGGATTATTGATTACCGTAACCGTTTCATTTCCAACAAATTTTGTTTTCGAAAAAACCAAATACGAGGCTTTCACACCGGCGTAGAATCGCCAAAATTTATGCGACTCCGGTGTTGAATTCCGAAATCGAATTTCGAGCGGAAACTCCAATAAAACTTGTTCTAATTTATTGCGGTCGTAATTCACGTCTTGTAAAATCACGTAGTTTCGTATACCGTCAAACTCACTCACCTGCAAATCGTGGTGGTATTTGTTGTACGAAATGCCCATACCGGCGGCTACAGCAAACGTTCGCTTTTTGTTCAGCGGAAAATCGCGCAGAAAACCACCGCCAAAACCGGGCGAAACACCGTTTTGCGAATATCCGTCGGGCGTTTGTCTCACCAAATTGTAAGTAATACGCAGGTAAAATTGGTCTTCGCGATACAGCGAATCAACTTTCGAGTAAAAGGTCGTGTCGGCAACCGTCGTCGGAAGCTCCTGCGCGGCTGCAACAAGGCTGCAAAAAATAAAAAGCACAAAATATCGAAGTCGCATAATTCCTATCGGTGTAACCATGTTGTTAGCGAAGATATTACATTTATGTAAGCGTTTCCAAGCTATTTTTACGATTTTAGGTCGCTTATTTGGGCAACTGCCCGGCAAACGTTCGCTGGAAATGCTTGTGCCGGTCACCGCGCTTTCCAAGTCAAGGTGCGCTAAAAACAACAACAACAGCTACACGTCTTATAACCTGAGTTCGATTTAAAAATTGCGGTCAGAAAACAGATAAATGGTTGATTACAAGGCAGATTTGTTTTGGGATACTGTAGTATCGCAAAAAAATCTAACGAAGTAGGCAGCCGTTTATCTTTTTAGCGCGGAAGTTGTTCCATTCTCTTGTCATCTGATTTCACAATTTGTTGATTCCAAGCGATCTGACAAAGATTTTTAATCGAACTCAGGTTTCTAGCTTCCGCTGGTCGCTACAATCCGCGTGCTGTTGTACGTTTTTTTTCGCGCACGCTTGCTTTTCCAATCGCTGTTGCAGAAAAATCGTGTTAACGTGTGTGCATAAAAAATCGAGAAAAATGTAGCTCAATTGCCATGAACCCCAGATTAATTCGCAATTCAAACAATCTTTAACTATTTTAAAATCGATCTAAAAAGTAGGTCAAAAAAATCTCTTTGCTCCCTTTGAAAAAATACATGATTTGAATTAAAGTCCTCAATACTTTCTTGTCCTTTCCAATGTTTCAATTGGCTGTAAGGTGTGTTAGAAATAATGAATGAATTTAGTTCAATGTCCGGGTCGTTCAATTTTTGCTGAATACTTGTCTTGATGGTTTTATGTAACTGAATTTTAGGGTCTGTCAAACCTTGAATTTGTCTAAGCCCTTTGGGGTCAATAAATGAAACGTATTGCTTGTTGCCTATGACAAGCCAAAGGATAAAGTCAGGGAAAAAGTTGTTTGCTTCAAAAAAGCCAATCCCTTTTTTACTCATGTTTCTCAGCAAGTACAGTTGTTTGTCTTTGAAGAACTCCGTATTTGTGTCAAAATATTGTTTTAGGTCTTCAACTAAATCTCTTTCGCCTTTATTCAAAGGAATCGGTTGTATTTTTATTACTTCTTCATATCTGCCTTTGTCAATATAAATTAATGGCTGATAAAGATGAAGATTGGCATACAAAGCCTCAAAGTCACTGTCGATTTTAAAGTTTTCCTGAAATTCTTTTTTGCGAACTACTTCCTTTAATTCTTTAATCTTTCCGATTAGCCTGTCCTCTGTCTTTTTAACGAGAAAGTTGTATTCAGCTTCAAAGTTTGGATGTGTGCTATCAATAAAAGCAACTTCTATTTTGTCGCTGTAAAACTTGTTTTTTTGATAGTTGTAAAGTCTCTCTACAAATGATTTTAAAAGCGTAAGAGCCAGTTCATGCCAAAGTTTTACTTTGCTATAATCAGTTAATTCAAGCTCGCTAGACGGAATTAGCAAGGTATACCATTCCGGACTTTGCAGAATATCCTTTAATGCTTCAATTGAAAGGTTTACATTATACCAACTGCGTTCATTTTTGAACTTCTGTATTTCAAAATAGATTTTATTCCAGTCTAAGAAGGCAATATGAATATTTTCAAGTTTACCTTCTTCAACCGTTACTACCGTTGAAACATTGGTGGTTTTAGAACTTTTTAATACCTGAACTTTCGGATACCAATCCACTAATACTGGCGGAACTTTTTCTGTAATTACAGCATCCACAAAAACATCCCGTTTAAAATTGGAGCCATCTTTAACTTTGATGTATTTAAGTTTCTTTTCCGACAAATCAGAAATTGTTGGCAGAATGTCAACGGTAATTTTTTCAAAATCAGAATCCGTTGGCAATCCTTCTTCTTCAAGATAATCTTTGAATTGCTGCATATAATCAGCTCTTAAACCGAAAATATTAAGTGTTTCAAGAATTGGCAATACTTCAGGAATGTAATCGGGCTTTAAACTGGCATCTAAAGCAGTGCTGCGTTTCAATGAAAACTTATAACCTTTCAAACGAACACCTCTACCAAATAACTGAATAATTTCAGAACCCTCACCACGACCGATATTCAATAAACCCATTGTACTTACTCGCCAACTGCTCCAACCTTCACTGAATTTTTTTGAACCTATAAGGATATTTACTTTACTGGTTTTACTGTTGATGTCGTGAAATAATGAACTTGAAAAATCTCTTTCCCCAATGTTCATTTTGTGAGCTTCGCATATTTTCAATAAACCTTTGTCGTCACCAACATTGATTACACCAAAATACTCACCGTTTCCAATGCGTAAACCAATTTCACCATCTTGCCCTTTAAGGTTATCAATATGCAATGAAGCTCCAGCAACATCAGAATTGAAAACTTCTCTCAGAACATCTTGAAAAACCGACTGTGCTGATTTGCCTGATTTACGAATTTCTTTAAAAGCATTTCTAAAAATGGAATGCCCTAATTCATTGTTCAAACCATCTTTGGCTTCTAACAATAGTTTTATTCGCTCAATAGATTGTGTGTCATTCTTTGCAAATGCCTCAATGAACTTTAATACTTCCACTACATCAGAAGCCGTTTCTTTACTGATGCTTTTAGTTACTTTACCACCTACAAAAATCGCTAATGGTTTATCGATCAAAAATGGCTCTACGGCTTTGCTATGCTCTTTGAAAACCAATAACTGTTCATAGAACGAGAGTAAACTGGCAGTCAAATAAAGAACAACACGTTCTTCTTTTCCCGGTTCATGCCATTGTTCATTTAGGTTTAAAATCTGATAATCTTTTCCATAACCATCGTTGTAGAAATAACGATAGGAATAGTCAAATAATGTTGCCTTTCCGTATTCATCAATCAATGTTTTTTGTTTTGCTCCCGATAAAGCATGCACAGCCTGTCCAAATGTTGCTGAATACTCAAATGAAAAACCTGTTTCACACAAACGATTGCGTTTGTCTTTCCATTCTGTACCACCCGCACCTCTGTGACCTTCATCCACTAAAACTAAATTATTGCCTTCAAACGCTTCCACTGCAACGGTTTTATTGCCGCTTGTTTCTTCGAGTTTGTGAATGTCAATGATTTCAATTTTTTGACCTGAAAATAAAGAGCCGCCTGATTTATCAAACAATTCCGCTTCCATGCCTGACTGACCAAACTCCTTTAAATGCTGTTTGGAAAGTCCTTCATTAGGAGTCAGCACAATAATTCTGTTCAGCGATTTTTCAAGGTTATGTTGGCTTAGGTAATACCTATACTGTAAAATATTTACATGCATCAACAAGGTTTTACCTGAACCGGTAGCGTTCCAATAAGCCAGTTTGTTTAAATCGTTGACAATGGTTTCTAATTTGAATTCAGTGATGACTTTAAAATCATTACCATGCTTACCGTGATTGAAGTCTAAGAAAGTGTTTAATTCACTTTTTAGGGCTGTTTTATCAGTGAAGTATTTATCTATATAGATTTCAGTAAAAAGCAATGCCAAATACTGAAAATATTTCCATTTGATGGGTTCTGTTCTTTTCGCTGAAATGGTTTGTGTATGTGAGAAAATATTTTGATCATATTGAAGTAATAATTCCTTGGGAAGATTTGCATTGCTGTAGAACCTTGCTACTAAAGCATGATGAAAATGAGAGACATTGTTTTCATCATAACCTTCCAGTGCCGAATCCTTTAAATCAGACGACAATATCTCCAAATCTGTTACCCCAAACAGATTGAGAATGTATTTATTGAGTACGAGTGATGAACTGAGTTTTGCCATTAAATTCTATTTAGAAAATCCCATTCTGAAATCCATGTAGATTTATCAACCAACTTGATTAATTCGATAAAATCACTTTCAATAGAGAAGTTTATCCCATGTTTATCAACTGTTTGTTTGATAACAAACTCTACATCGACCTTATCCATCACCTTAAAGTACTCTTGCTTGCTAATTGCATCATTAAAATAATTGGGTAGATAATGTGTATAAGCATAATCATCCATCCTGATTATTTGCTCTCCAAAAATTTCATTTGCTTTTTCAGCTTTACTTTTCCTAAACCTATAATAAGCATTTTTAAAAAATTCTTCATTGAACTTTGATGTTAATTTGACATCATAATTCAAGTAATTCGATTCTAAATCATCAAAAATAACTTGCTCGCTAACAATTGTTGCTGTTGCTTTTTCTATCAGTTTTGATAATAGTTTCGCTGTTTTTCTTAAATCAGAAAACAATGTTGACTCAAAAGTATAAGAGCTTGCACAATAAGTATCAATTCCTAATTTTTCTTTGAATTTTTGAGTAAATAAGTCTTTGTGCTCGTTTGATAATTCATCTTTGTCAAAAACTAAAACAGATTTGTCCCAAAGGCTTGTTCCATTTTTAAGACCTGAAAAAACAGCTTTATAGGAAAGTATATTTTCAAATACTTCGCTTATACCTCCTAAAACCCAAAACATGTATTTTTTTCTGTTGTTCAATTGTTGGTTAAGCAATATTCTAAACACTTTTGCATCATCTTCTCCCTCTACAAAAAGAAGCCTATCGGCCTCTAAAGCATTTATGAAATCCAAACCAGTAGTGTTGCCAATAGAACGAATTACAGGAGATAAGTTACTTGGCATTATACCTTTGAAGTGCAACCCTAAATGACCTGGGTCAATATTAAAATGAATACTTCTTATTTCTCCAGTAGGTTTTCCTTCTAAATGGAAAACTTGATGAGGAGCAGCACTTCTAATTAGTGATTCGTTGTGTGTAGATAAAAATGTTTGCACTCCACTACCGTATTTATTGAATACTTCGACTAATCTTCGTTGAATATCTCTGTGGATATGACTATCCGGCTCATCAAGTAAAACAATATTTAAATCCGTCTTATTTTCAGATTTCAAATGAATATTCAGAAGAATACCGATTATTTGTAAGGTACCACTTCCTAGTAAGGATAAGTCTTTAAATACATCTTTAGTACCAACTCTGAAAAGAATAATTGCTTTAGCATCTTTTTGGATACTAGTTTCGGATTTAAATTCGATTTTTTTCTCTGAATTGTAAAGCACATAATTCAAATCATTTAGAAAAGCCTCGTTAAGAGCGGCATCGAGTCCACTAATAATTCTATAAAGCCTGTTTCTTAAGACAGTTTCTGATTTTCGTACTAATAGCTGCTCCTTAATGATTGGATCGGTCACAAAAGCTTCTTCAAGATTTATTTGTGCGACAGGCGTACTATAAATTAATGATATTGGACTTGGTAAATTAGCAAAATAATCATTGAACGCTCTGTGTTCATAGGTGCTATAATTTTGTAAAGAAATAACATAGTTACTACCAGAACTTGATATGGTGAATGGGATGCAAAGTTCTAGGTCTTCTTCATCTATTAGCGTTAATGCTAACAAGACTTCGTTCTTTTTTACTCTTTGGTGAAATATATCTTCAAAATTGGGACTTCTCACCGAATTGATCTCATTGAACGGGAAGTACTTATTATAAGAAGGGCCTAATACATAATCTCCTCTTTTGTAGCCTTTTTCTCCTCTTTTGGCCTCAGAAATAAGTTTAGTAAAACACTCTTGCCAAAGTGATAAAGCCTCTAGAACCGTTGTCTTTCCTGAGTTATTTACTCCAGTTAATATATTCAAGTCCTTGTTAAAATACAAGGTAATGTCCTTAATGGACTTGAAATTCTTGATTTGAAATTTATGTATATGCATATACTTCTATTTTTTAATTCATTTCAAACATTCTCTTCCCAAATTCTTCCTCAATCAACACCACTTTCCAGCGTTCATCTCCGGTTTTTAGGTTTTCTACGTTATTGTCGCCATTTACGTAGATGCGGTCAAACTCGGCATCGAGTGGGTTGTATTTACTCTTTTCTAGGAATTGGTTGAGGGCTGTACTGTTGTGTTGGGTGCAATCTCTCCATACTACCAGTATTTTTTCTCCGGCTAAATTTTTACCTGTTACCACTACATAGCCTTCTTTGGGTTTGGCATAATTTTCAACTACCAACCCAATCAAGTAATTAAAGGTTTCCACCAAATCTACCTTGGTGGGCTGTAGTTCGTTGTTTTTGGTGATGTTCTGGTAACAGTTAAACGGATTTACAAACCACTCCAAATTAAGCAAACTATCTTTGGCTTCTACATCCAACATGTAATTGAGCATATAACCCTCTTTAAATGTAGGGTTCATATCCAAAGCCTTTTGTTGGGTTTCGGTTTGCTTTAAAGCTAAGTTGTTGAGTGTATCTTCATAACTCTCCAAACGCATGTATTTAAAGCAATGACTGATGCCTTCTCGGCTTACAGGCTTGCCATCTTTCCAGTCTTTGCTGTAGATTACTTTTTGAATGCGGGGTTTTGTGACAGTATCAAAATATTCACCCATTTCTACAAGAATGAACTTGCGATTGCCATTATCAACCCTATTAAGATTTATAACCGCATGCCCAGTAGTTCCTGAACCCGAAAAATAGTCAAGAACTAAACCATTTCTTTTCTTTAATCCGCTTATGAGCAAGGTATCTTCAACTGCATAAATTGATTTCGGATAAGAAAAGTTGTTTATAGGAAATAAATCTTTTAATGGTTTCGTGCCATGTTCAGTAGCTGAGTATTTTGAATCAGCCCAAAAAGTTAAAGGTGTCGTACCATCTTCATTAGGTCTATACTTGTAGTAAACTTGTATTTTATCTCCTTGGTATTTTGCATAGAACTGCGAATAGTCCTTTTTAACATTCTCCCAACTCCATCGCCAATTTTTCTCAACTCCTTCATCGTTTATTGGATAAATAACTTTTTCTCCTTCTTGTTCTTTTTCTAAGATTGACCATAGCTCTGTATCATCATTCCATTCCATTTCAGGCACACGTAACTTTAAATCCTTTTCGTTAACGTATATGGGATACCATTGTCTCTTTCCATCTTCTCTGTTCGAGTTAGAACCCTCCCTACGAAAGTTTCTTTGCTCATAAATTCCATCTTTATCACTTAAATTAAACCTCTTCTTCTGTTCATCAGAACGGTCTATCTTAATTACTTTTGACTTTTCTGTGTTCTTGACCATTATCGCATATTCATGGGACAATGCCAGACCATCTGTGGTTGGCCTACCTGACGGATTAATTCTAATTGCTATTAGACCTGCAACATTTTCTCTTGAATAAATCGACTCTAATAAAAAATGAAGTTCTTTTACTTCAACATCATCAATTGTTACTGTTTTAATGCCATCTTCTCTTAAAAAATCTCTACCAATAATTAACCTATCATACATAAGCGACAACCAAGAAGAGTGCTTGTAATTGTTTTTATATACAATTTCCGATGCACTAGTATTGTATGGAGGGTCAATATATATTGTTTTAGCTTGCTGACTAAATCGAGCCTTTATTAAACTCAATGCTTGAAAATTGTCCGAGTTAATCATCAATCCATCACAAGCATCATCAAAGTTTTCAATACTGCTTATCGATTGCCATTTAAAGGTTTCAGAGAAAAAGGCTGTATCCAAAACCAAAAACTGGTTATGGTTTAAAAACTCCAGTGTAAGCGGGTTGGTAAATCCCACTTTATCTTCCGTAAACAAGCCACCTGCTTTTGCGGCTTTTATTTCGTCTATGGCAAAGAGTTTTATCCATTCTTGTATTTGGGGTTGGTTGTTTAGTATTTCGGGGTACAAATCTTTGGGCACACGGTCAAGCGTAATGCAGTAGTTACATTCCACCACCATTTTCTTTTTCAACCACAGTTTCTTTTGGAAGTTTTCAAGCTGTGCCAAGAAAGCAATAATCTTTTCGCCAATCTTCTTAATGGCTTTTATCTTACTCAGTTGCTTCAAAAATTCCTGTTCGTCACGGGTATTCAGGTCGTCAATAAACAGCACTTCGTTTTTAATGTAGAAGTCTAATTCACGGGTAAGGAAACCACCCAAATCTTTGTGTATAAAGTAGTCAAAAGTGTTTCGGGCTGTATAATCGTTTAAGTGCTTTTGAAGTAAGGTTCTTTGCTTGTCTTTCTCTGTTGGTTTCAAACTAAGCAAATCCAAAAACTCTTGCGGTATTTGGGTTTTTAGAGCATCAAAAGCTTGTCCCAGTAATTCGCTTTGTTTTACTTTTTTGTCGGTGGGTTCATAGGTAAAGTAAATTTTAAATTCATTACCAACGGTTTCACAAACCTTGTCTGCATAAATAGCAAATCGTCTTTCTTTATCGCCTTGGGTTTTGTTGTTGTTTTGTTCGGTGCTGGCTTCTACCAATTCAAAACAAACGGTTTTGCCATTGCTCAACTTAAAACGATATACTTTAAAGTACTCGCTGGTTTTAATGTAGTATTGGTCGGCATTTGCCCAATGCAGTTTTACTTCTTCGCCTTCGTAGGGTATGGCATACACATCTTTCTTATACCTACGCATGCTGATAAAATCGCCATTATCGAAATAGCGTTTAAAGAAATTGGCAAGCAGCGAGAAAACCTCGTTTTCGATGGAGGTCAAATCACCTATCCTTTCATATTGCGCCTTTAGCTCTTGCACTTGGGGAAGTTCTTCTGGTTGGGTGTTGCCATATTTTTTGGCAATTTCAATTTCATTGTCTATTTGACGTTTCAATTGAATAGCATCTATGGCTTTACTGCTATTTAATACTTCTTTAACTTGGGGTAAAAGATCAACCTCTAAAAACTGTTCAATGTCCTTTCGCTTTTGGTTCATGATTCGGTAAATACCAAAATCAAGTTCCGCTTTATCGAGCATGAACACTTCTTTGAGTGTATTGATGAGTTTATCGTAGTTTGTCATGGTTTAAGGTACTTGTTTACGAATTGCTAAAAGAACAAACTCAGAAAAGTCAGTTATCGGATTCAAATTTAGATAGTAGTCAAATAACTCTTGCCAAGTAAGACCTAACTCATCTTTTACTTGCTTTACTGTTTCCCATTTAGCTTTTCTTGCATTGATTAATATTTCTGCATTTAAATTTAATATTTCAATTGCTTCTTTTACTCTATTATGGTTACTAGGAAACCCGTTTACATTTGCGTTGCGTGGAATTATTCTACCAGAATATAACTGTGTTCTTGTGCTGTATTCTACATCAAAAAAAGGATTCAACTCATTCCACGAATTTGTTTTGCACTGTTGAAATAAAATGTATGGAACGAAATAATCATTTCTTCTTCCATTTGCTCTAAACTTATCACAATGACTTGTAAGTATTTGACCTTCATTACCTCGACAAACAGCAAATTGATTGAAATATTTTAAATCAAAATCAATGTTGTGAGACTGGCAAATTAAATGTTCGACAGTTGCTGTTTGTGGAGTAATTCGTTGATTACAATAAGCACACAAGCCTTTTTGCTCTTCAATTAAGATACTAAGTATAGCTTGTTTTTGATTATTATATAAAGCATTATAGCCTGCAACTCCATTGACTATGTTGCTGAATTGTAAAGGAGTTGTATTTTGCTTTTGGATGAATCTCATTGTTTTTTTGCATTCAAGAGTTCTAAAATAGAATTAACTTTAATAACATCCTTATCAGTTCCATCCAATAAATCATTTAGAATCAAGGCGATTTTTGAAAGAGAACTCAATTCTTCATCGGTAGCATCAGGATTTTCTGCGATTGAATAAAACTTATTAAGAAGTTCAATAACCTCATTAGCTCTCATACTTCCGCCCATTGGGTTTTTCAACACACTATTAATGTCTTTACCATAGTAGGAAGAATTTATTTTTTTTAAGGCATTATTTTCCAAAATGAATAAACAATCAATGCTGTTTTTTTTAGCATCTTCTCGCTCCTTGAAATTAGCCACAACCGTTGGACTGTGTGTAGTGATAAAAAACTGAACATTAGGGAGTAGCTCTTGTAAAATTCCGATGGTTTTTGCCTGCCATTTAGGATGTAGGTGCAAGTCAATTTCATCAATCGTTACGCAACCAAACTGCTTCTCAGCCAATTCATCAAGGGTTAACCATGGATTTAGTTGCGAAGCTCTCCAGATAATATCGATAATCAAATAAATGAGATTTCTAAAACCATCAGAGTAATAGTTTATTGGTAGAGCAAAATCAGGCTTAAGTTGAAGGAAAACATCAAAATCAAAATCTGGCTCTTGGTATATTTTTATTTCCTCCTTTTTTAAGTCTTCACGGAAATAGACAAGTGTTTTGGTAATGGCTTGATCAACGTTTTCAAGAACTAAATCTATGAGTTCAACCCCTTTGATTTGCTTAGTAGCCCTACTGGTTACAGCATTGCCTAACCACTCTAATAAAGTTCCTTTAATGGCATTGTCTTTCAAACATTGTAAATACCCGTTTCTTCTGCCGGCTAAAGGGTCATATTTTTGTTTAGCCGATTGACTAGCATCTTTAAAAAGTCGTTGAGTTGAATAGTATGCGATAAGTGGCGCAACATCATGATTGGTTTTGTAGAAGCCATCTAAAATTTTGCTACCGTATTCGCCTGCTGGTTTAACGAATTTTACATCATTATTTTTTGTTTTTGAATTAAAATTTCTTGTCCAGAGTTTTTCAATTAATTCAGAGAAAGCAGTAATAGAAGTTTTGGGCATTGTTGTTAATTCACCATTTACCAGAACCATACGAGCCTCAGTAATGTCAATCATCCTTTGCATCTTCTGTTCTTGCAAACTAAAAAATCCACCAAGCGCAACATTTATTGCTTCAAGAATGGATGTTTTTCCACTTCCATTCGAACCAACAAATAAGTTTACGCCCTTTTCAAATTCAACTTCGAGCTTTTCAAAGTTTTTGAAATTTTCAATTTGTATTTTATCTATTCTCATAAGTTCAATTTAAATTAGTTGCCAGTTAATGGTAAACAAATGGATTTTATTAATCTCTTGTTTCATTCGCTTTTGTATATCGGCTATCATTTTATCTCTCATTTCTGCAATTTCATCTTCCACGCTAAAAATTTCCTGCCTTTGTTTTTTCTGTTTCCTTGATTCTTCTTGCAATTGTTGTTGCAGTTTCAACTGAGCCATGGGGTCGGTGGTTTTTTGCACTTCACGGTTTAGCTCTTTTATTTTTGCTTTGGTTTCTTTAATGGCTAATTCCGCAGCATTCATTCTGTCCTCAGCCCATTTGGTGAGTTTCTCTGTTTCAAATTTCAAGTAGTTGTTGTCCCTTTCTGAAATAGATTTTAATAAAGCTTCTAAATGACTTTCTGTTTGAAGGGCAACTAGTTTTTCATCAATGCTTGTTGCGTTTCCATTGGCTTGTTTAACAGGCAAAGTGAGTAACCTTTTTGCTTGTTCCTCATTCAATGGTTTACCACCATCTGTTTGACCAAATGCAATTACATAGTCAGATGATTCAAATGAATCCACACTAACAGCCAAAGCACTAAGCCAGCCTTGTTTACCTTTCAATTCATCGAGCATTGAAACATTTCCTTCGTAACCTGTTAAGTCAAAAGTGAGTGATGTTTCAGGTAATTCTTTCTCTTTAGCTTTTTCTAAAACGGTTTGTGCCAACGGATGCCCCATGCGATAAACATGTGCTTCGGTATTTGGTTTTCCCAATTTGAAAGATTCTATTGGGAAAGTTGCATCTGAATAAGGTTGCTTTTTGAGTTTGAAGCTTAGGTTTTTATCATTGAAAGAAGCAGAACCGTTCAATTCAAATTTGGTAACTGCCCAAAGCCATTGTTCATATTTATTGATGTATTCTCTACTTTCAGAAAGTCTGATTTTCAGTTTATCCAACACTTCATCATCAAAGTTTGCCAAAAGTGTTTCTCTGGTAGAGAGCATTTTACTGTTGATTTGCTCGTCTAATTCTTTTTGAAGTAAATCAAACTGTTCAATTATTTCCTGTTCCGTTCTATACTTCTGATAGATTTCAGCAATTCGCTTTTCAAAATCAACTCCCGATTCAATACTGCCCAACACATCATCACTTGCACCAAATACACCGCTAAACAATTTGAATTTTTCATCAAGTAATTGAAATACTCGTATGTCGGCAGCATTTTTAACATTCAGGAAGTTCACTACTACCACATCATATTTCTGTCCGTAGCGATGGCAACGACCAATACGCTGTTCAATGCGTTGTGGATTCCAAGGTAAATCGTAATTAATTAGCAAAGAACAGAATTGCAAATTGATACCTTCGGCTGCCGCTTCGGTTGCAATCATAATGGTGGCTTCATTTCTGAAATACTCCACCAATGCAGCTCGTTTATCAGCCGTTGGAGAACCTGTTACTTTATCAGTTCCTTTGTTGCTCGCCAACCAACTTTTGTAAACTTTGTTAGAAGTTTCATCATTGTTTGAACCGTTGAACAATACAATCTTGTTAGGATATTGCTCACTCAACAGATTGAAAAGATAATTCTGTGTTCGTGTAGATTCAGTGAAGATGATAGCTTTCTTATTGGCGTGTTTATCCATTTTAGAAAAGCCTTCTTTCAAAGCGGTCAATAGTTTTTCTCCCTTGGCGTTGTGCTTAATGGATTCCGCTAAATCTCTGAATTTCTCTAGTTCTGAAATTTCTAGTTTAATGGCTTCAATATCCGTTTCGGTCAAAGAATTATCATCAGTCTGTTCATCCTCTTCCCATTCTTCGGCTTGCTCTTCAAAAAGTTCATAATCTTCTGAAACTTCATCAATCACACTCACTTTTTGGTGGTCTTTAATAACCTGATGTAATTTCTTAATCAGGCTATTCAATGTTCCTGCAATCGCAAAGGAAGATGAAGCCAAAAGTTTTCTGAGAATCAGAGTCATTAAATGCCTTTGACTGGCAGGCAAAGCATACAACAACTCCTTTTGCAGATAATCACTTACTGCTTCATAGAGTTTCTGTTCATCATCCGATGGCTCAAACTTTATAGTAAGTGGAATTCGGTTGGTGTAACGAATGTATTCCTGAACTTGTCTGCGAAGATTGCGGATGCAAACCGATTTCAAACGGTCTCGTAAGTCCTGATAATTTTCTCCTTCAACTGTTCTTAAAAATTGACTTCTAAAACTTTTGATATCACCAAAAGTGTGTTCATCAATAATGCTTACAAGCCCGTATAATTCAAGTAGCGAGTTTTGCAAAGGTGTAGCCGTCAATAAAGCTTTTCTTGAGTGAGACAATGCCTCTTTGATTGCGTTTCCTATTTTATTGGTCGGCTTGTAAACATTGCGCAAACGGTGTGCTTCGTCAATCACAGCCAAGTCCCAGGAAATGAGTTGCATCAAATCAGCCTTTGCTCTTGCAAATTGATAAGAACAAATAATGATTTTATTATGGTCAAACGGGTTTCGCTTACCTGATTTTACAAACTCATTAAAGTTCTTGTTCTCAAGAATAAATGAGTCTAAGAAGAACTTATCATATAATTCTTGGCTCCATTGTTTTCTCAGGTTGGCAGGACAAATAATTAAAAGTTTCTTTCTTCTTTCAGCCCATAACTGAGAAAGTAAAATTCCTGCTTCAATGGTTTTTCCTAATCCAACTTCGTCAGCCAAAATTGCACCTTTTGACAATGGAGATTTAAAAGCAAATAAAGCCGATTCCACTTGATGTGGATTCAAGTCAACTTGAGCGTCCATTAACGCAATATTAAACTTTTCATTGCTCCCAGAGGGAAAACGCTTTGTCAGCTCGTAAGCGATGTATTTAACCTGATAAGGATTCATCTGAGATAAAATGAAAATAAAATAATGCAAATTAGCACTTGTAGTTGCAATTACCTCAATTATCTGAAAAAAGTTCAATATTAAAAAGAAAAGGCGCTAATGTTTGATATTTAGCACCTTCATTTTTTAGTTATTATTTCTACAAAATCTATTCGCCCAAAAACGGATAGCGGTAATCTTCCGGCGTAACAAACGTTTCTTTTATGGTTCGAGCCGAAACCCAACGCAATAAGTTCATCGCCGATCCGGCTTTGTCGTTTGTACCCGAGGCACGTGCGCCACCAAACGGCTGCATACCCACCACGGCTCCCGTTGGCTTATCGTTAATGTAAAAGTTTCCAGCCGAGTTTTTCAAAGCTGCTGTCGCTTCTGCAATAGCATAACGATCGCTGCTAAAAATAGCTCCCGTAAGTGCGTATTCGCTAGTAGTATCCACGAGGTGCAACATACTATTCCATTCGGCATCGTCGTACAAATACAAGGTAATCACCGGACCAAAAAGTTCGGTTTCCATTGTTTCGTACTTGGGGTTTGTTGTTAATATGACGGTTGGCGCAATAAAATACCCAACCGATTTGTCGTACGTTCCGCCGTAGATAATCTCGGCATCTGTTGCCGTACGCGCTTTTTCGATGTAGCTCACCAATTTATCAAACGAGCCTTCGTGAATGACCGCGGTAATAAAGTTGCTAAAATCTTGCGGCGATCCCATTTTTAAAGTGGCTAATTCTTTTCCGAGCAAATCGTTAATAGCCGGCCACAAACTTTTTGGTAAATATGCCCGCGAGGCCGCCGAACATTTTTGTCCTTGAAATTCGAACGCACCGCGAATAATTCCCGCAACAACTTGTTTTACGTTAGCCGATGGATGTGCGACAATAAAATCTTTTCCACCGGTTTCGCCTACAATGCGTGGATAGGTTTTGTATTTGTAAATATTGGTTCCAATGGTGTTCCAGATATCTTTGAAAACGTGCGTAGATCCGGTAAAGTGAACACCTGCAAAATCGGCGTGATTAAAAATGGTTTCGCTAATCATCTGCGCATCGCCAAACACCACGTTAATAACACCGTCGGGAACGCCCGCTTCCTGAAATACGTCGAGAATTACTTTTGCAGAGAAAACCTGACTGTCGCTCGGTTTCCAAACCACGGTATTTCCCATTAGTGCTGCGCTCGCAGGCAAATTTGCTGCAATAGCCGTAAAGTTAAAAGGGGTAATGGCATAAACAAATCCTTCTAAAGGGCGGTATTCAACACGGTTCCAAACACCCGAATCCGATTTTGGCTGGTCGGCGTAAATCTGCGTCATAAACGCCACGTTGTAACGTAAAAAGTCGATTAACTCGCAGGCAGCATCAATTTCTGCTTGAAAAATGTTTTTCGACTGTGCAATCATGGTTGCTGCATTGATTTTTGCGCGATACGGACCCGCGATTAGCTCGGCTGCTTTCAAAAAGATGGCAGCGCGTTGTTCCCAAGCTAAATTTTCCCATTGAGCTTTTGCGTGTAATGCCGCATCGATAGCTGCCTCAACGTGCGATTTTTCTGCCAAATGATAGGTTCCCACTACATGCTTATGATCGTGCGGAGCGCTCATTTTTCGTGTAGTTCCTGTTTTAATGCGTTGGCTGCCAATGTACAAAGGCACATCTATCGGGTTGTTCCACAGGGTTTCGTACGCTTGCAATACAGCTTCTTTTTCCGGACTACCGGGTTTATACGACTTTACCGGTTCGTTTACCGGAGTAGGCACAGAGAAAAATCCTTTTAACATGAGGTGTTGTGGTATTTAGGTTTTTGAAAACGTTTTCGTAAATGTGGTGCAAAGGTATAAACCTATGCGCGATAATTAAAACGAGTGGGGAAATTGTTGGTGCTTGCAAAGGCTTTGTGATTGCTGTACTTGCGTTTTCATTTTATATCTTTAAAATAGGCTCTAGTAATTCGTTAAGCTCAGCATACATTTTCGCCATTTGATTGCGAAGCGGATTATCCTTTTCACGCAAAGTTTCGTACGCCTCTTGTATCGCTTTTATTTGCTCTTCTTCACTCAAACCTTCTATGGGTTTAAAAATGTCTTGGGCATATTTTTCTATCGCAATGCCTTTTTCGGCAAAATCTTCAGGGAAATACAATTCAAAAACCAAAGCGTCTATGACTTCTTCGAAGGCTTCGGAAATTTGTTTGTTGGGGATAGAGTTTAAAATGGTTATTTTAGTTTCATTTATGAATAGGATTAACTCAACCAAAGAAGCAATTGTAATTGTTTGATTAATTACAATGGGCATATCTAATATTGGTTCTTTGTCTATTTGATAATTCGCCCCTTGCATTTTACCTTTATAACGCAACCAAAATTCTATTAATTTGGAGTTGAAAAGTCCGGTTAAATATCTGTTATCAATCCTGCAAGTTTTTATGATGTTAAATGCCATCATTGGATAAACCTCTTTTTCAGTGAATGTAAATGATGGCTTATCACATTTTCTGATCGACAATATTTTTGGACCTGTTTTAAAAAAAGTCTCTTCTCGTGGCCAATGTAAATGAAAAAATTCTAATCTACCGCTTAAGTTCTCTCTCCTATCCTCCATAATATACCTATATTTTGAAAGATGATTTTGTATTGATGTTACACTACCATTATAATTTCCTTTTGTCAAATACAAAATTTCTTTTGAGTAATTGCAGATTGGTAAATATCGACCTGTCTCATTAGGCTCAATCATAGGCTTTAAATAATTTTCTATACCGTCTAGACTTCCTTTGTCTAATACAAAAACTCCGTCACCAACTTTGATATTATTGTTTACAACGACATCATTTGGAATTTTTACGATGTTACGAGAATTCACTACGTCTGGATTGGGAACAATACCTTGGGCTATTTCTTTTTCATTTAGTGAAAAATTTTGTTTTCTTTTTATTTTTTCTAAGATCTCATCTAAGTCACCACTATTAAAATCAATTTGTTTTGAATCAAACTTTGTATTGCTATGTTTGATAATAAACTTCTTCCCAAAACCAATTCTAAGATCGAAATCTAAGAAATTATAAAGTTGTTTGGTTGTCAACTTATCTTCCTCCAAAACTGAGTATTTCAATTCATATTCACTTTCAGGATAGCTTTTTTTCAAAAGATAAATCATTGTTTGAATACCGGCACTCGCGAAAACTTTATAGTTCCAAAAGTCTGTAAATAGTTTTATTTCAGCTTCTTTTAAAACCTTTTCTCTAAGTTTAGATGCTCCTGAACTCGTTATCCAATTGTTTTGTGCTATAAAACATTCTACACCATGGTCTTTTAATAAATCGAGTGCTTTACAAGCAAATCCATACCAAATGTCCATTTTGCCTTGATAATAAGGCGAAGATCTAAAACCATCAAATGCTTCTCTGCTTGTGTATTCTTTGATATAAGGCGGATTCCCAATCACAATATCAAAGCCCGTCTCTTCATTCACCAAAGGGTTCAAGACTTCGGGGAAATCCAGTTTCCAGTCGAAGTGATTAAAATCTAAATCGGGGTTTTCTTTTAGTTTTTGGAGTTTGGCAAGCGCTTGGTTAAACTCGGCCATTTGCAAATCTATTTCCAAATTCTTTTTGTGGTCGGTGGCTTTCAGGCCAAACCCCATGTCGGTTACTTTCTGGTTTTTATTGAGATAGAAGGTTTTGTTAAACGAAAGTTGGTTCATCAAAACATCTAGCTTTAGGTCTCTTATTTCAGCTTTGAGTTTGGCTTTTTGGCTGTTGCTTTTACTTTCAAAAAACTGCTTTTGCTTTTCTGAAATATTTTTTAAGGCATTTTGTACGCCTTGCACGTGCTTGTCGGCTTCACCCACACTGCCTTTTCTATCCCAATCTATTTCTATTACGGTGTCGTCAAACTTGCTTACCAAGCTATTGCCCACCACTATCTTATAATCGAGGTTAGGCAAAGCTTTGGGCATTTCTTCATCAACAATAAGCGATAGCCAAAAACGCAAGCGGGCAATGTCGACCGCACCGCGCTCAATATCTACGCCATAAATCGATTTTTGGATGATGTTTTCTTTCACCGTAGCAGGGCTCCAAACTTTGTAACCTAATTCGTAAGCAATACGTTCTTTTAATCCAAAAATTTCCTGCAATAAACCCATCGGGAAAGCGCCTGAGCCAATGGCAGGATCGCAAATTTTTACCGCATCGAGTTTTTGATCTATCAATTTTTTATGCGCTGCGCTGAGTTGGCTTTGCGTTGTCGAAACCTTGTTTTTTACAAAGTGTTCTATGTCGCCGCGATTAGCCTCTGGAATTTGAGTGTGTAAATACTCAATCAAAGATTCTTGCGTCATGTAATGCACAATCTCCTTGGGAGTATAAAACGCGCCTTTATCTTTGTTATCTTCCAGTAAGTTTTCAAAAATATGTCCGAGCATTTCGGGGTCAACCGCCACGGTATGTTCTTCAGGACTGTCTTCAAAAATGGTAAAGTTGTATTGGTCGAAAAATTCAAAAAGATTGGTGAATAAATCGGATGGGAAGGTCAAAAAGTCGTATTTAGAAGATTCGTTTTCAAACAAACCGCCGTTCAAATAGGGGATTTTTACCACTTCGCCGTCTGGCATCGTGAAATCGTCGTTTGGGCGTTCGTTATTCAACGCATCGAAGAACAGTTTAGACAACCAATTGGTATAAAAAGCATCGTTTGCACCTGCTTTTTTAAAGAAATTGGTCATAAAATTTTTGTCTCCGTTTTTATACGATGTGTCTTTTGCACCCAACCAACCTTTTTTTTGTAGGAAGTACAAAAACACAATGCGTCCCAATAATTTCTTTACAAAATCCCGGACGTCTTTATCGTTTCCATTGAAAGCCGATTTTTTAAAATGGGAACGCATCAGATAATCTACAAAACCGGCATAATGTACATCACGGTATTCATCGAAGAAGGCTTTAGACATTGCTTCGACACCGAAAGCATCTTTGATTTTGTTGATGGTAATTTCCAATTCATTGCCGAGAATAAAAAATCGGTCGAGGGCTGTTTTGTAGGTTTCATCTTTTTCGCCAAAAACGTAGGTGTAACGTTTAGGGTGTGTATCGGTGATTAGCATTTCGCCATCTTGAAATACGCCATCACGGGCAATAAACGAAAAACGCCACGATCTTTTTTCAGGACTTTGATAGGCAAAATTCACCAAAACGGCATTGTTTCCGATGATGTGCTTTTTTACCAACGCGCCCAAACCCACACGGCTTCTTTCGATTTGCTTGTTATTATTAACAATAACTTCAAAGAGTTCTACAGTTCTTGGAAGTGCATCTAAGGTTTGAAACTCACCGTATTTCACAATGGAAACGGCGTAGTGCTGCTCTGATGCGCTTAGTACCTTTTCCTGAACGCCTTGTGCATCAAAAATCTTTAGATTAGCCACTTTGCCTCGAAACGTTGGCAACAAAGCATTGTCGATGAACGCCTGCCGGTTGTAAGGTGCTTTGAAGAGTTGTATTAAAGTATCTTTATTCATTTCTGAAATGTTTCAATTCGGTTTCTAGGTGGTTTACCAATTGTTCTTGACTTGGCAATTTCACTAAATATTGTTGTACAAAAAGGTTTTCGTCCATCCCAGCAGTAGCGTATTTTACTAAGGCGTGGTCTTTTTCGGCTACCAGTAAAATGCCTACAGGCGGATTATCGGTTGTTTCTGTGATTTCTGCTTTAAATAAATTCAGATAGGTATTTAATTGACCAATATCTCCGTGATCGAATGCCCCAACTTTAAGGTCAACTAAAATGTGACATTTTAATATTCGATGATAGAAAACCAAATCAACAAAATAATACGTTTCGCCAATTAAAATGCGTTTCTGTCGTGCCTCAAGACAAAATCCATTGCCAAGTTCAATAATAAACTGCTGGAGATTATTTAAGAGTGCAGTTTCTAAATCAGATTCTTCCACGATAGGTTTTATACCAATATCTAAAAATTCGAAAGCATATATGTTTTTAATGATGTCTCTGGGCAGTTGTGGTTTTGTTTTTTGTTGCACCAACTCCGCCAGTTTTTCGGGGTTCTGAGACAAGCCGCTTCGTTCAAAATACAAACTGGCAATTTGTCTTTTTAATTCTCTAACGCTCCACGTTCCTTTGATACACTCGATTTCGTAGAAGGTTCGTTTGAGGGGTTGTGTTATATTTAGAAGCAATTCTAAATGAGAGTAAGAAAGTTTAGAAATTAATACATTAGCTGGTACTTTAAGTTTTTCTTCAGAAAGTGGGGTCAATGACCTCATTTTCAAAGCGGACGCTTGTTCCTCTGTGAATTTGGGGGACGCCGTACCCCGAATTAAACTTGTTTGGAATTTGGGGGTCACTGTCCCCCAAATTATTTCGTCTAAATATGTGTAAGATTGATAAAATTTTCTCATACTTCGCAAGCTTCTTTCATCAATCCCTTTTATGTGCTCTAATTTAACCGCTAAATTTGGTAAAAGCTTTGCACCATACTCAGCCCTATCTTCACCATTTTGTTCATACTCCACAATGTAATAGCCAATTAGCCAATTTCGTATAGTTAACGCTTTGTTGACAGCATTTACAGCAGAGGCTTGAAGTTCAGAATGAACATCATTGATGATGGATATGAGTTGTGATAAATTTTTCATAGCCTAAACAAATGATTCTGAAATAACAATTTGAGGTTTTGCAAAAATCTTTTTCGCCTTTGAGTTGTTGCTATCAGATTGGGTGTCGCTGAATTTATATTCTGCCAATACTTCTTTGTACAGTTTATCTACCCATATTTCCAAATTGTTTATTTTTTCTTGTTTTGCTTTTTTGATAAATGCATCAATATTATTTGGAAGTTTCCTATGCGAACCTTTATATAATTCATCAATGGTTCTTAATAGAATTTTTTTGTAAAAAGGGTCTTTCACTTGTGCGGCGTACGTTGGTAAAACATTCAAAACTCGTTTTTCAATAGCCGATAATTGTGATTTGATTACTTTTTGGTTTTCTGACACCTTAACTACCGTTTTGAAATGCTCTGTTGCTTTATTTACCTGCTCGTGATGAAACTCGGGTAATGGCTTTAGCGCCGCTTCTTTGTCGGTAGTCTTAAATATTTTGGCAACTTCTACAAAATTAAGTTCGTGTACAATTCCAGTTTCATCTATTTTGTAAAATACTCCGGGATGCCCCTCGCTTTTTAAATAGGTTATTGAGCATTTTGTAACGGGAAGTGTTTTTACATTTTCAGCATTTCTAGCTAATCGTGCCTTTTGCGGTATCTTAGCGATGGCGTCGAAATGCTTTTTATGGTCTTTTTTGAAGCTTCTTAGTTCTTGCAGAAAAAGTAAAGTTTCATTGATTTCCTCTTTTAGTTTCGAACCGTACAAACCGGCTTCACCCACTTCTTCTAATTGCGAGTAGATTTGAGAATCTTCTCCGAAGGCTGAATGAAACGCTTGCAATTTTTTAATTGCCGTTTGTGTTAATTTTATCTGGTTCTCTGATTTGTCAGAAGGATAAAAATTGAACACATTGATTTCCTTTGCTTCCGTTCCAATACGATTAACACGTCCAATTCTTTGCATTAATCGGGTTGAGTTCCAGGGCACATCATAATTGATGATAACATTCGAACGGTGCAGGTTAATGCCTTCGGCTAATACTTCTGTAGTAAAAATAAAATCTAAATCATTTTGCCAATCTGCCTTATCTTGATTTGCATCAAAATTCAGGCGGATTGTCTTCTCTTTTTCTTTTCTGTTGTTGGCACTGATGCCTATTGTTTTAGAAAAGCCAGCTTGATTGGTAGCATTTTCAATGTAGTCCATTGTTTCTTTGGATTCTGTGAAAATTACCAATTTGCCCGAATGGTTGGCAGTCTTTTTTAGAAAGGTGTTTTTCAGTTCTAGTAAGAACTTCTCCAATTTAGGGTCATAGTTTATTTCTTTCCAAGCTTCCACTAATTCAGCTACCATTTTGCGGTCAAGTTTTAGCAAAGGGATAAAAGTCTCTTTAAAATCTTTGGATTGATATATTTGATTATTTCCACCTTTTGAATTGATTTTTGCTTCTAATCCTTCTTCATCGCCTTCGTCTAAATATTTATTCACGTCAATATCAGGAGCCACGTAAACTTTGTCGTCTTCAAACATCTTAATCATATGGTCTGTGTTTTTTAACAAACGATCTAACGACATTTTGAAAGCGTGGAAACTACTTTCCAATCTTTTCACTAGTAAGGTTTTCATAATGGCGGAAAGTCGACCAGAGATTGAGACTACATCACCATATCGTTTTCGATCTTCTTCGTTTATCAAGTATTCAATAGCTCTATATCTGTAATAACCTAAACCTCCAACCTCTTTACCGTTTTCATCTAATCCCGTTAAAAGGGTTATAGTTTTATCAAACAATCGAGAAAGCTTATCGTCAAACTCATAATTAACTTGATTAGGGGGATTTATGTCTGGAAATTCAATGCCTTGATCTTTGATGTCTTTTAGATATTCAGGATTGTTGAGAATATCTGTTCTGGTTCTTCTGATAACCAAAGGTTCAACAACTTTATCTCGAATCTTGTCAAAAATTGCTTTGACCTTTCTTACGTTTAAAACTTCATCTTTTTTGAGTTTATCATATTCTTCTTTTAATGGTGTAAAGAATTGTTGCAAGTCTTTGACCGCTGGTAGATTTGAATTTCGCTTGTCTTGAAATAAATAGACTTGATTTTCAATATCCGCAGGATGGTTGTTAAGTGGTGTTGCCGTTAGTAACATCACTTTCTTTTTTACATCACCATCCACACCGGGAATCCGTCTGTCGGTTTTTGTAATAGTTTGCAACTTCTCGTACATCTGAGAAGTGTCGTTTCTAAATTTATGAGCTTCGTCAATTATGATTAAATCAAATTCGTCTGCATTTGGATAATCTAGTATTTCATTGTCAATAACCTTGTGTAAGCTTCCTGTTGATATGAAAGAACAATTGTTCCATATGTGAAAATCTTTAATTGTCTTTCTCCAATTGGCTTCCAATGCAGGTGGATAAACAATTAATATTTTAGAATGATACCCATTTTCAAAAACAAACTTTTTAGCTATGATGGAGGCAATAATGGTTTTTCCCAGACCTACTACATCGGCAAGAAATACTCCATTATACTTTGTTAGTTTTTCGTAACCTTCAATCGCTGCTTCTGCTTGATAAGTTAGGCGTTTGTAGTTGTCAGGTAATAACAAATCAACATTTGCAGGATCGTAGTCAATTCTCTGACCAAAATATTCAATCAGTAGTTTAATATATAGTTCAAAAGGGGTAAACTCATCGTTTAAATAAGTTACTTTTTTAAGTCCTTGTACGTCAATGGGCAAAATATCAATAGCTTCAAGCCACAAATTCTCAAATTCATCAGATGCAAACTTAATATCATCGAATCTTCGCAGTTCGACATTAAATTCATAATTTGATTTTTCAGCTGTTCCAAGTCCATTATCGGTAAAGTTTGAAGAGCCAGTTATAACAGTACCCGTTGAGTTAGGATTAAAGTTCTGAGGTTTAAAAATATAAATTTTTGCGTGCAGATTTTTTTCAGGATGTGCTTTGATTTGAATTTTGCCTGTAACTAGATCTTCAATAAAAAGAAATATACCTTTTTCAACATCCTTATTATATTCCGCTTCTTCAATATCTGTTTTGAGCCGTTCTAAAAAAGCTTCTTTAGTTTCAATGGGATCTTTTAAATACTGTTGTCCTACAGCAGTATACTGAGCCGCCAATTGGTCGACATTTATGCCAACTAAAATTCTTATATGCTGGATATTTTCAAGAAACGGCCTTAACTTAAAATAGCCAGTCGAACGGAAGTATCCTACCAAAGCATCAAATGAATGAAGATTAGGAATGTGTTCAAGAACTCCTTGGAATTTTGTTAAAAGGTTATTATTGTCTCTATTAGTAAAAAACTGTGTACTCATATTTTCTTCAATACGTTTTTAAGCCCATCAACCAAAAACTCCAAGTCTCCAAGTTCGCTTAAAACTATGGATTGAATAAATTTTATTTGTATTTCCTTTTCTTGAATTTCCAGAGTCTTTGCCAAAGTTGGAAGCATTTCTTTTGTTGCCATTCGCTCGTTTCTCTCAATTTTACTTAAAATTGAAGTGTCAATGTCAAGCTCAGCAGCCACTTTCCTCAGTGGAAGCCCTATTTGTTCTCGTTTGCCGCGTAAATACTCTCCAAATGTTTGCATTTTGTTTTAATTGTTTGGACTAATACGTCAAAAGTAAATCTAAATTCTCGCTTTCATATTGGATAAAGTCTAAAATTTTCCAAGTTCTTTCCTATGGCAACTAACTCGCTTTTTCAAAAATAACAATATCCACCCACGTAACAAATCCTCAAATCATCTATTTATTTTTAGTTAAAGAATAGCCTTTCCAGCCTAGATAAATAATCAAACTTTAAAACATTCTCATACCCTAAAAGAGTTCTGAAAGAGAATTGCTTTTTGTTTCAATTGTCTATAGCATTGATTATCAAGGAAAGGTATCTGTAGAATACTTCTACTTTCAATTTTGAAAAGTAAAACCAATTGGTTTGTCTCACAAAGCGAGACGTTTAAAGCCAGTGAAGTTGCGTGGTAACGATTTTCGCGGCCGTGACTGCAATGGAAATACAGCCGACGCGGTGGCGTGTGACGGCAGTTTTGGTGCAGCGACCAACGGAAGCTGTAACAAAGCGGCCCCGGAACCGCAAACGTGAGGTTGTATTGCAATGAAAGGCGCGAAATGCCGCCCAAAAAAACTACTGAACCAGTAAATTACAGCCTCGGATGTCGGCGTTGTCGAACCGACCCAATACTTCGAACGAACCGTTTTCGAATTTTTTTCCCAGATCTTGTGTGGCAATAAACGAGCACGAATACACATTAGCCAAATCGATGACGTTAATGCCGCCACTGCGCCCCGCTGGCACAAATTGCAACGGATCTTGTACTTCGCGTATGTGCACATCCATCCAAGGCGGACACTCGAAAATGCCTTTGCCAAGGGAATAGGCTTGCGACAGTAATTCGGTCATGCCATACTCCGAATGAATGTTTGATACACCAAATCCGGCACAGAGCAATTCGTGCAATTCGGATTTCACGAGCTCTTTACGCCGACCTTTCATGCCGCCGGTTTCCATGATTATCGTGTTCTGTAACTTGAACGTTTGCGTTTCGATGAGGTCGAGCAGGGCATAGGTAACGCCAATGAGTAGAACATTTTTCCCGGAACGGTCGTACGCCAGTAGGTTTTCGATAAGCTCCTGATTTCGATTTAGGTAGTAGCCCGATTCGGGTTGTTGCGAACGTGCGATAAGCTCGTCGACCATAAAAATGAGCGATGAATCTTGGCGTTCTTGGTAGGAGGGAAGCAAGGCGAGGATGATGTAATCTTCGGGGTTTCCGTATTGCAGCTGAAAGGCTTGTAAAAAGCTCTCGCGGTAGATCTCGACTTTTGCAACCGGATGTTTGCTTTTGCCGGTTTGTGTGGTTCCGCTGCTGCCAAAAACGATTTCTGGCTGGCAATCGGTTGTAATAATGTGGTGCGATTTAAAGAATGAAATGGGCAAAAACGGAATTTGTTCGACGTTTTTTACCACATCGGGTGTTCGTTTCAATAGCGTGCAAAATTGCTGGTAGGTGGGCTGGTTTTCGAACTGGTACCGAAATACTTTGAGCGCGAGTTTATCGAACTCTTTTTTGCTGCGAATGGTAAACGGATTGCCTTGGAATTCTTTCACCTGGTAAAATTATAAAAGTTTAAGTGGGTACATAAAAAAACTCCGATACTTTCGTACCGGAGTTTTAAATATTATGAGGTAAGGAATTACTTCACTACGAACTTCACGGTAGCTGTTTTACCTTCTTCAGTAATTTTAGCTACGTAAACGCCGCTTCTCAGCGCTGATACGTTGATGTTGTTTGTAGCAGTAGTAAGGTTTACTACTTGTTTTCCTACGATATCGAAAATTTGTACGTTACGCTCTGCGTTAGCAGCAGTTTCGATGTTTAAGATACCATTTGTAACTGGGTTTGGATATACTTTTAAGCCAGAGATAGCCGTTTGCTCATTTCTTGTAAGAACATCGCTAGGAGCTAAACCAATACGAAGTGCATCGATAGTCATGGTTGGGGTTGAAGTGGCGCTATCTTGTCTTAAGATGAATCCGTTAATGGTTGTAATTGCTGTTGCTGGCACTACTTCGAAAGTTGCTGGAGTATTCGCGTTGAAACCAGCTACAGTTGGGTTAAACCAGTATTTGATAACATTATTAGCGAAGTCGTAACCTACAACAACTAAAACAGGGTTGTTTAAATCGTAGTTGTTGGCATCCCACTGTCCGTCAGCGATATTAGCTGAGTTTGAACCACCTAAGTTGAACTGATTTCCAGCCTTACGGATGAAAATACGAGCAACGTAATTTGTACCGCCTGGACTTAGTGTTGCGAAATAAGTTGGATTTCCGGAAGTTGCGGTATCGGGTACGTTAGAATAGTCGGTTACATTTAACAGGAAAGAAGTATAGATGAAATCAGCAGTAACTGGTTGAAAACGCAAAGCTGCTTCAGCTCCAGTACCCGCAAAGGTTAAAGAATTTCCTACTTCTGCAACACCCGCATATGCCAAGTTTCCTGCTTGAATGGTTGGATTGTCTCCGGTATTGAATGTAGTCCAAGTTCCTACAGTATTTAATTCCGCACCTGCAGAATAATCAAAAGGTTCGTTAATTGGTAAATCCAAAATGGCATTACATTGCGGACTAGCAATAGTTGCGCTCAAATCACAGTCGCCTCCAGTAACAGTAATAATAAGAGCAGTACCTTCGCTTACTCCAGAAACGGTAATAGTTCCTGTAGCAGCAGTTGAAGGATCATCTCCACTAACTGTTCCTGCGTTTGTGCTAATTGTCACTGCGGTATTTCCTCCGCCTGTGAAGGCTAGTGTAGCCGTGTAGGTGTCAACTTCGGCTGTGTTCGCATCGCAAGTTGCTGAAGAAGCTCCTAGGGCTAACGTACAAGTTGAACCACCGTTACTAAGTTTTACGTCGTCAATTCGGATCTGAGCCGTTGAAGTAGCTCTCCATCGTAGTGACAGAGTAGCAGAAGGAATGATTTGATTTGCATCAGCTACAACAAGTTGCCAAGCACTTCCCGTTGCAAGCGTATACGTTATAGGAGTCCAGTCTGTTGCGTTTGTCGATTGCTCCAATATCAATGCGCTAGTTCCTGTGTAGCCAAACGATAACGTTATGTTTTCTTGACTGTAAGAAGCTGTGTTTAGCCCGTCGATTTGAAAGAATTCAGTATCGGCATTAAAAAATATGTTTCCTGAACCCGATGCTCCAGAATATCCTGTCGAGGCTGCTGTAGCACGAGCATCTGCTGTACCGGTAAAGACAAATGGTGCAGCATTTTGAAAGGTGTGTGCTGCAATGGCTGTAGTTGCAGTTGGTGTTCCCATGTTTTCAGAAAAGAAAACTTGTGCAAACGATGTCAAACCCGCAAACAACACTAAAGATAAAGTGTAAAGTTTTTTCATTTTAAACTTATTAATATTTTATGCTGCAAAGATAACGACGATTTTTGCAGTAATGCAAAAAAGCCGTGTAAAAGAATCGTTATTTATGATTTTGGGCGGGTTGGCTAACTACTTGACGATCAGTTTTCTTGTGGCAGTAGCCTCAGCTTCTCTGATTTTGATAATGTACACGCCAGGTGCTAAGGAAGAAACGTTAAGTTCTTTAGTCGTTAGCGTAGTGTTAAGCACTTTCTTTCCTAGCACGTCGAAAATAGTTACCTCTTTCTCTAAGCTTTGCTTGGCAGTGGTAATGTAAATTTTGCCATTGCTTACAGGGTTCGGATAAAAATTCAAACCTTCGATATTGGTCAATGCCGATTTACCGTCTTGTGCTTGGACACTGCCCGCAGCAAGAAGTAAAAAGAAAACGAATATGAAGTATATTTTTTTCATCACGCAAAAGATAGTGTAAAACTACAATTTTTATTTCAAAATCCGTTCCAAAAATAATTTTTTGGGATAATTGATTGTTTTTTTGGTCGCATGCCGCTCTGTACCGCCGCGGCACCGCGCTTTTTGCTGCCCTAGATAGCTGTCGGGGTACCATTCTGCAGGCGGCGGTTGTGGTAAGATTTCTGCTGCAATCGCTTGTGGGGGTAATCGTGTTTACGTGTGTGCAAAAAAAATGGCCGCCCGAGAGCAGCCATTTTGGTAACTAATTCTAATAACTACTATAAGTTTCTTAACCAAGTTCCGTTGTTAAATGGGCTAACATTGGCACCGCTTGCATTAGCATTTACACTTACCATGCTGTCGATATTAACTGTACTGTTAGCAATACCGTTTCTGGTCAAAGCAGTAATAAAAGTAATGTTCGCATTATTTATTTTCAATGTTAAATCGGTGAATTGGTCTAACTGATTTCTCAAATCTACTCCGTATCCAACATTTGTAGCGACTACATTTGTAATAGTTCCAGCTGTTCCTTCTTTGAAATTGAAGGCAGCTTTTGTAGCGTTACCAGATCCAACGATAGTTACATTGTTAACCGTTGCATTAGCGCGTGGCGTTCTGTTAAATTCCCCTGGTAAATTAGAACATTCAAATGCGAAGTCGCCGTTTGCAGGTTGTTTAACCCATACATTGTTAATTGTTCCTGTGTAACCGCGATCCCAGTCAATGCTATCGTCTTCACAACCAAAAGCTGCAAGGTTAGTAGCATTTACAGTTCCTCCAAAGAATTCAAATCCGTCGTCAGCACCTTTGTAAGCTTGTAAATTTTCCAGGATAGTTCCACTTCCTACACCAAAGAAAGAGAAGGCATTATACTCTGCTGTTCCACCTGTAATTGCTGCACCAGCGTATTCTACACGCACATAACGCAAGATTCCTGAATTGTCTGCAGGTATAGTTCCACCGTATATTAACCCTCCGGCTTCTGCGATTTCAGTACCACCTGCTACGTTTAAGGTTGACTTACCATTTAAGATGATACCTCCCCAAGCACCAACTGAAGCAGACTCAGCTGTGAACACGATAGGTGCACTTGCAGTACCTTCAGCGATCAACTTTCCACCTTGTTCAACGATTAGGTAATTAGCGCCTATTGCTTGGTCTGCAGCGGTAACTGTAAAAGTTGTTCCTGCTTCTATTGTAAGCGTAGCTCCCGACTTCACAACAACAGCACCTTTCAAATTGTAATCGCCTTCTGGAATGTTTAAGTCTGTAGCAATTTCACCTTGTAGAACTGTCCCTTCGAAATTAGGTACCGACGGTCCATTGTCATCAGATGAACAACTAGCTGCTACAATGGCTAGTGTAAGGGTAAATACTTTTAGAAAATTAGTTTTCATTTTTATGTTGTTATTAATTTTGAACAAAAGTACTCGCTACTACTAATAGGCACTTTAGGTTATCATTAAGCTTAAGTTATCAGTAAATCAAAACTTTATTAAGAAAAGTTTACCGCTAAAATGTGTATGTAAATTCTAAGTTAACATTAGTTCCCTGCGTGAGTCTGTTATTCACGTTGCTAAATGCATCTGGATTTGCAATTGCTCTTGTTGGATCTTGTGTGGCAAGTATTTCAGCATCGAGAAGATTGCGAACCGTTAAATTCAATTGGTACTTTTTCTTGAATGTATTTCTCCAAGTAAAATCTAAGGTATTTATTGGTTTTTGTTTAATGTCAGCAGCACCGTCTGTACCTACAGCATAAATTCGTTCCGAAAAGGTGTTGAAAATAAACGACACTTTCGATTCGGTGTTGGTGTTTTTAATCAAATCATACACGATATCGCCGTTGAATATAATGTCCGACGCACCTTGTAAAGATCGGCTTGATGAAGTAAGTCTAGGGAATTTTGTAGGGTCTGCTTCTTCTTTAGACTTCATGAAGATCGCATTTAAACCTAGATTAAATCTTTTTGCCAAAGCGTTTTCCTTAAAAAGTAGATCTAATCCGAAATTTGACTCAACTTCTAAACCATACAAGGTTGCACGGTCAAAATTTTCATACGAAGTTAGAAATCCAGTAGAAGTTCCCTCAAGTAAACGCGTTATCGGATCATTAATTACTTTACCGAAAATTGCTGCGGATAGTAAAGAGGAATTATTTGGAAAGTACTCATATTTTAAATCTACATTGTAATTCTGTGTATTTAAAAGGTCTTTGTTTCCAAAAGTGAAATTCCCGTCTCCATCTTGATATCTAAAAGGTAAGATTTCTCTAAATCTTGGCTTCGTAGAGGTTTTCGACGCAGTAAATCTCAAGTTTGCCTTATCTGTTAATAGATATTTTAAGTTTAAAGCAGGATTAAAATCGATTGGATCGTATGTGCTTGTTTTCTTTGGCGCGGTAATAGCATCAGTTTCGTTTCTATATCTAGTCTCTCTAAATAAATACTCGATACGAACACCAAGATCAAGGATCAGTTTTTTCCAAGTTTTTGTATATGTTACGTAACCTGCTTGAATAAATTGGTTCACTTCAACTTCATAAGTTGGGTCAGATGTACTCTGATAAAATAAAGAGCCGTTTTGAAAATTTTGATTAAAGAAGCTCTGAGGATCATCCGTATTCATTGAAGTATCGGCTAAGTTTCCACCGCCATTTAAACGAATAGTACGGTTGAAAAAATTATAGTTCGTGAAGTCAGAGTTTACTCCAAACTTTAAATTATTGCGGTACAATTCGTCTTCTCCCTTTCCGAAATTCAAACTGTATTCAGCTTTCGCGTTGATGTTATTATTAACTAGGTTTGAGAAAAAACGGAACGGGTTAGCGCCGTTAAACGTAACAAAATCTGCATCGGCACCAACGCCTTCTGTAATTAAAATTTTACGGTCTGGCATATCGTTGATTCCCCTGGTTATGCCAATTCCATAATTGAATTCCGATTTTTTCTCATTGAAAAATAATGTTCCAAGGTGCTGTAACCCTATACTCGTGTTCTGAGAGTAAACAGCATCGCGTAAGAAGAACGGTCGATCTATCGTGATAAAGTCTGTGTTCTCACCTTGAATTTCTTCGATTCGATTTTCAGAATTCTGAAGAAAGATAAGATTGTTTGAAAACTCATATTTACCTGATTTTTTGAAAATTACAGATAAGAGAGCCGATTTCTGGGTGGTGTACGTGAATCTTCCCACTTGAAAATCTTTGAAAGCAGTTCCTTCCGTATTCAGGTTTCTGCGCTGTCCAGTTTGATTCAAATAATTGTTTCCAAAGTTCACATTTATAAGATAGCCTATTCTTCTATCGTTAGACAAGTTGAAAACATCTGTAGTGGTGAGTCCAAAGTTTGCAGTTACCGGTGCGCTATTTACTTCTGGAGTCCAAGAGGAATTGAATAAACCAAGCGATTCCTGTGGCGAAGCCGTATATCCTCGCGGATTATTCTCATTAAACACCGTTGGTATTTCTCTACTCTTCGAGCCAAATCCAAAATAATCGGATCCACTTTTGCCGTCCGTCTTAAAATCCTTTCCGAAAGTGTCGGTGTTGAAACCTGTTGATATACTTACTTTGGTGTAACCCTTCGACGGAATATCTTTGGTCCATACATTAATAGATGCACCCGCAAAATCCTGATATAAACTCGGATTGAACGTCTTAAATACATCAATATTTCGAACAATATCCGTTGGAATAAACTGTAACGGAATCGTTTTTAAATTTGGATCTGAAGGAATAAAATTCAATCCGTTGATTTGTAAATAATTGTAACGGTCATCTAATCCTCGGATAAAAATACCTCGATCGGCAACTTTTGATACACCACTAATTTTTGTTACTCCTTGTTCAACGTTCGATACACCCTTGCGTTGCATCTCTTGAGCGCCAATACTTTGCTTAATTTCTATGGCGTTCTTTTGGTCTAAGATTAGTGCATTTTGCTTTTCCTTATTAACCTGCTGAACGAGCACCACATCCTCTAACTTAACGCTGCCCGTACTCATCGCGCGGTTTATCGTTACCGTTTGGTTTGCGACAACAGTTACCGGAACCAATATTGTTTCGTAACCCACAAAACTAATCTCTACAGTATAGTTCCCCGGGTCAACAGCTAATTCAAAATTTCCGTCGATGTCCGTGGCCGTGCCAATTGTTGTACCTTTAAGCACAACATTTGCAAATGACATCGGTTCGTTGTTCACATCTTTGTCGGTGATTTTTCCTGCAATAGTTCCTTTCTGCGCAAAAGCCACAGTTCCAACTAACAGAAAAAATACGCTTAAAAAATTCCTCATGGAAGTGTTGTTTAAATTTGGTGCAAAGGAATGCTTATCGTTTTAGCTCCACGTTAAGACAGCGTTACCAATACATTTGTTAAATATTAACAGAATGTTAAGTCTTTAAATTACAGTAAAGCCTTCTGCTGAGCTCTTTTTTATCTTTACATTTACAATCGCTAAAACCAAAGTTCACGTATGAAAAAGAAAGATATTCGAATCTTACTCGTTGATGATGAGGCAGATATACTTGAGATTGTAGGTTACAATTTATCGCAAGAAGGATATCAAATTAGTACGGCTGCCAACGGAAAAGAAGCCGTTGCAAAAGCCAAGAAAGAGTTGCCCCATTTAATTATTATGGATGTGATGATGCCCGAAATGGACGGGATGGAAGCTACAGAAATCATTCGCAAAACACCAGAACTCGCCAACGTAATTATCACCTTTCTTACAGCGCGCTCCGAAGACTACTCGCAAGTAGCAGGTTTCGATGCCGGTGCCGACGATTACATCACCAAACCCATAAAACCGAAATTGCTCGTTTCGAAAGTAAAAGCCTTGTTACGCCGATTGAAGGAAAGCGATACCAATTCCGAAAAACTCAACGTAGGCGGAATCGAAATTAATCGCGAGGAATACAAAATTGTCAAAGACGGCGAAGAAATTGTACTTCCGCGAAAAGAGTTCGAACTCTTCTACCTTCTAGCGTCCAAGCCAGGCAAAGTTTTTAAAAGAGAAGAAATTCTCGATAAAGTTTGGGGCAACGAAGTGATTGTTGGTGGCAGAACCATTGATGTTCACATCCGAAAACTGCGCGAAAAAATCGGTGAAGATTTCTTTAAAACCATAAAAGGAGTAGGGTACAAGTTCGAAGTATAATAAAACTTTGCACCTTTGCACCAACTCTTTTAATACAGCATGAATCTTACTTTCAAGAAAACGTATCGCTTTGCAGGTAAGTCGTCCTTGTACATCACCTTATTTGCAACTGGTTTTGTAGGTTTTCTCAGTTGGTTTTTTTTCCTTCCAAAAGCGCTGCCGTTCCTGTGGTTTTTGCTATTGTTTGCACTGGCCGTTTATACGTTCTCGTTTTTTGTTATTCAATACCGCGTTGAAGTCTTTATCTATAGAAGAGTAAAAAAAATCTACGACGACGTGTCGTTCCTCGAGTCGAGTTCTTTTCGAAACCAACCCATCACTACCGATATGGCTACGCTTACGCGCGAAGTGAAGAAATTTGCCATGGACAAAAAGATGGAAATCGAAACCTTGAAAGTACGCGAAGAATACCGACGCGAATTTCTCGGAAACGTTTCCCACGAACTAAAAACTCCGCTGTTCACTGTACAAGGGTATTTACTCACGCTACTCGACGGCGCTATGAACGATAAAAACATCCGCAAAAAATACCTCGAACGCGCCGAAAAAGGGGTCGAACGACTCATTTTTATCGTGCAAGATTTAGATATGATTTCGAAGTTGGAGTCGGGCGATTTAAACCTCAATCTCAGTAAGTTCAATATTGTCGAGTTAGTGCAAAACGTGTTTGATCTGTTGGAAATGAAAGCTGAAGAAAAGAATATTCTTTTGTCTTTCGACAGAAAATATCCGCGTCCGATTCGTGTTTTTGGCGATCAAGAGAAAATTCAACAAGTTCTTGTAAACCTGATTGTGAATTCCATTAAATACGGAAAAGTCAACGGTTCGACCGAAGTAGGTATTGAAAGCCTAACCGACAATAAAATTATTGTTCGCATCAAAGACGATGGTGAGGGCATTGAACCGCAGTACATTCCGCGTTTATTCGAACGATTTTTCCGCGTAGATAAAAGCGGGGCACGTGCCGAAGGCGGTTCGGGTCTGGGCTTGTCGATTGTAAAACACATCATCGAAGCACACGACGAGAAAATTTACATTGAAAGTGAATTCGGAAAAGGTTCCGAGTTCTCATTTACTATCGAAAAGGCGGAATAATTTTTTCCAATTTACGTCGCCATCAACCTTCGGAAACCCAGCGTATAACTTTATTTCGTTGAGCTGTTTAAGCTCGAAGCGTTCCTGTTTTTCCATCGGCGCCATTCCCAAACGTTTGCATCTCTTTGCCAAATACTCCTGCTCAAATTGCCCAGGCGTTGGAATTAAAAATGCCGAAAGTTCAAGCTTCGCCAAATCCATCAGCGAAGTATAACCCGAACGGCAAATCAATAATTTACATTGCTGATACGCAAATTCGAGCTGTTCCGAAGTCATAAAATTATAGGTTGTCACATTTCCGGCAATCTGTGTTTTTTGCTCGGCTTCAATAATGCCACGTACGAGTAAAACCGAACCGTTGAAATCCGGAAGCTGCTTTTCCAAATGTTCTTGAAGTAAGCTGCGCTGCGGTTCCGGACCCGAAAGCACTATGCCTAAATCGTAGATTTTTTCAGTATCCACTTTTTCAAATCGACTCAAAACACCAATATGTTTTACGCGCAGCGAACGGTCGTTGCTTTTGCCGAGTTTCCCCGAAAGGTTTTGCCCGTGTTGAAAATCGGGAACCCAGCATTCCGTAAATTTTCTAATCGCATTTTTATGTAAGGCCGTGCTCAACCACGAGGTGTTACCGCTTAAAACATTCAGTTGATGCGTGATGAAAACCGACGGAATTTTTTTACTGTATACTCCTAATCGATTGTCGGAAATAATCCCCGAAACTTCATTTTCTTTCAGAAAAGCTTTAATGATTTTCTTCTCCGTTAAAATAGCGTCGATCATCGCGGGTAAATTCGCTAGCATTTTCCATTTGAAATTTCTTCCTTCTTTGGCGTATTCAATGTTGTAGGAAGGGAGTTCCAGCTTTTGCAAGTCGGGAAATTCTTTGGTGAGTAGTTCCAAAGCCATGCCGTCGGAGGCAATGATTGGTTCGTAATCGAGCGCTTGCAAAGCTTTAATTATCGGGATGCAGCGCGTGGCATGTCCTAATCCCCAGTTTAACGGTGCAACAATTACGGTATTTGGCATCTTTATTTTTGTGCAAAGGTAGGTTTGCTTTGATAACTTTGCATTTCTTTAATCTTATCAAAACTTTAAGCAAAAGCGTGGGAAGCAAAAATAAACAGAAGCGATTTCAAGAGAACGAAACATTTAATAATGTACTACAGCCAAAAAGAGAAGAAGTAGTTGCAGGAAATTTTCCTTTGAAAGGAAAATGGAGTAAAGAATTCTTCGGAAACGACAATCCGATTGTAGTGGAATTAGGTTGCGGAAAAGGTGAATACACGATTGGTTTGGCCAAACGAAATCCGGAAGTGAATTACATTGGAATAGATGTGAAAGGAGCACGGTTTTGGCGTGGTGCTAAAACGGCAATCGAAAACAACCTTCCGAATGTAGCTTTCGTTCGAACACACATCGAATTAATTGATCAGATTTTTGCTGAAGCCGAAATCGCCGAAATATGGATTACTTTTCCAGATCCTCAAATAAAATACAAGCGAACCAAACACCGCATGACTAACAGCGATTTCCTCGAAAAATACCGCAAAGTGCTCGTGAAAGACGGTTTTGTAAACCTAAAAACCGACTCTGAGTTTATGCACGGATATACCTTGGGTTTGCTCCATGGTCTCGGCTTACCAGTACACTACGCCAACCACAATATCTATAAAAACGAAGGTGCTCCGGCAGAGGTTACTGAAATTCAGACGTTTTACGAGCAACAATATTTGGAAATTAACAAAGCAATTACGTATCTTCGGTTTAGCTTGTAACCCATTAATAACCAATAATTTTGTACGCCGCACTCCCTCTCTTATTGCCGGCATTTGTAGCACAACAAATAGTCTTACCCATTACTTTCGGTTTTGTAGCGGCAGTTATTGGTATCATTCCACCCGGACTCATAAACATGACCGCAGCGCGTATCGCCCTCGATGAAGGAAGAGTACGTGCAGTTATGTTTGCGCTTGGAGCTACACTCACAGTGATTTTCCAAACGGTAATTGCATTGATTTTTGCACGCTTTATCGATGCACATCCCGAAGTTGTCATCCTGTTGCGCGAAATCGGATTAGCTATTTTTATTCTGCTAACCATCTATTTTTTTAGTCGTGGAACGCACAAACCAAAATCGGCTAAAGAGGTGAAAGTGCGTTCAAAAAAAGGCCGATTCTTTTTTGGTATGTTGCTTTCGGCCATCAATTTCTTTCCGATACCATTCTACGTAATTGTTAGCGTTAGCTTGTCGTCTTTTGGGTATTTTGACTTTGAAAACTCCGAGATTGGAAATTTTGTTACCGGAGCAGCGGTTGGTTCTTTTATGGCTTTCTATTGCTACATCAGTTTGTTTTCGAAGTTGGAAAGCAAAACAGCAGTAATTCTTAAAAACATGAATTACATCATTGGCTCGGTAACAGGTTTGGTTTCCATCTTTACCATCATTAATATATTGGAATATTATTTCGGATGAGTCAAGACGATCCTTTTTTCGAACGTGTGTATGCAGTTGTACGTCAAATTCCCGAAGGTCGGGTAAGTACGTACGGCGCTATCGCCAAATGTTTAGGATCGGCCAAGTCGGCTCGTGTTGTAGGTTATGCCATGAACGCCGCGCACAATCTGCCCGACGTTCCTGCCCATCGCGTCGTAAATCGCATTGGTTTACTCACCGGGAAACATCATTTTCCAGGATCCAATCTCATGCAACAATTGCTTGAAAACGAAGGAATTCGCGTCGTAGATAATCAAGTACAAAATTTCGAAAGTGTCTTTTGGCAACCACCCATGCCCTCAGATTTTTAAAAAAGGCACATGTTTTCGCCTACGCACATCTGATTTAGCTCGTAGGTTTTAAAATTCAGCGATCTATTCTTCAAATCAATCTTCAGCTATTCAAAAAATAGCTTAGGCTGCAGCAGTAGCCTACTTTGCGCAAAATTCGCTATCGACGACATTTCCTAAAAAAATCTCAAAATAGCTGTAACATTTTCTAAAGCGCAGCGTCTATTCCACATCATCAATCAAATCAATCCTCATGAAATCACTCGTACTAGGGCTATTTTTGCTCGTTTCAGCCAGTGTGTTTTCACAGAAAACGCCGGTTAAAATTACGGTTAACGCACCGCTTTCTAACCTCTCTTGTGAAAAAGACGAAGAACTTCGAACCGTAACGCTCGCGCGAGCCGACGGTTCTTCACCCATTATCTTTAACGTACTCGGCTGTAAAATCGAACGCGAACTAAATCTCGAACCAGGCAACTACGTAATCGACGTTACCGCACTCGACAGCCCCATTCAGTCGCAAAAATTTGCTGTCAAAGCCGGCGAAACTACCATCGCTTTGCCCGACTTAAAACTCGAAACAAAAACACAGCAACTCGCCGAAGTTACCATCACTGCCAAACAAAAGAAGTTCATTAAAATCGATCCCGATAAAACAACCGTCAATGTAAAAGACAACGGCATGCTCAATTCCGGTAATGCCATGGACGCGGTTCGACGTATTCCCGGTGTGGTGAAATCGCCTGGCGGCGGACTCACACTTAACGGACGTGGCGTTCAAATTTACATCGACGGAGCGCCAAGCACCTTAACAGGCCAGGATTTAGAAAACTACCTTAACAGTTTGCCAGCGGGCGCTATCGAAAAAATCGAACTTATTTATAACCCAGGCGCTGCATTCGACGCAAATGCCAGCGGATCTATCATCAATATCGTTACCGCTTCACGCAAAATGAAAGGTGTTAACGCAAGCTTTAACATCAATTACAACTTCAACGAGTACCAAAAACCCAGCCCGCAAATACTACTTAATGGAAAAGTTAAAGAAGTAAGCTGGCAAACCATGTTCGGTGTAAACTACATCGAAAGCGAAAACCAAAATAACAGCACGCAAACCTTCACCACTTTAACGCCACCGGTTACGCTCGATCAGAAAAACTTTACGCAAACCATTAACCGAAATCTGTATTGGAGAACCGGTCTGAATTACCGCATAAACAATAAATCAAACTTGCTGTTCAATTACAATATGTCGGCTTCGAACGACGATAATTACAATACAAGCACGGCAACAGGCAACAGTATCGACTTCCTTAACAACGGTCTTACCGAAGAAAGAACAAATTTCCACGAAGCCAGTACACAGTACAAACTCAAACTCGACACCATCGGAAGTACCGTCGATGTTATCGCCTACGGAAATTACTTCGGAAGAACTCCTAAAAATAAATCGATTTCTCAAGAAGACGGCGCGCGTACCTTTAACAACAGCGACCTCAACTTCGATCTTTACAACTACTATCTTAAGTACGATTTCAACCTCCCAATTACCAAACTAAAACTCAATTTTACAACCGGAGGTAAATTCAATCACTTAAAGGTAACTAACTTCGGTCGCTACAATTTTGAAAGCACCAACGAAGACATCTTCGATAACGGAACTTTCACCGATGCGATCGATTTCGACTACCTAGAAACCAACCTCGCTTTCTATGCCCAAGTCACCAAAAGCATCAAGAAATTCTCGTTTACAGCAGGTATTCGATTCGAAGATTTTAACGTAACCCGTAATGCATCAACCGTTGCCAACGAAATTAAATTTACCAACACCAACTTGTTTCCGAGTATTTCCCTAAACTACCGATTCAACGATCAGCTAAACCTTAACTCGTCGTACAACCGAAAAGTGAATCAGCCCGGATATACCAACATCGATCCAAACAACAATTCGCTTTTTAACCGCTACAACGCCAGCGAAGGAAACTTGCTGCTCGCACCTGTATTCTTCGACAACTTCAGCGCTACATTCTCCGCTTTCAACTACATTCAGTTGGGTGTAAACTACAGCGTTTCTAAAGATGCCAACCAGTTTGTAATCGCTGCCGAACCCGGCGAACTCGTTGCCAACAGAACGTTCGTGCAAATCGATCGCTTTAAAACCTTCTCGTCGTATATCAATTTCCCTATTCCACTCGATTACATCTTTAAAGGTAAAAACGAGTTCAATACCCGAATGGCAAATCCGGATAAAATGAACTACATCTATGCCAATATCGCGTATCAAAAAACTACAACCGACGGATTTTCAACAGGTTTTAAAAACGACGGAGTATTTACGTACGGCGGTCAAGCGCAAATTCAATTGCCGTATGATATCGTTTCAACGCTTAATTATTTCTATGTTCCAACAGGAATTTGGGAAATTTATAAGGTTACAGAACCAATTCAACAGTTCGATATTTCACTCAACCGCGATTTTATGAACAAAAGGTTAAAATTAGGCGTGCATTGTTTCGATTTGTTCAACATCAATAAAACAACAGCCCTAATTCCCGGTGAAAATATTCGCTCAACTTTTTACGAAAAGCGCGATTCACGAGTGTTCCGCGTTTCGCTAACCTATAATTTCGGTAACCTTAAATTGCAAAAAGACAATACCGACATCAACACCGATAAAATAAATTCAGGCGGTGGTTTGTTAAAATAATTTCCAACCTGTGTTCGATTTAAAAATTGCGGTCAGAAAACAGATAAATGGTTGATTACAAGGCGGATTTTTATTGGGATACTGTAGTATCGCAAAAAAATCTAACGAAGTAGGCAGCCGTTTATTTGTTTAGCTTGGATGTTGTTCCTTTCCATTGCTATTTGATTTTACAATTTGTTGATTTCAAGCGATCTGACAAAGATTTTTAATCGAACTCAGGTTTATAGATTTTTAGGGCAGCAATTCCCGCTTTTCATTGCAAGTCAAGTTGTTTGGGCAGCTTCGGTTAAGGCAGTAAAGTAGCTTCCTTTGGTCGCTCTTTTCCGCCAAACCGCAGTCTGCCCAAACTTCCTTGCCTTTCCATTGCAATCGGGGCTGCAACAATTGTGCAAAAAAATTTGGCGCGCTATTTGTATTTCGTGCATCATCAATCTCATCAATCATGTTAAAACGATTTTTTATTCTGTGTTCCGGTGCCGACCGTCAGCTGCTCGATACATGCAGCGAAGGCGAACAAACCAAATACGTGGGAATTGGCGCCACCGTTTTCTTTACCGCAGTAATGGCGTTTCTTGCCGCTACTTACGCACTATTCACGGTGTTCGATAGCATCTATCCAGCCGTAATCTTTGGTTTGGTTTGGGCTTCACTCATTTTTAATCTCGACCGCTACATTGTTTCTACACTCAAAAAACGCGACAGCTTTACCAACGAAGTTTTACAAGCCGTTCCCAGACTCGTACTCGCCTTAATCATCGCCGTTGTGATTTCAAAACCACTCGAAATTAAAATATTCGAAAAAGAAATCGATGCCGTACTGCTTTCCGAACAAAACAAACTCGCCTTGCAAAACAAAAAAGAAGTACAAACCTATTTCGCAGCCAATTTGCAAGACATCAAATCCGAAACCGACAGCCTGAAAGCGCAACTTGCCGCCAAAGAAAAAGAGGTAAACGATTTGTATAGCACCTACATCGCCGAAGCCGAAGGAACCAAAGGCACACTTAAAATCGGAAAAGGCCCCGTGTTTAAAGAGAAAATCGCCAAACACAATACGGCTAAATCCGAACTCGATTCGTTGCGAAAAATAACCGCCGCTAAACTCGCTACACTAAACGAGAACAAACAAAAACTCGAAACCGAACAAGAGTCGAAAATCGCACAGGGAAAACCGATTATCAATAAGTACGACGGACTCATGGCGCGCATCCGTGCCTTAAACGATTTGCCCGCACTGCCGTCGCTATTTATCATGCTTCTTTTCTTGTGTGTAGAAACCGCACCGATTTTAGCAAAACTACTTGCACCAAAAGGCACGTACGACTATCTACTCGAAGAAAGCGAACTCGCCGTTAAATCGCGCGTGGAAGAACAAATTCGCGAATTAAAACTCCTCGAAAAAACCTACGAGCAAATCCAAAACGAATCGTTTGCCGCACTAAAAACCGACGAACAATTGGCTTCCGAAAGCAAAAAAACAGGAAAAGAAATTCTGTCTGGAAAAATTCAGGCATTTGGAAAAAAATATGCGCAAACGCCTCTATAAGATTTGTTAAATGATGTGTTCTGAAGAAAATCGGGATTTAATTTTGCAGCACTAAAAACAAACAACATTGTCACGTGTTAATCGAATTTCAAGTATTTTCTTTTTCACTTTCCTTTTTTCTTTAAGCTCTTTTTCGCTTTACGCACAACAAAATTTATTTAACATTCCGTCTGGCGATGTTACACCCGAAGGAAAGATTTTCTATCAACATCAGTTAAACGTCTATCAACACAAGCTCGAAAGCAAAGGACACTTTGTGTATGGTTTAGGCAAAGGTTGGGATGCCGGTGTTAATTTAGTAGGTAAAGGCGCGTACTTTACCGAAGATTGGCGTTTGAGTTACAACAGCGATGCCAACAGCGGCTCCGTATACCCAAATTTGCTGGCTTCGTTGCAAAAACAAATTAAATTAACCGACAAATTGTACCTCAATGCAGGCACGCAAATTGGTTGGAACCTGAGTAATAAACTCAACAACAAAAACCTGAATTTTTTCAGTTACGGTTTGCTAAGTCATAAAATTGGCGAAGGTTCAAAAGTTGCAGTTGGTTTGTATCACGGTAATCGAATGTTTTTGGGCAATGGCAACGATACAGGCGTTTTGGTTGGCTACGAGTTTAAACTATCTAAACGCTTTTATCTTATGGGCGATTGGATTTCGGGCTCGAACAATGAAGGTGCGGCTGTTATTGGAGGCATGTACAACATCTCTAAACGCGTTCAAATATGTAGCGGCTGGTTGCTGCCAAATTCGCAAAACCCAAAACCACAAGGTATTGTGCTTGAGATCAATATTTTGGGTTGGAACTTGTGGTAAACGCAATTACGATTGTAACTGCTCTCGAACAGCCTTTGGCAATTTAGCTACAATTAAATCGTACGAGTGGTTAATCATTTGTACAATTTCTTTGTCGGTAACATCCTGATTAGCTGCCACCGTATTCCAATGCGTTTTATTCATGTGATAACCCGGCATCACAGCTTGATACCGTTCGCGTAATTCAACGGCCAACTCCGGATCGCATTTTAAATTGATTGTGGGTTGCCCGCCTTCCCAGCTTCCTAAACCTGTGGCTGCAAACATCTTATCGGCTACTTTTAAAACCAAAGTATCTTCATCAAACGGAAAATGTTCCGACGTTCCGGGTTTCGACAAGCAAAAATTTACAAAATCTTCGATATTCATAGCGCAACTAATTCATATAAAACGGGTTTACTCGGCGAAGCGTCGTTTTCTAACGAACAGATTTGCAAATTCAAAAAATACATACCATCAGCTACGGTATTAGGTACAAACACGAGTTCGGTTATTGTGGCATCAAATCGGGCATCGGCGTTTACTTGTTGCACATCGGTCACCTGCCAAAAAGTTTTGTGTCCGCGTAAGGCGCCGCCGTCTTGTTCCCGATCCACGCTCGGCAAATCGAGTAGTAAATGTTTCACGCCGTTTTCAACCAAAAGCGCCACCGCATCGGTATGCAAATACGGCGGATTGGTATTCGAGTACTTGCGCTGCAATTTCGAATCGTCGTTGGGTAAAGTTCTAACAACCAAAGCTTCTTGCCAATTGTTGTTTACCGCAGCAGCAATTTGTTCTCGCGTAATAATCAAATCTTCGTCTATTAAATCGGGCGTAACCGAAATAAGCGTACAGAAAAAATGAAACGTCTTTAAATAATCGTTTATGCTGTAGTGCTCCGCCGTGATGTGCCCCAAACATTCGGTATGCGTTCCGTGGGCATGCGGATTGATATGCAAATCGTAAAAATTGGTACTCGATTTTCCGCTGCGTACACTGCCGATAAAATCGCCCATAACTACAGGTTCGAATCGCGGCGCACCCTGATACCAAGCTACCGGATTCTCTGGCGTAGCCGCTAACGGCATCGAAATATCAATAGGTTTATTCAAATCTATTTCGTATTGCTGTTGTATCGTTACTTTCATGCGTTTTCGTTTAAAATTCCGTCGCTGGCGTCTAAAAAGAAATCGGCGGCTATGCCATCGGCAAAGAAAAGTCCTTTTTCGCTGATTTTCAAATGCGTATCGCTCATTTCAAGCTGATTTACAGCCAAGTACTTTTTCGCCTGCTTTAACAAAACGGCCTTTGCTTCCAAACCAAAATCTGTTTCATATGCCGAGAGCGAAATACCCTTTTCTAATCGCAATTGCGTCATTACAAATTCGTTATGCCGATCGTAAGTCGACAGCTTTTCCGAAGTCGAAGGTAAATTTTCTGCCGCGAGCGCCTTCACGTACAACACATTATTCGAAATATTCCACAGGCGTGTGTTTCCCAAATAACTGTGCGCCGAGGGCCCGATGCCTAAATACGGTTTTCCCGACCAGTACGAACTGTTGTGGCGCGAGTGAAAATTGGGTTTTCCAAAGTTCGAAATTTCGTAATGGTCGTAACCGGCTTCTCGCAGTGTATTTCGCACCAATAAAAACTGTTGTTCCAATGCTGCTTCGTCGGGTGCCGGAATTTCTCCTTTGGCAATGAGTTTTTCCAAAGCGGTTTTGTGCTCCACGGTTAAGGCGTAAGCCGAGATATGCGGAATCGAATAATCAATAAAATACTGCAAGGCGCGTTCTAAATCGGCACTTTCCGAACCGGGAATGCCGTAAATCAAATCCACCGAAATATTTTTGAAAAAATCGGTGCTGTTTTTCAAAGCATCGAACGCCATATTTGCATCGTGCGCCCGATTCATCAGTTTTAAATCGGCGTCTTGAAAGCTTTGTATTCCCAAACTTAGTCGGTTAAAACCCAATTGTATCAAGTCGTTACAATACGTACGTCCGTTGCTTCCCACCAAATCATCGGGATTGCACTCGAGCGTAATTTCTGCATCAGCATGCAAGCGATAGTTTTTTCGAATGCTTTCGAGAATGCGGTCTAATTCCGAAACGGGTAAAATCGATGGTGTTCCGCCACCAAAGTAAACGGTATCTACGGTTTCGCTAACAGCCAAAAACGAGTCGCGACGCAGTTCAAGTTCTTTTACCAACGCATCAACCAACGACGTTTGGTGCTTCAAACTGGTCGAAAAGTGGAAGTCGCAGTAATGACATGCCTGCTTGCAAAACGGTATGTGAATGTAAATGCCCGACATTAGGAAACGCGCCCCGAATTCTGTTTCACAAAAGCGTCCCAACCGCTGTAACTGCTTCCGCCTGTAACTTTTCCAGAGTTGAAATGGTGGCAAACGGCAGCGGCTAATCCGTCGGTGCTGTCCAGATTTTTGGGTAATTCTTTTAGGCCAAGCAATTGCTGCAACATTTTGGCTACCTGTTCTTTGCTGGCGTTTCCGTTTCCGGTGATGGCCATTTTTATCTTTTTCGGTTCGTATTCAATAATCGGAATTCCGCGTGATAAACCTGCTGCCATGGCTACACCCTGCGCACGCCCCAACTTCAACATCGACTGTACGTTTTTACCAAAGAAAGGTGCTTCAATGGCAATTTCATCCGGGTTGAACGTGTCGATTAATTCAATTGTTCGCTCAAAAATAAGTTTCAACTTTTTGTAGTGATCGTCGTATTTCGACAACACCAATTCATTAAGCTGAATAAACTTCATGTTCTTGCGCTCAATGGCAATTACACCAAAACCCATAATGGTTGTTCCGGGATCGATTCCTAAAATGATTTTCTCCATTTCTAAAGGCGCGTTTCTTTGAAGGCTATGGCACAATTGCGTTTCTTTGTAGCATGAGTGCACCGACAAACAAAACTAAGCAATTACTCACCGTAAGCCTTAAAATTGCTGTAGTTTCTTTGGCAATCGGTTTTACGATTTACAAACTGCAAAACAACAACTTTTCCGAAATTCAGGAATTCGCGTTAGATTATTTTGCAAAACTGAGTCCGTTTCTTATCGTTTTTTTGGTGTATCTCTCTTTTCAGAACCGCTTTTTGGAAATTGTGAAATGGCAAAATTTGGGTGCAACTGTAAAACCACTTTCCATACATAAATCGGCCGAAGAAGTTTTCGCAGCCTTTACTTTAGGAAGTTTCACACCAAACGGTTTGGGCGAATACGCGGGAAAAGCCTTATTTTATCCAAAGCAAGTACGATTAAAAATTGTTGCACTCAATTTGGTTTGTAACGGCGTGCAAATGTTTTACAGCGTACTTTTTGGCTTGCTGGCGTTTGCATTTCTCGGTTTTGTAAGCTTTTTGCAATTGGCAGGAATTCTTGTTGCAGCTGCGGCACTGCTTTTTGTACTGCAAAAAGTGAGTCGGCGTTTTCAATCAAAAGTGCACGATTTTTTCAAAGCAGGCTTTTCGGTTTCTTCGCGGGTGCATCAGCGAAATTTCTTTTATGGATTGTTGCGGTACGCCACGTTTACCTCGCAATATGTGCTTTTTTTGCACGTCGGAAATCCGCAAACCAGCGTGATCGCTCTTTATGCAGCTGTTGCCGCAACGTACTTATTAGCATCGTCGTTGCCTGCTTTTCAATTATTCGATTTTGCAGTGAAAACAGGTGTTGCTTTGCTGTTTTTTAGTGAATTGGGAATCGATCCGCAATTGATATTACTCATCACGTTGTTCATGTGGTTGCTCAATGTGGTGGTTCCTTTACTGATTGGAACTTTTTACGTACTTCGCTTTAAACCTCTCGACACATGATTGCAGCAATTCTGATTAGTTATGTTGCCGTTATGTTTGTTTTTCTGCGAAAGCAGACAATAAAGTACGAACAAACAAATCCAGAGCAAGCGCTTCCGCTGAGTGTTTTAATTCCGTTTCGAGGTTCGGTTTCTGAACTGAGCGGTTTGTTAAACGACCTCAACAACCAAGATTATCCATTAGAGAACGTGGAGGTTTTGATTATAAACGACAGTGAGCAGCCGCTACATCTAGCAACCAAGTCATTTCGTTTTTCTTTGCAAATAATCGATTCGCTTGCGCGGAAGGGTAAGAAAGCAGCCATCGATTTGGGAGTTTCGACAGCCAAAAACGAACATATTTTGTCTCTGGATGCCGATGTTCGTTTAAAAGCCACACACCTAAGCGGATTTTCACAGGCGTTTGCTGCCGGAAATGATGTAGTCGTTGGCGTGCTTCATTACAACGAACTACCCAAAAATTTTTCGAACTATTTTGAATATTACGAGTATTACGGCATGCAGGCCGTTACGCAAGCGTCGGTTTTGTTCGGAAACAGTTTGCTGTGTAGCGGCGCGAATCTTGGATTTACGAAAGCAACCTACGTAAAAACGCGTGCCATACGAACCGATTTCGAACTGGAAAGTGGCGACGATATGTTTCTGCTACAAGCGGCAAAGAAATTGAAACTAAAAATAGTCTTGGCATCGGGGCAGAGCAGCTCGGCTTTGTTGAACTATCAAACTAATTTACAGGCGGTTTTGGCGCAGCGCATTCGGTGGGGTGCAAAGTCGGTGGTGTATAAAGATGTCAGCGTGATTGCTTTTACGCTCCTCGTTGCCGCTGCGGTGTGGTTGCAAGTTTGGGTGCTGGGCGCGCTGCTTTTGGGAGTTATAAATGGTTTAGAGCTGTTTTTACTTTTTGCGAAGATTACAATCGATTTTTTACTGGTTTGCAAACATGCATCGGTTGTTGGGCAGCGGCCAGCTTTTCGCGTTGATGTGGTGTTGGCATATCCGTTCATAACGGCTTACCTCAGTTTACGGGCGCTGGTTGGAAAAACAACTTGGAAAAATCGATCGATAAATAGATAAACTGGTTTTAATTCCCGTTGATTTTTACAGGAACAACAAACGACGATGTAACCGGAACGCCTCGTTTTAGTGCGGGAGTGATCGGAGGGAAGTCGACCAAACGCGCTTGCAAGACCGAATCGATTACGGCTTGTTGCATTTCGGGAATACTGTCGCGGTGCGCTACTTCAAATTTTAATTCGGCTTTGTTGGTAATGGTAATTTTTAGTTTGAGTGTGTCTGAATTTGAAGCCGAGAGTTGCAGCGTATCGGCACTTAATTTTTGCTGAATAAGCGTGGTTATGAAATCGAAAAAGCATTGCTGCCGCTCGAATTTTTCGGTCAGTGCTTCACAATCGGCAACCGTTGGATATTCGTCGACTTGACGCCAATTTACCTGTTTTAATTCTTGTTCCAATAATTCGGTTTCCGATGGAACTTTTTTGGGCCAATCGGTGCAGCCAAGGAACAGGGAACTTACGAGTAGGAGAAGCAGCGACTTTCTCACGGCTTTGTTTTTCGAGAGTTCACGTAATCTTGGTACGATTTGGCCAGCCATTCTTGTTTCGATTTTTCGGCAGTTTCGCGTTCCGATTTGTACAATTTGCCCAAACGTTCGGAGTATGCCGCAATTTTACAAGTAAAGGTATAGTATTCTTCCTTGGTTAGCAGCGGATCTTTTCCGGTACGTTCAACAAAACTAAAAAACAGTTCGTCGAAATCTTTGTGTGTGTATGCCAGCACTTCTTTCTTGTATTTTTGATATAATCGCTCTTTAATAGCCGCATCTTCGTCGGTTGCTTGCGAAAAGCACAAAGTTGTCATCAACAAGAAAAATAGCAGTGCGAACTTATTCCATTTCATAGTAACTTCGTTTAACTTCGGTGGTTTCAAAAGTACAAATTTAACAGTGATGGATATTTTTTTGGTTATCGCGGGTTTTGTCTGTTGTTTGGCGGGAATTGTTGGCAGTGTTTTGCCGGCTTTACCGGGCGTAAGTGTTAGTTGGATTGGTTTGTTGTTGCTGCATTTTACGAGTAAATCGCCCGACAATTACTATTTGCTCACAACAACGTTGGTGCTTACGCTGCTCATTTCTTTTTTGGATTACTACTTGCCGAGTCGCGGAACGAGAGCGGCGGGCGGAAGTCGTTATGCGGTTTACGGAACCAACGTCGGTTTGCTGGTAGGAATTCTCTTTCCGATTCCGCTGGGATTTATCATCGGTCCGTTTTTGGGCGCTTTTCTTGGCGAATTTATCTTTGCCAAAGCACCGATTTCAATAGCAATTAAAGCAGCTTTTGGCAGTTTTATCGCATTAATGGGATCGATGGTAATCAAGGTGCTTTGTTCGATCTTGTTTTTGTTGATTTTCGTTTGGAAGTTTTACCAATACGAATTGATACGCTTGTTTCTTTAGGTACCAAAATCAAAAAAGCCCTCCAAATTAATGGAAAGCTTTTCATTGGTCTAACTACTAAACCTTCCGCCTCTCAGCGGAAAACAACACAACTATCTTTGATATCTTGGGCAAAAAAGCCTTTCTTGAATGAAAGGCTTCTTTACTTTTTGCGGTCTGGACGGGACTCGAACCCGCGACCTCCGCCGTGACAGGGCGGCATTCTAACCAACTGAACTACCAAACCATCGCATAATTGCGGTTGCAAATATACAAGCTTGTTCGTAATTCGCAAGCGTTTTTCGAAAAAAACTCGAATTAACCGAACTTTTGTTTTTCCACTAAATAGGTGGTTAAAATTTGCTCGAAGCTATCTGCAACATTTACAGGAACATATCTGATTTTATTTTGCGCAGCCGAGCTTGCCAATTCTTTAAACTTTTTTTCGACTTTGGTCTTATATTCGGTTCGAAACTGCTCTGCGAAGAGATTTATCTCGTCGCCAGATTCCAAATCAATGAATTTTCTAGGCGTGGTATCGAAGTCAAAATCGATTTCCGTTTGTTTATCAAACACATGAAATACGATTACGCGGTGCTTATTGTGACGCAAATGTTGCAAAGCGGTAATCAATTTTTCGTCGGTTGAGAGTTGAAACAAATCTGTGAACAAAACTACCATCGAACGACGGTGCAATTTCTCGGCAATTTCGTGTAAGATTTTAGGTGTATTGGTTTGTTTGCGTTCGGTTGCTGAGGCGAGCGTTTCTTCGAGGATGTTCAAAATCATGCGATGGTGGCGATCGCTGCCTTTTTCCGGTGCGTAATAGTCGTATTGATCTGAAAACAAACTCAAACCAACGGCATCGCGCTGGCGTTTGAGTAGATTCATTAAAACAGCGGTCGCCAAAATCGCAAAACCAGCTTTTGATTGATAAAACGGCTGATCGTCGCGCAGTTTTGGGTAATGCATCGAAGAGGAGTTGTCGATGATAAAATGACAGCGCAAGTTGGTTTCCTCTTCGTAGCGTTTGGTGTAGAGTCGATCGGTTTTCGCAAAGAGTTTCCAATCGATATGTCGAGTCGATTCGCCTTTGTTGTACAATTTATGTTCGGCAAATTCGGACGAGAAACCGTGAAACGGACTTTTATGCATGCCGTTGATAAAGCCTTCTACAATCTGATTGGCGAGCAATTCCAGATGTTGAAAAGCGGCTATTTTTTCAAAATTTTGCTCTATTTTCATAGCTGCAAGTTACTGTTTTAAGCAAAAAAATCCCGCACAGGCGGGATTTTTGTTTGTATACAACTGTATGAATTACAAATGTGCGTCGAGCGACTCAGCGTAGGTTTGTTTTGGAGCAACCCCCACTTGCTTGTTCACTACTTCGCCGTTTTTGAACGTTAAAACAGTTGGTATATTTCTAATTCCGTATTTAGCTGCGAACTCTTGGTTGGCATCAACATCAACTTTGCCTACTACAGCTTTTCCTTCGTACTCGGTTGCTAATTCTTCGATTACCGGACCTACCATACGGCATGGCCCGCACCAAGCTGCCCAGAAATCAACCAAAACAGGCTTATCTGATTTTAATACAATCTCTTCAAAAGTCGCGTCTGTAATTGCTATTGCCATAATTATATATTTTCTGTACAAAAGTACAAGGATTCAACGAAATGGATTCAAAATTTATATCGCTTTTAGCTATTTCGGTATGCCGATTACCAATCTTAGGCTATAAAAGCGTGGGCTTGTTGCTCCGAATTGTTGGTGTTTAGCGACTCGATTTTTGGATAAATTGGGTGAGACGGCTGTGCGAAAAATTACCCGTAATATTGCAATATTACCCCGAGTAAAATACTGTAAACAAAACAATTAAATGATTTAAAAAAAGACCCAAATTTCTTAATTTTCCCAATATAAAACATAACGTATTTTCTGGAAACGATTGCTGCGGTAAGGACAGCAGCGGAAAGCTTTTGCACGGAATTTTTACAAGTGACGGCAGTGGCAATGCGACAGCACTTGCAAGCGCCTGACACTTGAAAAATTCCGGGTAAAACTTGCAGCGTATGGCCTGACGGCGGTGATGTACTTCCACCGAACGCGTACCGCCGGACCGCCCAAAAAATTATTGATACGGGGTCACCATGCTGCCTTCGAGAGGCTGACGTTCCGAACTTCTCTAGCGCACAGAAAACACCGAACCACACCGAATTTTGCTGAATACGACGCCGCTGAGGAAAACACAGAACGTGTCATTTCCCAAAAATAATTCTCTTACCTTCGACAGGCTGCCTTCGACAGGCTCAGGCACCGACGAATTGTGGGTTCGGGAGGGAACATGAAACGTCAAAGGGTGAACGTCACGATCCCGATAGCTATCGGGTCTAGCTTCCCGAAAAAGATACGTCAAAGGGTGAATTCATCAAAATCTTAATACTTAATACTCCCGTCTTAATACTTAAAAAACCACTTTGCGAAAATCTTCTCGAACTTTGCGGTTACCCTCAACACGCTCAGGCACCAAGGGAGCACAATGTTTCGCAATGTTTTCCACAATGGTCACCATGCTGCCTTCGAGAGGCTGACGTTCCGAACTTCTCTAGCGCACAGAAAACACCGAACCACACCGAATTTTGCTGAATACGACGCCGCTGAGGAAAACACAGAACGTGTCATTTCCCAAAAATAATTCTCTTACCTTCGACAGGCTGCCTTCGACAGGCTCAGGCACCGACGAATTGTGGGTTCGGGAGGGAACATGAAACGTCAAAGGGTGAATTCATCAAAGTCTAACCTCTAACCTCTAACTTCTAACCTCTAACTTCTAACCCGCACCACAAAATAATTCTTCTTCCCGCGTTGCAACAGCAGCAGGCCGTCGGTGAGGAAATCCGAGGTAGTTACAACTTTGTCTAAACCTACTTTTTCGCGGTTAATGGCAATTGAATTTTCCGTTAAGGCGCGACGAGCTTCCGAGTTCGAGGCTAAAAATCCGGTGTGTTCGGCTAAAAGTCGGATGATTTCAACGCCGTTTTCAAAAAGTTCCCGCGGTAATTCCTTTTGCGGAACGCCTTCAAAAACTTCCAGAAACGTTTGCGCATCGAGTGTTTTTAGGGCATCGGTGCTGTTTCCAAAGAGCGCTTCCGAGGCGGCGATAGCATTTTGCAGTTCGGTTTTGCCGTGTACAAAAGCGGTTACCTCTTCGGCGAGGCGTTTTTGCAGGATGCGTAAATGCGGCGCTTGTTTATGCTCGTCGATGAGAGCGGTAACGGTAGTTTGGTCTAGAAACGTGAAAATCTTGATGTATTTCTCGGCATCATCGTCGGCGGTGTTTAGCCAAAATTGGTAGAATTTATACACCGATGTTTTATCGGCGGTGAGCCAGATGTTGCCGCCTTCCGATTTTCCGAATTTGCTGCCGTCGGCTTTGGTAATCAGCGGACACGTCATAGCAAATGCTTTGGCATCGGGTTGGTTTTCCACGTTCATGCGGCGCACGAGTTCGGTTCCGGTGGTAATATTTCCCCACTGGTCGGATCCGCCCATTTGCAGCATGCAGTTGTGGGTTTTGTGCAAGTGGTAAAAGTCGTAGCCTTGAATAAGTTGGTAGGTGAATTCGGTAAACGACATCCCATCGCCTTCGGCTTGAATGCGTTTTTTAACCGATTCTTTGGCCATCATATAGTTTACGCTGATGCGTTTACCCACGTCGCGCGCAAAGCTAATAAAGCTAAACTCCTTCATCCAATCGTAGTTGTTTACTAGGATTGGGGCGTTGGCGTCGGTAGCGTTAAAGTCTAAAAACCGACTCAAAACAGCTTTAATACCGGCCACGTTGCGTTCCAGGGTAGTTTCGTCGAGCAGGTTCCGTTCGTCTGATTTCCCCGATGGGTCGCCAATCATGCCCGTAGCACCGCCTACGAGCGCGATGGGTTTGTGACCAAAATTTTTCAAGTGCACCAACAAAATAATGGGCACCAAACTGCCAATGTGCAGCGAGTCGGAAGTAGGATCAAACCCGATATAAGCGGTAGTCGATTCTTTTAAAAGTTGTTCTTCCGTTCCGGGCATAATGTTGTGCACCAAGCCGCGCCATTGCAATTCTGCTACTAAATTGTTCATCTCAAAAAATTTGCGCAAATATAAGCAACCGGATAAGGATAATTGCCAAAAACTGGGCCTGCATTTTCGCAAACAATTACCCAATTGCCCGCAGCACCCGCCCAACCTATTTTACGAAGCCAAACTCCTAACGAAAGTGGTTTACAGTTTTTGTTTCTGGGCAGCTATTCCCGTTTTCCGCTGTAGTCCTCAAAAAATACGCTTTTTTCATTGGGCTTTACCCGGCTTCTTGGGTCGCCGTTTCTAGCCCAATTCAAACTAGCGTCTTTTTCTGCGGGCTGCCGCTGCAACCGGGGCTGGGGCGGGACGTTACTGGCGTTTGGTGGAAAAATAGTGATGAGTGGGTGGTGTTGGGAGGAGAAGTGTGTAGATTTATTTGGGTAGAAAGACAACTGTGATTTAACAAGCAAAGAGGGATTTTTTGGTGCACAAAAAAAACAATGCATTAACACTAAAATTATACTTATTAGCGTCAAAAGCATATGTTTTTATTATGTGCTGAACGATTATTTTAATAACTTTCGGAAAGCTATACATTAGTATCTTTTAGCGTCTGTACAGATACTATATAGTTGTAAGCAGATAAAATTATAAATGCCTTTTGACAACAATTCGCAATGCCAGAAGTGCTTGTTTTTTTCGCCGCACTGCGCAACATTCCGAAAAAATAACGACATTTGACTTGTTTTGTCAAAACATAATCTGTCTAATGAATACATTTGGAGACTTAATAAGAATAGCAAGAGAAAACAAAGGACTGTTTCTAAGACAGGTAGCAGCTGAGTTGGATATTGATCAGGCAATTATTAGTAAGTTTGAAAGAAATGAACGCAAGCCTACAAAGGAACATGTTTTAAAGTTTGCTAAATTTTATAAGTTAGATAAGGACGATCTTTTAGTTGCTTGGCTAAGCGACAGGGTTGTTTATGATTTACAAGACGAAATACTAGCAGAAAAAGCTTTGAAAGCAGCCGAAGAAAAAATTAAACGTAACAAAAAGTAATGCTTCACAAAATCATACAAGACAAAAAAAATAAATGGTTGCAGTCTGACGACTGTACCATTCGTGATTTGGTTAAATATATCCGTGACAAAGGACAACTTCGTGACACGCAAATTGAAGCGATAGAAACCTATCTTTTTTTGAAAATTGAAGGACAGAACAAACCGCTTTGGCAATTATTTTCAGAGGGCTTTTTCACCAACGGGACTGACCTTTTAAAATTGAATATCAACCAAACGGCTAGGGAATATTTAAGTGAACATCAAGACGCTTTTGCATTGTATGACTTTGCAAGAACCAAGACTGACAAAGGAACATTGCTTCCTGAATTGGAAAAATTAATTGTTGACAAGCCAACTGAATTAGATTACGATACCATTATTAAAAGTATTTTTTACAATGTAAGCTATGCCGACTATTTAATGAGTTTACCAATGGGGGCAGGTAAAACTTTCCTGATGGCTGCTTTCATTTATTTGGACTTGTATTTTGCAGAAAACGAACCGAACAACAAAGCATTTGCGCATAATTTCTTGGTACTTATTCCTTCGGGCTTAAAATCTTCTATCGTACCGAGTTTAAAAACGATTGAGAATTACGACCCTTCTTGGGTTTTGCCCGAACCATCGGCAAGCAAACTGAAAAAGCTATTGAAGTTTGATGTATTAGATGAACAGAAATCGGCTAAGAAAAGCAACAAAGCAAGAAACCCTAATGCACAAAAAGTAAATGCTTGTTTGCCTAATCCATTCGGGCATGTGTTTGTGGTGAATGCAGAGAAAGTGATTTTGGAGAGTTTCAAATTCAATGCTCAAACCGAGTTACAATTGGACGAGGAAGAAAAAGACACCAGCAACGACCTTAAACGATTATTCGGACAAATCCCGAATTTATCAATCTTGATAGATGAGGTTCACCACGCAGCAACTGATGACATAAAACTAAGACAAGCCGTAAACTATTGGCATAGCAAAGGAAACATCACATCTGTATTAGGGTTTTCAGGAACACCATATTTGCAAAAACAGGAAACCATCAAAGCAGGTGATTACGCTTTTAAGTTTTCGCAAATCACCAACACAGTTTATTATTATCCGTTGGTCACAGCTATTAAGAAATTCCTGAAAACGCCAACGGTAAAAATCGGGCAAAACCTTGACCGTTTTCAAATCATCAAAAAAGGTATTGAGGACTTTGATAGCCTATACAAAACCAAAGTTTACGAGAATGGAGCAATAGCCAAAATAGCCATCTATTGCAGCAACATTGAGGTTTTAGAAGAAGAAGTTTATCCGTTTCTGACAAGTGAATTGAAAATCAATCCTACCGAGATTTTGAAATTTCACGGAGGAAATAAAAAATATACTTTGCCAAAGGAGAATGAATTAGAGTTTCGTTCATTGGATTTGGCTATTTCAAAAAAGCGTTACATTCTTTTAGTTCAAGTAGGAAAAGAAGGTTGGGACTGTCCAAGTTTAACAGGCGTAATCCTTTCGCAAAAGGGCGACAGCCCACAAAATATGGTGCTTCAAACATCTTGCAGGTGCTTACGCCAAGTGGACAAAGGAAAAGAAGAAACAGCTTTGATTTGGCTGAATAAAGACAATGCCGATACGCTGAACAAACAGTTAAAGCAAGAACAAAACAGCAGCATTGATGAGCTGAACAGCACCAAACGAATTGGGAAAGCGGAAATGGTGGAACGCCACAGCCGTATGGAATATTTGCAATTGCCGAAAGTGGAATTTTATCAAATGAAAGTTACTTATCAAAGCATTGATGAAGAAGAAACTGCAAACACAAAAGCCAAGTTAAAAGCCATCATCAAAAAGATGGAAGACTACAAGGCTTCGGCTTTGATAAGCACCAGCGAAATTTCAAACATTGATACTGGAACTATTGACATCATTAACGAAACAGGAATTGCATTTGCCAATTACAATCAATGGCTTTTTGAAATAAGCCGTCAAAGTTTTGGGTTGATTTCGGAAACACAATTGCACCAATACGACACAGAACTAAACGCAATTTTCGATACCGTTTCTTTTGAAAAAGACGGAAACCGCTTTTTCAATGAGTTGTATGACTTGCATTTGATACAATCTAAAATTCGTGTTGCCTTTAGCATCAAAAGAGATTTACAAACCGACACAGAAGTAATTCCGAAACAAGCGGAATTATTGATTGCAGAACGTTTGACCGATGTAGAGAAAAATCCTAAACTCTATCCAACCGAAGCAGACACAAACAAAATTCTTGAATTAGATAAAACAAATGAAAGTGTTGAAGTTGATATGACCGAAGTTGAAAAGGCGTATAACCTTATGAAAGAAACATTGGAAGCCCAAGGAATGGGAAGTATGGTTATGTCTTTCGACAGTTTTAAGTCAGGTAAAGAATATTCATCAGTTGTAAAATCTAAAAATAATTCCTTCCATTATTTGCCTTACAATTTTGGCGGAAGCGGAAGCAGTGGTTTTGAAATACAAGCACTTCAAGAAACTTTGAGATTAGCTGATTTCAAAACTAAAGAGTTGGAAATCTATTACAATGGTGAACGAGGCTTAACTGAATTTGTAATAAACTGTTTTGCCAAAGAAGGTAAGTATTGGAAAAACATAGGCAAATACACCACCGACTTTTTAATTGTAAAAAGAACAGCCAAAGACAAAATTCACAAGGCCTTGCTCATTGAAACCAAAGGTGCTTTGTATGCAGAAGACAAGGTTTTTCAAAAAAAGAAAAACTATGTAGAAACCGAGTTTTTAAAACTCAACCAAGATAAATTCGGCTATCAACGTTTCGACTTCCTCTATTTGGAAGACAGTAAAAACATTGCAGCCAACATCACAAAATTGAATAACAAGTTAAATCAGTTTTTTAACGATTAGAATATGCAAATTTTAGAAACCACATTCAACAACTTTCGTTGTTTCAAAGAATACACGATTAAATTCGGTACTCAAACAACCGTTTTTATTGGTAAAAATGGGACTGGAAAATCTAGTATTCTTTCCGCTTTGAGGAGAGGTTTAAGCTTTATGTTCGCAAAACCGAAAGACTTTCCAAAAAATCTTGCGATATCTAATAATGCAAAAGTAAAATCCTTCGGTAGTTTAGAAGCTAACTTCGACTCACTTTCAAGGTCATATAACTATCCAATAGAGAACTCTTTCAAGGGAAAGTTTAAAGATAGTTTTATTCAATGGTCACTTGTTAAAAAAGCTATGAGTGGTGGATTGACAACTACTCGTTACAATAACGCTTTAAATGAAGTTTTGGGCAACTATAATAGTAACCTTAATTCGGAGCTTCCTCTTTTGGCTGTTTTTTCTGATTCATTTCCTCACGAAAAAATCAATTTTGGAGCCAAGGTAAAAAAAATAATAAATCAAGAAGTTCTTCCAAGAGACTTTGGTTACTATGCTTGGGATGAAAGAACTAATTGCATTGAACTTTGGCTTACGAGATTTTACAAAGTTGCTACATACATTAAAGACTTAAAAAATGAAATTGAAGAAGTTGAAGAACAGATTTTTTTCTACCAAAAGCGAATAGACTGGAAAGACGAACACGATGAGCATGAAGTTCCACAATGGGAAGAAAAAATCGAAGAACTTGAACGAAAATTCAAAGATTTGAAATCTAAAATTGAACTATTAAAGAATGACAAAAGAAATCAAGCCTTTACAAAAGAGAGGGTCTTTATCGAAGGTAAACTGATTGAATTCACAAAGCCTTTGTCTGAAAAACATAACACTGTAAATAGAGAATTTGAGTTATATAGGCTTGCTGTAAACAAACCCGATAAGAAAAAAAACAGTTTAGAATTTTCATTTGTAGATGAAAGAAATATTGCATTTGAAACCTTACCAATGGGTTATAAAAGAATTTTCTCAATTGTAATTGACCTAGCCTATAGAAGCTACATCCTTAATGAAGGTATCGAAAGTCAAGGTATAGTTTTAATAGATGAAGTTGAGCTCCATTTGCACCCTACATTACAGCAAGAAATATTACAAAGATTACAGAGAGCATTTCCAAATATTCAATTCATTGTAACTACTCATTCCGCCCTCGTGATATCTAATTTAAAAGCAAATAATAACAATAAAATAATAAAGCTAGAGCACGATGGAAATAAATATTGGAATACAGATGTAGACAATATTTATGGCATTGATTACATAACAAGTTTGATGGAGGTAATGGATGCAAAATACAGACCATCAACAGTTGATAAGTTGATTGATTTATATGTTGCGTTAAAAGCAAGGAATAAGGAACAAGAAGCAAATATGGCTTATGAAAGGCTGAAAATGTTTTTTGACGGAGAGCCTAACCAATTTATTCAAGATGAGATAAAAACTAAACTTAAGTCCTATCAATAAATAGTTATGCAGAGAATTAATAAAAACACTCCTACTGGCAATCAAATTATTGATGTAGTATTGAATTCAGCGTGGAGCCAAGATGAACAGAGATATGAGGGTAAAATTTATTACGGCTTATTAAATGACGTAAGCAGAATTCAACTTAAAAACTTGTTTCTCGTTGAACAGAACAGTAAATGTTGCTATTGTCTAAAAGATATAACAGCAGATGACATGTCTATTGAACATATTATACCACAGAACATATCCACTGAAGATTTTAATACCTACTTAGTAGTGCCTGAACTAACTGAAAACGTTGTCCATAAAAATACCTTTGATAGAAATACTCATAATATACCACCCCAGAGATACCCGCACGATTTAGGCTACAATAACCTTATTGCTTCTTGTAAAAGCTCAACACACTGCAACAATAAAAGAGGAAATGCTCCAATATCACCATTTATTTATGATGATGAAATGATTCAATCAATTTCTTATGAGCCAACAGGAAGTGTGTTCACTACTTTGGCAGAATTAGATGCTTTAAAATTAAATAATGACTTTTTGAAAATGATTAGGAGACTTTGGCACCTGATAGCTGATAAAATTGAATCTCTTGAGGAAATTATTAACGCAAATGCACTTCAAAATGTAGTAGATGAGATAATAGTAAATGAAGGTGAAAAGTATATTGAAACATTTTCAGGTGAATCCTCAAAAGTGGCGGTTATTTTTCAATACAAATGGTTTTTCAATTACTACAGACAAAACAACAATTAGACTATGCCAATAAAATACATTCCATATTACCCTAACACGGTTGAAGGACAAGCAATATTAGACAACATTACCCGAACACAGCGAGTACTGCGTTACCGTGAAAACGATAAGGTTTACGATCGCATAAAAAGAGGTATGCCTTATTACGAAGTAGAAACTTTGGAAACCGTAGGCGAGCAATCCGAAAATTTGGTTATTCGTGGCGAATGTATTTCGGCTTGTGCTTACCTGAAAGAAAAAGGCATAAAGGTTGACTTAGTTTACATTGACCCACCTTTTGCCAGCGGTGCAGACTATGCCAAAAAAGTTTACTTGCGTAGAAACCCGAAATTGGCTGAAAAATTTGCAGCAGCCGAGCAGGAAATGGACATTGACGAACTCAAAGCATTTGAGGAGAAAATGTATGGGGATATTTGGCAGAAAGAAGACTATTTGAATTGGATGTATGAGAACTTACTTGCCATAAAATCTATAATGAGTGAAACTGCAAGTATATATGTTCATCTTGATTCAAATATTGGCCACTATGTAAAGATTTTAATGGATGAGGTTTTCGGGCAAGACAATTTTCTAAATGAAATAATCTGGCATTATGAGAATAAATTCAAATTTGAATTTACAACTTCATTTAACCGTGATACTGAAACAATTTTTCTTTACCGTAAAAATCAAGAACATATTTTCAAGCATATCAAAATACCTGTAAAGAATAAAAGAATGCAGAATGAAGTAACATGGGATAAAGAAAGAGGAAAAATGGTTACTAAAAAAGATGCTGATGGAAACGTTATTTATTATCAATCTGAGGATAAAATAGTAGGTACACTTTGGAATATTGCTCGATTAAATTCAATGGCAAAAGAAAGACAAGACTATGAATATGCAACTCAAAAACCAGAATCATTATTGGAACGAATAATTAATGCAAGCAGTAATGAAGGATTGACAGTTGTTGATTTTTTTGGAGGAAGCGGAGTGACAGCAAAAGTATCCAATGATTTAGGAAGAAAATTTATTCACGTTGATATTGGTATCAATAGCATACAAACTGTTAGAGATAGATTGAAAGAAAGCAAAGCCAACTTTCAGATTTTAGAAATAAAAGACGGAGTAAGTTTATTCCGCAACCCACAACAAACTATGGATAAGTTGGCAACACTTATTCCGGGTTTACAAAAAGGAGTAAAAGGAATTAGTAATTTTTGGTTTGGAGCAATTACTGAAAGCAAAATAGGTATTGTGCCAGTTTATGTTCCTAATTTACTCAACACACAAGAAAAGGTTTTGGACATTCCAACTATAAATACTATCATCAATCAGGAATTACAAAACTTAGAAGTCAACGCCAAAAAAGTAATTTTATATTACATAGACATTGACGACCAGAAGGCATTAGAGAAATTTATTAAAGACAATAACGCTACCGAAATGGAAGTTGAATTAAAAGACCTTAAAAATCTATTACACGATGTAGTAATTGAAGACATCATAGATTTTAAAACAACCAAAACCAAAGACGGTTACGAAACAGAAATAATTAAATTCATCAGTGACCGTTTAATTCAAAAAATTAATGAGTTCAACCAAAAAGGAAATTTACAATCCGTCGCCAAAGGCAAAACATTTAATCCAATCAGCATCAGCGAAGGAGGTTTAGAACTCATTGAACTCATTGCCGTTGACTGTCAAAACATCGAAGAACAATGGCACAGCACAACCGAAATTAAAATTGACAAACTCGGTTATGTGATAAAAGACGGAGTAAAAACAAAAGAATTTTGGGACGGTAAAATTATCAGCGACAAAAAACCATTGAGAATAAAAGTAAGAAACATAAGCGGTGATGAAACTATAAAGGCAATTGAATAATGTCGAACTGCCAAATAATGTCTTAAAAATTCGAGGTATCCTACACTTTGCTCCGCAAACGCTCCCAACTTTAAGGTTACCTCGAAAGTACAATGCACCAACAAGCCCAACTGCATAACACAACACGCCAACAAATAACACAACCGCTTCCGTAACGAAGCGGTTTTTTTATGCATCAATTTTCATCGAAAAATGCGTAATATATTAACATGTGTACGTATACAGACGTACACAACCTAGTGGGCTACCTAGTTTAGTATGCCGCGCTATCAGTTTACGTGGTTGGCTACCCATTAAATTACGTTTGAAACAAATAAAACATAGTCGGCGTATCAGTTTACTAGGTCGCCGACCTACAAAACAAGGTGCGAAACCCATGTAATGGAGTAGGCGACCCTCAAAACAAGGTTAAGAACCTACACAACTGAGTAGCCGACTAAGTTTACTACGTACTGATACGTACAAAATTTCATTTTGAAGTGTACGTCCCTAAAATAAGTTCACCACTTCACGTATCGTTTTGCTGCCCGAACCCACACGTACCGTCGGAGCAGCAGCTTGTTGAAGGTTTAAACGCAAAGAGCGCAAAGATTTACGCAAAGTACGCAAAGACGGATTTATTAGTATTAAGTTTGGAGTATTAAGTATTAAGACTTTGCGACGTTCACCCTTTCACGTTTCATGTTCTCGGCTTAACCCACAATTCACTGGAGCCTGAGCGTGTCGAAGGCAGTCTATAGTTGGCAATTTCAATTACATTCTGTGAAAATTTCGGGTCTCTTGAGCTTCGTCGTCTTTGTAGTTTAGCGAAAGACAAAAAAGGACGGTATGCGAATTCCCATTTCTGCAACAACAGACAAAAAATAATACGCTATTTCAAATCCAGCGGTGCTACTTTTTGTCTAAACCTTTTCAGACAATTAAAAATTTCGTAAGTTAGGAGTTCGAAAAAAAGCACAAAAATGAAGGCTTCAATAGAAATAGATTTAAGTTTCAATCAGATATTAGCTGTTGTCAAACAACTTCCAAGACAGCAAAAAATTAGATTGACAAAAGAATTGGAGAAAGAGGCCATTGATACGCGCCTTTCAAAACTGCTTAAGACGTTCAATTCAGAAGACCTAGATATGAATTTGATAGATGAAGAAGTTGAGCGCGTAAGGCAGCAAATCTATGACCAGAAAAAGCGCTAAAGTAATTTTTGACACTAATGTTTGGATTAGCTTCCTAATTGGGAAGCAGCTGGCTACGGTAAAACATCAAATTGCAAAAGGATCTATTATTGTAGTAACAACCGAGCAGCTACTGCTGGAAATTAAGCTGGTTACGAGTCGAGAAAAACTGCAGAAGTACTTTCCTAAAGAAAATGTTGCCGAACTATTAGACCTATTAGAAACAATTGCAGAAAAAGTTGCTATCACGCCAAAATACTCCATCTGTCGCGACCCCCAAAGACAATTTTTTACTCGATTTAATTGACTTTTCTAAAGCAGATTATTTGGTAACCGGAGACAAAGATCTTCTAGAACACAATCCTTTCAAAACAGCTAAAATACTGACTCCCTCTGAATTTGAAAAAGAGTTCGCATTTTAGTACCCCCGCTCCTCAAACGCTCCCAACTTTGAGGTTAACAAATTGTAGCAGTAAATCAAAACACAACAACATCAGCCAGTTCTCAATTACCAGATGCAATTTTTTCAGGCGGTTTGCTACGTTCTGTGGTTTCCTCAACAGCCAAATATTCCACAAAATTCTGTGAGCTTCGGCGGTTTCTGTGCGATTTTTTTAGTATTAAGATTGGAGTATTAAGATTGGAGTATTAAGATTGGAGTATTAAGTATTAAGACTTTGCGACGTTTACCACTTAACGTATGTTCTTGGGGAAGCTAGAAGCTAGACACGAGAAGCTAGACTTCGATGATTTCAGCACTCTACGTATCATATCGCCTCCTCAACCCGCAATTCGTCGGAGCCTGAGCCTGCCTGAGGCAACATTGTGTCCATTGAGAAAAAACATGGCGAAACATTGTGCTCCAACATTAAGCTCCTAACGCCCAAACTCCTCAACCTAATTCCAAACGGGCATTTCTTTTCACGGCATCCGCAAAAGCGCCGGCAAGCCCCAACCGGAGATCATTTTCTTAAAAAGCAAAACGCAAGCGTACAAAACTATTGCGCTAAAACTCGTATTTTTACGCTATGAAAATTGTCGTTGGCGGTACAGGCTTTGTAGGAACGCATTTGCTGTTAGCACTAACAGCCCGCGAACAGCAAGTTGTTGCCACTTACCGCAAGTCGGATAAGATTACACGAGTTAAAGCCTTGTTTACACACGAGAACCGCCAAGCCGATTTCGAGAAAATTAGTTGGCGCTACGCCGATGTAACCGACATCCCAAGTTTAGAATTAGCCTTAACCGACATAACCACACTCTACAACTGCTCCGGATTTGTGAGTTTTGAACCGAAAGATTACCAAAAGTTACTGAAAATCAATATCGAAGGAACGGCCAATTTGGTAAACTGTGCCTTGCATTTGGGTATAGAAACCTTCATTCACGTGAGCAGTATCGCCGCTTTAGGTGCTATGCCGCTGCCTGACTTACCTATTAACGAAGAAGCCGAATGGAATCGGGAGCTCAAAAACAGCGATTACGCCATTTCAAAATACGGTGCCGAAATCGAAGTTTGGCGCGGCGAACAAGAAGGTTTGCGCGTATTAATCGTAATTCCCGGTGTTATCTTAGGAATTGGTTTCGGAACGAATTCCGGCCGTTTACTAACAAATTTTGCAACGAAAAACACCTACGGATTTCCTCCAGGAACCACCGCTTTTGTGTCGGTTACCGATGTGGTTGCTGCCTTACTCGAACTCGAAGCAAAACAACTGTTCGGAAAACGATTTATCCTGAGCGCCGGAAACTACAGTGTGTTCGAAATCGGAAATAAAATACGAGCAGCAGCAAAATTGGCTACAGTGAACAAACAGCTTTCTGCCGGCATGCTCTGGACCGCTTCGGTACTCGAATACCTGCCTGCTTTGTTTGGTTTAAAACGCCGACGCTTGAGTTTTGCTATGGTACGTTCGGCCCTAAGCCTCGAACAGTATAGCAACGACAGTGTACGAGAACAGCTCGGCTTTACCTTCGAAAACATAGACACTACGGTGGCTACTATGACCGAATTTTACAGCAAAAACTAAGATTTTGGTTTCGGAAGCGGCTTTTGAGGCACTTCTTTCAAACTTTCTTTCTTTTCTTCCAGTTTAGCTTTTACTTCTTCAAAAATCTTCTTGTACTTTTTGATGTTTTGCGCGTAGTAATAATCGCTGTCTTCGAATTGCTTTTTCGTAACCTGGTGTTTTTTGAAAACCGATTCCGGCAAAACGATGTTTTCCTCCGCTAATTTTCCGGGCATGTTGTTATCAATGGCCTGATAAACCTGCATATCGTAGTAAATTTCTACCATATCCTCTTCATCGATGAGGTTTTCAGGCTCCGGAACAGAACTCGATTGGCATCCATACAGCCACGTACCCAGCAATAAAACAATAACGAGTTTTTTCATATTAGCGATCAAACAATAAACGACTACCCAAAGCGGCTTCTAAAATCTTAAAGTTTTTGTACACCAGATTTCCGTTCACAAAAGTATGGGTTATTCTCGATTTAAACGTTTGTCCCTCAAAAGGCGACCATCCGCAGCTGGCCAAAACGTTCTCGCGTTTCACGGTCCACGGTGAGCCGATATCTACCAAAGCTAAATCGGCCGCATAGCCTTCGCGAATAAAACCTCGATTTCTGATTTTGAACAAAATAGCCGGATTATGCGCCATTTTTTCAACGATTTTTTCAATCGATATTTTTCCTTGGTGGTAGGCTTCGAACATCGCTACAACGGCATGCTGTACGAGCGGTCCGCCGGAAGGTGCCGAGGTATAGAGTTGCGCTTTTTCTTCCAAAGTATGCGGTGCATGATCGGTGGCAATTACGTCGATGGTGTCGTCGAGTAAGGCTTTCCACAGCGCATCGCGATCGGCAGCCGTTTTCACCGCCGGATTCCATTTAATGAAATTGCCTTTGGTGTCGTAATCTTCTTCCGAAAACCACAAATGATGAATACATACTTCAGCAGTAATTTTCTTTTCAGCCAGCGGAATTTTATTGGTGAAAAGTTCCATTTCTTTAGCTGTACTGAGGTGGAACACATGCAGTCGTGCGCCCGTTTTTTGCGCTAGAGCGATGGTTTTTGAAGAAGATAGGTAACAGGCTTCTTCGCTGCGAATGAGGTGGTGGTATTTTACGGGAATATCGTCGCCGTACATTTCTTTGTACTGTGCGAGATTTCGTTTTATGGTTCCTTCGTCTTCGCAGTGTGTGGCGATGAGTAAAGGCGTTGAAGAAAAGATACGTTCGAGCGCTACTTCGTCGTCAACGAGCATATTTCCAGTGGAAGATCCGAGAAATAATTTGAGTCCTGCTACTTTTTCGGAGTCGGTTCGTAAAATTTCTTCGAGGTTGTTGTTGGTTCCGCCGAGCATAAACGAGTAGTTTGCAATCGACGTTTCGGCGGCACGAGCGTATTTTTGTTCGAGAATTTCGTGTGTTACAGCGTTGGGAACAGTATTGGGTTGTTCGATAAACGAAGTAATTCCGCCGGCAACTGCTGCGCGCGATTCGGTAAATAAATTGCCTTTGTGCGTTAATCCGGGTTCTCTAAAATGAACCTGATCGTCGATGGCACCTGGGATGAGGTAGTTTCCTCCCGCATCGATAATTTTTGTAGCGGCGGTTTTTGCAGAGATGGACGTTCCGATTTCCGCGATTAAACCACCTTCGATAAGCAAATCGCCTTCCAGGATACGTCCTTCGTTTACGATTCTTGCATTCTTGATAAGTGTTGTGTTCATGGTTTACAAGCGGTTAAACAAGTGTCTGATTCTAAGTTTAATGACGCCAAATACGGCTTCTTTTATGATGGAACCACTCATTTTTGATACGCCGTTGGCGCGATCGGTGAAAATGATTGGGACTTCGGTTATTTTAAAATTCTTGCAATATGCGCGGTATTTCATTTCGATTTGAAAGGCATAACCCACAAATTTGATGCGATTGAAATCGATTTTCTCGAGCACTGCAGCTTTGTAACACATGAAGCCTGCCGTGGCGTCTCTGATGGTCATGCCCGTGATGAAACGCACATACATCGAGGCAAAGTAGCTCAATAAAACTCGACTCAGCGGCCAGTTTACAACATTAACGCCGGTGATGTACCGTGAGCCTATTACTACATCTGAACCTTCGAGAGCGGCATTATAAAGATACTGCAGATCGTTCGGATTGTGCGAAAAATCGGCGTCCATTTCAAAAATGTACTCGTATTTGTGCTCCAACGCCCATTTAAAGCCGTGCACGTAAGCGGTTCCTAAACCTGATTTTCCCTTGCGATTTTCGAGAAACAACGCATGCGGGAACTCTTGTTGGAGCGTACGAACAGCGTTGGCGGTTCCGTCGGGCGAATTATCATCGACAATCAGTACATGAAAGGATTCGGGTAGGTTTAAAACAGCCCGAATAATCGGATGGATGTTTTCGATTTCGTTGTATGTCGGTATAATTACGAGAGCCGCCGGCATTTGTTTCAAGTTACGGGGCAAAAATAAACGATTTGTTCGGGCATAATCATAATAATTTGATAATAAACGAAGCTTTAAATGATGTACTTTTGCGGCATGATAGCGGCTGTAGTATTTCAAGAGCGCGTTTTAGCTGCCAAAGACTGGGTTACCTTAGTCTTTTTGTTGTGCTTGATTTTAATTACAGTAGTAAAAACCAACTTTTCGGGTCGATTTTCCGACTTTTTAAAGCTGTTGGTGAACGACAAATACCTAAAAATTTACCGAGATCCGTCGAACTTGATGAACTGGTTTACGATAGCCTTGTTTGTAGTTCAATTGTTGTCTATCAGTTATTTTATACAACTTTGTTTAAGCTATTTTGGTTTGGCTTCGCGCTACGACTACGTGATGTTCATTCGGTTGTTTACGTTGTTGAGTGTGTTTGTTTTGGGCAAGTTCCTTACGGAGAAAATCATTGGTGCGGCATTTAACATCGATGAAATTGTAGACGGCTTTAACTTGCAAAAAGTGAGTTATCGGACCTATCTTGGGTTGTTATTGCTTCCGGTAAACATCGTTTTGTTCTACTTTGATAATTTCACAAATACAGTCATTTACATTGTTTTGGGCTTGTTTATCGCAATAAACGTGCTTACGTACTTCAATTCTTTGAAGATTTATCAAAACGTGTTGAGCCGAAAAGTGTTTTATTTTATTTTGTATCTTTGCGCTCTTGAAATAGCGCCCTATTTTTTTATTTATTCTTGGTTTATAAGAAGTTAAAATTTACAAATTTTCTAGTATGAAAGTGAAGACGATTTTGGTCTCTCAGCCTGAGCCTAAGGTAGAAAATTCCCCTTATTTTGAGCTTCAGCAAAAGTTAAAAGTAAAGATTGACTTCAGGCCTTTTATTCATGTTGAAGGTGTTAGTGCAAAGGATGTTCGTTTGCAGAAAATAGACCTCAACAATTACACCGCAATCATTTTGACGAGTAAAAATTCGGTAGATCACTTTTTCCGTGTTGCCGAAGAAATGCGATATAAAATCCCGGAAACGCTCAAGTATTTCTGCCAGTCGGAAGCCATTGCATACTACTTACAGAAGTATGTGGTGTACCGCAAGCGCAAGATTTATGTGGGTCAGAAGGATTTTGTGGACATGTCGCCTTTGATTAAGAAATATAAAGACGAGAAGTTCTTGTTGCCCGCTTCAGATCAGTTGAATGCCGATGCTCCGCAGGTTTTAAACAGTTTGAAAGTAGATTGGACACAAGCCACGTTCTACAAAACAGTAATGAGCGATTTGTCGGATTTAGCCGATGTGTACTACGATGTATTGGCGTTTTTTAGTCCGACGGGAATTAAATCGTTGTTTAAAAACTTCCCGGATTTCGAACAAAACAACACGCGTATTGCCGTTTTCGGATCGACTACCCAAAAAGAAGCTTTGGATCACGGTTTGCGTGTCGACATTATGGCACCATCACCAGAAGCGCCTTCGATGACGATGGCTTTGGAAAAGTACATTACCAAAGTTAACAAAGAGAAATAATAGCACGCCCGGCCAATCGCCGGGTTTTTTATGCTCGGGAACGAACGCCGGTAACGATTTTCGCGTTAGGTGGCGGCGCGAAAATTAAAACGCCAAATAGCTATTGAGGCTTGGCGTGTTGTTTTGTTTACACCATTTTTTTCGAAATGATTTTTTGATCTTGCGCTTAAACGGCGACCAACGGAAGCCCGTTTACTGCCTAGCCGAAAAGCGATTTGGCGTTTTTATTGCAGCAAGCAACCGGCGGCGGCTGTCTCGGTTTTTCCAGTAAATGAGCCGCCGAAACGCCCAAATTAAAAAAATAAACGTTAGAGTTATATTCGATGAAAATAAGTGAAATTTGCGGCTGCTGATTTTAATTAAATAATTGATTTTCAATTATATTACCCGAGGTAATATTGCAATATTACAAATGAAATATCGCAAAGCCGAATTAGCGTATTTTCAAGCGATTTACAGCGCTTAAATCTTCATCCGTTGTCTCGGTAAATTTATTTCGTGTTCCTGCGGATAGGGTTTTCGGTGTGTGAGGCTCACGTCTTCGCGCATGTTTTGCTGCGTTGTGTACGCTCGGGAATTGCTTGCCGAAAAGCGCGGATCGGGAATAAACGGCATTTTGGCCATTTTTTGAACGGTGATGGTGGGAAAATGATAGTCGACTTCCACAAAGCCCAACAACAAATAGCAGCCGCCGCCTTGAAACGGGTATTTTTGCAGGCAATCGGCAAAATGTGCCGTATCGAAAAAAGTACCTTCTACATCGATCCAAGTTCCGAAATACATCGACCCCAATTTGGTCGGAACGTGTTTTCGAGAAACCAGATACGCCAACATGCGCACCGTTTTTTTGTGATAGGCGTTGAGATCGCGCGCCAGCACATCGCCTCTGTACTTGGTTTTGAGTAAGTCGAACGGACTACAAGACACCGGAAAGTTGAGCAGTTCGATCTCGTCGAAGGCGTCTTCAAAAACACTGCGCGGCAAATCCGGAAGTTTAAAAGGCTTGATGGGCTCGGCAAGAAGTTTCCAGTTGCGGTCTTCCGGTTTGAAGTTCACTAAAATCATGCGTGCGCGGATAAGCAACTCGTTTTTGGAAAGTTTGGTGAAGCGAAACGCCCCAATAAATATGAGAATTTGTAGGTTTTCGATGCCGATGGGAACGCGTTCGATAAAATTTTCGAGCGATTGAAACGGACCAAACTGCGTGCGATTTTCAACGATATCGGCCGCCACTTTAGCGTGTAAACCTTCCAAATGCATGAAGCCCAAGTACACCACTTTTCCGTAAACGGTGGTTTGAATTTCGCTGTTGTTCACGCAGGGATTTTCGATTTGCGCTCCCGCCATTCGGGCTTCGTGCACATATACTTCGGTACGGTAAAAGCCGCCCTGGTTGTTAATTACGGCCACCATAAACTCGATCGGAAAGTAGGCTTTGAGGTATAAACTTTGGTAACTTTCGACCGCGTACGAAGCCGAGTGTGCCTTGCAAAACGAGTAGCCGGCGAAAGATTCGATTTGTCGGTAAATCTCTTTGCTCAACTCCAGCGGATGTCCTTGTTTGGCACAGCACTCAAAAAAATGGTCTTTTACTTTTTGCAACGCGGCCTTCGAACGTCCTTTTCCGCTCATGGCTCGGCGCAGCACATCGCCGTCGGTAGCAGGCAAACCGCCGTAGTGTAACGCAATCTTGATCACGTCTTCTTGATACACCATAATGCCGTAAGTTTCGCCGAGCTGCTGTTCGAAAACGGGATGAAAGTACTCGAACTTGTCGGGAAAATTGTGTCGGAAAATGTACTCTTTCATCATCCCCGATTGGGCAACTCCCGGGCGAATGATCGACGAAGCTGCAACGAGCGTTTTGTAGTTGTCGCACTTGAGTCGACGCAGCAACCCACGCATAGCCGGACTTTCGATATAAAAGCAGCCGATAGTTTGGCCGCGACTCAAAAATTCGTTGGCTTTTGCTTCGTTTTTCGACAAGCGCGTATCTCGGATGTTTACCGTAATGCCTTGGTTTTTGGCAATTAACTTCACCGAATCGTCGATGTGTCCGATACCGCGCTGACTCAAAATATCGAATTTATCGAAACCCACGTCTTCGGCGATATGCATGTCGAATTGTACAATTGGAAAACCTTTGGGAGGCAGTTCCAAAATGCTGTAGTTGGTGATGGGTTCTTCGGAAATCAAAATACCGCAGGCGTGCATGCTGCGTTGGTTGGGGTATTTTTCGAGCAGGGTCCCGAATTCGTGCACCAGTTGTACTACCTGATTTTTGTCGTGTACCGTAAGCGGATGCGTAGCTAGGAAATCGAGTTCTTCTTTCGGAAGTCCGTACACTTTTCCCACTTCTCGAATAATCGAACGGTATTTGAATTCGACATTGGTTCCGCAAAACGCCACATGATTGGGGCCGTATTTTTCGAAAATGTATTCGAGAATCGTATCGCGTTCTTTCCAAGACCAATCGATGTCGAAATCGGGTGGTGTTTTCCGATTCAAATTCAGGAAACGTTCGAAGTACAAATCGAGTTCAATGGGACAAATATCTGTAATTCCGAGACAGTAACTCACGATACTGTTGGCTCCGCTGCCGCGACCAATGTGCAGAAAACCCCGACTGTTGCTGAATTGTACGATGTCCCACGTAATGAGAAAATAGCCGTTGAAGTTCAGCTCGTCGATTACTTTTAGTTCTTTTTCGACTCGAGCTTGTGCCGCTTCATGCTTGGCGCCGTAGCGTTTTTCTAGACCTTCGTAGGCGAGTTTTCGCAACAGCTGTGCATCACTTTCTTTGCTTTCGGTGAAGTTTTGCTTGTTCTTAGGTGTTCTGAATTCGAATTCGAACTGGCAAGCCGATAAAATTTTGTACGTATTTGCCACGAGTTCGGGATAATCGGCGAAGTAGCGTTCTAAACGTGCCGGTTGCACGAGTTGTTCGGAAAAGTGTGCGTGATCTTGCGGTTGTAGTTTCGAACGCAAGGTGTTTAGATCGATGGCGCGGAGTATGCAATGCAGTTCGTATTCGGTTTTATTTCGGAACGTTACCGGTTGCAGCACTACGGCTCGACTGCTCAAAAAACCACGGTCGTATTTATAGCATTGTGAAATTTGCGAAGGTTTGAAGCCTAGAAATTCGAAATCGCGCAGGGTTTCGGGTTGGTTTTCGAGCGGATAAATCACAAAAACGTTCTTAAACTCCGGTGCGCTGTCGGGAATTTCGATGTTGTTGAGATTGCAATGCGTTATAAACCGATTGATTTCGGTAAGTCCGGTAGTATTTTGTGCTAATGCAATGAATTTAAGTTGGTTATTGGCACGACACTCGACACCAACTACCGCTTGGATTCCGGCCTGATCGCAAGCTTTTTTGAAATCGTAAATACCTGTAATGGTGTTGATGTCGGTTAGTGCCAAAGCTTTAACGCCTTGTTTTACGGCAAGGTTTACCAATTCTTCCAGCGGAATAGTTCCGTAGCGAAGGCTGTAAAACGAGTGGCAGTTGAGGTACATTACAAATTGTCTTTAAGGATGGTTTCGGCCCGACCTACAGCTTTAAATCCGAATCGGAGTTTGATTTTGTCCATGGCTTGGTAAAGCGCTAACATTTCGAGCGTATCTTCAAAAAGATTGATTTGATAATTGCCGTGCACTAAACCTTTTAAGTTTACGCCGAGCATACGAACGCGCATGCGCCGTTGGTAATTTTTTTCGAAGAGTTCGTGCGCCGTTTTAATGATTACGTGGTCGGCAGCGGTGTAAGGCAGAGACGCTTGCCGGGTTTCGGTATCAAAATTGGCGTATTTGATTTTCACGACCACGCACGAAGTAAGCCACTGCTCGGTACGCAATTGGTGTGCTAACTTTTCGCACATCGCGGTAAGCAAAGACCGCATGGCTTTTAAATCGATGCTGTCTTGTTCAAACGTGCGTTCGGTGGAAAGCGATTTCCGTTCGCGATAGGGTTCCACCGGATTGTAATCGATACCGTTGGCTTTCTTCCAAATTTCGATGCCGTTTTTTCCGATGAGTTGCTGCAAGACTTCCACGGGCATTTCTGCCAAGGTTTTGATGTTTCGAACACCGATTCGCGACAACAATTGGTAAGTAACATCGCCCAACATCGGAATTTTTTGAATGGGAAGCGGATCGAGAAAGCTACGCACATCGGACTGAGGAATTTGGATTTTTCCCTTGGGCTTGGCTTGTCCGGTTCCGATTTTGGAAACGGTTTTGTTTATGGAAAGTGCAAAACTAATTGGCAAACCGGTTTCGCGAACAATTTTCTGCGCAAGCTCAGTGGTCCATTTATACGAACCGTAAAAGCGATCCATTCCGGTAATGTCGAGGTAATGTTCATCGATGCTGGCCTTTTCAAAAAGCGGCGCTTCTTCTTCTATAATTTGAGTGACTTCTCGGGAAAGTTTGGAGTACAATTCCATGTCGCCGCGAATTACTTTCGCATCCGGACACAGTTTAAGTGCCATTCGCATGGGCATGGCCGAACGCACACCAAACTTCCGCGCTTCATACGAACAAGAAGCCACCACACCGCGGTCTCCACCGCCCACAATTAACGGAATATTAGCAAGTTGACTGTTGTTTCGTTTCTCACAAGAGACAAAAAATTCGTCTAAATCCATATGTACAATTGCTCGTTCTATCATAACCATTCTTTTTTGTACCGAACAAAATTAATACGATTTGTAGCAAACTTTTGTATATTTGTTGCTATAAATTATCTCAATTTTATGACCCTTTTCGGAGACAACATTCGCCACTTACGCATCAAGAAAAACTTGTCGCAAGACAAGGTTGCGCAAGCATTGTTTATTACACGCGGCAGATACGCTAAATATGAAGAAGGAAAAGCAGAACCGCCTTACGATGTGCTCAGGCGTATTGCTGCTTTGTACAACATTAGCATTGATTTGCTGTTGGCGCTCGACGTGAAGAAGGTGGACATTGAGTCGTTGATTAAGCTCGACGACAATAAAATTGTTTTGCCCATTACGGTCGATTCGTTCGGAAGAAACAGCATCGAGTTGGTGTCGCATCGGGCACGAGCGGGCTATTTGAGTGGCTACAGCGATCCGGAATACATTGAGAGTTTACCGCAAATTTCGATTCCGTTTTTGGGTCCTGGGAAATATCGGGCGTTCCCGATTTCGGGCGACTCCATGCCGCCGCACAACGACAATACGTATGTAATTGGGCGCTATATCGATAATTTGGGCGAAATCAGAAAAGGGAAAACGTATATCGTAGTTACCGCCAACGAAGGAATTACTTACAAACGCTTAGCCGACAAGGAAGACGACAGCATTACCGTGGCTTCAGATAACGTTATTTATGCGCCGTATAAAATCAAGCTTTCCGAAATTATTCAAATTTGGGAATTCGGTTGCAGCATAACCACCAAAGAAGCCATTCCCGACGATCTTTCGAACGTGAATTTAAAAGAAGTGTTGCTCGATTTGCGAAAAGATATCAAGCAATTGAAGAAGAGCTAAATGCCGATTTTGCGCGACTTGAAATTTCGTTTGCACGCAACCTCGAGTCGCAAACCCAAAACAGGCACTCGGTTAGATTCACAAAAAAACCCGGACAAGCCGGGATTATTCTGAAACTTTCGTTTTTTGTGAAACCTCTTGATAAGGTGTACCATCGGGAGTCTGACAATATCTGTTCTTACAACTCCATCCACTTCTGCCGCAGCTGCTAACCCCAATAGCAATTACTGCGATAATCAAACCTTTACGTAGCATTAATTTTAATTTTCCACTAAGTTACGCCGTCAATTGCGCACTAGGTTATAAAATCGATATACTGCACTTAAAGTTCCATGAGTTGCTCAATATAGCCTCTGTGGTTCGATAATCTGGGGATTTTATGTTGTCCGCCCAACTTGTCTTGCGCTTTCAGCCAATCATAAAATAAGTTCTTACGCGCTTGGTGAATCACCGGCGGATTTAACGTCATATTCATATTTCGCTTGGCTTCGTAATCCGAATTAAGCGATTTCAACGTATCGTCGAGCAACAAACAAAAAGCGTTGAAATCGGTTGGCTCTGCTCGAAATTCAATAATCCATTCATGAGCACCTTTCGATTTTCCGTCCATAAAAATCGGCGCCACCGTGTAATCAACTACTTCAGCGCTCGTTCCTTTACAAGCTGCAGCAATAGCGCGATCCGAGTTTTCTACTATCAATTCTTCACCAAAAACATTAATGTGGTGTTTGGTACGCCCCGTTACGCGAACTTTATACGGATTCACCGATGTAAAACGAACCGTGTCGCCAATTTGATAACGCCATAAACCTGAATTCGTGGTAATTACCATCGCGTAGTTCTTATCTACTTCCACTTCCCACAACGGAATAATCGTAGCTTCGGCAGTTCCAAAATCCGACATCGGAATGAATTCGTAAAAAATTCCGTAGTCGAGCATCAAAAGCAAATCCTGCGAATTATTCAAATCTTGAATGGCAAAAAAACCTTCGCTAGCATTATAAATTTCGTAATACTGAAAGGAATTCGACGGAATTAAATTGCGATACGGAACCCGATACGGATCAAAACTCACACCGCCGTGGAAATACACTTCTAAATTCGGCCAAATTTCCAGCAAGTTGCTTTTGCCGGTTGTTTCCAAAACGCGATGCAACAAAACCATCATCCAACTCGGAACACCGGCCAAACTCGTTACATTTTCATTAATCGTTTCGTTTACAATGGCCGGTAACTTACTTTCCCAGTCGCTCATTAACGAAATTCGGTTGCTCGGAGTCGAACTAAATTCCGCCCAAAACGGCATGTTTTCAATAAGTATCGCCGATAAATCACCAAAAAACGTATTGTTGCTTTCGTACAATTCCTTACTTCCGCCTAAGCGTAAACTTTTACCTACAAATAGCTGCGAATCTTCGTTGTTGTTCAAATACAAACACAATAAATCTTTTCCCGCTTTGTAATGACAGTTCTCGAGCGCTTCGTTCGACACCGGAATAAACTTGCTCTTGGCATTGGTAGTACCGCTCGATTTCGCAAACCATTTTATCGGAGTCGGCCAAAAAACATTGTGTGCTCCCTGCCGACATTGCTCGATTTCCGGCTCGAAATCTTCGTATTGCACCACCGGAACCTGACGCGCAAATTGCGCATAACTTTTTATAGAACCAAAACCGTATTTCTTCCCTAAAACCGTGTGTTCGGCAGTTCGAACCAACGAAAGCAAAAGCTCTTCTTGAACTTCGTGCGGATACTTGATAAACAATTCAATCTGGTGAATGCGCTTTTTGAGAATCCACGAGGCAACAGAATTGATAATAGGTAAGGGCATAGGGCTCTGGGTTAAAAAAGCAACAACAGTATTATTGCTTTCAAGGCTTTCAAAAATAAAAAAAAATGTCAACTTTGCTTGCAATCACAACAGCAATCCAACAAACGCTAAGCTATGCTTTATCGAGGAACTTTGCAGAAAATGCAGACTGAATTTTCGAATCCCATAAACTATTATCTGGTTTTCGAATCCGATTTTTTGCAACTCAATTCGCAGTTGGGTAAAAAGCTATCAATCAAAGCGGTAGGTTTTCAATGCTTGAATTGCGGAAAAGCCAAACGCATTTTTCGCCAAGGTTTTTGCTACGATTGTTTTGTTGCGGCGCCGGCTGCGGGCGATTGGATCATGCGCCCAGAGCTCTCCAAAGCGCATTTGGGTATTGCCGATCGTGATTTATCCTACGAACAAAAGGTGCAATTACAACCTCATGTCGTATATCTGGCAGCTTCCTCAAGCGTAAAAGTGGGCGTAACGCGCAAGTCGCAAGTACCCACACGCTGGATCGATCAAGGTGCGTCGGCAGCAATGTCTCTGCTTGAAGTGCCCAATCGATACTTGGCAGGAATTTGCGAAGTTGCCCTCAAAACCGCTTTTTCCGATAAAACCAATTGGCGAAAAATGTTGCAAAACGATGTGGCCGACATTTCCTTACCCGATTTCGCAGCGCAGGCCTTATCGCTCATTCCCGCAGAAGCGCAGGCGTTCATCAACAACACGTCTACAGAAGTTACGCAATTGCACTATCCGGTTTTGAAGTATCCCGAAAAGCTGCAATCGCAAAGTTTAGAAAAAACGCCACAAATCGAAGGCGTTCTCAGCGGAATAAAAGGGCAGTATCTGCTTTTCGAAAACGGCGATGTCTTCAATGTGCGCAGCAACGAAGGTTACGTAGTGGAAATCGAAATTTAATTCAGCGTATTTTTTTTGGGCGGCATTTCGCGCTTTACACTGCAAGGCGCGTCGCCAAAAAACGTTTCAACCGCGCGTTGTTGGGGCTTCCGTTGGTCGCCGCTACAACTCGGGTTTCAAGCGCTTTTCGGCGTCACGGCTTTTCGTTTCAATCGCGGCCGCGGCATGAGTTACCGGTGTGTCGATTCTTTAAAAAAAATTACAATATCTTTTTACTTTTTCATTCAAAAAATGACATACTTTTGGAATATTAAAATTGTGTTATGAAAACCCTTTCTTTAAAAATCGATGATTCTATTTTCGGAGAAACAGAGAAAATTATTTCTAATATGAGTATTTCTCGCAATCGATATATAAATGAAGCAATTGCACATTACAATACGGTACAGCGTAGAAAGATAATAGAAATGAAACTTAGCGTCGAGTCGGCGTTAGTTAAAGATGACTCCATGAGAGTATTGGAAGATTTTGAAAGAATTGACTATGTTGATTAAGCAGTACGAGATTTGGATTGCAGATTTGAATCCACAAATAGGAACCGAAACAGGAAAAACAAGACCTGTCTTAATTGTTCAAACAGACTTACTAAATAAAACGCAACATCCTTCGTCGATTATTTGTCCTCTAACAACAAAGATTCATAGAGATTCTGAGATTTTGCGCGTTTATTTGAAAAAAGGAACAGGTAATTTACATGAAGAGTGCGACGTGATGATTGATCAAATTCGAGCAGTCGATAACAGAAGATTGTTAAAGAAAATAGGAGTTTTACCTCATGATTTAATTCAAACTATTAAAATGAATCTCGCTATTATACTCGATCTTGAATAACAAAGTATCCGAAAAAACCTGTGAAATTTTTCATTTATCAGATTGGTTCATTTTCCTAAAACGTATATCCAATGCGTATATGTAAATCAGCAGCCGTTTCGCTTTCGCTGCGGTAAAATCGCCTTCCAATACCAAAACCAATTTCATAATTGAAGTTCGTTTTCCCTATGTTTCTGCGAATGCCCCACTTAGGTATTACCGTTAGCTGTTGATTGATTGTTACATCAGCAACGTCGCTTATCAAAAACCAATCGGGATGATACGAGGATTTGATTCCAAAAAAGTTTCCAGAATTATTTCTTGTTTGCTTTCCTTTTTCAGTGCGTTTCCCAAAATTGTAGTAATAGCGCGGCTCAATAGTAAACACAGGAGCTAAAACAAAACCGTTGTCATCGTTGCTTATTCCGCCGAAAAAACCAGCATCTAAGCCTGTCTCAGCCCGAAGTATAAAGTTTTTTGTTACGGGAAATTCAGCGCCAACCCACGTCCCTAAAAATCCGGTTTGAACCTGAAATAAGGTCTTTTGCACCTCTTGTGCATGGCAGTTACTCGTCGAAAAAACGGCGCCAGCTACTGCGCAAACAAAAGCAATCTTTCTAAATCCATGCATTGGTTTATAGCGTTTAAAAGCAATGCTAATCTAGTAATACTTTCAACAACTTACTCCTTTTTCTTCTTGTTCAACAAACCGTTCAACAAATTTTTGGCTTTAGTCTTTGTCGAATTGGTCTTCGTAGTGTCTTTCTTACTGCCGGAAATCAAATTGTCTAAGGCTGTTGTACCTTTATCGATAAGCTTATCCTTTTGCTTTTTCACCAATTGATTCGTCAAGTTCGTAACGGCAGCTTTCATGTCGGTGCTTACCTTTGGTTTGCTAAAAGATCCTGTAAGAACGGCATTTATCGGTACGTTGTCCAACTTGGCCATGTCGGCAGGTGTAATTTTAGCTGCGAGTTTGTTCAATTCCGAACCAAAATACTTAGCCGGAACATTCAATTTCAGGTCGTAGTTCATTACCTGATCAAAACCATGCGAACCGCCAATAACCGCCGAAATATCTTGGTATTTCAAGTTGAATGGCTTAATATTTACCTTTCCGTTGGCAAACGATAAATTGGCTTTTACATCGTTGAGGTTAATTTTCGATACATCGATAAACTTCAACGAACTCGATAAACTATTTAAAAAGCCGGCATTCTTTTCATTAATAGTCGTCGACAAAAACTGCCCGAATAAATCGCCCGTAATCGTCGATAAAACCGGAGTCATTTCTTGTGCGTCTAATGCTCCTTTTAAATCAATCGTGGTATTGATTTTGCCGTTTACAGCACCCGCAATCGGCGCTAAATTCTTCATCATTTCTAATTGCGTAAACGTTTGGTTGATGTCTACTTGATTCATTTTCAAAGCCATATCAAATACCGGCTGTTTCGTTTTGGTAGAAACCGAACCGTTAGCACCAATCGATCCACCAAAAACATTGGTTTTGAAGTCTTTAATCTGAATTTTCTCGTCTTTAATAATTGCAGTAGCCGAATTATTACGCAAGGTTAAATTGTCGTAATACAACGTATTGATTTTTGCCGCAATACTACAATCTAAAAATGCGGGAATTTTTAATTCCGATTTTGGCGCCGAAGCAGTTGTTGTGGCTGGTGTTGCCGACATAAAGTCGCTGGTGGATAACGAATTAGAGAAAAGTGTGAAATTTCCTTTCAAGTTCTTATTCGCGAAAGCGTAGCCGTAAAAATCCTGAATCACACCACTGGCACGCAAATCGGTTTTTCCGGTCGTTAGTTCCAAATTCTCTAATTTAATTTGCGACGGATTAAAAGCTAAACTGCTGTTTTTAATGTAATATTTCTTTTTGTCTTCGGTCGTGTAGGTAAAACCGCTCAACGAAGCCGTACCACTGCTTTTTACCTTTTCATACTGTGCGTTTTGTACCGAAGCTACATCAAAAGCAGCTTGTAAATCGGCAGTAAGTATTCCACTCAGCGGCGTATCTAATTTCACCGGATACGCTTTTGCAAAATTGCTTAAGTTGATTTTCCCTTTCACGGCAGCGTCTACCAACTGGTTTCCAGTTAAATTTTTCACTGTCGCTTTCGCGGAAAAAACATCCTGATCGATCTGAAAATTAAACTGATTTATCGCCAAATACGTGTCGGCGGTATTGCCGCTATCGTTCTGAATTTTGGCATCAATAGAAATATTTTGTACCGATTTAGGCATCGACGCGTATTTGAAGGAAGCGCCATCGGTTTTCATTTCTACAGCGAATTTCGGAATTTCGGTTTCGCTTAAAACGCCCTTCGCAAATCCTTTTAGTACTAGCTTTCCTGTGGTCGAAACATCTTTTAAATTGCCTGAATATTTCTCAGGAATTAACGCGAGGAAGTTTACAAAATCGGATGTTAAGGTGCTGAAAGTAAGATCGTAAATCTGTTGATTTTCTTTCATCGCCAACGATCCGTCGAAGTTCAATTCCAATTGGTTAATCTTAGCTTTATTTTCTTTGAATTGATACAAACTGTTTTTCAAATCCAAACCTAATACCGCATCAAGTCCGAAAGCCACATTGTTTAAATAGGTGTCTTTGTTCATTCCAGCGGTAATTTTTGCCGAAGTTTTGGTCTCTAAATCCAATTTTTCAGAGGCAAAGTCGCCAATTCCCGAATGATTTAAGCTATCTATTTTCGCGAAAACGCCCGAACGTTCGTCGGTGTAAGTGATTTTATAATTTTTGATTTCGTAATTATCTATTGATAAATTCAGCGGCTTGCTTTCTTTGTCATCTTTTTCACTTTCGTCTTTTAAAGCAATATCAAAATTAGAAATACCGTCTTTGTTATAACGAATGTTAACTACGCCGTTTTCTGTTGCAAAAGACTGAATAACAATCGGTTCGTTTTCTGATTTGAACAATTCGGAAATCGACATCTTCAAAGAAATTTCACCGATAGAGACCAGCGTATCGCCTTGAAACGGCGCTTTATTGATGATTTTAAAATCGGTTAGGCGTACCGATGCATTCGGAAAATTCCGCAACAGCGATAAATCGACATCACTAAAATTCACATCCGCAGCAACCGATTCGTTTATCGATTTTTTTACTTTTTCAATGATTTGGTCTTTAAAAAGTATCGGTGCACTAAAAAGCAAGATGATTAAAATCAGTAGCGTTATACCCGTAATTTTCAGAATTTTCTTCAGCATAAAATTTCTTTTAAATGTCAATTATAGCGCAAAGGCGTTTGTCGCGGTTTTATTTTTGTTAGGAATTCAAAGTTAATTGAACTTCACCTCATAAGGTAAACGCAACTGAATACCTTTTTGTTTTGTAAGCTTGCGGTAGTTTTGGTAAACTTGATATTCTTGCTCACCCAATTCGCTTCTAAGCAAATCTTCTTTAGCTTTAGCTACACCAAATGCGCCCAACATGTCTTCGATCGTTTTATCGAATTCGGGATAATTTCGAACCTTATATTCATTGATTTTCGCCAGTTTCGCAGCTTCTTTTAACGCTAAGGGCATACCGCCAAGCGCATCAACTAGGCCGTTTTCTTTAGCTTGAACGCCCGACCAAACACGTCCTTGCCCAATGGCATCTACGGCTGTTTTACTCATTTTCCGACCGTCGGCAACACGTGTGATAAACGTATCGTACACAAATTCAATTTGTTTTTGGTAATAACTGCGCATTTGTGCATTCATCGGTGTGAAAACGCTGTAACTCGCCGATTGCGCGTGCGTACTTACTTGTTCAGCATCAATTCCCGCTTTGTCTGCTAAATTGCTCATGTTAGGTAGCAGACCAAAAACGCCAATAGAACCTGTAATGGTGTTGGGTTCGGCTATGATTTTATTGGCACCACAGGCAATGTAATATCCACCGCTGGCCGCATAGTTGCCCATAGAAACCACTACTGGTTTTACTTTCTTAGTGAGCGCAATTTCACGCCAAATAAGTTCCGAAGTTGTAGCATCGCCGCCCGGACTATCCACTCGCAAAACAACCGCTTTTACGTTTTCGTCTTCTCGTGCTTCGCGCAATGCTCTGCGTAAGGCACCATCGCCAATTTGGTTTACATCGCCTTCACCAGGTAAAATATCACCTTGGGCGTAAACTACCGCGATCACATCGTCACTGTCAACTGATTTTGGTGTGTTCGTTACTGAGAACGCATAATCGGCAAGCGATACCTTATTGATTTCTTCGTCTTTTTGTACGTCGAGTTTCTTTTTGAGCATATCGGTGTATTGATCTTCGTATATAAGTTGATCTACCAATTTGTTACGGAGCGCGTCAGTAGCAAAAGTACCACCTAAACTGTCGGCAATTCGATTTAAATCTGTGTTTGTAATTTTACGCGATTGTGTTATTTCAGTTGCCATGGTTCCCCAAATCGATTGCAACATTTCGGTCAATTGTTCTCGGTTGGCCTCGCTCATTTTGTTGTCGAGAAAAGGTTCCACAGCACTTTTGTATTTTCCGTGGCGAATAACCTCAAAGTTAAAACCGCTTTTTTCTTGAAAATCTTTAAAGAACAGCACTTCTGTGGAAAGTCCGCGTAAGTCGACAGAACCGACCGGATTCAAATAAACGGTCTGAGCAGCCGAACTTAAGTAGTAATCTTTTTGGTCGTAGTTGGTGCTGTATGCGTACACAAATTTTCCGGATTTGCGGAATTCTACCAATGCATCTCGCAAGGCTTTTGTTTGCGCCATACCTAGTGCCGATTTAGTATTTAACAGCGAAATACCCGCAATTTTGTCATCGTCGGCAGCTGCTGCAATCGCTTCTAAAGCCTCGCTTACGCCTACGCGATTTTTCCCAGCAAATAGAGTTACCAACGGGTCGGAGTATTTTCCCACATAATCAGTAGAAAAATCCGATAAATCAATTTCGAGAACACTATTTTCTTCAACGCTGACAACACCTTCATCGGAGCTTCCAAAGACGGCACCGATCACTAAAAAGCTAAAGAAAAGTAGCAAGAAGAAGGCAAATATGCCCACTATGCTAGCTAAAACGTTACTTAAAAATTTCATTAATACTATGTTTTTCCTATTAGATGATTTTTTGCTGGCGCTGTTACAATTTTACGGCAAATTAGCTCAAATTGTCCAACGGGTTTTATGTAATTTCGCCATCTGTTATTAAATCATGATTCACACCGCATATATTGGGATTGGTAGTAATGAAGGCGATAGTTTCGAAATTATCGAACAGGCTGTCCGCGAAATTCACGAACAAATAGGTTCGGTAGTGGGTATTTCACCTATTTATATGTCGGCTGCCGTCGGATTTTCTGGCCCCGAATTTCTCAATGCAGTAATCAAAGTCCATACGTTTTACGAGCCTTTGCAAATACTCCGTTGTTTACTTTCGCTAGAAGCAGAATATGGAAGAGTGCGCGACGCATCGGGAGGATATCGTTCGAGAACACTCGATTTAGACGTCTTACTTTTTAACGACCAGCATATAAATGTACCGGAGCTTATAGTTCCGCATCCGCGCATGCACGAACGCCTTTTTGTTTTGCTTCCTTTGTCGGATGTTTACGATGCCCAACAAATTCCAGGAATTAACGAAAGCATCAATCAGCTTATTTCGAAGTGTCGCGAACAGCAAATCCATAAAACAGCAAAGCAAATTCATCTTCCCGTTCAAAAATTAGTGAAAGAGCATTTGCGCTATTTGGTTGTGGAAGGAAATATTGGTGCAGGGAAAAGTTCGTTGTCTGCTCGTTTGGCGGCCGATTACAACGGCAAGCAAGTATTGGAGCGTTTTGCCGATAATCCGTTTCTTCCTAAATTTTATGACGATCCGCAGCGGTATGCGTTTCCCTTGGAAATGTCTTTTTTGGCAGATCGTTACAGGCAGTTGATGGAAGATTTGCTGCAAGTTGATTTGTTTTCAGATTTTATCGTAGCGGATTACTACATTTTGAAGTCGGTTATTTTTGCCAACGTGAATCTAAATGAAGACGAATTTCGATTGTACAAAACCTTGTTCGACATTATGTACAAGGAAATTCCAAAACCCGATTTGTACGTTTATTTGTATCGCAGCACCGAAAGTTTGCTTCAAAATATTAAGAAACGCGGTCGCGAGTACGAGCAAAATATAGAAGCGTCGTATTTAGAGAAGATCAATGCAGGTTACGTGGCTTTTTTGAAATCGGAATCGCAAATGCGTGTACTGGTGATCGATGTGAGCGAATTAGATTTTGTTGAAAATCAGCGCGACTATCTTCAGATTGTCGATCAAATAGCCGACGCCATTGCCCAATAAATTATTCTTACAGCGGCTAAATCCCAAATTTCAACTGATCCAACAAAGATAACTTTGTAAAAATTACATTGTTTAGTTGGAAAATGCGTTTAATTTTCGAGCTAATTCCCAAAGTACAATTCCTGCGGATACCGAGATGTTTAACGAATGTTTGCTTCCGAGCTGCGGAATTTCAATAACGCCGTCGCAAGAATCAATCACTTCCTGCTCGACGCCAAAAACTTCATTTCCAAAAATTAGTGCGGTAAGTTCTTTTGGGTTCGGATTTACATGATGAAGGAAAGCAGCTTGCTCGGTTTGCTCTACGGCAAAAATAGTGGCATTTCTTTTTTTTAATTCTGCGACAGCTTCAAGTGTAGTTTCAAAATACGACCAATTCACGGTCTCAGTAGCGCCGAGTGCCGTTTTATGAATTTCCTTGTTTGGAGGCGTTGCTGTAATTCCGCAAAGAAATATTTCGGAAACTAGAAATGCGTCGGAACTACGGAAAATGGAACCGATGTTATTTAAACTTCGCACTTGATCTAAGACAACAATGATAGGAAGTTTAGCTGCATTTTTAAAGCCTTCAACATCTTTTCGATTGAGTTCGTGATTCTCGAGTTTGCGCATAATTTTCAAAGGATATAGTTGTTTTTGCGAAGCAGTACTTGAAAAACGTTGCTGCTTCAATAACAAAGAAAAGCCACCCGATTAAAGGTGGCTTGAAGTATAAAAATAAGATGAATTAGCTTTTAGTTGGAGCCGGTGCTGGTGGTGCTGGGTTTGGATCGTTAACCACACCTTTAATAGTAAGCGTTTTGTTAGCCTCCGGTAAATTAGTAGTTAAAGTAACTGTTTTTTGGAAAGCACCAACGCGATTCGTATCGTATTTAACTCCGATTACTGCCTTTTGACCAGGCATGATTGGGTCTTTAGGAAAGGTTGGAACTGTACAACCGCAAGAACCTTTTGCATCAGAAATAATCAAAGGCTCAGTACCATTGTTGGTAAGAACAAACTCTCTTTTTCCATCGGCATTTCTGTCAATAGTACCGTAGTCAATCACTTCAGTTTCGAAAACCATACCCGGACCACTAGTTTTTGTAAGTACGCTAGTTGGTTTAGAAGCAGCACTTACTGGCTTAGCTACAGTTTTAACTTCTGATTTAGCTTTCGGAGCTACTTTTTTACTCGATTCTTGTGCATGCCCAGCAAATGCAAAGCAGGCAAGAGCTAATACTACTATACTTTTTTTCATTTCTTTTAATTTTAAAAATTAATTTCTTGGTCAAATTTATAAATTATACCTTTATACCTTCGTTGTGAAGACAGAATTTTTGTTAAATCGGCCGGGATTAACAATTCATTTAATGATTGTTAACAAGCCTTTCAAATCCTAAACCTTTTTTCGATTGAGTTCAAAAACTAAAGACATCAAAGAAACACCTTTGATGAAGCAATACAATGAAATTAAGCGAAAGTATCCCGATGCTTGTTTGCTTTTCCGCGTAGGCGATTTCTATGAAACTTTTGGCGAAGATGCAATTCGCGCTTCTAAAATTTTGGGAATCATACTTACTAAACGAGGAAACGGAAGCGAAAGCGAAACGGCATTGGCGGGCTTCCCGCACCATTCGTTAAACACCTACTTGCCTAAGCTCGTGAAAGCAGGCTTGCGCGTGGCTATTTGCGATCAGTTGGAAGATCCAAAACTCACTAAAACCATTGTTAAGCGCGGCGTTACCGAACTAGTTACGCCGGGTGTTTCGCTTAACGATGAAGTGCTGCAAGCGCAGTCTAATAATTTTTTGGCCGCATTGCATTTCGGTAAACAGCGAATAGGTGTGAGTTTTCTCGATGTTTCTACAGGCGAATTTCTCGTTTCGCAAGGCGATCAAGAATACATCGATAAGCTGATGCAGAATTTTGCGCCCAGCGAAGTATTGGTAAACAAACCCGATAAAGCGGCATTTCGCGCACAATTTGGAGAGTCGTTCCACAGTTTTTTCTTAGAAGATTGGATTTTTAAAGACGATTTTGCCTTTGAAAAATTAACCCAGCATTTTCAAACCATTACCTTGAAAGGTTTTGGAATCGAAGATCTTAACGAAGGTATTGTTGCCGCAGGAGCCATTTTGCACTATCTAAGCGAAACCCAACACAACAAGCTTCAACATATTAATGCCATACAACGCATCTCGGAGTCGGCTTATGTTTGGATGGATAAATTTACCATTCGCAACCTCGAATTGTACCATTCTTACAATCCCAATGCTGTAACTTTACTGGATGTAATTGATAAAACGCTCTCGCCAATGGGAAGTCGCTTGCTAAAGCGTTGGTTGGCGCTTCCGCTGAAAGATTTAGCAGCAATCACACAACGTCACGATGTTGTGGAGTTGCTCACCAAGAACACAGCGCTTTTACAAGAATTTCAAACACAAATCCGCCAAATATCCGATCTCGAACGCCTCATTTCAAAATTGGCAACCGGACGCGTTAGTCCACGTGAATTAATGCAACTCAAGCATTCACTGGATGCAATCGTTCCTATTAAAGAATTGGCTGAAAAGAGCGGACATGAAGCTTTGCGAATCATTGGCGATAGCTTAAATAGTTGCGACGTACTGCGCGAGAAAATTGCAAAAACACTCAATCCCGACGCTCCCGTTGCACTAAACAAAGGGAATGTTATTGCCTCAGGTATTGATGTAACACTCGACGAACTGCGCCAAATTTCAGGCAGTGGCAAGCAATACTTACAAGGCATTGAACAACGCGAATCGGAAGCAACCGGAATCAGTTCGTTGAAAATTTCATTTAATAATGTGTTTGGCTACTACATCGAAGTGCGCAACACGCATAAAGATAAGGTGCCCGAATCGTGGATAAGAAAGCAAACCCTAGTTAATGCCGAGCGCTACATTACCGAAGAACTCAAAGAATACGAAACTAAAATTTTAGGCGCCGAAGAACGCATCTCTAAAATTGAAGCCCAACTTTTTGAAGACCTTATTAAATGGGTGAGTACCTACATCAAACCCGTACAATTGAATGCGAGTTTGGTTGCAAAACTCGACTGCCTGTGCTCGTTTGCGTTATTGGCGATTGAAAACAATTACAGCCGACCCGAAATTGATGAATCGTTCCGACTAGAAATTACCGGCGGAAGGCATCCCGTTATTGAAAAACAATTGCCACCAGGAACACCCTATATTTCAAACGATTTATCTCTAGACAGCGAGACGCAACAAATCATGATGATTACCGGTCCGAATATGTCGGGTAAATCGGCAATATTGCGTCAAACGGCTTTAATCGTGTTGTTGGCACAAATGGGTTCGTTTGTACCCGCCGATCAAGTAAAAATGGGCTTGTGTGATAAAATCTTCACGCGAGTTGGCGCTAGCGATAACATATCGGTTGGCGAATCGACTTTTATGGTGGAAATGAACGAAACCGCATCGATATTGAATAATCTGTCGGATCGCAGTTTAATTTTATTAGATGAAATTGGCCGGGGTACCAGCACCTACGACGGTATTTCGATTGCTTGGGCTATTGCCGAATTCATTCACGAACATCCGTTTGCACCGAAAACCTTGTTTGCTACGCATTATCACGAGTTGAATGAAATGTCGGAACGTTTCAAACGCATCAAAAATTACAATGTTGCGGTTAAAGAATTACCAGATTCGGTACTGTTTATGCGAAAGTTGGTAGCCGGAGGCAGTGCACACAGCTTTGGTATTCACGTGGCTAAAATGGCTGGTATGCCACAAACGGTCGTGCAAAAAGCAAAAAAGATTCTAACAAAGCTCGAACGCGAACACGGTGGTAATTTATCGGATAACATCCGAAAAATGGAAAACGACATGCAATTGAGTATCTTCCAAATGGACGACCCAATATTGGAAGAGATACGCGAGGAATTGCAAGCCATACAAATCGATACGTTTACACCAATCGAAGCCTTAATGAAGCTTAACGAGTTAAAGCGTTTGGTGTCGAAAACAAATTGAATTGAGCTAAGCTATTTTTAGTCAGTCTTTTAGCGGTCGGCTGCAATTTTTTTGTATTTTGTGCTTGCAAATAACACAGAAAGGTGTAAATTTGCCCTCGCATTACAAAAGTAGCGCAGTTCTTCAATTTCATGCGAAAATAGCTCAGTTGGTAGAGCGCGACCTTGCCAAGGTCGAGGTCGCGGGTTCGAGCCCCGTTTTTCGCTCAACCACCTATACGCTCGGATGGTGAAATTGGTAGACACGCTGGACTTAAAATCCAGTGAACAGCAATGTTCGTGCGGGTTCAAGTCCCGCTCTGAGTACAACAAAAACCCGTAAGTAATTGAAATACAATTATTTTCGGGTTTTTTATTTTTGACTTGCCAAACATTTGCCAAACAATATTAAAAATGCTCTGTTTTATCCTTTTTTAGGTAGCTCGATTTGTCCGATTTAGGCAATAAGTAAAACAGAATTTTTTAATACTTTCCAATTAGTTATATTTGAGTGTTCAATGCTCTCAATGACTACGATCAGTAAATTTTGATTTCTTAAAAATTAGTTGGGTGGCTTTTTAAACTAAATCTACAATATAACATGAAAAAAGCACTATTCATTTTCTTGATTACCCTTACAAGTTACTCTCAGTCTATCTCTAAACAAGTGATTGGTAGCTCGGGCAGTACTTCATCCAATTCTTACTTAAAATTAAATTATACTGTTGGCCAACCCGTTGTTGGTCTTATGACCGCTGGCGGCAGTCAATTGGGTAATGGTTATTATCAAGCAATGGATTTACAAGCTCTAAGTGTTGAAGATAGCATGCTTTATGCGCGACTCAAAGTATATCCCAACCCAACCGCACAATATCTGTCTTTGTCACATCCAGAAATGAATTCATTTGGAATTACTATTGTTGACTTGAATGGAAAACAATTATATAAAGGCGTCATCAATAAGGAGGAAGCGCTGGATGTATCCAATTATACCAAAGGAATTTACCTTGTAACGGTTGAAAATGCAGCAACAAAAAAAAATAACACATATAAAATCATTAAAAAATAGACCTAAAATAAAATGAAAAAACTACTTACTCTAATTGCATTTGTAATCACAATCTCAACATTTGCCCAAGCTCCGCAAGGCTTCAACTATCAAGCCACTGTCAGAAACAATACAGGGGAGTTAATAGTTAACCAAAACGTGTTGTTTAAGTTCAATATTATGTTTAATTCACAAACCAGTTTACCTATATATTCTGAAACTCATCAAGCCCCTACAGATGATTTAGGGCAAGTAAATCTTGTAATTGGCACAGGAACAGCTACGTTAGGCACCTTCACAAGTATCAACTGGGGAGCAGGCAACTACTTTTTAGGTATTGAATTAAATACAGGTTCTGGTTATGTTAGTATGGGAACAACGCAGTTGTTAAGTGTGCCGTATGCTTTGTACGCCAATATTGCGGGAAGCACAATTGAAAATAATGCTGGCTTTACACATTATATAGGAGAACTTTTTGGAGGTGGTATCGTAGTTTCTGTTTGGAAAGATGCACAAGGTGTTGAAAGAGGTTTAATTGCATCTTTAACGGATTTAACAGATTTAAATACAGGAATACCGTGGACAACCCCACAATTTCAAAACACAGCAATCGGAACAACAGCTGAAAGTCTACGAGATGGACGCGGTAATACTAATGCAATTGTTGCACAAACAGGTACGGGGACAAGTTATGCTGCTGGCTTATGTGAAGCATATAATGCTGGCGGTTTTAATGATTGGTATTTGCCAGCAATACGTGAATTAGCGCAATGTTACAACAATGTTCAGATCGTAAATGAAGTTTTGGGAGACATTAATGGCTTTCAGTTCTTACCGTATTGGAGCTCTTCTGAGCGATCTAACTCATTCGAGACTGCAGCCTTATTTCAAGATTTTAGCAGTGGCGAAGTGGGCGCTCATCCTAAGCAAGTTGGCTTAGTGGTTCGAGCCTTCAGGAGATTTTAACTTTTTAGATTCCCTTGAGGAAGCAGTTTTTTCGACAAATAGCATTCATTTATGATTTACCCGTTTAGCATGACACAAATATTCTAATCTTCTGTATTTCCCAATGAATTAAAGATTTTTGTCGGAATTATAAAAATATGCCTTAGGTCAGGATTCAAAGCATGATGCTAAGGTGCTGATGTAAAAGATTTATAGAGTTAACAAAAGCCGCGTCAAAAAAAATTATAGAAGCGCTTTTAAATGTTTACAGCGTTATTAGTTCAATGTTCAAATGTTCAAAAAATGGCAACTATCAGTTTTCGCATTAGAAGTA
>NZ_JBMLTK010000086.1:0-2943 GCF_049240005.1 Flavobacterium sp. | reverse complement strand
CGAATTCGGGGGTGGTTTCGAGGGTGGCGGGATCCCAAATGAGTACGGGGCAGGTGTCGGTTTGGGAACGATTGTGGTTTTGGGTGTCGATAACGTAGTATTGGCCATCGCCAACGTCGGCAATGGGGATGAAATGCTGGGGCAGTTCCTCGTTGCGGAGGTTTGTGGTAAGCCACGTAACGCAGGGGATGCCCGTTCCCATGAGTTCGGTGTTGGAAACGATGCCAAAAAGCTCGAGGCCAAGGATGTCGCCGCAACCTAATTCGGAAATAAATTTCCGGTACGTGGGCGGAAACGTTAGGTTAAGAAAGGCTTCGGTTTTTTGTATTTGTGCTTCGAGAATCGGACCTACAAAATCGGCCGAATCGGGGTTTTCGTGGATAAAGGTTAAGGCTTTTTCGACACTCATGGTTTTGGGATTTGGTTGGGTCACTAAAGTTATGAAATTCAGGTAAACGGCGTATTTCAAATCCGCTTTACAAAACGTACAAAATCGCTCCTGCAACGACTCGTTTTGCACCTTCCCCGCAATAACGACTGCAACGGAAACCAAAACGCGCGAAAATGCATACAAACACGGAAGGAAAAAAGCGACCTCAGAAGCTTTTTGGCGACCCGTGTTTGTGCTTTTTCGCGCGTTTTGTTGTAGTGAAAGGCGTGACGGTGCGGCGCGATAAATTTCCAGCAAACGTTTGCCGCAGCGGATTGCCCGAGAGAAAGAAAAATGAAAAAAATGAAAAAGATCAAAAGATAACTATCGTGCTGAAGATTCGTGCGGCAGCAAAGGGGTATGCGCTATAAAACGTTATTTAAAATTAGGTAAGAATGTCAAAAATGTTCCTAAATTTCTAGGTGTTTTCAGTAAAAATAGCAGTGAACTTTTCCTCAATATCTTCGATTTCTTCGGGCGTAAGTGCAGCAAATTCTTTTTCCCGTGCTCGTTTAGATAAGGCACCCTGATTTTGTTCTAAAAAACGAATGAGAAGGGCAACGGTACCGTCGGGCATTTGAAACTGGTTATCCAACCACTGCTTCATCTGGTCGTATTTTTGAAGATAGTTAATTTCCGCGGGAATAGTTTGGTGAATGGTTGTATCTACACATTCAAATAAAAATTCAGCTTGCGGCGTTGCATCGAAATACTTGTAAAAATCGATCGTGTCGTTGAGAACTTCTACGTTGTTCTTTGCTGTTTTTTCCCACTCAATAAAATCGAGCAGCGGATGAGAATAGGCTTCAAGCACGCGTTGGTAGTCGGCTATTCGTTCTAAAATGGCAGCCGACACAGGGAAAATAATTCCTTGTGGGCTGTATTTCATGGCGGCTAACAGATGATGAATGAGATACCGATGAATTCGACCGTTACCATCAACAAAAGGGTGTATGAATACAAAGCCAAAAGCAATTTTTGCAGCGGCTAGCACCGGGTTAAAACCTATTGATTCGAGGTAATTTGCAGAATTTATTAGTCCGTTGATCAACGTTGCTACATCAGCTGCTTTTGCAGATAGGTGTTCTGGGATGGGTTCGCCGGTTTCTCTATCGTGTTCGCCTACAAACCCACCTTCGGTTCGGTAGCCCATTTTGGTGAACCGACTGTTTTCAATTACAATTTGTTGCAATCGACAAAGCTCGTCCGGACTCAAAGGTTTACTTCCTGCTTGGCCAATGGCTTTTCCCCAACGAATGGCTCTGTTTTGCGTAGGCGTTTCTCCTTCAATGCTAAAGGAAGCTTTTGAATCTTTAAGTAACAAAAAGGAAGACGTTCTGTGCAAAATATCTTTACGAAATCCGCTGATTGTTGCTTTGATGCTATCGGGATTGTTCTTTGCTATGAAAGTTTCTAATTTCTCGGTTTTGAATATTAACGGGCAAAAATCAACTGTTCCTGGCAGATTATTGTTTATTCTGTGTCTGCTTGATTTAATTGGAGTTCCTGCGGCGTATTGCATCTCTTCGTCTAGCAGATTCACAAAATTTCCCTGGGTTAAATCGGGAATGTCGAGTTTGTAACCCATCAACCATTCAAACAAAAACCATATTTTACGACAATATTGCCCTGTTGGCTCCATTTGAACTAAGGCTGTGACTTCTTCTTTAGACACTTGTTGAAACAGCTTTTTAAAGAATAATAGGTTTAAGCCTTCATATTTCAAGGCGAAAACGAGCTGTTTATATAAGTTATCTTCAGGGGCATGTCGCGGTGTAAGAACCAGCCAATGATTGTTTGCATATCGGCGATTTTTTGTGCTGATTAATGCCAACTTGGAAGGCAAGGGCATAGACAATTTTAGGCGATCTATTACTGCACCGTAGCCTACCAAAGTTCCTTCTTCGGGAGCTTGTCGGCCATGAAAAATGCTTATTTTCTGTGAATATTGATTATTATTTAATTTCATTTATAAAAAACAACTATTCAAATGTATGAAATTAACTTACGCAACATGAAAAACGCTTAGTATTTTGTGGTTTGCGTGAAAAGTTGCTTTCGGGTGGGAGTTCCAACCCGCACAATCCGCTTTACAAAACGTACAATAGCGCTACTGCAACGACACGTTTTGCACCTTCCCCGCAATAACGACTGCAACGGAAACCAAAACGCTCGAGTAGCTTACAAACACAGGAGGAAAAAAGCGATCTCAGAAGCTTTTTAACGACTAGTGTTTGTGCTTTTTCGAGCGTTTTGTTGTAGTGAAAGGCGTGACGGTGCGGCGCCTCGGACTTCCACTAAACGTTTGCCGCAGCGGATTGCCCAAAAAGACCGAAATCTACGAATCGCTGAAAGAACACACTGTCTCCCACAATCTTTCAATCTTGTAATCTTTGAATCTTGTAATCTTTCAATCTTGTAATCTTGAAATCTTGTAATCTTGAAATCTTTCAATCTCTCCCACAAAAAAACCCAACCATTGCTGATTGGGTTTGTCTTAAAAAAATCTCGTT
>NZ_JBMLTK010000085.1:0-9568 GCF_049240005.1 Flavobacterium sp. | reverse complement strand
GTTAATGCCCTGGCCGCTGATGTAGGTTAAAAAATCGATTTGCTTTTTGTACATATCCGTCTTTTATTCTTGGCTAAATGTAGCCATGAATCATAACTGGTTTTCCGCCTTCTTGGAAAATGCCACTGGTATAAAATTTATATTCAGGAACCATTTGATTAATTGCGGTTATCATTTCTTGGGCATTGTTTTGAGGATGATAGCTAGTTATGGCGATTTTTGGTTTACATCGTTTAATTGTTTGTGTTGCTCCGTTGATTAATTGTTGCTCAAAACCTTCGACATCGGCTTTTAAATAGGTAATTGTTGTGTCTCCAACTATAGCATCAATGGTAAGCAAATCAACCTCTTCTCCGCCGGTATTTTCATCGTAAAGAGACCCATCCAGAGAACTTTGTGCAAAGTTAACTTTCCCGTTATAATCTCCAACTGCAGCATGAACGATTCTGACTTTAGTCGTACAGTTTTCAAAAGTTTTATTTAAGGCTTCGCAAAAACTTTTACTTGGTTCCACAAGTATCATCTCTTTACATAACTGCGATACCGACAAGGCAAACAATCCTTCTGCTGTACCAACATCAAGTAGAACTTCGTTTTCACTAATTTCTGTTCCTTTTTTCTGGTAATAATGCCAATCGGATTTGTCAAACGTTTCGGCTACAACTTGATTGATTCGGTCGATTGGGAAAATCGTTGGCCAATAAAGAGGTTTCTCGACCCCGCTTACATGAACCTGCGCAAAATTTTTATCTTCATCATACTTAATAGTCGATAAATAGTTTTTTGCAATCTGCGCTACCGTAGGCTTGAATAAAAATGCAAGCATTTGCATCGTACTTATTCGATTTCTGGATTTAAATAACCAAAAGAAAAATATTTTTAGTCGGCGCATTTCATTTAAATTTTAACATTTGTGCTATTTAAAGCTCTAGATATAAATGTACTGGTTAAAAAACAATTATCTAATTTATTAGTGAGCTTGCAATCTACTTAGAGGAATTAGCCACAACACAATATACAGATCTTAGATTAGAAAACTAAAAAACTGTAATAAAAAAATAACACGCATTACTAGTGTAACCCAAGGTAATGTTCCATTTTGAATTTATCGATTGAAAAGAAGTTATCTCAGTATTATAAATATTGTCGTTTTTAAGTCTGTATTAATCGTTGATTTGTAATTATTTTTCGATCTTAGTGTCTTCTAAAGTGATTTGCTTATGAGAAAAATGATAACATTGATTCTTTTAACATTTATTTCTTGTTCTAGTGATTTGGACCAATCTGATTCGTTTAAGATAACGCTTGATGGTTTTACATCAGACTTAGAGAATAAAGATACTGATAACGAATTTTATGAAGTTACCGTAAGCCCTAACTTTGTTAGGTTAACATGTTCTCTTGGTGGTGTTTACGGAAATAACCTTGAATTACTTTTTACTCGTAAAGGTGAATTTGTTCGAGGTAATTTGTTTTTTAATGGTTACGGTGATGGAAATTACACGTTTAAAAATTATAGATATTTTGCTTCAAATTTTTTCATTTGCGAAATCATAGAGATTAATGAAAACACTGGCAAGATTAATATGCGTTTCAGTGGAAATTTATACGAGAATGATTTAGATCTTAATTCATACTCCCGAGCAATTTCGGGTGAAATTACAGTTTCTTTTTTAACTAGCGAAGATCCCATACTTGCATTACAATTCCAAGGTACTGAACAATATTGTGACTGTTCTATCAACGGTGAGGTATGGCGGCCGCTCTATACTACACCGATGAGTACATTTTGGAACGAAGGACCCTATGAAATAAAGGTTTCAATAGCAAAATTAGCCCCTATTGGGACTCATGAAATCGGAAGTTATAATGGGCAAAACAATGTTTCTGTTAGAAAATTTAATCCACAAACCTTGACTTATGAAGAATTTGTTGTTCAAGGAACGGTTTCTTATTCTTACAGGGAGTTTCACGGAGCCCGATTTTACTCCAACATTGGCACGTTTTCTCTAAATGGTGTAAATTCAAGTAACCCGCAGGAAACAATAGTTATTCCAGACGGTGTTTTTAGAAATTATCAACAATACTTTTAATAAAATGGGAATAAAAAAATATATTTCAGCAGTGATCTTATCTGCATTTTTCCTAGGCTGTGGAAACTCAGATGAAGTTACACCTGAAGAGCCTCAATTTTCTCTTTATATAAATGGCGAATTAAGTGCTTATAAATTTGATAAAGCTATTCAAGACGGCGACATGATTTATCTTATCGAAAGCAATTTCTATAATCAATTTCCTATCTTATCGAAAGGAACAATGTCATTCGATAAATTTGGTAGATTAGGACAAATTACCATCGAAGCTCAAACTGCCGGGATTAACCGTGTTTTTAGAAGTTTTAGACATTTTAGTTTGGAGTATTTTGAATCTTTTAATGTGAATTATGACTCAATTAATCAAAGAGTTACTGGTACCTTTTCAGGATTAGTATATTACGACCCAGAGAACATTCAATCCGAAACCAAATATATAAATGGCTCATTTAATCTCCCTGTTCGAAGAGAAGTTGTGCCTTTGGCGGGGCTTTCAAATAAATGTAAGCTAAATGGACAAATTTGGAGTTCTACTTTTTCATTTATCACAAAGCTAAATGAATCCTCTTTTGATAAAGTTGCTTTGAATTGCGTTAACAATGATAAATATAAGATTGCAATCAAATTTGATCGAGCAGAGGAAAATTTGGGTCTATTCCCTTTCACAGATTCTACATTCTTAAATAGCGTTGTTTTATCTGTTTACGATGTTGAACAAAATCAGTATGTGAACTATAATTGTACTGGACAATTAGATATAAGTCAACGTGCATTTAATACTATAAGGGGAACTTATAACTTTACTGCGGTCAATCCTACTGATGAGTCCGACGTTATCGTTGTTAGTGAGGGAGCCTTCTTTCTTGATTACCCTCCTTTTAGCTAATCGTTTAAATGATACGGTGAATTAATCAATAGCTTTGAATAACACAACTATAAAAAAGCCGTCTCAAATTGAGACGGCTTTTTTATTATAAAGGAATCTTATTAATTTAAGCTTCTTATTTTATCAGCTAACATAGTCCCTGAAAACATTTTTGGGTCAAAATTACCTTCTTTTGAAGGTCTGGGCGTTACTTTTTTGTTTGCCTTATCTACTGTAACCGATGTTGAATCTGGAATAAAGTACTCAAAGAAATCAGCGCTGCTTAATGTAAACGACTTCTCCTTAAATTTCATCGTAAAATTATTTACTACTATATCTTTCTGATCTTTATTCATTCCAAAATCTAGACGTAATTGATTTGCAACTGCATCAACAGGCAATTTGAATTCAATATCTTGAGGTTGATCGCTACCAACAACATCTACACGAACCGAATTTTCTTCAGAAAACTGTGTGTTTTCATCGGTAGTTTCCTTGAAAAAGAGTTGTAAGTTATCATTTTGCTTAACTGTAGCGTTGAGTACAATTGAGTACGTAGGAACTTCCTCTTTTTGTTGCTCTGCATCAGATTTTTTGTCGTCTTTACAACTAAACAGTGTAGCAGAAATGAGCAGAAATGTAAGTAAACCTTTAATGTTCATGTTTCTAAATTTTTTGGCAAATTTATAATTTTTGTTATTACCTTTTTTGATTTCAAAACGAAATTTAAGTGATCCTATTATGCGTAGTAGATATTAATTGCACTTGTTTTTAAAATAAACTCAAAAAACAACCATACTAATTTTAAAAAAGCTACCGCATTTTTAAAATGAAAAAGAATGTTATGATGATACATCAATCCACATTCTCCGTTAATAAGCCGTCGAGAAGAGCCGTAGAGATTAACATAGGATCGTAAATTAAATTGTTAGTCTGCTGTCCTTGCAGAGACTTTTCTCTTTCATTGTATTGAACTTGATTGTTTGGTATAAAATATCTAGATAATTCTTCCGCTTTTATGAGTATTTCCCTTTCTGGAAGTTTAATCTTCAAATATTTCAATTTCATCTTCTTTTGCTTATCGTTGATTCCTAAATCAAGCCTTAAACCTTTCAATTTTTGAGGTTTATTAAATTTAAAAACAATATCCTGCAAAACAGGCTTTCCTTTTACATCGCACCAAATAGAATTGTTTTCGTTAAAATACGGAGCAGAACTATCTAAAAAAAACAACTGAAAGTTATCGTCTTCCTCAACAATAATATTCAAAGTAACGACAACTGATTCTGCTCTATAATTACTTATCAACTCATAGCGCTTGGCCCATGTATCAAAACCATTAAATTCTTTATCAACAAAAAAGTACTTATTTAAAATTTCTTTTGTCTCACCATTCGGTTTATATTCCCGACCAAAACCATCAATATACCAAAAGGATTTTAGCGAGGTGGTATCCATTTTTATAGCATTTATGTAAGTATCTAAATCGCTTTCTTGAATTTCATGATATGTGCTGTCGTTCTGGAAAAAAAACGGTAAATACCATCCTAAACTACTCACTACCTTCTCGTTATTTTTACTGTTCTGCTTTATAAAATCGGTGGTTTCACGGAATTGTGTTTTTTGGATTCTCAAGTAATAATGATCAGTATTTACTATATGATTTAGAGAAAGCGCTAAAAAAGCGAAAGCAACAACAGTTATTGCCCATTTATAATTCAATAAATCGATAGAAATAGCTAACATCAACGCCAATAATGGAATTACTACGATGAAATATCTGCTAATCATCATAGGAACTGACAGATAAGATCTAACTAATGGAATGGCAACAACAATAATGACGATCGCCGTAAACATTGAAATGCTGAAAACTAATTTGTTTTTTACTACTTCCTTACCACTTTTCCCCGATTGTAGTTCTTTTCTAATTTCGCGAGCCAAGCAAAAAAATAGAAAGAAAAACAAAAAGTAAATTAAGTATAAAAGCATTTCGTTGTTGGCAAAAAACTCTTTAAAAATTAATAAAACAACATCATTGGTTGGTGTAGGTATCCAAAATTGTTTGATTTCGCTAGCTTTTAAAAGTATAGATGCCGCTGGTAAAAATAGTAGCAAAGTAATTAGCCCAGAAAACATGGCAAATCGTACAACAATCCAGCGTTCTTTAAGCTCTTTAAAGAACAGTGAAATTAGTAGGATAAAATAAAAGGCCGCTAGTACAAAGAGTCCGAAAAAATGGATGCTTATCATTATCCCTGCCGTAAATCCAAACCAAAAAGCCGATTTAAGATTGGGTTTCTTCATAAACCGTAATAGCATATGCAATGCAAGTATGGTAAACAAAAAGAGCAACATATACGGCCTCGCTTCCTGAGAATACGATATATGAAACGGATTTACCGCCACAATGAGCGCCGCTAGATAACCAACGCGTTTCGAAAAAAAAGCAATTCCAAGTTTGTAGATGGCCAACAAACTTAGTACTCCTATAACTGCCGAATACGCTCGTGCTACGTAGGTCGTGTAACCAAAAATTTTAAACAAAAAATACAGCGAATAAAAGTATAAAGGTGGGATTTGTTCGCCCTCTATTATAGCTTGGTAAATTTGAGATAGGTCTCTTCGTGGGTCGGCTTCATTTAAAGAGTGTATTTCATCTAACCAAACACTTTGATAATCGATTTTATAAAATCGCAATAAAATAGCAACGAGCAATACTCCGATGATTACTGCATGATCTTTAATTTGCTTCATCATTTGCTTTTGTTATCGAATCAATAAAGCTTCTATAAATGTCGGCTTTGGGTTCGGAAATATTTTTCCGTGAACTTAATTGCAACAGCAATACAATCAAAGTAACCGAAAACAACTGAAGTATGATTCCAGAAATAATCAGAATTAAACTGGAGGCCCAGCCAGGTATGGCATTATCTGTAAATAACTTCTGGTATAAAATATACAATACAGATATAAAACAAATGGCAATTCCATACAAGGAGACTCTTAAAATGCGGAGAGATAAAAAGTCAAAATACACGGCTATTGAACTTAAACCGTGTAAAATCAATCCGTTAAAGTTCATTTTTGAAACACCCCTGTAACGTTTACCTCGATCCAACTCCACTTGTGTGTACGGGATTCTCGATTGAATGATACCTCCCGAATAATGATTCCATATATTGTGCTGGTGCACCACCTTCCCCAACAGGTTTTTAGGAATACTGCTAAAATTTCCAAAACTTATGCGCTGACCTGTTAGAAAATGAAACAAATTCTTATAAAAATAATAGCCCGTTTTAAACCAAACAGACTCTTGGCGCTTTTTGCGCTGTGCGAATACAATTTTCTTACTGTGTTCTCTCTCTGCGGAAGCTATTAAGGCCGGAATATCTTCGGGTCGGTCCTCACCGTCGCTGTCCATTACAACCACGTAATCGTAATCGGTAACTTCGTTGTAGATGTATTGAAGACCCACTGCAATAGCTCGCTGATGACCAATGTTTAATTTAAGATGAACCGTTATTACCTCAAGTTTTGTTTCTAAGAAAGGTTGCTGTTCGGTAGAACCATCGTTGATTGCAAAAACTCTTAGTTCCAAATCGTGATCTTTAAGCAAGAATTCAAGCCGATTCAGCAGAATTTGAAAACTCTCCCAATCGTTAAATACAGGTGTAAGACAACATATTTTTAAATTCTATTCATTTATTTGTGATATCTTGCTGATAGTCAAAGTTGTCTTATTTACTAAACTCCCTTAAAACCCTAATCACTTCCTCAACCTCTAATTCATAATACAGCGGCAATCTAACTAAAACATCGGTAAAATGATCGCTGTTCACTAAACTTCTTCCATCGTGGCGTTCGTGATAAAACGGACTCTTGTGCAAGCTCAAATAATGAAAAACCGCTAAAATTCCGTGTGCTTTTAAGTGATTTATAACCGCCGTTCTTTGTTCTAAACTCGTACAAATCAAATAAAACATGTGCCCGTTATTGCTTGCGTACACCGGTAATTCTGGAACTTTGATGTTCTTTTCGGCGGCCCAAGAAGCTAAATTTGTGTAATAAGCGTCCCAAATGGCTTTGCGCTTTCGCTGAATGTCCTCTAAATTTTCGAGCTGTGCCCACAAAAAAGCTGCTACAATCTCCGAAGGTAAAAATGAACTCCCGATATCTACCCATCCATATTTGTCGACTTCTCCTCTGAAAAACGACGAGCGGTTGGTTCCTTTTTCCCATATAATCTCGGCACGCTTCGCAAATTGCTCATCGTTTACCGCTAACATCCCACCCTCTCCAGAAATAATATTCTTGGTTTCGTGGAATGAAAAAGCCGCTAAATGACCGATGGAACCCAAAGCCTTTTTAGTGCCGTCGGCGAAAGTGTAATAGCTATCTATTGCCTGCGCTGCATCTTCAATAACAAATAAATCATGTTGCTTGGCAAGTGCCATTATCGGTTCCATATGACAAGCAACACCGGCATAATGAACCACAACAATAGCTTTGGTACGTGCCGTAATCAAGGATTCTAAACTGTTTTCGTCTATATTCGGATGATCGGATCGACTATCAGCAAAGACAATTTTGGCTCCGCGCAAAATGAATGCATTGGCAGTAGAAACAAACGTGTACGAAGGCATAATAACCTCATCGCCTGGTTCAATTCCCACTAAAATCGCAGCCATTTCAAGTGCATCAGTACAAGAAGTGGTAAGTAAGCACTTCGAAAATCCGTACTTGTCTTCAAAAAATTTCTGGCATTTCTGTGTGTAAACGCCATTCCCTGATATTTTACCACTTTTTACCGCGTCTTCAATGTAAAAAGTTTCTCTTCCGCTCAAATACGGTTTGTTGAAAGGGATATTCATAATCAGATGATTGGCGTAAATTTTGCTTTCGCAGGAAGTAAAAACTTCATAAAAGCAATTTCTTCTTCACTACTTCTTTTGGTGTAAGTGCGATCGGAAACGTTGAAAAACGAAATATCGCTTTTTGAGAAATCTATTTCAGAAACGTCACTAACAATTTCAATAGATCTAGCATTAGGATTCCACTGTTGCAAATACGCGCGCATTTTCTGAAACTTTTCCGACACCGAAACTTCTTTAAATTGAAATCCAATCTTGTCCGAAATCGACTTTGCTGGCGAACCTGCATAAATCTCGTTGTAATTCATGTCTTTTGTAACCACCGAACCCACCATGGCCATCGATTTATCGGCGGCAATGATCGGCGAAACGATGCAATGTCCTACAAACCAAACATCATTGCCAATTTGCATGGGCTTTTCCGACAAAAACCGACAACCTTCTAGCGTATCGCCGTACTTAATATGACTCCAAATTTGCGAATGGGCACCGATACCGCAATTATTTCCAATCGTTGTTCCTCCAATAGAATCGATTATGGAAAACTGACCGATCCAAGCGTTATGACCGATATGGCAAGGCAAATACCCGTGAATATTAGTGTCGTGTTGGATTTTGGAATAATCACCTAACGAAAAATCATCGCAAATTATCTGCACATTTGTTCCGATGTAACAATTATCTCCGATAACGATTCGGCGTGCGTTTCCATTAATTCCTCGAATAACTGCAGAAGGCTCAATTATCGTGTTCTTTCCGATGTAAATTTCATCAGCAGCGATGTTCTTAGGACTCATAATTCACGGTTTTTTCTACAATAAAAGGCTTTCTTCTTTTCGATTGATCGAAAATCTTTCCGATATAAATTCCTACAACTCCAATAATTGTAATCATCATTCCAGATAAAAACCAGATCGAAATCATGATCGAACTATAACCTAAAACCTTTATTTCCCCTGCAAAGTACTTATAAAGTGTATAAATTCCCGCAAAAAATGAAATCAAGGAAATAAACATGCCAATCTTTACAAAGATTTTTAGGGGCTTATTGGAAAAAGAGATTATCGTATCAAATGCCAATCTAAATAACTTTCCGTAAGTGTACGAAGTTTTTCCCTCAGCTCTTTTGGCGTGAGCTACTTCGATTGACGTACTCCGAAAGCCCACCCAATTTACAAAGAGCGGAAACGACTTGATGTAATCGCTCATCTTTAAAACCTCATCGATAACTTTACGATCGTAAATACCAAAGTTTGCTATGGTATTATCAAATTTACTGTCGGTTAAATAGCTATAGGTTTTGAAGAATATTCGCGAAAAGAGTTTTTTGAAAAAGCCGTCCTGTCGGTTACTGCGCTTGGCTAAAACAATGTCGTAGCCTGTTTGCATTGCTGTAAATAACTTTCCTATTTCTTCGGGTTGGTCTTGCAAATCGCAATCCATAACCACAATTTTATCTCCTGTGGCCAATGATAAACCTGCCATTATAGCCGGATGTTGTCCAAAGTTCTTACTGAGTTTTGCAGCGACAATACGTTGATTCTTTGCAGCAAGTGCTTCAATAACTTCCCAGCTATTATCCGGACTACAATCTTCTACCAAAACAATTTCATAGTCGTTAAAAATCGGCGAAACTGCTTGCTCGATCCGTTCGACTAAGGTTGGAATAATGCGCTCAGCTTTATAAACCGGAGAAACTACTGATAATTTCATTAAGCTTCTTTTTTAAAAGTTTG
>NZ_JBMLTK010000084.1:0-14685 GCF_049240005.1 Flavobacterium sp. | reverse complement strand
AGCTATCGGGACTTGTCTCTAGCTTCTCTTTTCCCAGACGGATCTTTCCCGTAAGGACGTTTCGTTTCCGCAATAGCGATTGGCGCGGAAACCCCACAGCGCCGACATCGGCAGGCGCGAGGAGTTGCAGCAAAAGCGCGGGCGCCGCTAGTTTGATTTCAGATGAAGTGGCATTTTGCGGCGCATTGCCCAAAAGAAAACAGTTACCTAAATAAACGCGCTATTATTGTTATCTTTACGCTCTTTTTTACAGCACCTATGATTCACTCGATGACGGGCTTTGGCAAGGCAAGTGCACAACTTGACGGCAAGAAGATAACCGTAGAAATAAAATCTCTTAACAGCAAAGGACTTGATTTAAACGTTCGTGTTCCGCAGCAATATCGCGAGCTGGAGCTCGATTTACGCAATAAATTATCGAGTTCCTTACAGCGTGGCAAAATAGATTTCAATATTTACTTGGAAAATACAACTGAAGTAGCGCCAGCCAAAGTAAACGTGCCTATTGTGAAACTTTATGTCGACCAACTCAAGCAAGTGTACCATTCCGAGGATACGATAGAGTTATTGAAAATGGCCGTTCGTATGCCCGAAGCTTTAAAAACAGAGCGTGAGGATATAGATGCGAGTGAATATGATGCCGTTGCTCAATTGGCAAGCGAAGCTATGGATGATTTGATAGCTTTTCGCAGATCGGAAGGTGTGGCTTTAGAGAAAGAGTTTTTGCATCGGATTGCAAACATCATGACATTAATGAATGAGGCATTGCATTTGGATGGCGAACGTTTACAGACGGTGAAGACGCGTTTGCGTACCGCCGTGGCCGAACTTAAAGAGGCTGTAGATGAGAATCGGTTTGAACAGGAGTTGATTTTTTATTTAGAGAAATACGATATCACGGAGGAGAAAGTTCGTTTAGAAAATCATTTGAATTATTTCATAGAAACCTTAGCAGGTCAGGAAGCCAACGGCAGGAAATTAGGATTTATCGCTCAGGAAATGGGTCGAGAGATCAATACCATGGGATCGAAGGCGAACCATGCGGGCATGCAGCGTTTGGTTGTTCAGATGAAAGATGAATTAGAGAAAATAAAGGAACAGATTTTGAATGTGTTGTAGCAGCAAGCAAAAATGATGAAAAAGGGTAAGCTTTTGGTTTTTTCGGCGCCGTCGGGTTCAGGTAAGACGACGATTGTTCGCTATTTGCTCTCGCAGAAGGAATTGAATTTGGATTTTTCGATATCGGCAACTTCTCGTCCGAAGCGTGGAAATGAAATCGACGGTCAGGATTACTACTTTTTGTCGGCCGAAGCTTTTCAGCAAAAGATTGCAGAAGACGCTTTTGTGGAATACGAAGAAGTTTATAAAGATAATTTTTACGGGACTTTGAAAAGCGAATTGGAACGCATTTGGAGTTCGGGTAAGCATGTGATTTTTGATATCGATGTAGTTGGAGGATTGAGCATCAAGCAACAGTTTCCGGATCGGACCTTGGCTGTTTTTGTTTGTCCGCCTTCGGTTGAAGAATTAGAGCGCAGGTTGCGCAACCGCCAGACAGAATCGGAAGAAAAGATAGCCATGCGTTTGGCAAAGGCTACCAGAGAGTTGGAAGCAGCGAAAGATTTTGACGTAGTTTTGAAAAATTACGATTTGGAATACGCCAAGACGGATGCATATCGTTTGGTTTCGGATTTTTTGCGATTAGTTCAAGCTTCGGAGGAGCTGTAAGCTATGAAAATCGGTTTGTTTTTTGGTTCGTTTAATCCCATACATATAGGTCATCTAATAATTGCCAATCATTTGGTTGAGCATACCGACTTGCAGGAGGTTTGGTTTGTGGTTACGCCTCACAATCCGCATAAAAGGAAGTCGACCTTACTCGACGATTACCAGCGTTTGCATATGGTTCGTTTGGCGACAGAATCTTACCATAATATCAAGGGGAGCGATATCGAGTTTAAATTGCCGCAGCCCAATTACACGATACATACGTTGGTACATTTAGAAGACAAGTTTCCGCAGCACGAGTTTAGTTTGATTATGGGTGCGGATAATTTGAGTCAGATTCATTCTTGGAAGAATGGCGATTTGTTATTGGAGCGCTATTCGATTTACGTTTATCCGAGAGTTCAAGATAGAGATATCGATAAAGGTGTATATCCGGCTTCGGTATATTGGGTGGAAGCGCCGATTATTGAATTATCGGCCACCCAGATTCGTGCGATGTTGCGGGAGGGTAAGAATATCAGGCCATTAGTTCCTTTGGAAGTGTTTGATTATTTAGAAAAAAATGCGTTTTACAGGAAGTAAACTCACTAATAGTTAGTATTTTGTTAAGGCTTTGTGTTAAATTAAACGCAAAGTCTTTTTTCTTAACATATCGATAACATTGGAGGTTGAAGAGTTTAGCTGTCTTAATTATCGACTTTGCGTAAAATTCTGTTAAAAGCGCGATCAATAGCTTTTTTATACACAAACATTTTATGTTATAACTAGATATTTCTTTAAAATCTTACGATTGTTAACTTTTTTTTCTACTTTTAGCCGTTATTAATTAATTATAAACTATGTGTAAAAATTACAATCTTTTGAATTCGAGTAGGTATACTCGGTTCAGAAATGTAGGGCGACCTGATGATACGGGTCCACTAGAGCCGTGGCTTCGCAAAGCGAGTTGGCTGTTTACACTAGTTGTAGGATTAATGTTTAGTTTGGCCTCATATGGGCAAACTACATTGATTGATGCAACTGGTGCGGGCAATTTTGAAGGAGCCAATTTCGCGGCGGATGGTTGGACTGTTGTTCAAGGAACCGCAGCTGCGAACAACAATTTCTTGCTGGGAGGGGCAGGTGTGATTGGTTTCACGCCGTCTGGATCGCAGGGGGTTGCAATTACAACCAACGGAACCGGCAGGGGTTACAATCTTGCTGCAAACAGTTGGGTGTGGATGTATCGGGATGTTACTGTCAATGCGGGTGAAACAGTCGTAACAGGTAGTATGACCATGATTGGTAATCCGGGAGATCTCGGTTACGACGGAATTGTGATGGGTGTGTCGGAGACTAGTTTTACCGCTAGTATAACGACGGGTGCTGGCGGCGTCATTAATGCGACCAGTGTTCCTGGCATGACGTTTGCTCGTACAGCAACTGCCAACACTTTTATAGAAGATGGAAACTACGCGACAGCTACAACTAGAACATTCACCTTTCCTTTAAATGCTTTTGGAAATGCCTCGGCTTCGACAACAAGACGGGTTTGGATTGGTTGGAGATGTGATAGCAGTTTTGGTAACGCAACTACGCCAATGTCGTTTGATGCGGTAAACCTTGCTTCCAGAGCTCCTGGAAGTTTTGTTTCTACAGCTACTGGAGGTAACTGGTCAAGTGCAGCGACATGGGTCGGTGGAGTTGTACCAGCAAGTGTAGACAATGCAACAATTGCAGATGGCGCAACAGTTACCATAGACATCGCTGGATTATCTGTAAATAATTTAACGGTTGGTCAGGGTGCAAGTGGTATACTTACTTATGCTGCTACTCCGACTGCTTTTACTGTGGCCGGAAATTTAACTGTAAATTCAGGAGGTACCTTTAATGTATTTCAAGGAACTACCGGAAAGACTTTAAACGTTGCCGGGAATATTTCAAACTCGGGAACAATAAACTTATCTGTGGGTTCCATTACTGGAGCTACATTGGTTTTAAATGGTGCATTGCCGCAAACTATTGGCGGTACGGGTACATGGACAGCAAACGAAATTCGCAACCTTACATTTAACAACACTAATCCTGTTGGAAGTATTGGTGTAAATTGGAACGTTTCGAATATTTCGGTTTCAGGAACTTTAACTTTTACGAACGGTTTAGTTGCTTTAGGAAGTGCAAACAGTTTACGTTTAGGTATTTCAGCAACAGCAGCTGGAACTTTATCATATAGTAATGGTGGTTTCCTAAACGGTAAATTTATTCGTTGGTGGACATCTACGGGAACCGGTAGTACTATTACTGCTGGAACAAATCCAACGGCTGCTGGTGGTCGCTATCCTTTTGTTAACCTAAATGGTCAACAGCGCTCTGCATTTGTAGAGAGATCTACCGCGCTCGCTGCAGGACAACTTTCTTGTACATACGTTGATGCAACCACGACGTCAACGGTTGCGATCACGGACGGAGTTTACAATGTGACTCAACGATTCGATGGAAACTGGACTTTCTCAACGGAAGGTTCTGCTTACGCGGCTACTAATAATGAGGTAGCGTTTTTAGGAACTGGTGCTTACATTGCCAATAATGGTAATAGCCGTGTTATTGGAGCAAGCGCTGCAATTGGTACTAACCAGGCTGGTTCGAATCTTCCAATGGCACAGCGCTTACTAACTGTTGCTCAATTGACTTCGGGACCACTTTATATAGGTGCTAATTCGGTTGATATACAACAGCCATGTACTGGAACACCTTCTGCTGGAGTAATTACTGGTACGTTGAATATATGTTCAAATACCAGTACAATTTTGACTTCTACAGGTTTTACGGCTGGAGTTACTGGAATTACTTTGCAATGGCAACAATCTACTGACAATGGAGTTAGTTGGGTTAATGCTGTAGGAGGTTCAGGTGCAACAACCGCTGTTTATACGACTCCGGAAATTTCTTCGGCAATTTCATATCGTTTATTAGTAACTTGTACAAGCAGCGGTTTTTCCGCTACATCTGCTACACAAGTAATTAATTTACTTACTTGTACATATAATACAGCAATATCTCCTTCAACTTATACTTCGATAATGCCGGCTAACGGTGGAACCGGAACTCCATATTCTGGGTGGGTAAGTACTACTAGTGGGGATGATAATACAAGTACGATTGTTAATCTTTCAGGAACGACTTTCCAATATCAAGGACAGACTGTTTCAGGGTTTAGAGCTTGTACAAACGGTTGGATGACTTTTAATACAGCATCCACTTCAGTACAATGGACAAATGATTTGACAAGTACTGCTCAGAATTTAATTTTAGCGCCATTCTGGGATGATTTAGTTGTAACAGGACAAGCATTTTCTAACTTAAATGCCTCTATGCGTTACCAGATTTCAGGTACTTTAGGTTCTGGAAGTGCAGTAATTACTTTAGAGTGGGCTGGTCTTGAAAGATTTAATATCGCAGGACCAAACTTGAATTTCCAAGTTAAGTTATACGAAGCTGGAAATGTTATCGAGTACATTTATGGTGATATGCAAGGTTTTGATGGTACTTTTGATAGTGCCTACTCCTATTCAGTTGGTTATAATGGATCTAGTCCAGCAGCGGCAGCTACTCGATTAATTCAACAAACGGCAAACACGAACTTCTTTGCCTCGACTAACCAAACGGGTTTAAATATTATACCAACTTGTAACACTAAGATTACTCTTACGCCAGGTACGTATGCGGGTCTTACATCAGCGCCAGCAGCTAGTGCTCCATCAAATGATGAGTCGGCTTCAGCAATTGTTTTGCCAGTAATAGTTGGTGCAGTTGATAGCTATTGTGGAGACTACTTCAACAGTAGAAATGCTACAAACTCTGGTGCTGGAAATGCTTGCGGTGCTGCTGGAAACCAAGACGACGATGTATGGTTTAGATTTAATACCACTGCATCAACGGGTTACAGTATTATCTTGCGTTCATCTCCAGGATACAACGGAGTTCTCCAACTTTTGGATAGCACGCTAACTGAAGTAACTTGTATTAATGCAACTACAACGGGAGCAATCGAGACAATAACTGCTGATAGTTTGATTCCAAATGGTCAGACTTACTTCATCCGCGTTTTCCATAATGGAGCTGGCTCAGGTACTTCTGGAGAGTTTGCTTTAACGGTCCAAGAGGTAATTCCTGCTCCTGCTAACGATAACATTACAGGTGCTATAGCGCTTAGCGTAAACGGTACTGCTACATCAAGCATCCTACCAAATGCTGTTGCAGCAACGGCTTCTCCTCAGACAGTTTGTACTGGCGCCGCCGATGATGACCAATGGTTTAGTTTCGTTGCAAATAGCGCAGACCAAAGAATCATTGTTACTTCTGCTGCAGGATATAATGCTGTATTCGAAGTTTGGCAATCGAGTGATAACACTCCAACAGGTACTTTGTCTCAATTTACAGGAAGCTGTACAAATGCAGCATCTACAGGACTTTCAGAAACTTTTACTGGAAATTCATTCGTAATTGGTAACACCTATTTTATTAGAGTTTATCATTTCGCAACAGGACCAGGTTCAGGAAACTTTACAATTAGAGTATTAAACCTGCCGCCAGCCTGTGTTTTAAATACAGCTCCTTTAAATAATCAAGCTGGAGTTTCTCTAACTCCAACCTTAAACTGGGATGCTTCGGTAGGAGCAATTGCTTACGATATTTATTTAGGAACTATCGTAGGTGCTGAAACTTTATTGGTTGCAAACGTACCTGGTACAACGTATACGATACCAACGCCATTGTCAGGTCAAACCACTTATAGCTGGTATGTTGTTCCAAAAGATGCTAATAATTCAGCACAGTGTACTTCAGCAAACGGGACTGTATTTACAACCGTTTGTAACGCATTAACTACATTCCCTTACCTTGAAACATTTGAATCTAACTCATCTACATTACAATGTTTGGGAGTTATAAATGCAGATGGCGGTGGAACATGGGGATTAACTACCACTAATCCACGAACAAATGCCCAAGCAATTTCTATCAATACGGCAACAGCTACATCTAACAATGATTTTGTTGTTTTACCAAGATTTAGCCTAGATGGTATTCCAAAACGATTAGTGTTCTATGCAAGAGCTTCTGCGAACAACACACCTGCAGAAATTGAAGTTAGATTATCGACAACAGGTATATTACCAACAGATTTTACTACTGTTTTACTACCGTCAACGCCAGTAACTAGTACAAGTTATAATGCGTATGTTGTTGATCTTACTGCTTATGTAGATACTACCGTAGCAATAGCATTAGTTAGAGCTGGTAGTCCGTTGAATGGTGGGACACTTACTATTGACGATCTAACGGTTGAGGATATTCCTGCTTGTGCAAATCCAAGCGCACTGATTGTTTCTCCATTGACTCAATCATCGGCGTCTGTTTCATGGACAGCTCCTTCAAATCCTCCTCTTGATGGTTATGAATTTGCTTTTACTACATCATCATTACCACCAACATCAGGTGATCCAATAGCTTCAAATAGTACTACAGTTACTGGTTTAACAACAGGTTTAACGTATTATTTACATGTACGTTCAGTTTGTGCAACAGGTACAACGTTCAGTTCATGGTCTACTTCTGTTCCATTTACTTTGCCAATTGTTGCTCCTCTACCTTGGTCAGAACCATTTACTTTAACAGGTACACCTGCTGGTTGGAACACGAGCGGTTGGTCAGTCGATGGTTTCACGGGAGGGGCTGGAAATCCGGGTAACAAGCTCGCAAGAAACCTAACTACCGGAGTTGAATCGGGTAGCTTTACAACACTAATTGCGGGTACAGTTGCTACTGGCGATGTTTTCGTGTTCGATTACTCTTTCGCGAATGCAACAGCATTAACAACGTCTCCTGTAGCTGGAGCATGTTCAGTAACAGTTCAAGTTTCGACCAACTATGGCGCGACTTTTACTACAATTGATACATTCTCAAACAATGGTTCAACAGGCTGGTTTAACAGATTATATAATCTGTCTGCTTATGTTGGATCTGACGTTCAATTTAGAATTAACGTAACAAGATTATCAGGAAATTACTTTGCTTTATTTGATAATTTTGGAATACAGCCTAATTGTTCAGGTGCGCCAAACGGCGGAACTGTATCTGCACCAACGCAATCGTTGTGTTCAGGGGCTACCGTAGCTGCAATTACGGTAACTGGAGCTTCAAGTGGTGCTGGAATTTCTTACCAATGGCAGCAATCTACCGATAACGGTGTTTCATGGGTAAATGCAGTTGGTGGAACTGGAGCTACTACACTTACCTACACTCCTCCAGTTTTTGCTGGAAGTACAATTCAGTACAGATTACGAGTAAATTGTTCAGGAAGTGGTCAGGATTCATTTAGTACAGTTGCTGAGATTAATTCTAATCCAAGCGCAGTACCGTTTACAGAAACTTTTGATACCTTAAATTCAAGTTGGACAATATCTCCGTTTTTATTATATGATTCAACTGGTGTTGGTGTTCGTGGAGTTTCTGGGAATTCTGGGAATGCTATATACAGAAATGTATGGTCAAGTTCAACAACAGGGGCTTTCCGTACAACGCGTTACGGGCCAATTGTAGCTGGACAGTCGTTTAGTTATGATTACAGATGTACTAATCTTTCTTCTCCATTTGCTGCAACAGCTAGTAATTCAGGTACATTTATTGTAGCTGTAAGTACCGATTGTGGTGTGACATTTACAGATATTGATACATTTAATAATGTAGAAAGTCCAAATTTTCAAACAAGAACGGTAAGTCTTGCTGCTTATGTTGGTCAAACAATTATTGTGAGGCTTACAGCTAACTGGATCCAAGGAGATTTTGATGCAGCATTCGACAATGTTGGAATATTAGTTGCTCCTCCGTCAATTAACAGTTTCACTCCAAATACAGTTTGTGGCACTGGTTCACAAGTTGTTATTACAGGTCAAAACTTTGGTGCTGTAACTGCTGTTAGTTTCAATGGAGTTAGCGCAGCAGCATTTAATGTTGATAGTGCAACTCAAATTACTGCAACAGTACCAGCTGGGGCAACTACTGGACCAATTGTTTTAACAGCTCCTCAAGGAGATGGAACAAGTGGCACTAATTTTACTATCAACAGTATTCCAAATGTAGATCCTATTGCGGGTGCTAATAATGTTTGTAAAAACAGCACTATTTCGCTTACCAATCCTACATTAGGTGGTGTTTGGAGTTCTCAGAACCCTGGAATTGCTACTGTTAATAGTTCAGGAGTTGTGACAGGTGTTACGCCTGGTACAGCAACAATTGTCTATACAGTAACAGTATCGGGATGTACAAATTTTGCTACTAAACAAGTTATTGTTGATGATAATGTGGCTATCACTACCCAACCAGGTAATGCTATTGTAGTTTCTGGTGACAATACTTCTTTTGCAGTTGCTGCATCTAATGTAACAACTTACCAGTGGTTTTATTCTCCAGATGGCGTAGTGCCGTTTGTTGTAGTTCCAGAAGATGCAACTTTTTCAGGCACTACTTCGGCTACATTAAACGTAACGAATACTCCAGCAAGTCTTGATGGCTATAGATTTTATGTAGTTGCTTCTGGAGCTGCTTCGTGTGCAGCCGTTACTAGTAATACAGTAACACTTACTATAGGTGATACAGGTATCGCTACGCAACCGCAAAATGTTGCCCTTTGTGATTCAGGTGATGCAACTTTTACTGTTGTTGGATCTGGAACTGTGAACGGCTATCAGTGGTATGTCATTGACAATACTATTCCAGCTACCCCGGTGGCAATCACAGATGGAGGCGTTTATAGTGGAGCGACAACAGCTACATTGACAATAACCGGAGCGACTCCTACATTGAATGGTTATAGATACTTTGTTATTTTAGATGGACCTGTTACAGATCCAACTTCTAACCAAGCAACATTGTCGGTGGCACAAACTCCAACAGTTAGTGCTCCTGCTGATGCATCGATTTGTTTCACAGGTGGTTCTACTAACTTAGTTGTAACTACCAGCAATGCTGTTTCTACGGCATGGCAGTATTCGACTTCTAGTACTGGGCCTTGGTCTGCAGTAGCAGATAACACACCAGCTGGAGCTACTTATACTGGATTTGCTTCCAACACACTGAGTGTTACCACAACAGCAGCAACGCCAGTTGGAACTTATTTCTATCGTGCGGTGGTTGCAGGTACAGCACCTTGTGCTTCTGTAAATTCATCTAGCGCTAGCTTAACAATCAGTCAGCCAGTTGTTGGTGCCCAGCCTGCTAATACTTCGGTACGCAGAGGAAATGCCGCAACTTTAACTGTTAGTTCTCCTACGCCAGGTGCTACTTACCAGTGGCAACGTGCGACAACAGTAAATGGTACTTACTCAAATGTTGTAAACGGTACGCCTACTGGCTTAACTTTTACAGGCGCAACTACTGCAACTTTGAATATAGCAACCGCAGGAACTGCTGCTATTGGTTCAAGTGGTTTCTACAGATGTGTGATTACGACCATAGCTGGTTGTAGTGTAAATAGTAATGCTGTAACATTTACTGTTCTAGATTACTGTAATGCAGCAGCTACAAATACAGGTGATACAGATATTGCTCGTGTTGTCTTTGGAGGCCTTGCTAATCCAGCTACACTGCCTGCGTCGATTTTGAATAATGCGGCAGCGAATGCATTATATACTGATTTTACAGGATTAACGCCTGTGGTATCTTTCACGCAAGGAACTTCGTATCCAATTTCTGTAGCACAGTTCACAAGCGGTGGTACTTTCTATCAAGCTTGGACTAAGATCTTTATTGACTGGAACCAAGATTTGGATTTTGAAGATGCTGGCGAGGTATATAACGCCGCGAATGGTGTGAACGGTCCAGCTACTTCAACTACTCCTCCAGCAGGTGGTTTAGTTTTCAGCAGTAACATCACAATTCCATTCACAGCACTTACTGGTACTACCAGAATGAGAGTATTGTTGGCCGAGAGCGGCTCAACAACTTCAAATGCTAATGGTTGCGGAACTTTCACTTTCGGGGAAGTTGAAGATTATACCATTAATATCGTTGCAGCTGATGCTTGTACTGGAACACCTGTTGCAGGTACTACTACTTCAACGATTACAAGTACATGTTCTGGTGGAAACGCTACTTTATCACTTACGGGTGCTAGTAGTGGTGTAACCGGATTGAGCTATCAGTGGTTTAGTAGATCACTGCCAAGTGGAACTTTTGCTGCCATTTCAGGGGCAAACTCAGAAACTTATGCAGTTACTAATTTAACACAAGGTACCGAGTACTATTGTCGTGTAACTTGTACCAACAGTAACGAGTTTGCAGATTCAACTCCTGTATCAATTGCAGTTGTTAATTGTGAATATTCTGTTTCGGCAAATGATATCACCTACTCGTCTATTATGTCGACAGGTTCTACTTATACCGGACTTTTCACAACTTTTGGAAATGCAACTGATGGAAACGACGTTAGAACAAATAACGTAAGTTTAGCAGGAACAACTTTCTTGTATAATGGTGCTCCTGTTACCGGTTTCTATGCTACTAGTAATGGTTGGATGACATTCAATACAGCTCAAACAGCGACTACAGGCTTAAACGACCTCGGAGGTACAATCAATAATGTATTGGCACCGTTCTGGGATGATTTGCAAATCCAAGGTAACGTTACAGCAAACCGCGATAGCTCTATGAGATATAGCATTGCAGGAACTTTAGGATCTGGTTCTGCTGTAATTACAGTTGAATGGGCACAAATGTCGAGATTTGGTTATGCCGATTCGAACTTGAATTTCCAAGTTGTATTGCGTGAATCTGATAACTCGATTGAGTTTAACTATGGCACAATGCAAACATTTAACGGTTCTACTAATGTTGCTGCTGGCAATTGGTCATACAGTGTCGGATTGAATTCGTCAATTCCGAATCCAGTTCTACCAGCAACGGCAACGACAAGAAACCGTTTAGTTTTGCAGAATGAGAATAGTGTTAACTTTAGTGCTACTTCTCAAAATGATTTGCGTCTTGCGCCTGATTGCGGTTCGCAAATCAGATTTGTACCAGCTGCAACATATAGTGGCGGTTCTGCACCTTCTATTGTTCCAGCGAATAATGAATTAGCTACTGCTTTTGTAATACCAGTAAATGCTTCACCATGTTTAAGCACTTGCGGTAATGTTTACAGCAGCAGAAATGCTACAGCTTCGACAGGAATTGCAGCTTGTGCTCCAACTCCTTCAGTTGTAACAGGTAATGCTGATGACGATGTATTCTTCAAGTTTACAACTGATTCAGTTTTAACAAGCTATACAATTAATGTTATACCTTCAGTAGGTTACGATGCATTTGTACAAATTTTGGATTCATCTTTCAATTCTGTTAGATGCTTGAATTCGGCAGGTGCTGGACTTACTGAAACTTTAGCTCAGATTACATTAAATACTTCTTCTGAATATTACATTCGTGTCTATGATACATCTACGGGTGAATCTGGCGGAGTTAATGGAAGCGGTAATTTTGCAATCTGTGTAAATAGCCAAGTATCACCACCAGCTTACGATGAGCCTGCTGGCGCTATTTCACTTACATTGAATGGTACATGTACTCCAGTGAATAGTACACCTGCTGATATTTCTAGATTGACTGCAACTACTGGCGTTCAAGCTTGTAGCGCGTCTACTCCTGGAAATGCAGATGACGATGCTTGGTTTACATTCACTACACCTGCAAGTACTAATGGTTTAGTGTTTAATGTTCGTGTTCAAGGTAACACTACTTACAATCCTGTAGTACAAATTTTCAGTGGTAACCCAGCTCTAAACAATGCAATTGCTTGTGCTAACTCAACTGGTGCGGGTGCTATCGAAACATTCTCTTCAGGTGCTCTTGTAGCTAATACTCAGTACTATGTTCGAGTTTATCACTCAGGTACTGGTTCTGCTAGCGGCGATTTCACAATTTGTGCTTTCGTTACTGTTCCTTCATGTTTAACTGTTCCAAGCAGCCCAGCTAACAATGGTTTTGTTTGTGGAGGCGGAAATACAGTTAATCTCACATGGGCAGCCGTAGCAAATGCCACAGGTTATGATGTATTCTTTGATGCAGGTACAACTGCTACAACCCAAGTTGCGACAAACCAAACTGGTACATCGTTTACAACTCCTGCACTTGGTTTTGGTCAGTACGCTTGGAGAGTAGTTCCTAGAAACGCATTTGGTTCTGCAAGTGGATGTTCTACATTTACTTTCACTGTTCAAAGTACTTCTATTGCAGGTACACCATCAGCAAACCAGACGATTTGTACGGGTACTCAACCTGCTCCAATTACTTTAACTGGTCATGTAGGTAATGTTCAGTGGCAAGTTTCTACTAACAATACATTCTTTACGAATATTGCTGGTGCAACAAGCGCTACATTAACAAGTACACAGATGGGTACATTGACTGCAAACAGATTCTATCGTGCAGTTGTTACCAACACTCCATGTTCATCTGTAAATACTGCAAGCGTAAGCGTAACTGTGAATCCAGTTGCTACTGCAGGTACAGTTTCGGCAAATCAAACGATTTGTGCGGGATCTACACCTAATGCAATTACAATTACAGGTCAGAATGGTACCATTCAGTGGCAGGTTTCATCTGATAATGTGGCCTATACTGATATACCAGGTGAAACATCTTCAACACTTTCTGCCTCTAGCATCGGTGCTTTAACTAGCACAAGATTCTATCGTGCCCAAATGACCAGTGGAGTTTGTCCGGTGGTAAACAGCAGTGTTGTAACTGTAACTGTGAATCCTCAACCGGTTGCTGGTACAGTTTCTTCTGACCAGACAATTTGTTCAGGTACTGCTCCTGCGAATATTACGCTCACAGGTTCTTTAGGTTCAATTCAGTGGCAGGTAAGTACAGATAATAATTTGTTTACAAATATTTCTGGTCAAACTACTGCAACTTTATCAGGTGCTGCGATTGGTAACTTGTCTCAGACTCGTTACTATAGAGCTCGTGTTTCTGGTATTGCTCCTTGCGGTTTCGTAGATTCAGCAGTTGTAACTGTTACGGTTAATCCGGCTGCAGTTGCAGGGACAGTTTCTTCGAATCAGACTATTTGTTCTGGAAGCGAGCCAAGCAATATTGTATTAACTGGTTCAGTTGGTACAATTCAGTGGCAAGAAAGTTCTGATAACAATGTGTTCACTGATATTTCAGGTCAAACATCAGCTACGTTATCTGGATCAGCTATCGGTGCTTTAACCTCAACACGCTTCTATCGCGCGGTTGTTTCAGGTTTAGCGCCATGTACACCAGTAAATTCAGCTGTTGTAACGGTTTCTGTTAATGCAACATCTGTTGCTGGTACAGCTTCATCAGATCAAACCATTTGTACAGGTACACAACCTGCTGATATCACTTTAACAGGTAATACAGGTACAATCCAATGGCAAGTATCTTCTGACAACAATGATTTTGCTAACATCTCTGGAGCTACTTCAGCTACATTAACGGCTGCAGAAATGGGTACTTTAACAGCTACTCGTTACTACCGTGCGGTTGTTACGAGTGGTACTTGTAGTGCGGTAAATAGTACTGTAGTTACAGTTACTGTTAATGCATTAACAGTTCCGACCTTTACTCCAGTAGCAGCAGTTTGTTACAATACAACAATTCCTGCTTTACCAACAACGTCAAACAATGGTATTACAGGAAGCTGGTCTCCAGCCTTGAACAACTTGGCTACAACCACGTATACGTTTACACCAAATTCAGGTCAGTGTGCCGATGTAACAACACTTCAAATTGTTGTTAATTCAACAACTTGGGATGGTACAGCGTGGTCGAATGGCGCGCCTTCTTCTACAGTGGGAGCAATCTTTGGCGGTAACTACAACCAAGCAACAGATATTACGACTTGTTCGTTGACGGTTGCAAACGATGCTACAGTAGTTATTCCATCAGGTAGCG
>NZ_JBMLTK010000083.1:0-3100 GCF_049240005.1 Flavobacterium sp. | reverse complement strand
GCCAAGATGATGATGTCGCGACCGTTGATGTTGTAACGATCAACCTGAGGCTTGATTTCGTCTTTCGTATGTCCGTAGTTCTCGTTTAACCAAGCCATGTCGATTTCGTTGTCGAAGTGACCGATGTTACAAACGATGGTTTTATCTTTCATTGCTTCGAAGTGGCGCGCCACAACGATGTCTTTGTTTCCAGTTGTAGTAATTACGATATCGGCAGTTTTAATTACAGTATCTAATTTCTTTACCTCGAAACCGTCCATTGCAGCTTGAAGCGCACAAATTGGGTCGATTTCGGTAACAGTAACGATAGAACCAGCGCCACGGAATGAAGCCGCAGTACCTTTTCCAACGTCGCCGTAACCACAAACCACCACACGCTTACCGGCTAACATGATGTCGGTTGCACGACGAACCGCATCTACAGCCGATTCTTTACAACCATATTTGTTGTCGAATTTCGATTTTGTAACCGAGTCGTTCACGTTAATTGCTGGCATTGGTAACGTACCATTCTTCACGCGCTCGTACAAACGGTGAACTCCCGTTGTAGTTTCTTCGCTCAAACCACGGATTCCTGCGATAAGTTCTGGGTAACGATCGAATACCATGTTGGTTAAATCGCCACCATCGTCGAGAATCATGTTAAGTGGCTTGCGCTCTTCACCGAAGAAAAGCGTTTGCTCGATGCACCAGTCGAACGACTGCTCATCCATTCCTTTCCAAGCGTATACTTGAATTCCGGCAGCAGCGATAGCAGCAGCAGCCTGATCTTGTGTTGAGAAGATGTTACAGCTCGACCAAGTAACCTCGGCGCCGAGTGCAATTAACGTTTCAATTAATACAGCAGTTTGAATAGTCATGTGCAGGCATCCTGCAATACGCGCACCTTTCAACGGCTGTGAATCTTTATATTCTTCGCGAAGTGCCATCAAGCCAGGCATTTCAGCTTCCGCTAACTCAATTTCCTTTCGGCCCCAAGCAGCAAGCGAAATATCCTTTACTTTGTAAGCAACATACGGCATAGTGGTAGTACTCATTTTTTATCTTTGTCTATAATTTTTCGGCGCAAAAGTACGATAATCCTTTGGAAATTGTCGAATTTGGTGAAAATTTAAGACTTGTTTACTACGGTAAGCAATTGATAAATAACGAATTGATTTCAAATGCCTCTATACAGTACGTTTAATTATAAGTCGAACATTCGCGTTTCGGTTTGGGACATTACCGAGTCGGTACCCGATTTGGTCGTGAGTTCGCTTTCGCAAAAGAGTAAGCAGCGACTTGAAGGCATGAAATCGATGGTGCATCAAAAAGGGTTTTTATCTATTCGTAAGTTGCTGGAAGCAAGTGGTTATACTGATTCCGATTTGTATTACCACGAAACGGGAAAACCGCTGTTAACCGATGGTGTGCAGGTATCGATTACGCATTCGGCACAATATTCGGCGCTTGCTTTGGCAGAGGTTCCGGTGGGAATCGATATCGAACACGTTAAACCTGTAGTTGGACGCATAGCGCACAAGTTCACCAAAAACGAAGCCTGGTTTTTAGACGCTACGGCTGCCGATTACTTAGACAAACTCACGGTAATTTGGGGTGTGAAAGAAGCGATTTTCAAGGTTGTGAACGAGCCAGGAATTAGCTTTAATCATCATATTGCCGTTTCGGAATTTTCATTAGACGATCAGGAAACCACGGCTATGCTCGATTTTAACGGACAACAAACCGGCTTTACGATTTATTTTGAATCGATTGCCGCTTACAAACTGGTAGTTGCTACCTACATTTCATGAGTATTTTAGAACAATTGCTTGCCGCACGGCAGTCGGGCGCGCGATTGCTTGCCGTTTTACTCGATCCCGAGAAGCAAGACGTTGGCAAACTCCCTGAATTTCTCCAACGAATTGATTCGTTCCCTGTTACCCATTTTTTAGTGGGTGGCAGCACCGGTAGCGGCACGGCTACTGATGTGCTTGTTCGTGCCTTGAAGAAGCATACCCATTTGCCTGTGATTTTATTTCCAGGCAGTAGCGATCAGTTATCGGATGCCGCCGACGGATTGTTGTTTTTGAGTTTGCTTTCGGGACGTAATCCGGAGTATTTAATCGGGCAGCACGTTCGAGCGGCTGCGGTTTTGCGACAGGCGCCTTACGAGGTGTTGGCAACGGCGTATTTATTGCTCGACGGCGGAAACGAGAGTGCGGTGCAGCGGGTTTCGGAAACGCTGCCGTTATCGCAAGAAAATTCCGAGTTAATTGTTGATACGGCATATGCGGCGCAGCTTTTGGGTTTTAAGTTGCTGTATTTAGAAGCGGGTAGTGGAGCCGAGGTTCCCGTACGCGAATCGGTTATCGAGCAGGTTTTTAAAACGGTCGATTTACCCTTAGTGGTTGGTGGCGGTATTCGCAATAAATCAGCGCTTGAAGCGGCGTATCGCGCGGGTGCTACGATGGTGGTAATAGGAACAGCCTTTGAGAAGGAGTTTTCGGAGTTTTAAACACGAGAAACGTTTTTGAAATCGATTTACTGCGTTTGCACTGTCGTTTGTAAATAAGTTTTTTTGATTTGGACAGCATTTCCGGCTATTCGCTTTAAATCCGCAGCTTCAGGCGCATTGGGCAGTGCTTTTACTTTGGCTTCTTGGGTCGCCAGTAAAAGCACGCCAAATTTGCACCTGCTGCTTTGCGGGTTTTTCGCTGCTATCCGGGCTGCGGGCAGACGTTGCCGATAAGTCATTGTCAATAATAATGTAAATCCCGATCGCGCGGATTTAAAATCCGTGCCTTAAACAATTGCTTTCAACGCTTTTTCGGTAACGATTTTCGCAGCCCGGATAGAGGCGGCATCCTTTTTTTGGAGCGAAGCGGAATAAAAAGATACAGCCGAAAGCCGGAAATGCTGCCCAAATAAAAAAGAAATTCAGCCTTCTACTCGCCCAACCACCATCCTTCGACAAGCTCAGGAACCAACGAATTGCGGGTTAGGCTGGGCAAAACGATACGTAAAATGGTGAACGTCGCGACGTCTTTCCCGATAGCTATCGGGACTCAAATCTCAATACTTCAAAAATTCCGCTTTGCGACCTTTGCGTAAATCTTCG
>NZ_JBMLTK010000082.1:0-1827 GCF_049240005.1 Flavobacterium sp. | reverse complement strand
AAACTTCAATTCCTACTTTTGCAAAAAAAGCCATGGAACAAATTTTAGCGTACTTCCCGGAAATTACGAGCAGCCAACGCGCACAATTCGAGCAATTGGAAGCCTTGTATACCGACTGGAACGCGAAAATTAACGTGATTTCGCGCAAAGACATCGATTCGTTGTACGAAAAGCACGTATTGCACGCCTTGGCCATCGCGAAAGTGCAGGCATTTTTACCCGACGCACAAATTTTAGATGTGGGAACAGGCGGCGGATTTCCAGGAATTCCACTGGCGATTTTGTTTCCCGAAACGCAGTTTACCTTAGTAGATGTGATTGGTAAAAAAATCAAAGTTGTTGAAGCTGTAGCCGAAGCTTTGGAACTTAAAAACGTTAGTGCAAAACAACAGCGCGCGGCCCAAGTTCCGGGTCATTTTGATTTTGTGGTTAGCCGTGCGGTGACGAATATGTCGGATTTTGCCTCTTGGGTAAACGGAAAATTCCGTTCTAAGAGTCGGCATGAACTCAAGAACGGAATTTTGTATTTGAAAGGAGGCGATCTGACTGAAGAATTATCAGATTTCCCGAAAGCGAAACAATTCGATATTGCTAGGTTCTTTCACGAAGAATTTTTCGAGACTAAGAAAGTAGTTTATGTACCGTTTTAGTTCTTGACGAATTTAATGGTTTTGTTTCCGTAAGCTGAACTCACGACGGCTACATAAACGCCGGAAGCATAATTTGAAACATCAATCAATGTTTTCGAATAGGTGCCCATTAATTTTCCTTGTATATTAAAAATCTCCACGGAAGTAATTTGCGCATCGGTTACCAGTTCTAACTGCTGGTTTACTGGGTTTTCAGCTAAAGATAAACGATTATTTGCAATAGGTTCAAAACCGGTATTAGCAAATTGGGAAGCCACTTCAACGCGTGTTCTGCTTTCATTAATCTGCAGCAAAGGAACAACTAACGACGTAGTAGCCTGACGCAGAATTGGAAATTCAGGAGTTGCGTTATCTGTGTAATAGTTTGAACTTTGTATGGTGAGATTTCCTACAACGCCAAAGTTTCCGTAAGAAAGATCTAAAGCTTGTGAGCTTCGCAAACGGGTGACGTTGAAGGTTTCCGAATTTCCGATTGACAAGCCCCCTGCAGCATCAACACTGGTGGTCAAGGTGCCGGAAAATGTACCTGTGTATTGGCCGTAAACAAAAGTTCCTGAAACCGCATCGTCGAAATTCTGGAAGTTGTACGGAAGCGGATATGTTCCAACTGTTGCCGAATTAGTATCGTATTTTAAGGTTAGGGTATCGACTATAAGTCCGATTACTTGCAAACTCGAACCGATTATTATGACGTAGGAATTCGAAGTTGTTGGATTACCATCGATAATTCCGGAGGTTCGAAACACATGGGTAGCTCCTGGGAAATTAACTAATTCTGCTGCTGTAGGCGTTTCGACCGTTTCCACAACAGAACCGTTTGTTACGCTAGGATAAACCAAACTTTGGTTACTACCTGAAGAGCTTTGGTCGGGTAAATTGTTTGGTTGTAAGGAAGCGTAAAACATATTTGGTCCTCCTAGGAAATTGGTAATTGGTTGCTGAGCAAACAACGCCGTAGTAGAAATTAGTAAAAAAGAAAGTAGTTGTTGCTTCATAAGAATCTGATTTTAAGTAATATTTAAAAGTAATAATTTTTTTCAAAGCAAAAGGCGCTCGAACAAAAAAAAGAAAAATAAAAATCTTTGGGTAGTTTGAATTGTTTTGAAGCAGCAAGTGTACTAAGTTCTTTGCTCGTATTGCTATAATCCATACAATTTGTAGAATTTACATGAAAGAT
>NZ_JBMLTK010000081.1:0-6174 GCF_049240005.1 Flavobacterium sp. | reverse complement strand
ATAACCTGAGTTCGATTAAAAATCTTTGTCAGAACGCTTGAAATGAACAAATGTTGAAATCAAATAGCCATTGAAATGAACAACTGCCAAGCTAAACAGCTAAACGGCTGCCTACTTCGTTAGATTTTGTTGCGATACTCCTGTATCTCAAAAAAATCTGCCTTGTATTCAACCATTTAGCTGTTTTCTGACCGCAATTTTAAATCGAACTCAGTTTAATAAAAAAACCGACACTTTTCAGTATCGGTTTCTGTATAAAAACTAACTTCTTTTTATAATTCGAGGGCTTTCTGTGCGTCGCCGTTCATTAATAATTCGAGCGGATTTTCGAGCGCTTCTTTAACAGCTACCAAGAAACCAACCGACTCGCGGCCGTCGATAATGCGGTGATCGTACGACAGCGCCACGTACATCATCGGGTGAATTTCGACTTTTCCGTTTACGGCAATCGGGCGCTCGATGATGTTGTGCATACCTAAAATACCCGATTGCGGTGGGTTGATGATGGGCGTGCTAAGCATACTTCCGAAAACGCCGCCGTTTGAAATGGTAAACGTTCCTCCTGTCATGTCGTCAACGGTAATTTGTCCGTCGCGAGCGCGTAAAGCCAAGCGCTTAATTTCGGCTTCTACACCTCTAAACGTTAGGTTTTCGGCGTTGCGAACCACGGGAACCATCAAACCTTTTGGTCCGCTAACGGCAACTGAAATATCGCAGAAATCGTATGAAATTTTATCGTTTCCGTCGATCATCGAATTTACATCCGGATAGAGTTGTAAGGCGCGCACAACCGCTTTTGTAAAAAACGACATGTAGCCGAGGCTTAATCCGCCGTGTTTAGCCTTAAATACGTCTTTGTATTGGTTGCGAATGATGTTTATTGGCGTCATGTTTACCTCGTTAAAAGTGGTAAGCATGGCGGTTTCGTTTTTAGCGGCCACCAAACGCTCGGCCACCTTGCGGCGCAACATAGATAATTTGGTTCGCGATGAGCTGCGGTTTCCACCGGTTGGAGTTCCCATGCTAGCCGGCGCGTTTACAGCGTCGTCTTTGGTTATACGGCCGTCTTTTCCGGTGCCTTTGATGGCAGTTGGGTCGAGCTGACGCTCTTCGATAATTTTACGAGCTGCTGGCGATGGCGTTCCTGAGGCGTAAGTTGGTGCAGCTGCGGCTGGTGCGGCGGGCGTTTCTACTTTAGGGGCCTCTGCCTTTGGAGCTTCGGCTTTCGGAGCCTCTGCTTTTGGAGCTTCAGCTGCTGCTCCGGCTTCTGGTTTTGCTGCTGAGGTGTCGATCAAACAAACTACGGCACCCACAGCTACAGCGTCGCCTTCGGCTGCTTTTAGGGTAATGATACCGCTGGCTTCTGCCGGAAGTTCGAGTGTTGCCTTATCGGAATCCACTTCGGCAATTGCTTGATCTTTCTCGACGTAGTCGCCGTCTTTCACCAACCAAGTTGCAATTTCAACTTCGGTGATTGATTCGCCCGGAGAGGGCACTTTCATTTCTAGGATATTGCTCATTGCGTTACTCTTCAAATTTTAATATTGATATCTGGGATAAATTTAGCTAAATAAATTCTTGTCGAAAACCATAGCAATAGCCGCAGCATGACGTTTTTTAGAACGCGCGTAGCTTCCTGCCGCTGGTGCGCTGTATGCTTTTAGCGAAGCCAATCGGAGTTTAATCCAATTGAAATGCATGAGCATAAAGCTGTAAGCACCCATGTTTTTCGGTTCTTCTTGTGCCCAAACGTAATCGTCGGCATTCGGATACGAAGCAATAATTTCCTTTAATTGCTCGGTGGCAAGCGGGAATAATTGTTCGATACGTACTAGCGCTACATCGTCTCTGCCTAAAGCTTCACGCTCGGCAACTAAATCGTAGTAGAATTTTCCGGTACAGAAAACCAAGGATTTTATCTTTGATTTATCTGCATTTGGATCGTCGATTACTTCTTGAAAACGACCGTTTGCCAATTCGTCTAAGGAAGAAACTACTGAAGGATGTCTGAGTAAACTCTTAGGTGTAAACACGATTAATGGCTTGCGGAACGACGTTTTCATTTGTCGGCGTAACAAGTGATAAAAGTTTGCCGGTGTGGTACAATCGGCTACATACATGTTTTCGTTGGCGCACATTTGTAGGTAGCGCTCCATACGTGCCGAAGAGTGTTCGGCGCCTTGTCCTTCGTAGCCGTGAGGCAAGAGCATGACCAAACCGTTTTGGTTGTTCCACTTATCTTCGGCTGCCGAAATGTATTGGTCGATCATAATTTGCGCACCGTTGCTGAAATCGCCGAATTGTGCTTCCCAAATGGTCAGTGTTTTCGGACTTGCAAGTGCGTAACCGTAATCGAAACCAACAACGCCGTATTCAGACAAAAGTGAGTTGTAAATTCTGAATTTGCCTTTTGCCGCATCGCCTAATTGGTGTAACGGCATTACTTCTTCTTCGGAGTCTTCTACTTTTACCACGGCGTGGCGGTGCGAAAATGTTCCGCGTTCAACGTCTTGTCCGGAGATGCGTACGTCGAAACCTTCGGTATTTAAGGTAGCGTAAGCAAGTAGTTCGCCCATAGCCCAATCGAGCTTGTCGTTGGCAATCATGTTTTTTCGATCGCTGAACAGTTTTGAAATCTTGCTAATGAATTTTTTATCTGCAGGAAGGTCTGTAATTACTTCAGCAACTTGTCGGAGCGATTCTCGGTTGTACGTGGTATCTACAACTTCGAGCATTTCCGCCTGATTCGCTTGCTTAAATCCTTCCCATTCGTTTTGCATGAAAGGCGTAATGATGGTCAGATCTTTCTTGCGTGAAGCTTCCAGATTTTCTTCTAAAACGGCCTTATATTGCTCTTCTAAGCCTTTTACAAAACTGCTGTCGATAAGTCCGGCGGCAATTAGCTGTTCGGCGTAGATGTCGCGCGGATTTTTATGTTTTGCAATAATTTTATACAACTTTGGTTGTGTGAATCGCGGTTCATCGCCTTCATTGTGTCCGTATTTACGGTATCCAAGAACGTCGATAAAAACGTCGCTTCCAAAGGTCATTCGATAATCAAGCGCAAATAACATGGCGTGAACTACGGCTTCGGTATCGTCGGCATTCACGTGAAGTACGGGCGAGAGTGTTACTTTAGCCACATCGGTACAGTAGGTCGAGCTTCGCGCATCCAAATAATTGGTGGTAAAACCAACTTGGTTGTTGATTACTACGTGTATGGTTCCGCCGGTTTTATAGCCGTCGAGTTGTGCCATTTGTACGATTTCGTAAACAATACCTTGTCCGGCAACGGCCGCATCTCCGTGAAGGGCAATTGGCAATACTTTTTTGTTGTCGTTTGGATAGTAACGATCTTGTTTTGCACGTGCAATACCCTCAATTACGGCACCCACAGTTTCGAGGTGTGAAGGGTTTGGTGCTAGGTTGATGTTAATGCTTTTTCCGGACTTGGTTTGGCGGTCGGAGGTAAGGCCGAGGTGGTATTTCACATCGCCGTCGAAAAGCGCATCGTCGTCGTAGTCTTTTCCGTCAAATTCCGAGAAAATATCCTGGGTTGGTTTTCCAAAGATGTTCGCCAGTACGTTTAGTCGGCCGCGGTGTGCCATTCCCATAACGAATTGTTCCACACCTTTTTCTGCGGCAGCTTCGATAAGTGCGTCTAAACCAGGAATTACCGATTCACAGCCTTCGAGTGAGAATCGTTTCTGACCCACATATTTGGTATGCAAAAAGTTCTCAAAAGAAACGGCTTCGTTTAGTTTGGTAAGTATGTGTTTTTTCTGTTCGGTATCGAATTTAGGTTGGTTGTCGTTGTAACCAATTTTATCTTGAATCCACTGAATTACTTCGGGATTTCGAATATACATGTATTCCACACCGATCGATTTACAGTAAATGTTGTCGAGGTGTCCGATGATTTCGCGCAAGGGGCAAGGCGCAATTTTTATGGCTTTTGCCGCATCGAAAACAGTGTCTAAGTCGGCGTTTGAAAGGCCGTAGTTTTCAAGTGCGAGTGTTGGCGAATAGGTTCTGCGTTCGCGAACGGGATTGGTTCGAGTGAACAAGTGTCCGCGTGTGCGATACGCATCGATGAGTTTCAGAACGTTGAATTCTTTTTGAAGCTTATCTGAAATGGCCGAAACATCTTCGTTTGCCGCGGCGTAAACTATTTTTTCAACAGTTTGCTCGTTGCCGGCGGAGCTTAATCCGAAGTCGAAACCTTGAAGGAAACTTCTCCAACTAGGCTCAACGCTATCGGGGTTTTGTAGATATTGTTCGTATAAATCGCCAAAGAAAGCGGTGTGTGCAGCATTTAAGAATGAAAACCTATCCATAATTTGGGAACAATCACTATTGTTAAAAAATGTTGTGCAAAAGTACGTCTTTATGCGGTAATTGACTGCTTTAGTTTATTTTTATGGCATAAAATTATCTTAAATATGATGAATTCGAAATGGTGTCTTTATTATACAGTGTTGTTAATTGCTTTAGTGGGCGGGAAAGCGTTTTCTCAAAGTGAAAATTCAGGAAAAAGTGAAGGCAGTTTTATGGATCAATTGAAATTTGGTGGTAGAGTTGGATTGTCTGTCAGCTCGGAATACAAAGAGTTAGCACTAGCTCCTCAAGCGGTGTACAAAATTGATGATAGTTTTAGTGCGGGTCTTGGGTTTAATTACACCTATATAAAGGAACGGAATTTGTTTCGTGCAAACAGTTATGGTATTTCTTTGCTTGGTTTTTACAACCCAGTAAATGAGCTGCAGTTGTCTGCTGAGTTAAATCAAAGCAAGTATAATTTCAAGTTTGAGGACAATACATTTCCGGAACAAGAGTTCTGGGATACGGCGCTGTTTCTTGGAGTAGGTTACAATGGTGGTGATGTTGTTTTCGGATTGCAATACGACGTATTATTTGATCGCGACCGTTCACCAAACGGAAGTCCGCTTATGCCATTTATTCGCGTATTTTTTTAAAGCACGTTTTAAATTTAGTTTTGGCTGCACGATTGGTAACCAAATTAGTTAGCAGGAAGCAATTCTCTTGGTTAAGGTTCGATGTAAAATTTTCGTTTAGAACGGTTTACACATTTTCAAACACATCAATCACGCTCATTTGCAAGTCGGGAAATAAGCGGCTTTCAATTTGTTGATTCATACCAAAAGGTTGTAAACCAATGTAAGTTCCGTTAACCAAGCTATACACCAGAACTATTTTTTCGGTTGGTTCAACAATCCAATATTCTAAGACTTCGGCCTCTTGATAGAGCTTAAATTTGGTATCAATATCGTGCTTGCTGTTGTTTGGTGAAATAATCTCAATAATCAGGTCTGGCGCACCTTTACAACCTCTGGCATCTAGTTTCGATGCATCGCAAACCACACACAAATCGGGTTGCACTACCGTGGTTTCCTTGCTTTCTGTTTTTAAAGGCAACCGCACATCGAACGGAGCTGCAAAGAATCGGCACGGTTTTTTTTTGAAGTTTCGAGCCAAGGCCACCGACAAGTTCATCGAAATAGTTTGATGCACCATGCTAGGCGCTGGACTCATTTGGCGGATGTATCCTTTTATTAACTCGACGCGTTCAGAGAATTGCCAAAGCAAATAGTCGGAATAGGTATATTTTTTCGTTAAGTCAAGCTCGTTAAAATGGTTTACAACACTTGGCATACCAATAACAATTTAGTGTGCTAAAGTTAAGAATAAACAAGAAAAAATCTCGAGAGCGATGAAAAATTATCATCAAATCACTGTTCTAAGAAAGTTAAAAATCGGCGTAATTTTAAAGATTCCAACACCCAATTAATGGTTGTTTTTTTGCTATCTAGTTAAATCAAAAATTAAACGCCAGCTCGATAATTTTGATTTGGGCAGCACCCGCCGCGCATTTAGTGGAATTGGGTTGCGGCGGGTCGGGCATTATGCTGCAATGGCGCTTGCTTCCGCTGTTTTTGGTAGCGGCTTGTCGGCGCTTCTGTTAGTCGCACGCCAAACCACACCAAAAATGGGCGGCAGCGGCACGGCATTTCCGCGTCATTCCCTGCTGCGGGGGTATCGTTGGTGCTTGAGCTTGTCGAAAGCTGGTTTTAGAAGCTAGAAGCTAGATATGAGAAGCTAGACTTCGATGAATTCGCCGCCATACGTTTCATGTTCCCACCCGAACCCACGTAT
>NZ_JBMLTK010000080.1:31130-62997 GCF_049240005.1 Flavobacterium sp. | reverse complement strand
TACAGCTTTACAATAAAATGGCAGACTTTATTAAGAATAATCTTTAACCAACCAATTTACAATATGGAAATGACTAGTCAACAAAGCGCATCGAAACATCCAAAAGGTCTTTGGGTTCTGTTCGGTACCGAAATGTGGGAGCGCTTCAACTTTTATGGAATGCGTGCGATATTAACCTTATTTATGGTGAATTCGCTTATGATGAAAGAAGAAGATGCATCTATTATTTACGGCGGATTTCTCGGACTTTGCTATTTAACACCAATGCTTGGCGGATTTATTTCCGATCGCTTTTTTGGAAATAGAAATTGTATCATGCTTGGCGGAATAATGATGGCTATTGGGCAATTATTACTCTTCTTCAGTGCCAGCGTTTTTGATGCTAACTTAAGTTTGGCAAATACGTTGATGTGGACCGCTTTGGGAATAATTGTATTTGGAAATGGATTTTTTAAACCGAACATCTCGTCTATGGTTGGTAGCTTGTATCCGAAGCAAGAAAAATCGAAGCTAGATACTGCATTTACTATTTTTTATATGGGAATTAATATTGGCGCATTCCTTGGCCAGTTTATTTGTCCGCTGATTGGAGATGTAAAAGATAGTGGAGGAATTCGCGATGTTCATGCATTTAAGTGGGGATTTTTAGCTGCTTCTATTGCAATGATTTTAGGAACCGCAATTTTCTTTTTTCTAAAGAATAAATATGTTGTTACGCCAGAAGGTAAGCCTATCGGAGGGAAACCATCGGCTACGGATGCTGGAGATTATGAAGAAGGCGAATCTCAAAAAGCACAATTTTCAACTACGGCTATCCTAATTGCACTAAGTGTATTTGCTGCTGTTTTCTTTCTATTTTATTTCAATACAAATAGCGATAACATTGTAAAATTATACATCTATCCTTTTATTTACGGAAGCGGTGTAGCTCTTGCAACGTTAATACTTTTAGATAGTACTCTAACAAAAGTAGAGACTCAACGAATTTGGGTGATTTACATCATGTCGTTTTTTATCATCTTTTTCTGGGCCGCGTTTGAGCAAGCAGGTTCATCGTTAACTTTTATAGCTGATAACCAAACCGATAGAAATATTTTTGGTTGGGACATGCCTCCATCCATGGTCCAAATTTTTAATGGACTATTTGTCGTGATTTTTGCTTTCCCATTCAGTATTTTATGGGATAAATTGAGAGCAAAAAACATTGAGCCTTTGTCGACAGTAAAGCAATCCATCGGATTATTGCTCATTGCCGTTAGTTATTTCATCATTGCAAATAATGTAAAAGACTTAGGTAATTCAGGATTGTTGGCAATTAAGTGGTTGATTTTATTGTATTTGATTCAAACCTTTGCCGAATTGTGTTTATCTCCAATTGGATTGTCTTTGGTTGGAAAACTCGCACCGAAGCGATTTGCTTCCTTGGCATACGGCGTATTCTTCATTTCTAGTGCTGCTGGTTACGCGCTATCGGGAACTCTAGGATCTATTTTACCAGCAACGGGCGATAAATTTAAAAAGGCTACCGAATTGGGAATCGACTTGCAAGGAGTTTTAGATAAGTCGGTTACACCAACTGCAGAGCAGCTAAAATTATTAGAAGCTAATCAAATAAGTGCCGTATATCCGACTTTTGCTGGATTTGAGATTCAGAATTTATACGATTTCTTTATGGTGTTTGTCGTGCTTTGCGGACTTGCAGCCTTGTTATTGTTTTTACTAACGCCGGCCATCAAGAAAATGATGCACGGAGTTAGATAAGCGATATTTTTTACGCATCGAAAAAGCTGCCCTGCGCAGCTTTTTTGTTTTAAAAAGATTTCATTTTCTTGAATTTGTTTCAAAAAACACAATTTGTTTTAAAATGTTGTATTTTGTTGAAAAATTTGAAGAACTACTGTACTCCCTTACTTTTGCCAAAATTTTGATCTATGGAAAACCAGCAACTGCAACAAATTGCCGAACAATTCCCTTTGCCTGCCTATGTGTACGATAGCGACAAAATCGTAGCCCAATACAACCGCTTGCGAAACGCATTTTCGAAAATCGAACAATTGCGGATTAACTATGCTGTAAAAGCACTGTCGCATACAGCTATCATTAAATTGTTTAAGAATCTAGGTGCAGGTTTAGATACTGTTTCCATTCAAGAAGTGCAATTGGGTTTGTACGCCGGCATGCAACCCGAGCAGATTATCTATACACCCAACGGAGTTTCGCTGTCCGAAATCGAGCAAGCTGCCGCCTTAGGTGTTCAAATAAACATCGACAATTTGTCGATTCTCGAGCAGTTCGGAGCCAAGCATCCGCAACATCCGGTTTGCATCCGTATTAATCCGCATGTGATGGCTGGCGGTAACAGCAATATTTCCGTCGGACATATAGACAGTAAATTCGGTATTTCCATTCATCAGTTGCCGCATGTGTTGCGCATTGTGCAAAACACAGGTATGCACATTAACGGCGTGCACATGCATACCGGTTCGGATATACTCGACATTGAAGTTTTTCTATACGCTGCCGAGATTTTATTCGATACGGCAAAACATTTCCCAAATCTCGACTTCCTGGATTTCGGAAGCGGTTTTAAAGTGCCGTACAAAAAAGGAGATATCGAAACAGATATCGAAGAACTAGGTCGTAAGCTCAGCAAACGCTTTTTGCAATTTCAAAAGGAGTACGGAAAGCCGCTAACTTTAGCATTCGAACCCGGTAAGTTTCTCGTAAGCGAAGCGGGAACCTTTTTAACGCGCGTAAATGTGGTGAAACAAACCACATCAACCGTTTTTGCGAGCGTTGACAGCGGTTTTAATCATTTAATTCGGCCGATGCTTTACGGTTCGCAACACCACATTCGCAATATTTCTAATCCGAAAGGAAAGGAACGCTTTTATACCGTTGTGGGCTACATCTGCGAAACCGATACGTTTGCCACCAACCGCCGCATTAGCGAAATTCACGAAGGCGATGTTTTGGCTTTTCACAACGCGGGTGCGTACTGCTACAGCATGTCGTCGAACTACAACTCGCGGTACAAACCGGCGGAAATTTTGATACATAACGGGCAACCGCTCCTAATCACGAAACCAGAATCGTTCGACGATTTGATTCGAAATCAGATAGATATTGAGTTGTAGTTTATTAATGTAGGAAAATACATCGAAAAAACACCCAAAAAATACCTATAAGTAGGTATTAATTTGTCGGGAAATAGATAGATTTTTGAATTCCATTTTGTTTGTGGAACTACTTAAGTAGTATAGGGGTTAGGCCGCTTCGAAAGAGCGGCCTATTTTTTTGTGGTTTTGTGACTGTTTTTTAAAGCTGGAAATAACTTCGATTATGTTGTAGGTTGATAAAAATTTGACTCTGTTCGGGTCTTTTGATGCAGTTTCAACATATTTAAAGGTGAGGAATTTTCGTGATTAAATTCCACCTTATGCAAAGAATAATAATTTGGCTCTCTTTTTCTTTAATATATTTGTTAATAATGAATTTTTAATTTTGCTAAATTATTTGCATATATGATAAATTTAAGTGATTTTTGCAAAATCAAAGTTGTTTATTATGGTTAGTTGGAATGATAAAGTCAAGCGGCTTCTTAAATCAGAGCTTGTAAAACGCGGTGTGTCCAATGCTGACTTGGCTGTTATTTTGAATGAAATTGGTGTTCATGAAACTAAAGCGAGTATCGACAGCAAAATTAGTCGTGGAAGTTTTAGTGCCTGTTTTTTTATACAATGTCTTACGGCAATTGGTTGCTCAAAAATAGAAATTGAAGAGTATGAATCTTCAATGTTAATTGCAGCAGATCCAGGTGTAGAGTACGAAAAAAAGTTTAGCAATGGAAACTAAGAATATTAAATTCATCGATTTGTTTGCAGGTCTAGGAGGTATTAGACTTGGTTTTGAAAATGTCTTCAACAGTTTAGGATATAAAACAGAATGTGTTTTGACTTCTGAAATAAAACCACATGCAGTAAAAACATTGCAGCATAATTTCAAACATGATTTTTTGGCTGGTGATATTTTTAAAATTAATAATCAATTCATCCCTGATTTTGATTTTTTGCTAGGAGGGTTTCCTTGTCAACCTTTTAGTTCAGGAGGTAAACGACAAGGTTTTCTTGATACTAGAGGAACTCTATTCTTTGAAATTGAACGTATTTTAAGAGATAAGAAACCATATGGTTTTATTCTTGAAAATGTTGAAGGTCTTGTTAAACACGATTTGCAGCATAAGAATGATAAAATTGGTAGAACTCTACGGACAATTTTACATACTCTAGAAAATGATCTAGGATACAAAGTTTCTTGGCGCGTTTTTGATTCTATTGATTTTGGTTTACCACAGTCTCGGAAGCGTATTTTTATTGTTGGGACAAGAGACGAAAAAGTTGATTTAAATGGCAATGAACCTAAGTTTGCAAAACTTGAGAGTATTCTCGAAAAGGGGCTTGAACCTTTGAAATCTAACTTTGTAGATAAATTATTATCGCATTTCGAAATTCAAGATTTGTTTGGTAAGTCTATTAAAGACAAACGTGGAGGAGACAATAATATACACAGCTGGGATATTGGGATCAAAGGAGAGGTTTCAGATGAGCAGTGTAAACTGCTAAATAAGTTGTTCAAGGAAAGAAGAAAAAAGCAATGGGCTGTGGAAATTGGTATTGATTGGATGGACGGAATGGCTTTAACACTGGAACAAATTGCAACTTTCATAGATAAACCTAAAAACGAACTAGAGTTAATGCTAAATGACTTGGTTAATAAAGGTTATTTAAAGTTTGAACATCCTAAAAAATTAGTCAAAGAACAAACTCTAAATGGAATTAAATCATTTCGTGAGTACGATGAAACAAAACCAAAGGGTTACAATATTGTAACTGGAAAATTGAGCTTTGAAATCAATAAAATACTTGACCCAAATGACATTGCCCCAACATTAGTTGCTACGGATGTATCTCGCTTAGCTGTCCCAGATGGAAACGGCTTAAGACGTTTAACTATAAGAGAAGGACTACGCTTATTTGGTTATCCTGAATGGTACGAAATACCAGCAAAAGAGTACGATGCTTTTGATCTTTTAGGTAACACTGTTGCAGTACCTGTTGTTGAATTTGTCGCTTCAAGAATTTCTGAAGTAATGTCTTTCGAAAGAATAAGTCACTTGACTGCCATCGATACTCCTGTGTGTGCTTCGTAATTCTTTAGAACATTTTTGAGCCAATGTCCATTTCCGTGTCTGGTTTGTGGATATAGGTATCTCGTTTCATTTAATGCCGAAAGAAATTCTTCTTTTGATATAAAAGGTTTATAATTAGTTCTTTCCGAATACCAAGTTCCGGGTCTTAAATTATAGATAACTTGTTTCTTTTCTTGAACTTTTATTGGATATGTTCCACTAGGACAGGACAATTGCCAAATCTTTTTAAGCCATACATTTTTAATGGTGATTTCGCTGCCTTCCATTTGGTAGGCGAAAATCAAATAATCAGAATCTATACGGTATGAATTTTCAAGTAAGGAATTACAATATGAATCAAAATTAGCAAGGTCGAAACCTGGTCCACGATCCCAATCGAACGATTTTACTTCCAAAAGTCCTCTCCTTTTGTTTTCTTTGTCTAAATAAAAGTCGGGGAAGGATTGTGAATTTGTATTTTCTTCAAAATCAATATTTTCTTTTCTCATCCACGCTTTCAGCCATTCTTGTAGTAGATTTCCAACTGTGTCCTTTGTCTCAACTGAAATTGTTAAGTTTTTAAGTGAGAAATTAATAACTGCTTTTTCTCCGATAATTTTATGTTCTTCGACAAGTTTTTTATAAAGTTGTTCTCCCGTCACTTTCATTTGATTTTCTAAAGTTGCTAATTTATCGTTTTATTTTGAGTTATTGTTAAACGATGAGCATACCTGTTATCAATGGAAGCTTCTCGTTTCGCAAAAGCGATTGCAAAAGCAAGCGTACGAACTTAAAAGCGTACAACAGCAGGCAGGCTTTAAGCGACCAACGGAAGCTGAAAGACGCGTAGTTGTTGTAGCTTTTTAGAAGTACCTTGACTTGGAAAGCGCGGTGGCCGGCACCTTAATTCAACTAAAAGCGCGCCGGCCAGTTGCCCAAAAAATCATAAAATTAGTTTACATGCCGCTTCGAATGGCTTCGACAGGATCGAGTCGCGATGCCGTAAATGCCGGTACAATACCTGCGATTAGTCCGATAATAATGGCAAGCGAAGTTCCCAGAATTACGTTTCCGAAGCTTAGAACAAATTCGAAATCGGCCACGTTCGACATAACAATGGTGATGATCTAAACTAAAATTAGACCAACAGCACCGCCAAACAAACACAAAATGATGGCTTCGAATAGAAATTGAAACAAGATGAATTTGTTTTTTGCGCCTAGTGATTTTTGGATGCCAATGAGGTTGGTGCGTTCTTTAACCGATACGAACATGATGTTTGCAATACCGAAACCGCCTACGAGCAACGAGAAGCCAGCGATGAGCCAGCCGCCTAAGTTAAGCATGGCTATAATGCCGTCGAGTAAATCGGTGAATCCGGCTAAGATGTTGATGAAGAAATTATTGATATCGCCGTCTTTCAATCCGCGGTAGTTACGCAATTTCATACCCAATTCTTCTTTAAACGCATCGATATCAAGGCCTTTATTGGGTTTTACGATAATAACGTTGGTTTGCCAAGTACCGGAATCGCCGTAAAAGCGTCGGATAAAATTCACAGGAATAAACGCTGAGCTGTCGTTGCTATCGCCAAACATACCTGCGCCTTGTTTTTTCAGAACGCCAATAACCATAAAACGCTGGCCGTACATTCGGATTTCCTTACCTACTGCATCGGGCGTATCGAATAGCGATTGTGCAATTTCTTCGCCAATTACCACCACGCGTGCGCCGGAATTAGACTCGGCTTCATTGTAGAAACGCCCAGAGGAAAATTCGAGATTTTGGATATCGATAAATTCGTGCGAAACCGGAACAATGTTTACTGAACTTACTTGTTTGTTTTCGAATTTAAGCGTTTGGCGGCCGGTAAAAACCTGAAAAGCCATGAGGGCTTCGTCGGCTAAGGCTGATTTTAGATACGTGTATTCGTCGTATTTTACGTTTGGAAACTGATCGCGTTTCCATTCGGGAATGTCGGAAGGTCCGAAAGAAAACCGCAACAGGTAAATGGTATTTTTATCTAAGGCGCTGAGGTCTTTTTTGATTTTTCGATCGAGCGAATCGACTGCCGCCAAAACCGCAATAATTGAGAAGATACCAATGGTGACGCCCAATAGCGACAAAAACGTACGCAGTTTATTGTTCACCAGTGCACTCACGGCAAACGAAAAACTCTCTTTAATTAAACGCAGGTAAACAATCATATGTAAAGGTAGGCATTAGCGTATTTTTTATTGGAGTACTTTTTTAAAAAATTGTTACAGTTTGCTTCCATATTTTGAACTTCAAAAAGTACTTTTGCAGCTTTTAACACAACACACACATGTCGACTACAAAAATCATCAAAACAGCACTTATTTCGGTGTATTCGAAAGAGGGCTTGGCACCGTTAATTCACGAATTGGCGGCAAACAATGTTTCTTTTTTATCAACGGGAGGAACGCAGCAATTTATTGAGCAATTGGGTTATTCGGTAACTCCTGTTGAAGCCGTAACGGGTTATCCGTCTATTTTAGGCGGACGCGTTAAAACCTTGCATCCGAAAGTTTTTGGAGGTATTCTCAACAGATCGGAAGTTGCTTCGGATCGCGAAGAAATGGAGCAACACGACATTCCGCAGATTGATTTAGTGATTGTGGATTTATACCCGTTTGAAGATACGGTTGCCTCGGGGGCCTCGGAGGCAGATATCATCGAGAAAATCGACATAGGTGGCATTTCGTTGATTCGCGCGGGAGCCAAGAATTTTGCCGATACGGTTATTGTTTCAAATATGAGTCAGTATCCGGTTTTGCTTGATTTGGTGATAAGTCAGCAGGGAGCAACCGAGCTGGAGCAGCGCAAGAACTTTGCTTTGGAAGCTTTTCGAGTAACCTCGCATTACGACACAGCGATAGCAAATTATTTTTCGGGTGCTGCAGATCGTTTACAAGTGGCGTTCGACCATAAAATGCCGTTGCGATATGGCGAGAATCCGCACCAACAAGGAAGTTTCTACGGAAATTTCGATGCTTTGTTTACAAAGTTGAATGGTAAAGAATTGTCGTATAACAATTTACTCGACGTTGATGCTGCTGTGAATTTGATTGAAGAATTTAAAGCAGATAAGCCAACGTTTGCCATTCTTAAACACAATAATGCCTGCGGAATTGCCACTGCTGCAACGATATACGATGCGTATGTTACGGCTTTAGCTTGCGATCCGACGTCGGCTTTCGGCGGTGTGCTTATCGCGAATACAACAATTGATGAAGCTACGGCGCACGAAATCAATAAACTGTTTTGCGAAGTGGTGATTGCTCCTGCCTATGAAGGCGAAGCGGTTGCAGTTTTGAGTGAAAAGAAAAACCGTATTGTTTTGGTTCAGAAGCCGGAAGAATTGGCACAAGTGCAATACCGCACAGCTTTAAACGGCTTGTTGGTTCAAGATCGAAACAATAAAACGGATCAGGCTTCCGATTTGCAAGTGGTAACAAATGTTTCGCCAACTCAGGAACAAATAGACGATTTACTTTTTGCGTCTAAGATTTGTAAGAATACCAAATCGAATACAATTGTATTGGCTAAGAACGGCGTTTTACTGGCGTCGGGTACCGGACAAACTTCGCGCGTTGACGCGTTAAAGCAAGCTATTGAGAAAGCACAAACTTTCGGGTTTTCGCTGCAAGGTGCTGTTATGGCGAGCGATGCTTTTTTCCCGTTTCCCGATTGCGTAGAGATTGCAAATCAGGCGGGAATTACTGCGGTTATTCAACCTGGAGGTAGTATTAAAGATCAATTGAGCATCGATTATTGCAATAGTCAAAATATGACAATGGTATTTACGGGTACACGTCATTTCAAACATTAATTTGTATACCTTTGCTCGTTAAAAAACTGTAATTTAATCCTTATTATTTCCTATGGGATTTTTCGATTTCATGACCGAGGACATTGCGATAGACCTTGGTACTGCCAACACCCTGATTATTCATAACGACAAAGTTGTAATTGACAGTCCGTCTATTGTAGCACGCGATCGTATTTCTGGGAAAATCATTGCCGTTGGTAAAGAAGCCAACCTCATGCAGGGAAAAACCCACGAGAACATCAAGACGATTCGTCCGTTGAAAGACGGTGTTATTGCTGATTTCGATGCCTCGGAAAAAATGATCAGTATGTTTATCAAGAGCATACCGGCATTGAAAAAGAAAATGTTTACACCTGCCTTGCGAATGGTTGTGTGTATTCCGTCGGGAATTACAGAAGTGGAAATGCGTGCCGTAAAAGAATCTTGCGAACGCGTGAACGGAAAAGAAGTGTATTTGATTCACGAGCCTATGGCTGCGGCAATTGGTATCGGAGTGGATATCATGCAGCCAAAAGGAAATATGATAGTCGATATCGGTGGTGGAACAACTGAGATTGCAGTTATCGCTCTCGGCGGAATTGTATGTGATAAGTCGGTTAAAATTGCCGGCGACGTTTTCACCAACGATATCGTGTACTACATGCGTACTCAACACAACTTATTTGTGGGAGAAAGTACCGCAGAGAAAATTAAAATTGAAATCGGTGCTGCCGTAGAAGATTTAGAATCGCCACCAGACGATATGTCGGTTCAAGGACGCGATTTGCTTACAGGCAAGCCAAAGCAAGTTGAAGTTTCGTACCGCGAAATTGCTAAAGCACTCGACAAGTCTATACAGCGAATTGAAGATGCTGTTATGGAAACGCTTTCGCAGACGCCGCCTGAATTAGCAGCCGATATTTACAACACCGGTATTTATTTAGCGGGTGGTGGTTCGATGTTACGCGGACTCGACAAGCGTATTTCTCAAAAAACCGATTTGCCTGTTTACATCGCCGAAGATCCACTACGCGCCGTTGTTCGTGGAACGGGTATGGCTTTGAAAAACATCAATAAATTTAGAAGTATCCTGATTAAGTAATTCGGAACTTCTCAATAAAGCAACCGATTTATCAGACTAGCGTCAACAGACACTTATGCAGCAGATATTGAATTTTATCCTTAAAAACAGCCATAAGTTGCTGTTTTTGCTGCTTTTGATAATAGCGCTGTCTCTTACTATTCAGGCACATTCCTATCACAAAAGTAAAGTCATTAGTTCTGCAAATTTCTTGGCGGGCGGTGTTTACGAGCAAATGAATGCCGTGAGCGAGTATTTTAGTTTGAAAGAACGTAACCAAGAACTTGCTATTGAAAATGCGCGACTTAAATCTTTACTTTTTAATTCTGCCGACACCGCAGCACTAAAACTACCCGATACGATTAAAGGCGTTAAGAAAGTGAATGTCATTTTATCGAAAGTGATTCACAATTCCTTCAACGTGCCTGAAAATTATTTGACACTTAATTCGGGCAGCAAGCAAGGAGTTAAAAGCGATATGGGTGTGATAAACGATCTCGGAATTGTAGGTATCGTTGAAAAAGTGAGTCCGAATTACGCCACTGTACAAAGTGTCTTGAACATCAAGTCGAAAATTAACGCCAAATTCAAGAAGTCCGATCATTTTGGCACCTTAATTTGGAACGGCAAAAACACCGGATATGCCCAATTAATCGACGTGCCACGCTTGGCGCAGATTAAAAAAGGCGATACAATTGTAACGGGTGCCGACTCGAAAATTTTCCCAGAAAATATTGGTATTGGAACGATTTACAAGATTTATATCGACGATCAAACCAACTATTACACACTCGACGTGAAGCTCTTTAACGACATGACGAGCTTAGGTCACGTGTACATCATTAAAACCAAAGACCGCGAGGAGATTTTACAAATAGAGCAAGAAACAGCGCAGCCAAATGAACAGTAATGTTTTATTCAATACGGCCCGATTTATCTTGCTGCTTGCGGCACAAATCCTCATTTTTAACAACATTCAGTTTTGGGGCTATCTCAACCCGTATCCGTATGTGTTGTTTATTTTGCTTTATCCGGTAAACGGCAACAAAAACAGCTTGTTAGCAGCGAGTTTTTTACTCGGTTTACTGATCGATATGTTTGCTAATTCCGGAGGCGTTCATGCGGCAGCGTCGGTTACTTTAGCCTATGTCCGACCCGCTTTTTTTCGATTTGCCTTTGGTGTTTCGTACGAATATCAAACCATTAAAATCAACGATCGCCTTACCCCAGAACGCTTCTCGTTTATTTTAGTTTCGGTGATGACGCACCACCTAATTTTATTCGTTTTAGAGACTTTCCGTTTCAGTTTCTTTTGGGATATCTTACTGCGAACGCTATTCTCTACTTTGTTTACTATTGTACTTTGTATCATCATTATTCACTTATTTAAGCCGTCTAAAAGATGAGAAAGGTATTGTTGCCCACCATAATTATCATATCAGTTATTCTGATCGTGATGCGACTCTTCTATCTGCAGATTATCGACGATGAGCTTAAGCTTAAAGCAGAAAACAACGCTATTGAAATTATTTACGAATATCCGGAACGCGGGTACATTTACGACCGAAACGGAAAGCTACTGGTAGCCAACCAGCCCTCGTACGACATTATGGTTACGCCGCGTGAAGTAAAAAATATCGACACAACCGAGTTTTGCGATTTATTGAACATCACCAAGGAAGATTTCATAAAAAAAATGGAAAAAGCTAAGGTGTATAGTCCGCGGCTCCCGTCGGTTTTCTTATCGCAACTAAACAAGAAAGAATACGCTGGTTTTCAAGAAAAGCAACGAAAGTTTCAAGGTTTTGAAATTGTAAAACGTTCCCTACGCGATTACCAAGTGAAAGTGGCTGCAAATGTTTTTGGTTCCATAACACAAGTAAATCAGCGTACGATTGATAAAAATCCGTACTACCAATCTGGTGATCTGATCGGTGTTCAAGGTGTGGAGCAAAGTTACGAGGAAGTATTGCGCGGCGTAAAAGGTGTGAAGTATCGTCAGAAAGATAAATTTAACCGCGATATCGGTTCGTACAAGCAAGGAAAATTCGACGTAAAAGCCGTGCGAGGCGAAGACATTACCCTAACTATCGATGCCGAATTACAACAATACGGCGAAGAACTTATGGTAAACAAACGCGGCGGAATTGTTGCCCTAGATCCGAAAACCGGACAGATTTTAGCGTTGGTAACCGCACCGTCTTACGATCCGTCGATTCTGGTTGGTCGTCAGCGCTCTAAAAACTACACCAAACTCTACCGCGATTCGATAGCACAGCCTTTATTCGACCGCGGATTACTCGCACAATACGCGCCAGGTTCGCCATTTAAAATCGTTACCGGTTTAATTGCGCTACAAGAAGGTGTAATCGACGAGAATACAACCGTTATGTGTCACCACGGTTTCAGTTACGCGCGCGGGCGGTTTATGCGTTGCCACGGCTTCGGGCCGCACCAATTACACAACGGGATCTACAATTCGTGCAACGCCTATTTCGGAACGGTGTACATGCGAACCATCAACAAATATTTAAAGCCACCACAGGCTGTTGATATCTGGGCAAAACACGCCAAAAGCTTTGGTTTGGGCGATTTTATGGGTTACGATCTTCCAACAGGAAAACGCGGACTGATTCCGACTTCAAAAACCTACAAAATTATCTATCCCAACGGTGGCTGGCGTTCTACAGCAATCGTTTCAAACGCTATTGGGCAAGGCGAAGTGCTCGCAACACCGATACAGCTAGCAAACATGATTGCAACCGTTGCAAATCGCGGCTATTATTACACACCGCACATCATTAAGTACATAAAAGGCGGTAAAATCGATCCTAAGTTTCGCGAAAAGCATACTACCACAATCGATCGTAAATATTTTGCACCCGTAATTCGCGGCTTGCACGCCGTGTACACGAACGGAACCGCAAGTCATTTGCAAATTGATGGCATTAACATCTGTGGAAAAACCGGGACTGCTGAAAACTTTGCACGAATAGGAGGCAAGAAAGTACAGTTGAAAGACCACTCGATTTTTGTAGCGTTTGCACCGATGGAAAATCCTAAAATTGCATTGGCCGTATTTGTTGAAAATGGCGGATTTGGTGCGACCATCGCCGGACCTATTGCTACACTGATGATCGAGAAATACGTGCGCAAGAAAATTACGCGTACCGATTTGGAGAAGTTTATCCTAAACAAAAGTTTGGAAGCCGAGTACAACCGCTACACCAAAAAAACAAACGACTCGCTATATAACAATCGTGAAATTAAACCCGTGGGCGATACCATAGGTAAATTGGAACTCTGATATGAAGAATCAAAGTACTAGAGATCACATCGATTGGGTAACAGTTACCCTGTATAGCCTTTTGGTATTATTGGGTTGGTGCAACATTTTTTCGTCGAGTTTTCCTGAGGGTGAATTCTCGTTCTTCGATTTGTCGCAGTTTTTCACCAAGCAGTTTGTGAATATACTCCTTGCAATTCCGCTGATCATTATTGTTTTATCCTTGGATAGTAAAGTGTACGAGAAGTTTTCCGTTGTTTTTTACATCATCACTTTATTCCTTTTAGCGGGCTTGTTTGTCTTTGGCAAAACCGTGAACGGGCAAACCAACTGGTACGCCATAGGAGGCTTTAGCTTGCAACCCGCCGAATTTGCCAAAGTAGGTTGTGCACTAGCACTTTCTAAGTTTTTAAGCGATGTGCAAGTGAATCTGCGCGATTCGGCACGACAGTTCCAAGCCTTTGGAATTATCTTGCTGCCTATCATACTTATTGCGCCACACGACCCGGGAAGTGCTTTAATATTCACAATGCTAATTCTAGTCATGTACCGTGAAGGCTTGCCCTCTTGGTATTTGTGGACAGGCTTTATCGCCATCATCATCTTTGTACTTTGCCTGCTTTTTGATCCCATTTACATCATCGCAGCTGCAGCAATCATCATTATTTTAACGTATTACCGAAGCCGAATTGCCAATCGAAATATTCTCGCAAGTGCATCGGCATTTGTGATTATTGTACTGTTTACGTTCTCGGTAAATTACGTATTTAACGACGTCTTTCAGCAACACCACCGCGATCGTTTTAATATTTTACTCGGCAAGGAAGTCGACCTTCGCGGAATCGGATATAACATCAACCAATCGAAAATTGCTATTGGTTCGGGCGGTTGGTTCGGAAAAGGCTTTTTAGAAGGAACACAAACTAAAGGCGGTTTTGTGCCGGAACAACACAGCGATTACATTTTTACCACGATCGGCGAAGAGTGGGGTTTTCTCGGATCGCTACTCGTTATTGGCTTGTTCGTTGGACTCATGTTTCGAATTTTATACCTCGCCGAAAGACAAAAAACCAAGTTCAGTAGGGTGTACGGCTACTGCGTCGTTTCGATACTATTTATACATTTCTTTGTTAATATTGCCATGGTTCTCGGACTCTTCCCAACCATTGGCGTACCTTTACCTATGATCTCGTACGGAGGTTCTAGCTTGTGGGGCTTTAGCATTCTAATTTTTATCTTTGTAAAAATGGATGCCAACAAAGTCAACGAGTGGTAAAAATTTAAAGCTATGAAAAAGATTTTATTTACGGCCTTGTTCCTAACGGGAGCATTTGCCAACGCACAACAATACGGCGGTTCTTCGCCGGTAGATTCGCTCTCGGTACAACGCGATTCTACGATGGTACTCAAAGAAAATTACAACCTGATTAATACCGAAGCGGCACTCGAAGCTCAAAAACGTGCCGAGGAAGCTCGTAAAGAAGCCGAGAAAGCGCAAGAGCGTGCTGAAAAGGCACAACGCGAAACCGAGAAAAATCTGAAGAAAATTGCTAAAGAACAGCGTAAGACCGAAAAAGCACAAAGAGCGTTGGAAAAACGCCAGAATAAGATTGCAACGGCTGAAAACGACATCCGGAAAATAAATCGACGTATCGAAAACGAGCAGGAAGATTTGGCTAAACTCGAAGAAAAGCTGCAACGTGTACGCGAGAAAAGCAACTCGTCGAACGAAGACGTTTTGAAAATGGAGCAAAAACGCAACAAACAGCAAATTCGCGTTAACGATCTGAAAATTAAACTCGAAAAGAAAGAGAAAAGCTTACGTAAGCTCCGCGATTAATTAATGCTTTTTTTTGTAGTTGGGCGTGCCCCCGCTATTTAGTGGAAATACATACAGCGGGGTCGGTTGCGCTGCTGCAATAGTAAAATCGCCAGTGCTTTGCTACTCTTTTTTTACAAATGGGCTTCCGTTGGTCGCCAGTTGTAAAAAGTAGCAATAGCGCTGGCGGTTTTTCTATTTTCGCGTTGCCACCTCACGCGGGCAATCATTGTCCTGAAATCAGTTTCCGGCGAATGGCGAGTTGAAAATACCTACGGCAAGTTCCGCCCATATCAGTATAAACACGATTAGTACAATGAATCCCACTAGTATTCGTTGCGCTTTTTTGTGAACGAAACGGTACAAGATTTCAAGAAAAAGCCAGAAGCCGAGAAGTATGCCAGCCATGGCGAGGAAATCGGCTGGAGTCCAGTAAATTTCTTCGGTAAATTGCATTAGAATGAGCGGTAAACACAAAAACGCAACGATAAGTACAATGATAGAGAACGCGCGTTTTGGGAAACTCATTTGAGGTGCTTTATTCATGATGATTTTTGTGTTACGTTTTTCTGCGTTAAGGACAGCAGCGGTATAAATTGCAGGCAAAAGGCTTTTGTTACCGACAAGGGAAAGCGACCAACGGAAGCTTGCCCTGGCGTTGTACCAAAGGCTTTTGACTAAATTTATATCAGCGAATGGCCTGACGGCAAAAATAGCAAACCGCAGTAGTGAACGGGCATAAACTTTTATACGGTTCGTGTACTACTGCGGTTAGCTGTTTTGCCGGAACGCCCAGAAAAAAATTACGATTTAATTGCTTTTTCTTTCTTCTTTACGTTTACCACGGGCTTGGTTCCCGATACGTTGTTTAAATCGCTCAAAACGTTGAGCGCTTCTTCCATGTACGCATCTTTCTGAAGTTGCTCGTGCCAACGGTTGCGTTTTTCTTTCAGAATACTGTCTTTTTCGATTTGCGCCAACTCGTAAGGCAACGATTTATACACGTAGTTGGTTTTGTAATCGTTAATCGACTTGTATCTTTTCGATTCGTTTTCCAGCTGATCTTGCTCTTTTTTGAACTGTTGTAAATTTAAACTGTACACCAATTCGTCTTTGCGCTTGCTCAACCATTTGGCATTTTGATCGATAAGCTGAAACTGTTTGCTCGCCGCCACACGCTTTTTACTGTTTTCGATAGCCGCTTGAATGGCCGTTTTATATGTCGACGTTTTGTAATCGGCGGGTGCAATTTTGTCCCAAGCCATGGCATTAGGCATGTCGCGCTCGCCAATTTCGATATAACTGTAGCGATCTGGAATGCTCACATCGCTGCTCACACCTTTTAGTTGCGTAGAGCCGCCGTTAATGCGGTAGAACTTTTGCGTTGTAGTTTTCACCGCACCTAAATCGCCCACCGAGCTGTTTCGAACCAATTGGTTGAGGTCGATTACGTTTTGAACTGTTCCTTTTCCGTACGATTGCTTGCTTCCAATAACTACGCCACGACCGTAATCTTGCATCGCAGCAGCTAGAATTTCTGAGGCTGAAGCCGAGAAGTTATTGATCATAAGTACCAGCGGACCGTCCCATTGAACGCGCGAGTCGGTATCGGCTAAAACTTCCTGTTCTTTACCTGCCGATTTCACTTGAACTACCGGACCTTTATCGATAAACAAACCAGCGATATCAACCACAGTTCGCAAGGATCCTCCGCCGTTATCGCGTAAATCCATTACCAAGCCGTCGATATTTTCTTTTTTCAAACGTTCGATTTCCAACGCAACGTCTTTGGCGGCATCGCGGCGGTCTTTGTTTTCAAAATCGATGTAAAATTTCGGTAAGTGGATGATGCCGTAGCGTTTGCCATCTTTTTCGACTACGCTCGATTTAGCATAGGTTTCTTCGATTTCAACCACATCGCGAATGATCGAAATCACTTTAATCGAACCGTCTACTTTTTTCACGGTTAAGCGCACTTCGGTTCCTTTTTTACCTTTAATTTTCTTAACAACATCGTCGAGACGCATGCCCACAACGTCAACGGGTTCGGCAGCGCCTTGTGCCACTTTCATGATCACGTCGCCGGGTTCGAGTTGTTTATCGCGCCAAGCGGGTCCGCCAGAAATAAGTTCTGTAATTTCGGTGAAGTCGTTTTTCTTTTGTAAACGGGCACCAATTCCTTCGAGCGTTCCCGAAATACTGAGGTCGAATTTGTCTTTATCTTCCGGTGCAAAGTAATTGGTATGTGGGTCGAAACCTTCGGCAATAGAATTTACGAAGATGGCAAACCAGTCTTCGCGGTTCAAATCTTTTACAAAGCTGAAATAATCGTCGAGCGATTTTTCAGAGCTTTCGCGGGTTTCTTTTTCTAAATCGGCATACGATTTTGCTTTGTAGTTTGCATCGGCTTTTGCTTTGTCTTCTTCCAATTTGAGTTTATCGGTTAAAGACGACAAGGTTCCGAGCTTGATTTGTTTTCTCCAACGATCTTTGAGCGCACTGATTGAGTTCGCGTAGGGCATTTTCTCGTAATCGGTATCAAACGTCTCATTTTCGTCGTAGTTGAACGGTTTTGCAAGCAGATCTTTGTAAAATGATTTGCTTTCTTGCATGCGTTCCATCAAACGATTGTAAGTGAGATTAAAAAACGTTAGATCTTTATTATTGATTTGATCGTCGATTTCCAATTCGTATTTTTTAAACTCTTCGATATCCGATGCTAGGAAAAAGCGTTTCGCTGGATCGAGCGCCTCGATGTACTCTTTGTACACGCTTTTGCTGAAATTATCGTCGATATTTTTCGGATCGTAATGTCCTTTTTGTAAAACAAAAGCCAGCAATTCAAGTAATAATTTGTCTTTCTCATCATTGTTGGACGACTTTGGAAAAAACGACCACAATGCCACGCAAAGCACTAATAGTGCTGCGATTATCTTAAAATTCTTTTTCATAAAATCTATCAGAGTTTTCATCTAAAACAATAACTAAGGTAAGTAAAAACCGTGCCGATACTTTTTGCTGCGCTATAATTTTTTGTTAAACCAATAACTATTTGGTTTATTGATTGTTAGTGCATTTTGGCGTCAGAAACGAATCGGAAGCGAAATCAGCTTAGTTGCCCCACTAAAATTAGTTATTTTTGGGGTTTGACGCAATGTCTTCGCGTTCGTTACAAATTTAAACAATAGTTGTCATGCAGTCTAGTGAAACAAGCAGGCCTTTAATTCTAGTTACCAACGACGATGGGGTTACCGCACCCGGCATTCGAACGCTAATTTCGGAAATGCGTTTACTTGGCGATGTTTTGGTCGTGGCGCCCGACAAACCACAAAGTGCCACGGGACATGCGATTACGATTAACAATACACTGTATCTGCAAAAGTTGAGCAACGACGGTAGTTTTGAAGAGTACAGTTGTTCGGGTACGCCGGTAGATTGTGTGAAATTTGCTGTTAATGAAATCTTGCATCGAAAGCCCGATTTGTGTGTTTCGGGAATCAATCACGGCAGTAATGCGTCGATCAATGTTATTTATTCGGGAACGATGAGCGCGGCCGTAGAAGCTGGGATCGAAGGTATACCTGCTATTGGATTTTCGCTCAGCGATTACAACTGGGATGCAAACTTTGAGCCGTGCCGACGTTTTGTTCGCAGTATTGCGGCTCAGGTTTTGGCAAACGGATTACCTAAAGGTGTGGTTTTAAATGTGAACTTTCCGCATCCGGACAAGGAGTTTCTAGGAGTAAAGATATGCAGGCAGGCAAATGCCATGTGGCAAGAAAAGTTCGATAAGCGCGTTTCGCCATTAGGGAAAAGTTATTACTGGCTTACCGGAACCTTTGTAAATTTGGATCAGGGAACCGATACGGATGAGCATGCTTTGGAAGCAGGCTACGTTTCGATTGTTCCGACGCAGTTCGATTTAACGGCACATCACGCCATTTCAGAACTTAATACATGGAATTGGAATGAGTAATTGGAAAGAACTTTTTATTGGAGCGCTATTGGCAATACTTCTGACAGTAGTAACATCGGTATTGTTTATCTATTTGCTAACACCGTATAGTTATATGCCAGGACTTGAATTGCTTCATCAGCAGCATAAGTTGGGAAAACTTATTACCATTTGCAGTATCCCAAACTTGGGACTATTTTTTTGGTTGATGTACAAGAAGCGCGATTTTCTGGCGCGTGGTATTGTGCTGGGTGCCATTTTGCTTACGCTTTTAACTTTGTTCCTGTAACATGAAATATTACATTATAGCTGGAGAGGCTTCGGGCGATTTACACGGTTCGAATTTGATTAAAGAATTGGTACAGCTCGATGTACAAGCTGAAATTCGCGCATGGGGTGGCGAATTAATGGAAAGTGCGGGAGCGAAGGTGGTGAAAAACTACCGTGACTTAGCGTTCATGGGTTTTGCTGAGGTGGTAAAGAATCTGGGAACAATTATAAAGAATATTGCTTTTTGCAAAAATGATATCGCCGCATTTAAACCCGATGTGTTGATTTTAATCGATTATCCCGGTTTTAACATGCGAATTGCCAAGTGGGCGAAACAAAATGGTATTCGCGTACATTATTATATATCGCCACAAATTTGGGCTTGGAAAGAAAGTAGGATTAAGGCGATAAAGCGAGATGTAGATCGCATGTTTGTTATTTTACCGTTTGAGAAATCGTTTTACGAAGACAAACACCAATTTAAAGTGGATTACGTCGGACATCCGTTGTTGGATGCGATGGCTCAGCGCAATTACGACGATTTCGATACCTTCTGCGCCAAGCATCAATTAAACAACAAACCGAAGATTGTTTTCTTGCCAGGTAGTAGAAAGCAAGAAATCGAGAAAATGCTTGCGCAGATGCTTAAGATGGTAGCGTATTATCCGGAATACGAGTTTGTCATTGCAGGAGCGCCTGGGCAAGAAGCAGCGTTTTACAAAAAGTTTATTTCCAATTATCAAGTAAAGCTACTCTTTGGCGTTACTTACGATTTGCTGCATCACTCTACTGCTGCCTTGGTAACCTCAGGAACAGCAACATTAGAAACGGCTTTGTTCAAAGTTCCCGAAGTTGTTTGCTATCGCGGTAGTTTTATTTCCTATCATATTGCAAAACGTATTTTGACTTTGAAATATATTTCGTTGGTGAATTTGATCATGGATCGAGAAATTGTAACCGAATTGATACAAGATCGGTTTAACGAAAGGAATTTGAAGTCGGAATTAGATCGCTGCTTAGCTCCGGAACACCGCGCGAAAATGTTGCACGATTACGAGGCATTGATTGCAAAATTGGGGAGTTTCGGTGCGAGTCGACGTACAGCGGAATTGATTCTCGCCGATTTGCAAGTTGTTAATTAACAGTTATTAAGATTTTTTCGAATCGAAATTCAGGCAATTATTTCTATTTTTGCCGTCCGAGTATTGTACTACGGCACGAATTTTGCCGTTATGCTCCGACACAGTTTTATTAATAAAGCTAAAGACATCGTCTGAAAAATAAAAAGTAAACTATGACGCGATTGAGATTCTTTTTTCTGATTTCCTTTTTGATGTTCACATTTGTGGGTTCGTCGCAAATTATTACGTCTAAGAAGCAAGCCATGAAAAAAGGCGTTTACCAACCGCGTACAGAAACTACGTCGACTGCTGCAACAAAAACTTCTACTGAAACAGCTGCTGCAACGCAAAAAGTTCCGGCCGTAACAAAGTCAGCAGCAACGCAGAAACCAGCTTCGAAACCCGAAGTTGCGGTTGCAAAGCCTAAACCACAAGCGAAGCCTTCAAAAAAGAATATCATCAATGAAGAACCCGATTCCGACTTGGTGTTTCCGTCTTTCACAAATTATTTAGGCAACCAAATGATCAATAATGCTATGGGATTTCTCGGAGTTCGTTACCGCGGTGGTGGAACCACTCCTGCTGGTATGGACTGCTCGGGCATGGTAACTGCGGTACTCAATATTTTTGATATCAAAATGCCGCGCAGTTCCCACGAAATGGCGCAAGTAGGTGAGAAAGTAGATTTAGCCGATGTACAAGCCGGCGATTTGATTTTTTTCAAAACCAACGGGCGAAGCGTCATCAATCACGTGGGTATGGTTGTCGAGATTATCGGCGATGAAATTAAATTCATTCACTCGTCGACCAATAAAGGCGTTATAATTTCATCTACAAAAGAGCCTTATTACAAAAGGAGTTTCGTTCAAATAAACCGAATTCCGAACAAAGCGTAAATTTTTTGAAATTTACGGTTTTTCCGTAAAATTATTTTTTCCGACCCTTCTACTTTTACCGTGTTGAAAGAAGCGATTGTTTTCCGAAACATCCAATCTCATGCCACGTAGATAATTAAGTGGAAGGCTTTTGCTGATTTCGACTGGGTTATTTAATTGTAAAAGGAGCTTCGGCTCCTTTTTTTCTCATGAATCAGTTGCAATTTCCAATATCGAAAACAGCAGTTGCGTTCCTTGTAGGAATCGTGCTGGGTTTCTTTTGTGCGATTCCGTTGCTGTTGTTAGTTCCGGCGAGTCTGCTGCTTTGTTGGTTTTCGGTCGGAAAGTTTCGAAGAACATTCGATACCCGCGGTACATTTCGAAGCCTTGCGGTGTACTTGCTAGCGCTTTTTTGTGGAGCAATTTGTACGAGCCTTTACAGCCGTAATCAGGTTTCTAATTTTCAATTTAACAAACCTGAATACGTATTGGTAAAGCCTTTTGAACGCCTACGAAACGGTTCAAACAACAAACGTTTTTATGCTGAAGTTTATCGGACTAAAGAGAAAGCGTATTTAGGAAAGGCAGTTGTTTACGTTTCGGAAGCCGACACAGCCGTTGCCATTGGACGTATTGTTCACACGTACGGTCGTTTTTCAAAGTTGCAGCCACCAAAAAATCCAGGAGCTTTTGATTACAAAGCGTATTTAAATCGGAAGGGCATTAGTGCGCAAATTCATTTGAATCGTTGCGCGTACACCACTGCTCGTTCGACAGATTGGAGTATTCGAACCGTTGCCGAATCGTGGCGCAATACCGCTGAGCAAAACTTAGCGCGCAGCCAATTGTCGGCAAACGTGCAAGCCATGCTTATGGCACTTGTTTTAGGGCAGCAGCAAGGAATGAGTGAAAACATCACCGAGGAGTATCGCGTTGCCGGCGCCGTTCATATTTTATCGGTTAGTGGTTTGCATATCGGCATTTTGGTGCTTTGTATGTACGCATTTTTGAACAAATTACCTAACACACCTGCTTGGCGCTTCGGTAAATTACTGACTTTGCTGCTGATTTTGTGGCTGTTTGCTTTTTTAGCAGGATTTGGTCCTTCGGTCGTACGTTCGGTATTTATGGTGTCCTTTGTTTTGATTGGGAAGTTTATCAATCGCAAAACAAATTCCATTCATACACTCATTGCCTCGGCAGTAATTTTATTGGCGATTCATCCGGTTTATTTATTCGACGTTGGATTTCAATTGAGTTATTTGTCGCTGCTATCAATTTTAATTCTGCAACCGCGTTTCTCTTCCTTGTTTGAAAGCAGATTTCGAATTGTGAACTACTTTCGCGATTTGATGAGTGTTTCACTCGCAGCACAACTGGGCACAGCACCATTAACAGTACTCTATTTTCACCAGTTTTCGTTTTTATTTTTGATTTCGAATTTGATTTTGATTCCTGTTTTGGGAATAGTTATGATAGCAGCAACTTTAGCTGTCTTGATTAGTTTGTTTACAGTTATACCGGACTTTTACGCCAAAATAGTTTCGTTTTTAATTGATGGTATGAACAGCTGTGTAGACTTTCTATCTGATTTCAGGCAGTTGGTTTTTGAGAACATATCTTTTTCAGGCTGGCAATGTCTGCTAACCTATTTTTTGCTGGTTTTTTTGATCTTGTACTGTAGTACTAGACATTACAAATATCTCTATGCAGTAGGTGTGGTGTTGCTAAGTTTTCAACTCGGAAGTTTGGCGGAGAAATTAATTTTATCTGATACGCATACTTTAACGGTAGTGTATCAACGGTCGGCACCAATTTTAATTGAACAAAAGAATGATCACGCAACTGTTTTTACTGCGAAGAGATCTTCGATTGAATCCGTTTTGAACGATTATGTGCGCCAAGCAAAAGTTCGTAATTGGAGTTTCGCTTCGTCGAAGCATTATTTCCGAGTAAACGAAAAGCAATTGGTGTATGTGGACACAAATTTTGTAGATGAATCGCTTCGCAACGCACATATCTTCATTCTAAACAAGGCGGCACGAATCAATGTACAGCGATTGATCGAGCAATACCAGCCGGAGTGTGTAGTGGCTTGCGCCGATGTTCCGCTTTATTTAGAACGAATGTGGAAAGAAAGCTGCTGCGCAAATCGTATTCGTTTTTACAGCGTTCGAGAGCGTGGAGCAATCAGCATAAAATAAGCCGTATTCGTGTTAAGAAATACGGCTTAGCTAGTATTTTATTGATAAAATTACTTCTTTTTGTTGGCTATGATTTGTTCGGCACCCGTAATCCAAGCCGCTGGGCCACCAGCAACGTAACCAGTACTTCCAAGACGTTCGAGGTTTGCCGTGTTCTTTTTGTCGACATCAACAATCCAAACCGTAGGATAACCGCGCACGTTAAATAGCTTTTGCAGATTCATATTCTGCGTTTTAATATTCTCGTCGAGTGTTTTTCTTCTTGGAAAATCGAGTTCAACTAAAATCACGTTTTTTGCTGCCCAACTTTTAAATTCGGGTGTTTGAAAAACTTCTTTTTGCAATTTAATGCACCAGCCGCACCAGTCTGAACCTGTGAAAAAAAGCATCAAAGGCTTCTTTTTCTTTACGGCAATCGTTGAAGCTTCTTCCATGTTTGTGTACCACTTTAATTCTTGGGCTTGTATGGAAGGCGCGGCAAATAGAAGGCAGATTAGCAGTAACTTAAAAGTGCTTTTCATATTTATTTAATTCGTGCAATCAAATTTTCTGGAGTGTGGTAGCCAACGATTGTTTCTTTGATCTCACCTTCTGGAGAAATTATTACCATCGATGGATAACCGGGAACTTTCAAGAATTGCGCAAACTGATGTTGGGAATTACGACCTTTTTTGTTTGGGTCGTAACCCGGATTTGAGTAGGTCTCGCCTTTAAAGTTCACTTCGCCGTTACCTTCTGCGTTGAATTTTACTGCGTAGTATTTTTCATTAATAATAGCTGTTACGCTTGGATCAACGAAAGTGTTTTTATCCAACATTTTACATGGTCCGCACCAAGTGGTGTAAACATCCATGAAAATAGGTTTTGGATTTTTTTGTTGCGCAACTAGGGCTTCTTCCAAAGTAAGCCATTTAACTTCTTGGCTCATTCCCAAAAATGAGACCAAAAGAAAACCGAATAAGAGTATTTTTTTCATACTAACCATTTTACAAAATTCGTGCCTGAAATTATTTTACACTGCCTGTTAATCGCTTTATGTAAGGCGAAAGCAATAATAGTAAAATTCCTGCTAATAACGCATATAATGCCAGCAGCTTGTATTCAGCGGTGTAGACTTGTAGTTTCTCAAAATTCGACATATTTTTTGCCGATTTTGCGATTCCTGCGCCTAAAATTCCAGCCATGTACTGTCCGTATGCACTCGCTAAAAACCACATTCCCATCATCACTCCTTGAATTTTTTCAGGAGCTAATTTTGTTACTGCCGACATTCCGATAGGCGACAAACACAATTCACCGAAAGTAATCACCAACCAACCCAAGGTAAATAATTCAAGAGAAGTAAGTCCGCTCTCTGAAGCGAAGTTCTTACCGAGAAAGAAAATTAGAAATCCGCCTGCTAGAAATAAAAATCCAAATCCAAATTTCGAGGTTGTTGAAGGTTCTAGTTTTCTTGTCGAGAGCCAAACCCAAAACAAACCAACAAGGGTTGCAAAAAGGATAACAAATAATGAATTCGCGGAGTTGTTTACGCCGTTTGGATCGAGTGTGAGACCAAAGAATGTATTGTGCAGATTTTCAGCCGCGTATAAGCTCAGTGAACCACCACTTTGTTCAAAAAATCCCCAAAAAACAATCGAAAACAGGATGAATATCAATGCTGCAATCAATTTTTTGTTTTCAACTAGAGAGAAATTTCGCATTTCATAAAAGAGATATAAAAGTGCAGCTGGACCAATTACTTCCATAAAAATATCGGTGTATTCTGGAACTGATACTAGTGTCATCAGTATCGGAATAGTTACCAAACTTCCCAGAAAAACGCTGACTTCAACCAACCTACGTTTAGACACCGTTAGATGCAATAACGGGCTCACACCGATGGTTCCCAACTTTTTTTGCGTATTGATAAATGTGAGTAAACTGATAATCATTACTACTGCTGCGAAGCTAAAGGCTACATTCCAGCGCAAATGTGTTGGAACATAGTCTGAAAAAAGCGATCCGTTTCCAACGGAAATGCATAAATAACCTCCCAAAAGCGCGCCCAGATTGATGCCTGCATAAAAAGCCGAAAAGCCCGCATCTCGACGCGTATCGCCTTCTTTATAAAGCATGCCTACAATGGTTGTGATGTTGGGTTTGAAAAATCCGGTTCCAATAATCGTAAAGCTGATGCCTAGAAAGAAGAACGATTTTGGGTCGATTGCCAAAATGACGCTTCCAGTAATCATCAGCAAGCCGCCCCAGAATAGCGACTTCCGAAAGCCGAGTATTTTATCGGCAAACAAGCCGCCAATAAACGTAAAAGCATAAACGAAAGCTTGCGTAGCGCCGTATTGTAAATTGGCTTTTTCAGTGTCGAGCAGTAGCACGTCGACCATAAAAATAACCAACATTCCGCGCATCCCGTAGAAGCAGAAACGCTCCCACATTTCGCTGAAAAATAGCGGCCAGAGTTGTTTCGGAAACTTACCCTGAAAATCTTGAATAGCTGCTGTCATTATTTTAGTCCTTTTTCGGCCATCACGCGATTGAGTTGACGCAATAAGGCAAACATCATTAACGTAGCAATCATTAATAGACCGAAATTCACCCAGAAGAAATTGGCTTTATCCGGATAAGTGTCCCATAAACTAGCTAAAACGCCGCTTAATTTGTTTCCGATTGATGTCGCAAGAAACCAACCTCCCATCATTAGTGAGGTAATTTTCGGTGGACTCAATTTCGAGACGACCGACAATCCCATCGGACTTAGAAATAATTCGCCAATTGTTATGATGCCGTAATTAGCAATGAGCCACCAAACGCTTACTTTTTCGGCGCCGTTTCCACCTGCATTTACCGCAGCAACCATAACTAAGACGGAAAGTGCGGAAATCAGTAATCCGAAAGCGATTTTTGTTGGTGTTCCCGGTTCTTTTCCACGACCGCGTAACCAAGTGAAAAACGCTACTACCAACGGCGTGAGTAAAATAACCCAACCCGGATTTATCGACTGGCTTAAGTTGGTTGCCCAAACGCTAATCGTAGCTCCGTCTTGAGGTTTTTTTTCGGCTGCCACATTTCTGAAATAGAGCGGATAAGCAACTTCTTTTTGAACAGCACCATCAACTTTTTGAAGGCGAAATTGTTCGTCGTATTTTTCAACCGTATCTTTTTTGTAATCGAGTTCTTGTGAAAGTTTTAAAGAACTAAAAACCGCTTGTGTAGAACCTGAAACTTCGCGATCCGTGTATCTGTCGGCCCAAGTATTTAAGGCAGAGCCGTTTAATTTAAAAACAGCCCAAAACAAAATTACCACAGAAAAGATGGCGAGTAGTGCGCCAATGGGTCGTTTGTCTTCTGCTTTAGCGCGAAAATACAGGGAAGCATAAAATGCAACGACCGGAATACATGCAAAAATGAATGCATCTGTTGAGTCTGATCCAAAAATGTAGCTGTCTGGATTTGTATCTGAAGCAGTTCCTTTCAATAACCAACCGATGATTCCAAAGCCAACAGAGGGTAACAAAATGTAAAGTAAGATCTTCGAAAAAGGCATATCGCCCTGCTGTACACCTTTCTTTTCTTCATAGCCGTGGTAGTGTTTACTTCCTAAAACAAAAACCAGAACGCCTACAAACATACCCAAACCAGCTGCCATAAAAGCCCATTGCCAGCCCAGTGCAATTTTTAAGGCCGCACCAAGGAAGTTACAGACAAAGGCGCCAATATTAATACCCATGTAGAAAATGTTGTATCCTTCATCTTTTTTATCCAAATAGGGCGCTTTGGAATAGAAATTACCGAGTAAAGTCGAAATATTAGGTTTGAAGAAGCCGTTGCCGAGAATTACTAATGTCATGGCAATATACAAGACCGTAATGTTGTGAACACCCATTAAAAAGTAGCCCACACCCATTAACAAACCGCCGATGATGATTGATTTTTTATAGCCTAAATAACGATCAGCGATGAGTCCGCCTAAAAAAGGTGTTAAGAAAACCAAAGCGATGAAAGTTCCGTATAAATCAGATGATTCTTTTTCGGTCATAGCAAAGCCTGCTTCAACGTCTTTGAGGTACAGCGTGAAAATGCCAATCATGAGATAATAACCGAAACGTTCCCACATTTCGGATAAGAACAAATAAGGAAGTGCTTTAGGATGATTTTTCCACATAATGATTAGAGTAAAAATCAAATGTAGTTTTTATTTTGAGAAATTGTAAGGAATCTGCGGACGCAAAAGGTTCTTAACAAGTGGTAAGGAAATTCTAAAGTTTTAAAAAACGATAAAATTAGAACGTAATTTCGCAAAAATTTTGAATATGAACGCCCACGTAGAAAAGTTACAGTTGCAAATCGTTCCGTATCGCGAGCAAATCTTAAATCATTCGCTTTACGCTGAGATGGAAACCTTAGCCGACCTGCGGATTTTTATGCAACACCACGTTTTTGCGGTATTCGACTTTATGAGTTTGTTGAAAAGTTTGCAACGCGGATTAACTTGTGTGGATCTTCCTTGGATTCCGGTTGGAAATGCCAATACCCGATTTTTAATCAATGAAATTGTTTGTGGCGAAGAGTCGGATGTGGATGAAAACGGTATTCGCATGAGCCATTTTGAAATGTATTTGAAAGCTATGCAAAATGCCGGTGCGGATACTTCGGGCATTACCTCGTTTTTGCAGCAATTACAGTCGGGTGTTGCAGTAAAGAACGTCATTGAACAAGCCGATTTAGCAACTGGCGTTACGAAATTTCTAAACACTACCTTTAATTTAGTAGCAAGCGGTAAAGTGTCGTTGCAGGCGGCCGTTTTTACCTTCGGTCGGGAAGACTTGATCCCAAATATGTTTACCTCGCTGCTGCGCGATATGGCCGTTGATTCGCCCGACGCACTGAAATCGTTTGTATATTACATAGAGCGTCATATTGAAGTTGATGGCGGTCATCACAGTCATTTAGCATTAGAAATGACTTCAGAGTTGTGCGGAACCGATGCTGCTTTGTGGGAAGCTGCAACTGCCGCTACCATCGAAGCTTTGAAAGCGCGCATCGGACTTTGGGATGCTGCTCTTGAGGCAATTCGTGCAAGTAAGTTAGTTTTTAATTAGGCTTAATCTTTGATTTTTTAGTCGGACTTCGGACGATTAATCGTTTAATAGGTAGCTATTTATGCGAGGTAATATTGCAATATTACAAATTAAAAAATGTAAATCCGAAGATTTCAGGGAAACCATTTTTTTGATAACGACTTTTCCGCGTTAAGGACAGCAGCGGCATCCCCAAAAATTGCCTCGGCCTTTGGCAGGGGATTTTTGGGATACAGCGTATGGCCTGACCGGCGCTTTTTTGCAGGAGTGCCTTTAGGCCGACGTAAAAAAAGTGCGGGGAACGCCCAAAAAATTAAATTGTACTAAAATCAGTTTCCGGTTCGAGTTCAGTTGCGCTTTGTTGCGGTGTGAACCAACGTGCAGTTAGCGCTCCTTTTAAAACGATTTTTTCGCCGGAAACTTCGAGCCAACTTCCTTCGCGGAGTCCGAGTACGGGTGTTGTATTGAAGGCGTGGTATTCTTTAATTCGCGTTTCACGTGTTTCGCCCATGTGCTTTGATTGGGCATCGGCATCCAGAAAATGCGGATTCAAATTAAAAGGCAATACACCCAAGGTTTGGAACGACGGCGGCATGACAATGGGCATGTCGTTGGTAGTTTGCATGGATTGTCCGCAAATATTGGATCCAGCCGAGCAACCTAGATACGGCGTTCCCGAATTTATAGCGTCCAAAAGCACAGGAAACAAGTTGCGTTCGTGCAATTCCTTAACCAAAACGAAGGTGTTTCCGCCGCCGGTGAAAATAGCTTGCGCATGGGTAAGCGCCGCAGCGGCATCATCAAAAGTATGTAAACCCACAACTTCTATGTCCAATTTCGCGAAAGCGATCGTAACTTTTTCGGTGTAAGCATCGTGAGAAATTCCACCGGGTCGCGCAAACGGAATAAAAACGAGTTTTGTAACACCTTGAAAATGAGATTTTAATGTATCGTTTAGGTATTCTAAATAAGCGGTTCCGTGCAGTGTTGAGGTACTGGCGATGATGAGTTTGCGCATAAAAGAAGTTTTTGGCAAATTAACACAACTTTATAGTAACACGCAGAAAACGGAATCGGGATACTTTTAAATTTGATTTTTATATGAAGTTTCGTCCGATTTTCAGTTTTCTTTTTTTGTTAACCGCGTGTGCTCAGGCGCAAATGTTGAACGGTACCGTGAAGTCGGTTAACGGAACCTTGCCGCGTGTGATTGTTTTAAATTTGAGCACCGAACAAGAAACCCGAACCGATGAGCTGGGCCGATTTAGTATTGCTGCTTCGGAAGACGACTTGATTTTGTTTGAGAAAACAGGCTACGTGAAAGCGCGACATTTGGTTGAGAAAGCCGATTTTTCGGGGAACTTTAGTCTGCTCATGGAAGAAAAACCTGAAGAATTGGAGGAAGTAATCGTGTATACGCAGTCGTATGATTTGGTGAAGATGGGCATTTTACAGAAGCAACCTAAGCGATTAACGGTTGCCGAACGACGGTTGTATACGGCACAATCGACCACCATAGATGGATTAATAAATGCGATATCGGGCCGCACTAAAATGTTGAAGCGCGCTGCCAAGCATGAGCGGTATGAACGCAATTATGAGAAGTTGAATCGCATGTTTGAAGAGTCCTACTTTACGGAATCTTTAAAAATTCCGAAAGATGATGTAGCAAGATTTTTGTATTACGCCGCTGAAAATCAGAAATTCACGGTTGTGCTTTCGAGCGGAAATCGGTTTCAAATTATGTTTGCCTTAAGTGAATTAGCCACCGAATTTAAAAAGTTTTAGATGATACGCCTGTTGTTCTTTTGTCTTTGTATGACTACGGTAGTGGCGCAACCCAGTATTTTAAAAGGTACCGTTGCGATTTCCGGCTATACGACATCGGCGGTTTTTGTGCAAAACGCTACGACCGAGCAGGAAACTCAACTAGCGGAGAATGGCAGCTTTGAGATTCTGTGCCAAGCCGACGATTTGTTGTTGTTTTATGGCGATGGCATCGATTTTTTTCGCGTGTTGGTCGAGGAAAATCATTTCAAGTCAGGCATGCGCGTGAATTTAACGGCAAAAGCAATTCCGCTGGAAGAGGTTCAAATTGCGAATTACGACGGCATGATGGCCGGTATCATTGGCTATACACCCAAGAGATATACTGTGGCCGAACGGCGTTTTAAACGCATTGCTAGTTTAGATCCTAGTATGGGTCTAGGCCCAGGGGTAGGCGGAGTTTCTTTTAGTTTAGATCCGATTATGAATAAACTCAACGGCGGAATTCGAAAGTACAAACGGGCGCTCGATGCGGAGCGGGCCGAAATTGCTCGACAGCGTGTATTCGATAAATTTGATGCTACTGAGTTAGCAAAAAGATTAAAAATTGATAAACAGCAAGTTGAAGATATGGTGCGTTTTGCGGCAGAGGAACCTGAATTCCAAAAAATAGCCAAAGAAGCTACAGATTCGGCACTTTTGTTTCAACTTTCTCGCTATTGGGTGATTTATCAAGAACATCTCAAAAAGTAAAGAACGCCGAAAGGCATAAATTGCTGCCACAGATTCCGTATTTTTGGCCTATGAAAAAGTGCTTTGTATTGTTTTTACTGATGGCTACTGCGGTGGCATCCGCCGAAAGGCCCGCACACAAATTCTACGTGTCGCTTTACAAAGTAATTCACAATGCTAAAGCCGCTCAATTTGAAATTACCGGTCGCATTTTCATAGATGATTTAAACGAAGCGTTAACATCATTTGCCAAACGCAAAACGTATTTAGGCGACAATAAACATACGCCAGCCGACGAATTGGCTTTGGAAAGTTACTTACAAAAGAAATTTACTTTTTCGATTAACGGAAAACAACAATCCCTAGAATATCTGAAATTTGAACGTGAAGACAACACCATTATCGTTTACCTTCGGGTGAAGTTTAAGGGGAAGATAAGTCGTATTGAGCTTTCAAATCCTTGTATTACAGAAGTTTACGACGAACAACAAAATATAATTCAGTTGGAGTGGAACGGTACCAAAAAGAGTGTTATTCTCACCAGCAGCGAACCTACATTTACCTATCCGAGTATATGAAATACAACCTAAGATTTTGCACTGCGGCGCTTTTAGTTAGCGCTTTTTCGATGGCACAAGAAACGCCACGTGTACCTGCGG
>NZ_JBMLTK010000080.1:11476-31030 GCF_049240005.1 Flavobacterium sp. | reverse complement strand
GCGCTTTTAGTTAGCGCTTTTTCGATGGCACAAGAAACGCCACGTGTACCTGCGGTCGGACATACCGACACCAGTAAATTCCGCCAAATGTACGACTTGTTAGCTACGCCAAACATGTATCGCACGGCTTCGGGAGCGCCAGGGCCAGCGTATTATCAGCAAAAAGCCGACTATAAAATGTCGATCGAGCTCGACGATAAAAACCAAAAAGTGTATGGCGAAGAAACCGTTACTTACACCAATAACGCGGGCGAGTCTTTGGAGTATTTGTGGATGCAACTCGATCAAAATCAGCAAGCGCGCAATTCGCAAACGCCCTTAGCCGATTCTCAAAAAATGGAAACTTCGATGGCGGCAGCCGGATTTTCTCGTCGTTTTATGGAAGAGAAATTCGACGGTGGTTTTCGAATCGAATACGTAACCGATACTAAAGGAAAAGCATTGTCTTACACGATTAATTACACCATGATGCGCATCGATTTGCCGAAACCTTTGAAAAAAGGCGAGTCGTTTAGCTTTAAGGTAAAGTGGTGGTATAATGTAAACAATTACCAACTCGATGGTGGAAGATCGGGTTACGAAGCTTTTCCCGACGGCAATAAACTATATGTTTTAGCCCAGTTTTATCCACGGATGGCAGTGTATAGCGATGTTGAAGGTTGGCAGAACATGCAGTTCTGGGGTTCGGGCGAGTTTGCTTTGCCTTTCGGCGATTACGAAGTAGCGATTACCGTTCCGGCCGATCACATTATGGAAGCAACCGGCGATTTGCAGAATCGTTCGGAAGTGTTCACTGCCGAGCAACTCAAGCGCTATCAATTGGCTGAGAAAACATTCGACAAACCTGTGGTAGTTGTTACTCAAGAAGAGGCTATAGCTGCTGAAAAAGGCTTTAGCAATCAGAAGAAAACATGGCGATTTAAAGCTACCAACGTACGCGATTTTGGTATTTCAACTTCACGAAAGTTTATTTACGATGCCATGGCGGTGAAGTTACAGAACGGTACAGCAATGGCTATTTCATTGTATCCAAAAGAAGGAAATCCGCTTTGGGGCGAGTTTTCTACGCGAATCGTTGCACATACATTAAAGACCTATTCTAAATACACCTTCGATTATCCGTATCCAAAAGCGATTTCAATCAATGCCCAAGATCAGGGTATGGAATATCCGATGATTTGCTGGAATTTCGGTCGTCCGGAAGCCGATGGTACGTATTCGGATCGCGTAAAGTACGGCATGCTTGGCGTAATTATTCACGAAGTTGGGCACAACTATTTTCCGATGATTGTGAATTCGGATGAGCGTCAGTGGACATGGATGGACGAAGGTTTGAACACCTTTTTGGAGTATTTAACAGAGATTGAGTGGGAAGCTACTTTCCCCGTTGATCGCGGTCCGGCTCGTTTAATTGCTCCGTATATGGGCGGCGCGCAAACCGGTTTAGAACCTATTATGACGAACTCGGAAAGCATCCGTCAATTCGGGAATAATGCTTATGGAAAACCAGCAGCAGCATTGAATATCTTGCGTGAAACCGTCATGGGACGCGAGTTGTTTGATCATGCCTTTAAAACCTACGCCAACCGTTGGAAGTTTAAGCACCCAACACCTGAGGATTTTTTCCGTACGATGGAAGACGCCTCGGCAGTGGATTTAGATTGGTTTTGGCGCGGTTGGTTTTATACCACCGATTATGTTGATATTGGCGTGAAGCAAGTAACTCGTTATTTTGTGAGCAACGATGCGCCTAAGAATTTTAAAGCACCACCGGTAGGTCGCCGTCGTCGATTGGCAAATTCGGGTCCGTTGGTATATATGTTGTCGGAAACTAGCGAAGATTTTAAAGCAGAACTCAACAAGCCGCTCAAAATCGAGGATGTGAAGAACTTAGATGAGTTTTTGAAGTCGAAGTTTAGCGAAGAAGAACGTGCCAAGTTGAAGAGTCCGAAGTATTTTTATGAGATTACTTTCGATAAGCCAGGCGGATTGGTAATGCCGTTGTTGGTAGAACTAACTTTTGAAGACGGCACAACGGAAATGCATCGTTTTCCGGCGCAAATCTGGCGTTTTAACGACGCTGAGGTGAGTCGGGTTTTTGCTACAGAGAAGTTGTTGAAAAGCGTAAAAGTTGATCCAAAGTTGGAAACAGCCGATGTGGATACCAGCAACAACTCTTGGCCAAAATCGACCGACGCAGGTGTTTTTGGGAAATAATTAAAGCGGAGTTTCAAGGAACGTGCGTAAATTTGTAATCTAAAAGAATCTAGCTATGTTTGGAATAGGCGGTGGTGAAATGATTTTTATCGTTCTGGTAGCCATCATGTTATTTGGTTCTAAGAACATTCCTGAAGTAGCGCGGCAACTCGGAAAAGGTATGGCGCAGCTCAAAAACGCTACCAACGAGCTTAAGTACGAGATTACCAAAAACGCCGACGAGCACGGAATTAACAAGCAATCGTTAACCGGTGGATTGAGCGAGGAGTTGGATAAGTTGAAAAAAGGCTTCGATCCGACTGAAATTACGCAGGTTCTCGAGAATCCGGATACGCCCTTAATTAGCGATGTAAATCGAGAAATTGATGCAGCTAAGGCTGGAATTCAAGAACTAAAAGGAACCGTAAAACGGCAGCGCTAATGTTGGAATATCTTTCGGAGCTTGATCACACTGTCTTTTTGTTTTTGAATAATCTCGGTTCAGAACGTTGGGACGGTTTTTGGTTGTTAATCACAAAACAATTGTATTGGACGCCGTTTTTTCTCTTTTTACTTTATCTTTTGGTAAAGAATTACGGTTGGAAACACGTATTGGTTCTGGTACTTATTATTGCGCTAATGCTAGTATTTACCGACCAAACCACCAATTTGGTTAAAAATACATTCATGCGTTTGCGTCCGTGTAACGATCCGACTCTCGAAGGATTCATGCGTGACGTTAAAAGCAGTAAATCTTTTTCATTTTTCAGCGGACACGCCTCCAATTCGATGGCGTCGGCAGTATTTATTTTTGCGCTGTTGCGGAAACATTATCGATATGCTTTCTTGCTTTTTCTTTGGCCGTTACTATTTGCGTACAGCCGCATTTACTTGGGCTTGCATTTTCCAGGCGACATTCTTTGCGGGTATCTCTTCGGAATATTATCGGGTACGTTGACTTTAGCGCTACATCAATTTGTTTGTGCGCGTTACGGCAGTATATTCTTGAAATCAACAGTAGTAAGCTAAAATTTCTTTTATTTCATGAGTCCAACTTACTTAGTGGTATCAGTTTTTACTGTTGAATTAACTGGCATTAATTATTGCAATACGCTCAAAAATTAATGTTGATATTTGCAATACTTATTATTCAAAACACTAAACAAAGCATATCCACACAAACGGTATTCTATGAACAAGCAAATAACTACCTCTAACATAAAAGTACCTAACAAAGATTTGGAAGCATTGAGATTACACTTTCCGCATTGTTTTGACAAAGATGGAAACTTTCAATTAGAGAAATTTAAAAACAATCTAACTGAAAAGGAAATCAATTTTTCTACGGAAAGTTACGGATTAGACTGGCTTGGGAAATCGTATGCACGCCTTTTGGCAAGCGACCCAGCAACCACTTTGCTGAAAGCAGATGAAACTCATAACAGCAAACCCGAAAACGCCAACTCTGAAAACTTGCTCATCAAAGGCGACAACCTGGAAGTGCTGAAACACCTTGCCAATGCCTATTACGAACAGGTGAAAATGATTTACATTGACCCGCCTTACAATACAGGTAAAGACGGTTTTACTTACCAAGACGATAGAAAATTTAGTGTAAAAGAATTGCAAAATTTAATTGGCGTTGATGCTGAGAAAGCTAAACGCATCTTAGATTTTACGCAAGGAAAGAGCAACAGTCATTCTGCTTGGTTGACATTCTTATACCCTCGTCTATACATATCCAAACAACTACTTAAGGATGAAGGAGTAATCTTTGTTTCGATAGATGATAATGAAGTAACTCAACTTCGAATGCTAATGGACGAAGTTTTTGGTGAAGAGAATTATATTGGCACCTTCATAATCAATTCTACTCCAAACGCAAGAGATTATGGTCATATCGGAAAAATGCACGAATACTGCATTTTCTATGCAAATAAACTAAACAAAACAGAGACTAATTTATTAGAAGATAAGAACAAGAGATTTACATTTAAAGATGAAAAAGGCGGTTTTAATGTTCATCCTCTTTACAATAGTAATGTAGCTTTTACGCCTGAAAATCGTGAAAATTTGTATTACCCTTTTTATCTTAATCCTGAAAAGCAATTATCAGAATTAGGTGAAGAGTTCTATGAAATAAGTTTGACTAAAAATGAAAATCATATTGAAATTTATCCGCCAAAATCTGTAAAAGATGGTGTTCAGTTTGTTTGGCGTTGGGGACAACCAAAATCACTCGGTGAACTAAATAAGGAAATTGTAGGCTATTTGACCGAAGACGAAGAATATAGAATAGTTCAAAAAATGAGAACGTCTGAGAAGTTGATTCGTTCAATTTTATCTGACAAAGAATTTTCAAGCAGAAGGGGAACAGCAGAAGTTGAAAAAATATTTGGCAAAAAAGTGTTTTCATTTCCTAAACCAATTGAACTACTTAATAATTTAATCAAAGTTGCAACGGATAAAGATTCTATCGTTTTAGATTTTTTCGCAGGTAGCGGAACAACTGGTGATTCCTTATTCCAGATCAATAGTGAAGATGGTGGAAATAGAAGATTCATTTTGGTTCAAATTCCTGAATTAATTGACCAAAAACAAAATAAGGTTGGATACAATTTTGTAAAAAAGGAATTAGGAATTGACACTCCAACCATTTTTGATATTACAAAAGAACGAATAATTAGAGCAGCTAAAAAGACCAAAGATGTTTTAATCCCAAACAAAATCAATGAAAAAGAAGCTGAATTAAAAGAACTTGAAGGGAAATTAGACTTAGAAGGGAAAGAAGAAAAAATCAATCTACTCAAGACAGAAATTGAATCACTTAAACATCAAGACCTAGGTTTCAAAGTCTTTGAAACTACTCCTATTTGGGAAGATTACAATTTTGAAGCAGAACAGTTTGATACATCGCAAACCCTTTTTGATACAGGAAAACTCACCGAGGAAGATTTAAAGGCATTGTTGGTTACCTGGAAAACAAACGACAACATTTCTCTTTCGCATGACTTAGAAATAGTTGATTTAGGCGGTTACACTGCTTTTTACGGAAATGGGAAATTGTATTTGTTGCACAAAAACTTTACAACCGAAAATTTAAAAGCCATTTTAGAAAAAATTGATACAGAAAAAGCATTCAATCCTACTTCTATTATTGCATTTGGTTATCACTTTGAAAGTAAAAGCTTGCGAGAACTTTCGGAAAACGTGAAGCAATACGCTAACAAAAAGAAAATTGATATTGACTTCATAACAAGGTATTAAGCAATGAAAGGATTTCATTTTGAGAAAAACTTATCGCATCAGGAAAATGCAGTTCAAAGTACATTAGCTGTATTTGAGAATTTGCAGATGCACTATGTTCCGGAGGTGGATAAAAACTACACTAATCCAGTTTACAACAAAATTGAAAAACAAGGCAATGCGATTGATAACAAAATGTTGCCCTTTGGTCAGTATTTTGACAACATTCTCAATCGCCAAAAACGAAATAGTATAGAAGAAAAGCCAAAGCCAAAAAGCAACATTATAGACATTATGATGGAAACGGGTACGGGCAAAACATATACTTACACTAAAACAATTTTTGAACTCAACAAACAATACGGCATTTTCAAATTTATTGTTGTTGTGCCAACGCTTTCCATCAAAGCAGGAACAATAGATTTTTTGAAATCAGACAGTAGTCGTGAACATTTTAAAGAGCAATACGGTAAAACCTTGCATTTGCATATTGTAGAAAGCTTAAAAAACGGGAAAAGCAAGAAATCATATATTCCGCAAGCCGTTACCAGTTTTGTTAATTCGGGCAATTTTGAAAAAAACAGCATTCAGGTTTTGATTATCAACGCTGGTATGATTAACTCTGAAACTATGCAAAAAAGTTTTGATAAAGGTTTGTTTGACAAATATACCGTGCCGTTTGATGCCATTGGTGCGACAAAACCGTTTATGATTATTGACGAACCACACAAATTTGGCACAGGAAATAAAACGTGGGAAAACATCCAAAAAATGAAACCGCAATTTATTTTGCGTTATGGCGCTACGTTTCAAGGTTATGAAAATCTGATTTACACTTTAACAGCTGTTGATTCATTCAATCGAAATTTAGTAAAAGGCGTAATCGGACACATTACAGAATTTGATAGTGGGAAAAATGCAATTGTAAAGTTTATAGATTCTGATGGCACAGAAGCCAGTTTTGAATTGATAGAAAATGATAAACGCAAAACAGTAAAACTAAGAAAGAAAGAGAGTTTACAAACTGTTCATTCTGAAATGAGCGATTTGCTAGTTGAAAATTTGAACAAAAGCACCGTTGTTTTATCCAACGGTTTGGAAATGAAAAAGGGCGATAAAATCAATCCGTATTCATATGCCGAAAAATTGCAGGAAACAATGATTCAAAAAGCCATTCAAAAGCATTTTGAGCTTGAAAAAGAATTTCTAACAAGAGACGTAAAGATCAAACCGTTAACGCTTTTTTTTATTGACAACATTGATGAATATCGAAACAAAGATGGATATATCAAAAAAACGGTAGAGCAATTAGCAAAGGCTGAAATCGAAAAATTACTAAAAGAAGAAAAAAACGCATACTATAAGGCGTTTCTTAAAAAATCATTGACTGATATTTCTGCAACACACGGTGGTTATTTCTCAAAAGACAACAGCGAAAAAGACGAGGTTATAGAAAAGGAAATAAACGAGATTTTGCACGACAAACAAGAAATGTTGAGTTTGGAAAATCCAAGACGATTTATTTTCTCAAAATGGACATTGCGAGAAGGTTGGGACAATCCAAATGTTTTTCAAATTTGCAAATTGCGCAGCAGTGGTAGTGATATTTCAAAATTACAGGAAGTTGGGCGTGGCTTGCGTTTACCAGTAAATGAATACGGAAATCGTGTAAAAGACGAGCAGTTTTATCTAAACTACTTTGTGGACTTTACTGAAAGTGATTTTGTCGATTCTTTGGTAAATGAAATCAACTCAAAGTCGGGTGCAATTTCAATGGAACTAACGCCTGACAAACTGTCTGCTGAAATGATTAAAAAGATTTGCGAACTCTACGAGACCAACGAAGAAGACCTTTTGCAAATTTTAGACGATAATAATGTAATTAAGCGCAACAACGATTTTAAAGAAAATGGTTTCACTTACATTAAACACAATTATCCGAAGATTTTTGAAGGTGTAAATTCTACGAAAATTCGCAAAGCAACAGACAATAAAAAGAAAATCACAGTAAGAACAGATAAATACAGTGAGTTAAAAGACCTTTGGGAAAAACTCAACGAAAAAGTAATTTTAGAATATAAGTTTGATAAAGAAGCCGAATTTAAAAACCTCTTTACCTCGTTTTTAAAGGCACAAAAAGGAAATTTTAAAACAGATGGAGTAAGCGAACGAGTTGCAAAAGTCGAAATCAAAGATGATAGAGCTATTGTAAGCGAAGCAGAATCAATCTATGAACGAAATGTCGCAACTATTTCAACAATGAAATACAGCGACTTTCTGAAAGAACTTTCAAAAATTCTAAATATCAATCTCTCCACCATTCATCAATCAATTATTGATGCAGGGACAGAGATAAACAAACATTTGAATCCAACAACATTGCGAATTATCAAAGATAAATTTGACCATTTCCTAATGGCAAATGCAATTGACAAATTCAGTATTGAATACAAAAAGGTTTCAAACAACATTCACCCAACCAAACTGACAGACGAAAAAGGAAATGTTTTATCAGAAATTTCCGCTTCTGATATTGGTATTTTCTTTTCAGATGAAGACGTGGCACAGTCATATTTCTTTGACGAATTGTATTATGATTCTGAATTAGAAATGAAGAATATTAAGACAGAAATCAATGAAGTTATTGTATTTACGAAAATCCCGAAAAACTCAATCAAAATTCCAGTTGCAGGTGGTAAAACATATTCGCCTGACTTTGCTTATGTTTTAAAATTCAAAGATGGCAAACAGAAATTAAACTTTATCGTAGAAACAAAAGACGTTGGAAGTGATGACGGTCTTCGTGAAGAAGAAAAAGCGAAGATTAGACACGCAGAAAAATTCTTTGGCGGTCTAGTCAAAATTGAATTTAGAAAACAGTTCAGAAACAATAAAATTATTGACTTGCTTAAAGAGATCGCTGCTATGTAGTAGGCTATTTTGTGAAAGTGGTTTTTTTTCACACACCTTAAAGCACGCGCGTGAGTGTGAGTCCGTCGCGGATGGGCAACAAAACCGTTTCCACACGCGGATCAGTATTAACCTTTTTGTTGTATTCGAGCAGTACTTCTGTGCTTACATCGCCTGCAACGAGAGGTTCTACAACTTTTCCGCTCCACAGTACGTTGTCCGACAAAATAATGCCGCCGCGGTTCATCATCGGTACAATCAAATCAAAATAGTGAATGTAATTTTCTTTGTCGGCGTCGATAAACACCAAATCGAAACCCGGCTGTAAGGTAGGAATGATGTGAATGGCTTCGCCGAGGTGTTGCGTGATTTGTTGGCCGTACGGCGAAAGATCGAAAAACCTGCGCTGAAACGGTTGCAATTCCTCTTTGATATCTATAGTATGTACCTCGCCGTTGTTTTGCAAACCTTCGCAAAGCGCTAAAGTGGCGTAACCGGTGTAGGTGCCAATTTCGAGGATGCGCGTAGGTCGTACTAGTTTAGAAATCATCGATAAAACCCGACCTTGAAAATGCCCGCTAAGCATACGCGGAATGAGCACTTTTTGGTAGGTTTCTTTAGCCAGTTGTTTGAGCAACGGAGGTTCGGCTTGCGAATGTGCGACGATGTACTCTTCTAAATCTTCCGAGAGAAAATGCATGGAGAATTTTTTTGCAAAGGTATTTAGTTGTGTGCGATTTTGTATTTAAGTTTCGCGCCTTTTCACGACGAATTATGTTTGAACTCGGATCGGTTGTTACGTTTTTCCGCGTTGGGGATTACCTGCGGTTAGTTCGGCTAAAGCCTCGGGTGGAGCGGAAAGCTATTTTGTGGTGGCGTTTAAGCCACAAAAAACTTGCAGCGAAAAGCCCGACCGTGATTGTTTTGCGCGCGTAGCATTGCGGAGTGTGGAAAAGAGAAGCGGGAATGCCCAAAATATTAGCTGTACTTAGTTTACGATTACGCCAGGTTTGAATAAAATCGGAACTTCTTCGGTGTGATTTACGTGTACGCTGTTGGCTTTAAAAGTGAATTTTTTGTCGTACAGCGTGTTTCCGATAAAGTACGTAAGCATAAACTCGTTGTTGAGTTGGATGAGGCTGTTTTCTAAAAGTTCGACTTTTATGGCGCTAACGGCAGGAACTTGCATAAAAGCGTGGCGCAGCAGCGAAGTTTTTTTCATTTCGCCATCGATTGTTCCGAAGGCTTTTGAAACGACCATAACGCTATCGATGTCGAAATCACTGTCGTTAATCAAATAAATGTACCAAACATCGGCCATAAAATCGTCGCTCCATTCCTGCACAGCAGCGAAGAATACGTTTTTTACTTCCGGAATTTGATAATCTTTTAGCATCGTTCTTACGAATTAAATGGCGCTGCTGAATTGGTTTAAGAAACGCACGTCGTTTTCGTAAAACATGCGAATGTCGCCAATTTGATACAGCAACATCGCAATGCGCTCAATGCCCATTCCGAAGGCAAAACCAGTAAATTCGTCTGGATTGATGTTGCAGTTTTTCAAAACGTTGGGATCAACCATACCGCAGCCCATAATTTCGAGCCAACCAGTTCCTTTGGTAATTCGGTAATCGGTTTCGGTTTTTAGTCCCCAATAGATATCAACTTCGGCACTAGGTTCGGTGAACGGGAAGTAAGAAGGTCGCAAACGAATTTTCGACTTACCGAACATTTCTTTGGTGAAGTAGAGTAGGGTTTGCTTCAAATCGGCAAAGGAAACATCTTTATCGATGTACAAACCTTCGACTTGGTGGAAGATACAGTGCGATCGCGATGAAATGGCTTCGTTACGGAACACGCGTCCGGGTGAAATGGTGCGGATCGGCGGCTTGTTTGCTTCCATGTAGCGTACTTGCACACTAGAGGTGTGGGTGCGCAGCAAGATATCCGGATTGGTTTGTATGAAGAAGGTGTCTTGCATATCGCGTGCCGGATGGTATTCGGGCAAGTTCAAAGCCGTGAAATTGTGCCAATCGTCTTCGATTTCGGGTCCGTCGGAAACATTAAATCCAATGGATGCGAATACGTCTAAAATCTGATTTTTCACGATCGAGATCGGATGTCTTGCACCTAAAGTAAAAGCTTCGCCAGGACGCGTAAGGTCGTTTAGCGTTGGCGCCGAAAGTGTAGCTGCTTCAAGCGTTGCCGTGATTTGTGCCACTTTTTCTTCAGCAGCATTTTTCAACTGATTAATCAATTGGCCGAATGCCTTTTTTTCTTCGTTCGGAACGGCTTTAAAGGCGGCAAACAAATCTTTCAAAATACCTTTTGACCCAATAAACTTGATTCGAAATTGTTCGAGTTCGTTTTTGTCGGTAGTTTGAAACGCTTCTACTTCTTTGATGTAGGCATGTATCTGATCGATCATAGCAAATTTTGAAAGTGCAAATTTAGGGTTTAATTCCTTTTTGCTTGAAAAACATTATTGAATATACTTCGTTTCGAGGAAATAATTTACCACGGCATCGGTCATTAACAAGCGTTGTTCGCCGGCTTTTAGTGGTGGAAGTGGTTCGAGAATGCGGTAATGCGGCCAACCTTCGGCATCTACATAGTCGAGTTCGTAATAGCCGTAGGGCTGTAACAAGCGGCAAATGGCAATGTGCATTAAATTGAGTTTCTCGTCTTTTTCGAATTTACGATGCAGTTGCCCGAGTTCTTGAACGCCAATGAGGTAAATTATGGCGTCGAGATCGAGCTCTTCTCCGTCGGCAAATTGGTCCGAGAGTTTTTCCACCACTGCTTCCCATCGTTCTTTTAATTGTTGATCTCTCGACATTTTTCTGCTGCTTTGATTCGTATTATTTCGACAAAATTAATTAGAAAGTTAGCTTTACTTTCATTTAAATTCGAATGAAATTTAATTTGCCCCATGTATCTCGAACTTGCTGTATATTGTTTGTTCATCGTTGTGATGCTGCGTGGCTTATACTTAGCGGGTTATACCTCATGTATGTTGCTTGCTTGGCGTTTTTTTGTGGTGTATGCGGCTTTGCAAATTCAGCCTTCGTTGGCGCAGTTAATCGGACTTTTATTCGAATTGCCGCGTCAAATTTGTCAGAATTGCGCATTTATCGGTGCTTACATTCTTTTGGAGGCGTATCAACGTTCGCAGATAATCGATTTAGCATCCACTTACCGGTTTCAAAATTTAGGTATCATAAACAATTTCATTGGCGTTGCCGCGTACACGATGCAGTTTATGTTGATTTTTGGAATTTTGATGTGCTATTTCGAACGCGCATTCGATATGCAGTACTATCCTGAATTTATTTGGTTTTATGAAAATCCGATCATCCAGCAATCTATGCGTTTGGCGTGTTTTGTATTTCCCCGATTTGACTTTGAAGCTAACGCTGCCTTCTGATTTCTTTAACTTCCGAAGCTAGTACCCAACCTTCATTGCCGTTTTGCAATTGAATGTGAAACCAACGATCGAGTGTTTCGAGTATCCGCACTTTGGTTCCGGCGTGTATCGAAAACGCGTCGGCCGACTGCGCTTTAGGTTCCGATTTTACCGGTAAATTCTCTGCAAAAACCACAGCTTCTCTTTTGCTGTTACTGCTTGTAAAGCTTAGCTGTGCGAATCCGCCCGCGACAATTCCGAGAAGAAATGCAAAACTCGCAAAGATAAAGCTGAGTTTTCGTACTAAGCGTCGTGAACCAAAGTAATAAAAGCCAATGCCAACGCAGGCCAAAAGCATAAATACTACGGCAATTTTTGCCCAACTGTTGTGGTTCCATCCTTTAAAAGTATCGGCAAGCAAAACAGCAAAACCCGCTTCGCCGACTTCTTTGATATCGTCGATACGCAGCTGTTCGGCAAATGTTAGGTTGTTTTTTATGTCTTCATCACCGGGTTTCAACAAAAGTGCCATTTCGTAGTTGTACACAGCCGGTGCTACTTTGCCTAATTTGTAATAGGTATTTCCTAAGTTGAAGTAAACCTCGGCAGAGAATTTTCCGCTCGCCAGAATTTCTTCATATGCTTTTGCCGCTTCGACATACTTTTCAGAACGGTAAAAGGTATTGGCTTTGTCAAAAAGCGGCTGCGCACTTAAAAACTGGCAGCAAATCAGGCTTAAATAAAGAAACTTTTTCATCTTACTTAATTTGCTTTTCGAGTTGGTTTAATAGGTCGACCGCCGTTTCGTAATCGGCATTTATAACCGATTCAGAGGTTGGCGCATAACGTGCAAATTCGCAACTTTCGATAAGTCGAATTAGTGCTGAAGTCGTTTCAATACTTGCATTTTTGTTTTGCAAAAGTTCGGCAATTTTCACCTTACTCATTTCCGAAGTTTCAATTTGCAATTTGGCTTTCAGGAAGTTATGAAGCGCGCGTTCTAACGAGATATAGAATCGTTCTTTGTCGTTCATCGCGGTTTTAGCTTCCGATAAAAAGCGCTTGGCAAGTTTGTTTGAATTTTTTGTTTTGTTTCCAACTACATCGGCAGCTACCGCTTTGTTGCGTCTGCGGATGAGCAGTAATAGCGGCAATGCTAAAAGTGGTGAAATCATTAGCGAGTAGAATCCGGTGGAGCCGAAGAAGTCGCCTTCAGTTTTGTTCACCAATTTAGTTTTCAGCTTAATGAATTTAAACTGCGCCGTTTTGGTAAGTGCTTGTTTTTGAACCTCGTTTCCGTTGGAAGCTGTTGCAGAAGCATTTGCGGGTCCGTCGAGAACTTTAATGGTAAAAGGTGCACTGCTTATTGTTTTGTATTTGCCAACACTCGGATCGAAGTAGCTAAACGTCAGTGGTTTGATAGGATAATCGCCTTTAAATTGTGGAATTATCGTGTAGGTATCTGAGATGCTTCCCGTCATTCCCGACAAGGGTGTACTAACATTTTCGCTGTGAACAGGATCGTACATTTCGAGCGAACTCGGTACTGTAGGTTTTGGAAGTGTGAACAGTTTTAGGTTCCCCGTTCCGCTAACGCTTACCGTTAAGTCGAGACTTTCGCCGTTGTTCAGTGTAGTTTTCGACGGTTTGGCGTTAAACGAAAAACGGCCCACGGCTCCATTGAAATTTTCTGGTTTTCCAGCTTCGGGCAGCGGTTTTACATTTATGGTACGCGCACCTGCCGAAACCCGTTTCGAATCGTCGATTAGGAGAACTTGTCCGAAGAAATTTCGTCGGTTTGAAGGTAGTTGTACATCGATATCTAACGACAAAGGTTCAATCATTAATTTGCCCGATTTCTGCGGATACAGTACAGTTTTGCGAAGCACAACATAACGCATTTTCTCGCCGTTGTAGTTTCCGTCTTCAGCACGCAGCTCTTTGATGTCGATGTTTTGCGACCAAAAATCGTTGTATTTCGGTTTGTCGAGCTCGCGCCATGATTTCACACCGATGTCGTAACTGATATACAGCTTGTACACTACCGTAATGGGCTCGTTTATGTACGGATTGTTTTTAGAAACTTCGGCAACCAAATGTATGGCATCGTTCACGCTTACTTGAGTTGCGTAGTTTGGATCTTTCGGGAGTTCGACAGCGGCAGTAACAGTAATCCGTACGGGTGAAGTTTTATAAATCTGTCCGCGTATTTCTATGGATGCTTGTTTAATCGTTAGCGTTCCTCTTGATTTTGGAATGAGAAAATAAGAATAGGTTTTGCTAAACGATGAGCGTCCGTTGATCCACGACTGACTTACCTGTTGGCTCGGTCCGGCAACAACTTTAAATCCGCAGGCGTCGAAGTTTGGCGGTTCGAAATTATCGCCATCGTCGTTCATGGTAAAATCAATTCTGAGCCTTTCGTTAATGCCCAAAGTGGTTTTACTCACTTTTGCTTCAAACTGTACTTGTGCAGTAGCGGTTTGCAGCAGCAAGAAGAAAATTGCAGAAATGTATGTTACGAGTTTCATATTCATGCGGTTCTACCAGTCTTTTTCCGATTGAACGGGTTTTCCTTTTACCTTGTTTTTGTTTACTTTATCTTGAATTTTCTTTTCTTCGTTATTTACCGCATCGAGTAAATTCTGCATGCGATCTTTGGATATTCCAGCTTTTCCAGGATTTTGTTTTCCAGGATTTTTGTTATCGTTCTTTTTTGGATCATTACCTGGCTGATCTTGCTTTTGATCTTTGTTTTTGTTGTCATTCTTGTTCTGATCCTGTTTGTTTTTCTCTTTGTTCTTCTCTTTTTTATCCTTGTTTTTGTCTTTATCGTTGTTCTTCGGCGGGTTCTTTTTCAAGAGTTCTTTTGCCAAAGCGTAATTATAGCGCGTTTTTTCGTCGGTTGGGTCATTAATTAACGCATTTTTATAAGCTTCGACTGCTTTTGCGTAATCTTTCATATTCATAAACACATTTCCCAAGTTGTGAAGCGCCTTGTGTTTCTCGGGTCTCGTTTTGGCATTCTCAACCGAACGAAAGTATGCAAAGCCAGCTTCGGCAGGCTGTTTCATTCGATAAATAGCGTTTCCTAAATTATAGCTTCCCCGAACGCCTTCTCCTTTCGACGTAGCTATTCGATACGCCGTTTCAGCTTCGTTGTAGTTTTTATTTTCAAATTCGTCGTTGCCACGCGCAATTTGGCTTTTAGCCGATTGGGAAAATCCACAATAGCCAAAAAGTACAAACGCTATGAGGTACAATTGTTTTTTCATGACTATTCGTTAAACAGATTTAACTTCTTTAACCAAGCTGTAGTTCGCTCTAACATTAAAAAGTCGATGAACAAAAGCAGCAATGCCAAACCGATGAACCACTGGAATTGCGAGTTAAAATCGGTGTATTCTTTCGATTCCAAATCGCTTTTTTCAATGTTATCGAGAGCCGCTTTCACCGCTTCAAGGGTTGCTTTAGTTTCGTTTCCGTTAACATAAGCACCGTTTGTTGCGTCGGCAATTTCTTTTAAAGACGCCTCATTTCTTTTGGTCGTTACTACTTCTCCAGCATTATCGCGTTGGAAGCTTTTGGTGATACCGTTTTCTTTAAGAGGAATGGGGCCGCCTTGCTCGGTTCCAACGCCAATGGTTAGGATTTTGAGGCCAATTTTATTCGCTTCTTCGGCGGCATCGGAAGCTCCTTCAGAATGATCTTCGCCGTCTGAAATCAGAATCAATAGCTTATTTACTTTCGAATCTCCTTCAAAATAGCCGGCAGAAATCCGAATCGCATCATCGAGCGAAGTTCCTTGTGATGAAACCATTGTCGGATTTGCACTTTGCAAAAACATACGTGCTACACCAAAATCGGAAGTGATGGGCAAAACCGGAAATGCACTTCCGGCGTAAGCAACCAAACCCACGCGATCGCCGCCGAGTTGATTCATGATTTGCGAAATGATTTGCTTCGATTTTTCCAATCGATTTGGCGCTACATCTTCGCACAGCATACTTTTTGAAACGTCGAGTGCAAAAACAATATCTATTCCTTGGCGTTTCGCGGTTTCGGTTTTTGTCCCCACTTTCGGATTCACCAAAGCAATTATTACAGCACTTAATCCCAGTAAAAAAAGTCCTGCTTTCAACCACGTTTTTGAAGTAGATCGTTCTTGAATTAGTTTTTGAAGAGCACTTTCTTGTGCAAATTTCTTCCGCGCCAGCTTCACGCGAAGGCGTCCGAACAAGAACAACGCCACAAAAAAACCAACGATGACGAGCAAGTAGAAATAGCTTGTATTTTCAAATTCGAACATAACTAAACAATGTTTCTAAAATACGTTTGACGAACCAAAAATTCAAAACACAACAATCCGAAAGCCAACCAAACAAAAGGTCGGTACTTTTCGTCGTAATCGTAAAATTTCAATTCCTCGATTTCGGTCGTTTCTAGTTTGTTGATTTCTTTATAAATCTGACTTAACCGTTGGTTTGAAGTTGCTCTAAAGTACTTTCCTCCGGTTTTTGCAGCGATATTTTTCATGAGTTGCTCGTCGATTTCCACTTTCATCATGCGGAATAAAAACGAACCATCGGGTGCAATGGCGTACGGAAATTCGGCCATGCCATTGGTTCCGATACCTATAGTGTACACTTTAATTCCAAATTCTTTAGCAATTTCGGCAGCCGTTTCCGGTTCTATAAATCCGGCATTATTTACACCATCGGTCAGCAAAATAATGATTCGACTCTTTGCTTTACTGTCTTTTAATCGGTTAATGGCAGTTGTGAGTCCCATGCCAATTCCAGTTCCGTCTTGCAAAATGCGGTCGTACTTTACACCGTCGAGTGCTTGTAAAATAACCGATTTATCGCTTGTTACCGGTGTTTTTGTATACGCTTCTGCGGAATAAACAACGATTCCTATACGGTCGTTAGGTCGTTCCGACACAAATTGAGCGGCAACGCGTTTGAGTGCGTTCATTCGGTTGGGTTTCAAATCTTTCGCCAACATCGAACCCGAAACGTCCATAGCCATAACAATGTCGATTCCTTTGGTGGTTTTGGTCTGGCTGGAAACATCTACAGATCGTGGTCGAGCCAGTGCCACAATTAAGCTCGCAAACGCTAATAATCGTCCGTAATATAAGATTTGATCAAGAATTACAGGAAATCGCTGCGCTTTGGCAAAAGCTTTAGTGCTGCTTAGCTGCATTTTTGGCGTTCGCTTGTTTCGGAAAAAATACTGAAACACGGCAAGCCCAGGTAGCAAAAGTAGCAACCATAAAAACTCAGGATTTAAAAAACTAGTTCCCTGCATTGTTGTTGAGTTGTCTGAGTTCGATACTATTAATTACGCGTTCTGCGATTTTCTTTCCGTAGCTATCGCCTTCCGGATGTGCCAACAATATTTTCTGAATTCCTCCTTCTTGATTAAAGATGAATAGCTCGTAATAATACTTTGTGCTCTTGTTGGTCAGGGTGTTGATTTGAGAGAACGTTCCCATGCCGCGCAAGCCCGATATACCATTAGGTGTAGTAAATTCGCCCTGATCTCCAATGATGTTTCGTGCATTATTTCGTTCTAAGCGGTGCAAGGTTTCTTCGAGTACTTTATCCAACGGAATTTGCGTCGTATCTTTTGAAGTAAGTGTTGAAATACTAATCGAAAAAGCGTCGGAGAAGTCGCCTGAAGAAAAGCTCTGCATATTCGCAATTTGTGCCGGCTGCGTTGCGTTCAAAAGTGTTTTTTTCTCGCGTTTAAGCACCGTAGGCGTTTCAATGGTAATACCTGGATATCCGTATTCACTTTTGATCCATTCGCCTTCAAGCAAGATTTTCCCTCTGTTAAAAAGCAGCGTATCTTTAACTTCGGTATAACCCGAAATTGCAATCCAAGTGCCTAAACAAAGTAGAATAGCGGAAATGGAAGCGGCTACAAGCATTCGAACCTGACGTTTTCTGCGCTTTTTAGCTGCGCGTGATTCCTGTAGTTCTTCCACTGGCGATTCCTCTTCCAAAATCTCTTCCGGAATCGCTTGGTGTAAGGTCACAATCGTTTTTTCAATGCGCTGCTTGTCGGCTTCGATTTCAAATTCTAAAGGTTTCGATTTCGCAAATTTTACCAAATCCGCTTGCATCAAAACTTGTTTTAAGTCTTCTAATGTATCAGCCGATAATTTGTATTTTTTCTGTTTGGCTACGTTCTTCAAAGCTACAATCAGCTCTGCGGTAGTGCTTTCCAAAGCCGGAATTTTTATTTCTTCTTCAATATAGGTTCGAGCAATATCGGTAAGTTCCGAATAATACGCCTTTACCTCGCCCTTCTGCCAAAGCTGTTTGCTTTCGAGCGATTTTAAAAGATTTGTGGCTTTATCGATCGGTGTTTTATAAACAACGACTTTCTCTAAGCTTGCAGCCGATTTCTTTTGTTTCGCGTACCAAATCGCTATCGCTAACAAAATAACGACAACAAGTAACAGCCAGAGTAACGACCAATCGGTACTTCCTTCTGGACCAACGACGGTTTTAATGTCGAACATTTTTTGCTTTAGCGTGTCCACTTTCACGGCAGCCACTTCAATCGGAATGGCATCGGTAAAGTACACTCCGCCGTTAATTTTTACAGGGAGTTTAGGAATTACGTATTTACCTTGGTCGAATTGTGTAAGTCCGTAGCGCTTAATCAGTTCGAATTTTGCGCCTTGTTCTATAGTATCTACTTTATAATTTCGAATGACCTCAAGATTTCCGAATCGAGGAGCTACAGGAAATTTCACGATATCAGCCGTATCAACGGTAGTTCGCACGGTTACACGGAACTCAGCACCAATTTTTTTTGCTGTAGAATCTACAGACATTTGCACCGTTGTTTGCTGTCCGAAAACCGGTATCGAGGCAAGAATCAGAAAAAGTATTCGTAGGCTGCGCATCAGTTTTTGGATTTAAAAAAGGCGAGTAATTTGGTTACATAACTTTCGTCGACACGTGTATTTACAACACCTGCGCCGCATTTGCTGAACGTTTCTTTAAAGAAAGTTGCTTGTTGAACAAACGTTTGCTTGTAGGCGTCGCGAACCGATTTTCGGTTGCTATCCACATAAACGTATTGTTGTGCTTCGGCATCAAAAACTGGAATCAAACCTACGGCAGGAAGCGTTTGCTCGCGCTCGTCGTACACACGAATACCCGTAATGTCGTGCTTGCGTGCTGCTATCTTGAGTGTCGAATCATACGGATCCGACATAAAATCAGAAATCACGAAAACAATAGCGCGTTTTTTCTGAGTCGCCGATAAAAAACGAAGTGCTTCGGCCAAATTAGTAGCGGTTTGCTTGGGCTGAAATTCGATCAGTTCACGGATAATACGCAATACGTGCGACTTTCCTTTCTTCGGTGGAATGTACAACTCGACTTGCGAAGTGAACAAAATCAAACCAATTTTATCGTTGTTGTTTGTGGCAGCAAAGGCTAAAGTAGCGGCTATTTCGGTGATGATTTCGTTTTTAAACTGCGCTGTGGAACCGAAATTCGATGAGGCACTGATGTCAACAAGTAACATCATTGTGAGTTCGCGTTCTTCTTCAAAAACCTTCACAAAAGGTTCGTTGTAGCGCGCCGTTACGTTCCAATCGATGTTTCGGATGTCGTCGCCAAAGTTGTATTGACGAACTTCACTAAACGTCATGCCACGTCCCTTAAACGATGTGTGATATTCTCCCGAGAAGATATGATCACTCAGGCGCTTGGTTTTGATTTCAATCTTGCGGACTTTCTTTAATAGTTCTTTTGTGTCCATGTGGT
>NZ_JBMLTK010000080.1:0-11376 GCF_049240005.1 Flavobacterium sp. | reverse complement strand
GTTTTGATTTCAATCTTGCGGACTTTCTTTAATAGTTCTTTTGTGTCCATGTGGTGTGGCTTCAGAACAGATTAAGGAACTTCAACTTCATTGATGATTTTATTGATGATATCGACCGACGTTACGTTTTCAGCTTCAGCTTCGTAAGTCACACCAATTCTATGACGCAACACGTCGTAAACCACCGCTCTAACATCTTCTGGGATCACGTAACCACGGCGTTTTATGAAAGCGTAACATTTTGCCGCCGTTGCCAAGTTGATACTTCCACGAGGCGATGCACCAAAAGAAATCAATGGTTTGATGCTTTCAAGCTTGTATTTCTCTGGATAACGCGTCGCGAAAATTAAATCGAGGATGTATTTTTCAATTTTTTCGTCCATGTACACTTCGCGAACCGCCGCTTGAGCACGGATGATTTGTTCGGTGCTAATCACTGGATTTACTTTTTCGAATCCGCCCGATAAATTCTGACGAATAACTAAACGCTCTTCTTCGATTTTCGGATAATCGATTACCGTTTTAAGCATGAAACGGTCGACTTGTGCTTCGGGTAACGGATACGTTCCTTCTTGCTCAATCGGGTTTTGTGTAGCTAAAACCAAAAACGGCTGATCGAGTTTAAATGTGGTATCGCCGATCGTTACTTGCTTTTCTTGCATCGCTTCCAGTAAAGCCGATTGTACTTTGGCCGGTGCACGGTTAATCTCGTCGGCAAGTACGAAGTTGGCGAAAATAGGTCCTTTTTTTATCGAGAATTCGTTGGCTTTGATGTTGTAAATCATCGTTCCTATAACGTCGGCAGGAAGTAAATCCGGCGTAAATTGGATGCGGCTAAAACTTGCTTGAATGGCTTGGCTCAGTGTATTTATCGCCAAAGTTTTTGCCAATCCAGGTACGCCTTCTAACAAGATATGACCTTTCCCGAGTAATCCGATGAGCAGGCGCTCAACCATGGTTTTTTGCCCAACGATAACTTTGTTCATTTCCATCGACAACAAGTCGATAAATGCACTTTCGCGTTCAATTTTCTCATTAATTGCGCGGATATCTACCGATGTTCTTTGGTCTTCCATCTCTTGTGTTATTAATTCAGTTTGTTTTATGTTAAAATCTGGTCACAAATTGAATTTTTTTTTGGGATGATGATTGTTAAAGGATGGTTAAATTCCAACAGCACACTTAAACCTTAAGTGTCATTTGTGATTTCCTTTTTATATTTTTAAGACTTTTGGGAAACTATTGAAAAATCTAGGGAAAATGATAGAAAAATCGCCCAATAAAATAATTGCCGGCGTGATGACTTGGGGTGTTTGGGGCAAAGACTTCCAAGTAAACGATATGGCCGAGCGCATTCGTACCTTCCACGAAAGTGGAATAACCGATTTCGATCATGCCGATATCTACGGCGGTTACACTACTGAAGCTACTTTTGGCGCCGCTTTACGCGAAAGTGGAATCGATCGTTCAAAAATTCAATTGATTACTAAATGCGGTATTCAGTACGTCAGCGAAGCGCGTCCGGTAAAAATTAAACATTACGACTACAGTTTTGAGCACATCATCGCTTCCGCGGAACAGTCGCTCGCGAATTTACAAACCGATTACCTAGACGTTTTCTTACTGCATCGCCCAAGCCCGCTGTTACAGCCCGAAGAAGTGGCGAAAGCCGTTACGCGATTATTGGAATCCGGTAAAATTCGTTCGTTTGGCGTTTCAAATTTTACCAACGATCAAACAGCCATGCTTCTAAAGTATCTTCCGGTTAAGTTCAATCAAATTCAGTTTTCGGCTACCCAACACGAAGCCGCAACTTCAGGTGCACTCGATTTTATGCTCCTTCACCAAATAAAACCAATGGCGTGGAATCCGCTCGGAAGTTATTTTAAAACCGATTCTGAAATCGCTAAACGCCTAAAACCCGTTGTTGAAGAACTCGCTCAAAAATATGATGTCGGAACCGATACCATTTTACTAAATTGGATTTTAAAACATCCGGCGCAAATTGCTCCCGTGGTCGGAACTACGGATGTAAACCGACTAAAAAGCCAACTGAAAGCACTAACCTTTTCGATGAGCACGATCGAATGGTTTGAAATATATACCGCAGCATTAGGACATAAAGTACCATGAAAAAAACAGCTCTTATTACCGGCGCAACCGGAGGTATCGGATCGGCTATTGCACGAAAATGTGCTAATGCGAATTACCAATTGATACTCTGCGGGCGCAATAGCGAAAAGCTCGAATTACTAAAAACCGAACTTGAAAATCAAACAGCAGTGCACACCGCGCTATTCGACGTGAGTTTGCGGGAAGAAGTAGCCCGTTTTGTAAATTCGCTACCAAACGAGTTTTCGCAAATTGATTTGTTAGTAAACAATGCTGGAAACGCGCACGGCCTCGATTTATCGCAAGACGCCGCGCTTTCAGATTGGGAACTCATGATCGATACGAACATCAAAGGCGTTATGTTTCTCACCAAAGCCATTTTGCCCAAAATGCTAGAAGTGGGTAGCGGACACATCATAAACATAGGTTCGACAGCCGCAAAAGAAGTGTATCCGCGCGGAAACATGTATTGTGCAACAAAATCGGCAGTCGATACGCTTACCAATGGCTTGCGAATCGATTTAAACGGAACGGGAATTCGTGTAAGTGCCGTACATCCGGCTATGGTACAAACCGATTTCTCCAAAGTTCGTTTCAAAGGCGATGAAGCGCGAGCAGCAAAAGTTTACGAAGGTTTTCAGCCGTTAAAACCCGAAGACATTGCCAACATTGTGCATTTTATCGCAGCAATGCCGCCTCACGTAAATATTTCAGATTTAGTAGTTTATCCAACCGATCAAGCCTCGGCAACTTTGGTAAATAGAAAACTATGATAAACAAGCGGTTGCTCATAAAAAATCTGCTCGCGCACAACGACGAGTCGAGTTTTTACGATAAAAAGCGACAGCTAAACTTGCACACGCGCGAGGGAAAAGCAAAATTCCTAAAGCACATTTGTGCGCTTTCAAACTCCAACCCGGCCAATCATTCGTATATCGTGGTAGGTGTGGAAGACAAAGACAACGAAATTGTTGGCGACGATTTCTTCGACGACAGTCGGATTCAAAACTTAGTGAATGCTTTTTTGGAACATGCGCCTAAAATTCAATACGATAACGTGCCGTTTCCGCATCTTCCGAAAGGGAAAGTGGTCGGATTGGTAACGATAAGTCCGAAAAATAAAGCGTCGTTCTTTAAAAAAGGCATACATACAATTTTGCCCAAAAGCTGTTTTGTGCGTATCGGTTCAAACAGCGTACCGGTTGAAATGCCCGTTTCTCGGAATTTTACGAACGTAGCCACAGTGGTAAGTATCGAGAACAACAGCCGAAACAGCATTCAAGATACGCTCGATAGTGTCATGGATTTTATGTACGTAAAACACCGCGACATGCCCGCGCATTACAAGGTTTTTAAAGAACTCTTTGTGATTTGCTGGGCAGGAATTCCCAAAAAAGTAAAAGACAAAACCTACCTCTCGCGCGTAGATATCGAATTGATTAACGAACAGGTAAAATTATTTTATTCTGCTCAAGATGAAGTACTTATTGAATTCAACGAGTCGAGTTTTACGATAACCGAATTTATTGCACTCGGACTCAACGACAAAACCAGTTACTATCCGCTCGAACGACAAACCATACGTTTTTTCGATAACGGATATTACAAACTCGACACCGAAATGTTGTTCGAACCGCCCGAATACAACCGAAAAGTATTACACCATATTTATAACGCAACGCTTGCAACTTTGAACCGCGCTGTTCAAAAACCCGAAACAGTTCGCGAATCCGAGTTAGAATCGGTGCCGCAAACCCTTATGATTGCGTATTTAAACGGTTTCGAAGACGCAAAACAAAAACTCATCGACGCGAAATCGATTTTTAAAAGCCTATCAAACCCAAATGCTTTTCAGAATTTTAAACACGCGCTGCGCATTCTTCGGAAAATGAAGTACAACGCTGTTTAAATGAATAGCTAAAAATAGTACGTGGAACTTATTCTTACGTTCGCTAGAATATTCCCTTCCGGCGATTTAACGAAAATTTTGGTGTCGAACTCACGTTATTAAAATTAATAGTTCATTTTTACAAATGAGTGAAGTAAATTTGATACGGCAAGGATAATTATGTGATCGATCGAAGCCGCCCATACAAAACTTAAAAGCTGTCTTGTTAACCAACGAATGTGCAGCGGAACAGTTTCAAAAATAGCAAGACACGATTAACGTGTATTTGCTGGTAACTTAGAAAGAACAATTGCACTACAGCTAGAAATCAATAAAAAAACAGGAAACTACTGTATTAAAACTAGTCAATATTACCAAAAATGAAACAGCAAAACGCCATACAAGTTTTTGAAGATAGAAAAGTAAGAACCCTCTGGGATGGTGAAAGAGAAAAATGGTTTATATCCATAATAGATGTTATTGCCATACTTACGGACAGCGTTGATGCGGCTGCTTACTGGCGAAAACTAAAGCAAAGGCTTAAAGAAGAAGGGAATGAAACCGTGACGAATTGTCACGGTTTGAAAATGCTTGCTCCTGACGGAAAAATGAGGATGACTGACGTAGCAGATACTGAACAACTTTTTAGGCTAATTCAATCCATTCCGTCACGTAAAGCCGAGCCTTTTAAATTGTGGTTGGCACAAGTTGCTAGCGAGCGATTAGACGAGATACAGGACCCAGAATTGACTATTGATCGGGCGTTATTCGAGTATCAACAATTAGGATATAGTGAAAACTGGATAAACCAGCGTCTTAAAAGTATCGAAATACGCAAAGAGTTAACCGATGAATGGAAAAAGCGAGGATTAAAAGAAGGAATACAGTTTGCTACGCTAACCGATATTATAACCAAAGCATGGGCTAGCAAAACAACTCGAGAATATAAAATACTAAAAGGTTTAAAGAAGGAAAACCTACGTGATAACATGACTAATACCGAACTCATACTGAACATGCTTGCCGAAGCATCTACCAAAGATATATCGGAGGCTACTAATCCGAAAGATTTTGAGGAAAGTAAAAAAGTTGCTGAACAAGGCGGCAATGTGGCTAAAGTGGCGCGAAAAGAACTCGAAGCCAAAACGGGTAAAAATGTAATCTCTTCGCTAAATGCAAAGGAACTGTTGGTTGAAAAAGCTGATACTAAAAACTTAAAACCTAATGGGTAGTTAGCAATCAGATAAGTTCACCTACTTAAAAACTAGAACTTAGCAACTGCTTTAGTAGCTATTTGTAAATCCTTCCCGTAATTCGTTACCTTAGCTCGTTGAAGGTTATTTAACCCCATCCACCTTAACCGTCACTTTTCCACTCACTTCCAAAAACGCCAAAATAGCTTTGTTGTTCACTTGTATTTTATCAAAAACAACATCGTTCATCGTTCCGTTAACAAAAACGCCTGGCATCACGCTGTAGTTCGAGGTGTAGCGCTGCAATTGTTTTTTGCCTTCTTCTAAATTCGGCGCAATACTGTATCTGCACGCTTGCTGCATTTTCTTCAATATTGTTCCCGAAGCCAACCAATTTGCCGCTTTTATTAAAGTACTTTTTGTGTCGAGCACATAATCCAGATTGTCAAAGTAAATTTCTTTGGTTTGTGCGTTATAAGCTGGGAAACCGCTGAGGTAAATATCGCCATTCAAACTACCCGAAAGCGTTAAGGCTACAACTATTTTGCCCGATTTATGCCACAATTTTACCTGCTCTACTTTTACTTTTCGGCTGCCCGAAGCAAATTCTTGTCCGGCAAAATTTTTAGTAATAATCGCTTCGGCATCGGCATACGTCGAAACGGCAATAACTTTAGCATTTACAGCATGCGGAACCGATTTTACCGCTTTCAATACAACCGCATCTCGATCAAAAAGCGATTTCGGTTTGGCGCCTACAAGCGTCTCAATTTTACACTTCACACCCATATCCATCACCAACGTACTTTTTCCAATCGTAGCATCAGTGGCATACACTTCAATCGGAGTAAATCGAACCCACGATTGGTACGTTTCGCTCGCTAAACTAGGTTCCGACATTTTAGCCAAAGCATCTAAAACTTGCGGCTTAAAGTCAACGGTTTTTTTAATTGCATCGTCTATGTTTTTCTCGATTTTTCCCTTAAAGTATTTAATGGCCGGATCAACCAAATACGTAATCGAAACTACTTTGCTGCCAACAGTCATGCTCGGCGATTCCTTCCAATCCAAGTCGCTAATTCGAGTTTTGGTTTGCAGTTTCCAGTTAAGTAAATTCACTTCGCTCAGTAAACTCACCACGCCGTTTAAGTCAAATTCCCGAGTGTCGTACAAGTCAATTCCCAATTTCGAAGTGCCGTAACGGTAAAAAATCTTCGCTTTTAAAGGTAAAATCACCTTCATTTTGCCACTTTCCGAGCGCAACTGAATAGGTGCCTGTTTCCAAACCGTGAGTTTAATATCGTCGTCGGTAATGTCTTTATCCTCGTAAATAACGCCGTTTAGCGTTTTATTTATTTGGTTTTCAATATCTTGAATAGAAATTTCTACAGGCATATTCAGAAACGAGGGTTCGGTGTCGTAAATCAGAGGCGCCGCATCGTCGGGTTCCGGCTTGAGCGATTCTATTTTTTTTACAGAAGAACAGGCTGTAAGCACCACCGCCAAAAGCCAAACTAGGTTTTTCATAATCAGAATTTAAGCAAAAGTAATAAAGTGAATGAATAGTTTTTGGGCGAAACCCTGCGCCACCCGTTTCCCCACCGCAGGGCCGGTCTTTTCGCTGCAACACCACCTTCGCAAAAGCTTTCGGCTATCGGGTCTGCGGCGCTTCCTCCGGTCGCACGCAGCTGCCGTGCCTCAATGCTTTTGCTACAGGCGTTGTTTCCGCTGCAATACCTTTCGCGGGCAATCGTTTCCAAAAAAAAGTGCACAATTTTTAGGTCAAACTGTAACACTCTGCATTTCTTTTCGTCAATTTACAGAGCAAATCAAACCTAATGCCAAAAGTTAAAGCACAGCTATTCGTTCTTTTTGTAGCCTGTTCGGGTGTCTTTTCCTCTTTTGCACAAGCCAAAAAGTGGACATTACTCGAATGCGTCAACTACGCACTCGAAAAGAATATATCGGTACAGCAATCGGCTCTCGATCTCGAAACAGCAAAAATCGAGCGTAGCGACGCCATCGGAAATTACCTTCCCTCCATCAGCGCCAACGCAAACCACTCGTGGAACATTGGTTTAAACCAGAACATCACCACAGGTTTGCTTGAAAACCAAACCACACAATTTACCAGCGCAGGTCTCAATTCGAGCGTTACGATATTTAGTGGTCTTTCGAATTTGTACCGCTACCGCAGAGCCAAATTATCTGAACTCGCATCGCAGTACCGACTTTCAAAAATGAAAGACGATATTTCGCTAAATGTGGCCAACGCTTATCTGCAAATCTTATTCAACAAAGAAAATCTCAAAATTCAACAAGAACAGCTTAATAACAATCTCAAGCAAGAAGCGCGCTCCAAAGATTTAGTCGAAGCCGGTTCCATTCCGCGCGGCGATTTACTCGATATTCAGGCCACAGTGGCTACAAACCGACAAACCTTGGCGGTAGCCGAAAACAGTTTGCTGATTTCCAAACTCAGCCTGGCGCAGTTGCTTCAATTGGAAGATTTTAGAAATTTCGATACAGTCGATGCCGATTATCCGGTGCAAAACAGCGCCACCATGCTCGAGTCGCCTGAAACCATTTACGAGAAAGCCAAGAAAGAACGCGTCGAAATTAAAATTGCACAAGCCAATCTCGATTTAGCACAACGCGACATTCAAATAGCCAAAGCAGCCTATTCGCCAACTTTACAAGGTTTTTACAGTTTCAATACTCGTGCCGCCTACACCGATCGAATTGTAGGTTTTGAACCCAATACCGATAACCCAACTTCGGTAATCGGAACTGTCGATGTTAACGGCAGCACATTTAACGTTCTGCAACCCAATTTCCGTCCCGTTTTAGGTGGGCCACGTTCGGTTGCCGATCAATTCGTTGAGAATAAAGGTCACCAGTTTGGTTTACAACTTACAATTCCGATTCTAAACGGATTCTCCTCACGAAATTCAGTTCGTCGCGCAAAAATTGCCTTCCAACGCGCACAAACCAACCTCGATCAAGAAAACCTTACACTAGAACGGAACGTTTTCCAAGCCTTCACCGACGCCAATGCCGCATTGAAAACTTACGAAGCGGCAGTAACTGCTGTTGAAGCACGCGGAGAAGCATTTAAATACGCCACCGAACGTTTCAACGTAGGCTTAATGAATGCCTTCGATTTAAGTCAGGCGCAAACCTTGTACGTAAATGCACAGGCCGAGTTGAGTCGCGCCAAATATGATTACATCTTTAAAGTAAAAGTCGTCGAATTCTATTTCGGAATTCCAATTATGCAACACTAGTTATGGGAAAGAAAAAAGTTTGGATTATAGTAATCGTTTTAGTAGCCGTTATCGGCGGTTTGTTGTACGCCGCATCGACCGGAGCCTTTAAGAAATCGGGTGAAGAAAAAGAAGTTGAAACCGTTGTTGCCAGCACGCAAACCATTGTAGAAACCGTTTCGGCAACCGGAAAAATTCAGCCGGAAGTGGAAGTGAAGATTTCCTCGGAAGTTTCGGGCGAAATCATTGCACTACCTGTAAAAGAAGGTCAAGTGGTTAAGAAAGGCGATTTGCTCGTGCGCATCAATCCCGATTTATATACCTCGGGTCTAAATCGTACGGTAGCCGGATTGTCGCAAACCAAAGCCGGTTTGTCGCAAGCTGATGCGCAATTTACCGAAGCTAAAGCCGCTTACGACCGAAATAAGACTTTATACGATAAGGGCATCATTTCTCGTGCCGATTTTGAAAAGGCCGTATCGGCGTTTGAAGTAGCTAAAGCAAATAAGCAATCGGCGTATTATAACGTGGCATCGGCGAGCGCTACTGTGAAAGAAGCTAAAGACAATTTAGGACGCACAACCATTTATGCTCCTGCCGACGGAACCATCTCGATGCTCAATGTGGAGTTAGGCGAACGTGTTCTCGGAACGCAGCAAATGGCGGGAACCGAAATCTTGCGCGTGGCAAACCTAAACCAAATGGAAGTGGAAGTTGATGTGAACGAAAACGACATTGTTAAAGTAAGTATCGGCGATTCTGCTAAAATTCAAGTTGATGCCTATTTGAAAAAAGAATTTAAAGGAATCGTTACCAGTATTTCGAATTCGGCAAGTACAGCAACCACAGCCGACCAAGTAACGAACTTCAAAGTAAAAGTGCGCTTGTTAAAAGAATCGTATGCCGATTTGTTAGAAGGCAAGCCGGCAACCTATTCGCCGTTTCGTCCGGGAATGACAGCCACGGTTGACATTATAACTAAAACACGTGTAGATGTTATTGCTGTACCGATTAGTAGTGTAGTGGTAAAAAGCGATACACTTCCGGTGAAGAAGCCACAATTTGAAATGCCCGACGAAGCTAAGACCGAAGAAACACCTGCGCCAAAAAGCGACAAACGTTTGGAGTGCGTGTTTTTGAAAGTGGGCAATAAAGCTAAAATACGAATCGTAAAAACAGGTATTCAGGACAACAGCAACATCGAAATTATTTCCGGTTTGAAAAAGGGCGATGTGGTAATCACGGGTCCGTTTGGTCTGGTAAGCAAAGAATTAAATTCGGGCGATTTGGTTAAAACCAAGGATATAAAAGCCGCTAAGTAATGGCGCTTATCTTGTGTTTGGAAACGGCTACCAAGAATTGTTCGGTAGCTTTATCGAAAGACGGTGCATTTCTAGCAGCAAAAGAATTTGCAGGCGAGAATTACTCGCAAGCCGAGTTATTACACACGTTTATTCAAGACGTTTTAGATGAAGCCGGAGTAAAATTCGCCGATTTGGCTGCTGTGGCGGTGAGCGCGGGTCCGGGTTCGTACACGGGTTTGCGCATTGGTGTTGCAGCCGCGAAAGGTTTGTGTTATGCACTAAATATCCCCCTGTTATCGGTTTCTACGCTCGAAATTTTAGCTACCGCCAAGCAACTTACGTCGGCATATAAAGTGCCCATGCTCGATGCCCGCCGTATGGAAGTTTACACTGCCGTTTACGATGCGAATAACCAATTAATAGAAGCAGTTTCGGCTAAGATTCTCGACGAACATTCGTTTGAAAATTTCAGCGAGACGCTAGTTTTGTTTGGCGATGGCGCAACGAAATGTAAAGAGCTGTTTGCTCATCGAACAAATATTACCATTGATGAATCGTTGCCGTATCCTTCGGCCAAAGACATGCTTGTTTTGGCGCATAAGCGTTTCACAGACGGCGCCTTTGAAGACGTTGCCTACTTTGAACCTTTTTACTTAAAGGATTTTATCGCCGGAGGAGGGAAGTAAGGTGCATTCGTCTGGCGACGTTTTACACATTCTTCAAATTGATGATTTCTTGGTCAGTCAAGAAGCGCCATTGACCGCGTGCGAGGTTTTTCTTGGTAAGTCCGGCGAAAACAACGCGATCGATTTTTAAAACGTCGTATTTCATGGATTCGAATATGGCACGCACGTGTTTTGGGTTTGAAGAGTTCACTTGTAAACCAATTTCACTTTTTGGCGCATCGTCGATGTAGCTGATGGAATCGACACGTAGGAAATGCCCGTCCATTTCAACACCTTTTTCGATACGTTCTAAATCTTCGAATTTCAAGTTGCGATCGAGCGAAACCTGATAGATTTTCGAGCTACGTTGATTTGGAGAACCGAATTTGTTAATCAGGTCGTGATCGTTGGTGAACAGCAGCAAACCTGTAGTGGTTTTATCCATTCGACCAATGGGATACAGTGTGGTGTTTGCAGCCGATTTTATGAGTTCGTTTACGTTGCGTTGTCCGCCTGCATCGTCGGTTGAGGTGGTAAAGCTTTTTGGTTTGTTTAGCAAAACGTACACTTTCTTTTCGGGAGTGAGTTTTACGCCGTCGAATTCTACTTTATCGGTTGGTTTTACTTTGTAGCCTAATTCGGTTATGGGTTCGCCGTTTACTTTTACGTTTCCGGATTGGATGTAAATATCGGCTTCTCGACGGGAGCACACGCCGCTGTTGGCGATGTATTTGTTGAGACGAATTTCGTCGGCAGCAGTTTTTTTAGGTTGTCTTGCTGCTGGTTTTACGGCAGAAATTTCCTTGCGACTGTCGGAAGGCTTGTAATCTTTTTTATAAGTCGTTTTTTTATTTTTTGGCTTCGATGTAGCTGTCTTTCTCGGTTTTTCTGATTTCCCCGGCATAATTCAAAATTTTGGCAAAGGTAGTCAATGCCCGTCAATTAGCA
>NZ_JBMLTK010000079.1:0-6181 GCF_049240005.1 Flavobacterium sp. | reverse complement strand
ACATGCTTAAAAATTTGGCTGCAAATTTAGAGAAAAGACCGCTGTTTTTAGGTGTGCAAGGACTCGAATCTTTTTTTTCTTTTGGGGGCGCCCTGCCCGCGTGTAGTGGAAATCTATGAAACGGGCAGGTCGGGCTTTTCGCCTTTACTCCTCGTTGCCAAATTTACATTTGGCAACTGTGGGGTACCGGCTGCAATCCCTCGCCCAGAAAACCGTAAAAAAAATGACGTCTAAAATTGAGGTAGTTTAGTAGATTACTTCCCATTTCACTTCTTCAACTCCCGAATCTCTTCCTTCAACTTATCGATATAATCTTTTTGAATTTGAATCACGTATTGCGGATCCACACCGTGAAAAGTAATCGGATCTTCCGCAACAACCGAGGTGTCCGATTTGTACATAGCACCATTGCCCGTGAGTAGCCATGAAGGCGAAATGTCTGGAAATGCCTCCAAAATATTAATCAACGTCTCATCTTTTACATTCGCATTGCGCTTAATAGCAACCTGAATCGAGTTGTTACTCATATTACAACGCTTCTCAAACGCACTAACCGATAAACGGTAGGCTTCAATGATCTTCTTTATACGCTGTATAGGCTTTTCCTTCATCTAAAAATTAAATATTTTAGAACGTTGTTCGAATATTTAGATATTTGTTTATATTTGTAATGACGACGTATAAAGTTAGTAGATTTTTCCGATGTTATGACATTCGAACAAATTAAAAAGTTGATGCGCTATGGAGACTATGCGATCCTCGGGGAAATGCTTCGGATTAATACCGAAGCGGCTAAAATGCGCTTTCTACGTGGCGATATTGAAGCAAAACGTGCTATGGAACTCATCGTCGGTACACGTAAAAAAATGATTGCCGAATTCATTAAAAAAAGAAAAAACGCTCCTCAATCTTGAAAAGCGTTTGATAAAACAACTCCTTTTTTGGAGTCGTGGTTGATTGGGAAAGCCGACTTACGTCGGCTTTTTTCTATTTCACACCTACAGTATTCGCTACGAAGCAATTTCTAAACGCTTCAGCAAATTCTTGCTCAGCGACTCACGCGCGTAGTCTAAATCAACTTCCAACACATTTTCCGACGACGACGGTAAATCGTACATCGCATCTGTTAAAATCGCTTCACACAAACTGCGCAATCCACGGGCACCCAATTTGTAATCCAATGCCTTATCAACAATAAAATCTAAGGCGTCATCGCTGATGCTAAAACTTACCTCATCCATCGCAAAAAGCTTGGTATATTGCTTGATCAAGGCATTTTTAGGTTGCGTTAAAATAGCTCGCAACGTGGCTCGATCTAACGGATCCATATGCGTTAACACAGGTAAACGACCAATAATTTCCGGAATCAAACCAAAATCTTTTACGTCTTTCGGAATAACGTATTGTAACAGATTCTCTTTATCAATAGTCGATTTGTCGGCAGTATTGCTGTAACCAATCGCTTGGCGGTTCAAACGTTTGCTAATTATGCGTTCAATACCGTCGAACGCACCACCAGCTATAAACAAGATATTTTGTGTGTTTACTTCCACAAATTTTTGGTCCGGATGCTTACGTCCTCCTTTAGGCGGCACGTTCACCACGGTTCCTTCCAACAACTTCAACAAAGCTTGCTGCACGCCTTCGCCAGACACATCGCGGGTAATCGACGGGGTATCGCTCTTGCGTGCAATCTTATCGATTTCATCTATAAAAACAATTCCGCGTTCGGCTTTAGCCACGTCGTAATCGGCTGCCTGCAACAATCGAGTTAAGATACTCTCCACGTCTTCGCCCACGTAGCCTGCTTCCGTTAAAACAGTAGCGTCAACAATAGCCAAAGGCACATCTAACAATTTGGCAATGGTTTTTGCAACCAAAGTTTTACCGGTACCGGTTTGCCCAACCATGATAATATTCGACTTTTCAATCTCAATATCATCGTCGTCTTTTCCTTGCATCAAGCGTTTGTAGTGATTATATACCGCTACCGAAAGTACTTTCTTGGTTTGTTCTTGTCCAATAACGTACTCGTCTAAATAGGCTCTTATTTCCTTTGGTTTTCGCAACTGCAAACCTTGCAACGACTGTAAGCCATTGTTCATGCGCAGTTCTTCCACAACAATGCCATGCGCCTGCTCTATACATCGATCGCAAATATGCCCGGAGATTCCTGCAATCAATAAATTGGTTTCAGGCTTTTTCCGTCCACAAAACGAACATTCTAATACTTCTTTTGGCATAAATTCCTTTTTGGGAGCCGTGGCTCCAATAATTATTAATTGCGGCGCAATACCTCGTCGATCATGCCGTATTCTTTGGCTTCATCGGCTTTCATCCAGTAATCGCGCTCGCTGTCTTTGTAAACACGCTCGTACGGTTGCTTCGAGTGATGTGCAATAATATTGTACAACTCTTCTTTCAACTTGAGCATTTCTCGCAAGTTAATTTCCATATCTGTTGCCACACCTTGTGCGCCTCCCGAAGGTTGGTGAATCATCACGCGCGAATGCGGTAAAGCCGAACGTTTTCCATCGGCACCAGCGCAAAGCAAAACTGCACCCATCGACGCCGCCATACCGGTACAAATTGTAGCTACGTCTGGTTTAATGTATTGCATGGTATCGTAAATTCCTAAACCAGCATACACACTGCCTCCTGGCGAGTTAATGTAAATCTGAATATCTTTCGAAGCATCGGCACTTTCTAAAAACAACAACTGCGCTTGTACGATATTCGCAATTTGATCGTCGATGCCCGTTCCTAAAAAGATGATGCGGTCCATCATTAAACGCGAAAACACGTCGAGTTGCGATACGTTTAACTGTCGCTCTTCAATAATATAAGGCGTCATGTTGGTTGGCGTCATCGCTGCGGTTATCTTGTCGAAATACAACGCATTCACACCATGATGCTTTGTGGCATATTTTCTAAAATGCTTCGCTTGTTCAAGCATTGCCTTTGGGTCTTTTCCGTAATTCATAATGAGTAATCTTTGATTTTTGATGATAGCCAATATTATACCTAAACTCTAATGGCACCCAAATTTAAGATAATGTCAGTACATAGATGCAGAAACTGACAAATGGTCGCAGATTTGGCAAAAGTTTAGTAATTATTTACTGCACTTACCCAACAAAAAATCCCGATTTCTGCAAACCGGGACTTTATCTTTATTGTTTTACTGCTTCAAAATTAGTTTTCGCCGTACATCACTTTAATGAAATCTTCGTACGAAATCTCCTGTTGCTTTGGCGTAGTTTTTTCAGCAAACAAAGCACTAATCTTCTGCGCTACAACTTGTTCCGAAACGCGACGCACTTCGTCTTGGTTGCTTAAAATACGCATCACAATACCGTTAACCTCTTCATCTGTTGGGTTTGCATTGCCAAATTGTGCCATTTGCTGACGGATAATCGCCGACGCAAAATCTTTTACATCGTCAAACGTTACCTGAATGTTATTCTGCGAAAGCATTTTTCCTTCAATCAACTGGTAACGCAATCCGTTTTCACTGCGCTTGTATTCTTCGGCAGCTTCTTCTAACGACAAATTACGATCGTTCGATTGTGCCAACCACTTAATTAAAAATGCTTCTGGTAAATCAAATTTCGTGTTTTCGATCAAATATTTGGTCACGTCGTTTACGTACTGCGATTCTGTCTGACGGGCGTATTGCTGCGCGGCATCTTCTTTAATCTTCACCTTCATTTCCTCCACGTCGTGTACTTGATCGGCACCAAACAAACGATCAAAAAATTCTTGATCTAAAGTGGCGTCGGTAATGGCGCTAATCGACTCAATAGTCGCGTCAACCACCACATCTAATCCGTGTACCTGATCGTGGCTCACTTTCAAGAAATCCATCAATTTGTGGTCGTCGTCAAACAAACCTTTTGTCGGAACTGCAACAACATCGCCTACTTTCTTGCCTATAAAAGAAGCTACAACTTCGGCGTTTGCAAAAGCATCTAAACTAATGTTTGTTTGGTTCGAAATTCCGGCCTCTTCATTGCTAAACGTTACGCGCAATTCGCTGTCGTTGGCTACGGTTTCTGCAGGAGTACGCTCGCCAAACTGCTTGCGAATGCGGGCAACTTGCTCGTTTAAAAACGCATCGTCGAGTTTAATGGTGTATTTCGTAAGGTTCGATGTTCCTGAGAAATCTACCGTAAATTCAGGAGCTAAACCAATTTCGTATTCAAACGTAAGATCTTCGCTGTCCCAGTTAATGCTGCTTGGGTTACGCATAATCGGGTTACCCAACATATTAATTTGTTCTTTTTGCAAAAAGCGATTCAATTCTTGGTCAACCAATTTCACCACTTCTTCTACTTTTATCGATTTGCCGTACATCTTTTCGATTATGGCGCGCGGCACTTTTCCTTTTCTAAAACCTTTAATAGCGGCAACTGCGGCAGTTTCGTTGAGGCGTTTCTTTACTTGCCCACTATATTCAGATGCTTGCACATCAATTTTTATCGTTTCCGTTAAAGCTTCTTGCGGTATGCGTGTAATCTCCATACTGAGTAAATTTGCTATTAAAAATTGGAGTGCAAAAGTACGTAAAAATCAAACTGTTTTGGTGCTCTTTTTTATTTTTTGGGCGTGCCCCGCAGCTTTTTCCGTTCGGCCGATGGCGCTGCCGCAAAAAGCCGCCGGTCAGGCCTTTCGCTACAAGGTTTTTGTGCATTGGGCAAGCGGCTGCGGCGGCTCGGGCTTCCGCTGGTCGCCCGCGCAACCGCGCCGCTTGTCCCAATCCACTGCAAACGCTTTTCGCTACAGTCCTTCACGCGGGAAGATCGTGCGCAAAAGCCCTTTCCGTAAAGCAAAAAAAATCCGCTTCATGTTACGAAACGGATTTTATAATTTTTTTAATCAAAAACAGTTCAACTATCGCTGCATATTTTTTGCTTCGATACTCATCGTAGCGTGCGGTACTATTTTCAAACGTTCTTTGCTAATGAGCTTGCCCGTTACTTTGCAAACGCCGTAGGTTTTGTTCTCGACACGGAAAAGCGCGTTTTTGTGCTTAACATCATAAAGCCGCCAAATTGAAATTTTAAAGTTCAAATTCTTTATCTATTTTTTTTAACAATTGATTCAAAGCAGCAATTTTCGCTTCAAGTGCAGCGTATGCAATCTCTGCGTCTTGGTTAAAGAGTAATTCTTCACTTTCATTCATTTGTTGTAACTTTCTCAAAATCAAATCCATTTTTGTTAGGATTGCCTTCGAATCGTAAGGCATAGTATCATTGTAGCGTTTGAGAATTTCTATTTTGATATTGTCGCACATTTCGAACATTCCTTCTATACCTGCTTTTGCTTGAAATGATCTAGCTTGATCGCTGATGCCTCGATCAATTAAATCAAGTTGTCTGTTTGATCCGTGCAAAAAGTCATTCATTTTCGTTTGTTTAAAATTGCTTTTATGCTTGGTAATAATTTCTTTCAACTCGATTTTAACTGCATTTAATACATTATCAGCGAACTTCCGTTGGTTTTTTATGAAATGCTCCAAATCAAACGATTTTAACTCTAAATCGTCAACTCTATCGGCATAGTATTCAATTTTGTTCTTAGGTAATGAGTATCTTTTCAAAAAAAAGAATGATTCTTTATCTCGATTAGTAGGATGTCCAACGATATCATTTCTTGTTTCGCGGATTTGCTTGTTAAGTGAAAACTGTTCGAAAAATGTATTTTTAGAAATGTCTTTACTGGTAAAAACACATTTATAAATTTCGAACAAAGCATCTTGTTGAACATATAAAGCCTGGAGTAAACCATAAACAAAAAGTGTAGCGCGATTACTAAAAAAATCAGTAGGTATTTCGAAGTAATGATCAATAGCTTTTTGAGAATCATCTATGGTATCTAAACAAACTTGAAATTTTGGAAACAACCGCTTTCTATTATTAAAAAGTATAGAATATAAAAGTTCGTTGCGCACAACTTCACTGAGGTTATTAGTCTTTTTATAAATTGACATACGAATTTTTAAGTTAAATACTTCTGTAATACACTAATCTTCTCATTAATTAACCTCAATGCGTTATTTGGTTTGGTTTCGCTTTGATAAAAGCCATATATATCTAAATTACAACTTGAACAATAATCGTCAATTGTACGTCCCTGAAATAGGTTGACCACTTTAGTCAATTTATGAAAGCAAATTTGC
>NZ_JBMLTK010000078.1:0-25995 GCF_049240005.1 Flavobacterium sp. | reverse complement strand
ATCACATTTATGCAATCCCTGCATCTGTGCTCGAAGGCATTGATTCTGCGGATTTCAAGTCTGTACTTTCGGGTCGAAGATGCCGTTTAAGAAACATTATAACTAGAATACTAGTATTGCAACGATACGTTTAGTACGTTCCCCGCAATAACGACTGCAACGGAAACCAAAACGCTCGAAAAAGGGTAAAACCTGAACTCGATTAAAAATCTTTGTCAGATCGCGGTTTCACAATACATTGACATTTAGACTAACACAAAATCTGTGTAAATCGCGGTCGCTAAAAATTTAAACCGAGTTCAGGTTTACAAACACGGAAGGAAAATAGCGACCCAAGAAGCTTTTTGGCGACCCGTTTTTGTGCTTTTTCGGGCGTTTTGTTGCAGTGAAAGGCGTGAAGGTGCGGCGCAATAATTTCCAGCAAACTTTTGCCGCAGCGGATTGCCCAAAAACAAAAAATCCCGACCATTACTGATCAGGATTTCTGCTCCCCCTCTTGGTTCCGATAGCTATCGGAAGAACCAAGGACCCGTAAACTAGTACAAATCGGTCAATTACGTTAAGTCTGCGAAGCGTTCTAACAACTTAGAAACCAGTTCTGGATACTGCTTCAAATTTCTTATGTACGTGGAGCTTTTCATTGACTTTATATGTAACTCCACTTTCATAGCTTGTTCTTTGCTTTTACAAGCAAGCTGCAAATAGAGCTTCCAATCGGTTGCGCGACGCGTAAAACGAGATAAATCGTCGCCTTGCAAGTGAAACTCTAGACGAACCTCAAAGTCGCTGGTAAAACCCACGTAAAATTTCTTGAGCTTCTCCGAGTATAATATGTAAACTAAATAAGCCATAGCATTAAAACAAAAAACCCCGACCATTACTGATCAGGATTTCTGCTCCCCCTCTTGACTGAATATCGAACGGTAAGTATTTGATTTTTTGTAAATTAGCTTGAAAACAAACCCTTTTTGGACATCGAACAACTTAAATTCATTTGTCATGTAAATACAGAATTAATTCAAAATCGCTTTTGAGATTTGTTTCAAATATTTACTGAAACTTAAAATACAGCACACATGAAAACAACACTTTCAATCCTGCTTCTTGCTTTGGCTTTAAACAGCCAGGCACAGGACAAAAAAATCAAAGATGAAAATACCGTACCCTCCGAAGTCAGGAATGCTTTCAGGAAAACCTTTCCTACTGCAAAAGTCACATGGGAACTGGAGAAAGACGGTAACTATGAAGGCGAATTCAAACTGAAAGGCAAGGATGCATCAACTGTATTTGATAAAGCCGGTCACATGAAAGAACTGGAAACGGAAATCGCAGAAGCTTCACTTCCCGAAGCAGCCCGTAAATACCTTCAAAAAAATTACCCTGATAAAAAAATAAAGGAAGCTGCACAAATCACAGATGATAAAGGCATAGTTACTTATGAAGCCGAGATCAGGATTAATGGCAAATCAACCGATATCCTTTTTGACTCAAAAGGTAATCTGCTGAAATAATCCAAGCATTTCGCATTTTCAAAATATAGGCATGAAAAAGTTATTGCTTGTTTTCCTTTTTGGAGTATTTGCAGCGCAGGCACAGGAGGTAGCAAAAGATTCAATTGCAATCAGGAAAGACAGTATCAATACTGCTGCAATAACAAAAGATGTGCTTGCTGTTCATGATACGCTTACATCCTCAAAAATTCATTTTAAACAGTTCATCATCCCGACTGTGCTGATTGGATATGGCTTCATTGGGCTTGAAAGTGACTGGCTGAAAACTTTTAATTTGAACCTAAGGGAAGAAGTCAGTGAGGACATCGACAGGAAATTTACCATAGATGACATTGCACAATATTCAACGGCTGCTTCAGTATTTGCATTAAGTGCTTTTGGAGTAAAAAGCAAGCACAACCTTAAAGACCGTAGCATAATTATGGGTACATCATACTTATTGCTTTCGGCGACAGTATTTCCATTAAAATCGATTACCCATATTCAGCGCCCGGACGGAACAGCTTATAACTCATTTCCGTCAGGTCATACGGCTAATGCCTTCGCAGGAGCAGAATTCCTTTGGCAGGAGTATAAGGACAAATCTGTTTGGTATGGTATTTCAGGATACCTTGTGGCTTCAGGGGTAGGTGCGTTCCGTATTATCAATAACAGGCACTGGCTGACCGATGTTGCTGCCGGTGCAGGAATTGGGATATTAAGTACCAAAGCCGCTTATTGGTTATATCCCTGGGTGAAACGCACTTTATTCCCAAAAGACAAACGCATTTCATCAATGGTAGCCCCGTTTTATAACGGGAGACAAGCCGGTGCAGGACTGGTTTTACAGTTTTAAGTGATTAAGGCGTAAGTACCTTTAGTCCGCCGTTGATAATCCCTGCTTTTATTTTGTTTGACTTAAGGTTATGATATTCACCATCAATTTGTGCGTCGAGAAATATCCTGTCAGGCAACTCGGCGTCTAAATTCCGGATCAGGGTTTGGTGAGCCAACCTGAAAGTATTTGTCCTGTTACGAAGCACTGCCAAACCCAATTGCAGTTTTTGGATGAATGACAATTCAGGGACTAATATCAGATCCAAAAAACCATCGCTGAGGCTTGCTTTCGGGGTCAGGCTCATACCATATCCCATTTCGTTTGAATTGGAAATGAATAACAGGAAAGGCTTTATATTAACGGTTTGTCCCTCGAACTTCAGTATTGCTTCGGCTGGCTTGAAATGAAAACTTGCTGATAACGCAGCCCTGACATAAGAGATGAGTGTACGCTTTCCTGATTTTTCGTATTTCCCAATAATCATAGCATCAATCCCGACTCCTGCATTGCTGAAGAAATAATGTTCATTAATCCTGCCAACATCAATTTTTGTTGATGTTCCGTGCTTGATAATTGCAATTGCTATGTCAATATTTCTTGGAATGTTCAGGTTTGAAGCCAGTCCGTTCCCCGAACCGACAGGGATGATTCCCAATTTGATTGGCGTATTCACAAGACAGGTGGCCACTTCGTTTATTGTACCATCGCCCCCGCAGGCTACAATAGAATCCGGATTATATCCTACAATAGCATTTGTGAGTTCAATGGCATGCTTTGGATACTTGGTATGGTATACTGCAATCTTATAAAGGTGCTCGGGAAAATGCTGTTTTAAGAAGGATTCGGTAATGTCATGGCTTGCCTTTCCAGAAATAGGATTGACGATAAAATGGATGTCCTTCATTATTTCAGGAGCTTGTTTGTAAACAGGTAATCCGCTGTCTGATACCACGAAATGGTCTCTTTCAAAAACGATTTATCCATCGTAAGCGGCTTGAGGCTGTTATCTTGCTTATTCCAGGTATAAGAAGCCTGTTTCTTTTGGTCTGAAAGGATCATTACCTTGTCTTTCTTCATCAGGACCAGTTTGCGGTATGTCCCTAACAATGCACGCTCCTCAAACTTAGGGTCAAGCACATTTTTCCCAAAGAAATCCGATTCATAGTTCCAGTGAAACATCGAAAACAGTGTCGGCCATAAATCAATCTGCGAACATTGTTTTTCAATCTTCTGATTATTGTTTTCAGGCAGGTTGACAATGAAGGCAGGGATATGGTAATTCTTCACGTCGATTTCATCCTTACCGGCACTGCTCGCACAATGGTCTGCGATAATGACAAAAACGGTGTTCTTAAACCACGGTTTCGTTTTCGCTTTTGCAAACAATTCCCGCAATGCAAAATCCGTATACTTTACAGCACCCTGACGGCTTTTTCCTGATGGAATGTCAATCTTTCCTGAAGGATAAGTATACGGTCTGTGGTTGGAAGTCGTCATTATGAAATTAAAAAATGGCTTATTGCTTTTATACTGTGTGTCGGCCACCTTGAGCATCTTATTAAAAATGTCCTCGTCACAGATCCCCCAGGCGTTTTCAAAAGTAACCTCGCCGTCACTGATATTGTTTCTTGTTGTCTTGATTTTGTCGCTTAACACACTGCCACGCCCACGGTCATAAATTGTAAAGCCGTTCCCACCGAAATAAGCATTCATATTGTCAAAATAACCATCACCACCATAGAAGAAATTACAGTCATAGTTCTTTTGTTTAAAAACACTGCACACTGTAAACAGGTTGTCATTTTCAGGACGCTTAACGATACTTTGTCCCGGTGTCGGCGGAATACACAGCGTAACGGCTTCCATACCCCTTACTGTTCTTGTACCCGTAGCGTAAAGGTTCTCGAAGAATACGCTTTTCTGAGCAAGGCTATCCATAAAAGGCGTAATGTTTTCTTTATTACCAAACTCTTTGAGAAAACTTCCACTGAGGCTTTCCACGAGGATGAAAACTACATTCTTTTTTTCTTCGGAAGGAATGCTGTCGGTAATAGTCCTGTGAATTGAATAGCCTTTACCAGTGAATTTAACGTTCGGGTCAGCCAGCTTGCCTTTAATCAATGCGAAGGCTTTATCATTTTCAATCGAAGTATAAAACTCGTTGTATTTCATCTGGTTGTTTCTGAAAGCTGCAAAAAAGGAATAAATCCCGGACTTTGAGATTTCGGAATTATAGCGGTTTGAAGACCATTCCGCCTGATAGTTTGTAATGAATGATCCATAAAAGAAAGCCAAAACAGCTGTTGTTCCCAAAACAGCTAACCTGCTTTTCAAAGAAGCATGGTGTGTAAAAGTATTGGTAAAAGCCTTCCTTTTATAAAACACAAACAGCACCGCCGCCGTAATCAGCAGCACACCACCAATTAATAAAGGCAGTGGATATGATTCTTCGATATTCGAAACGACTTCATGAGTATAAATGAGGTAATCAACCGCAATAAAATTGAAACGTGTCCTGAATTCATCCCAAAAAGTCAGTTCTGCAAAAAAAGTAAATACTAAAATAAACATTGTCAGCGCGGTAAAGAACCACACCAATATCTTATCAGCCCAGGAACCAATCCAGCGGTTTGGCATCAATGCATAATACAAAACCGCTGTAAGGCTTACGAAAGCAACCGTACCTATATCGAAAAACAATCCAGTGAGCAGTGTCCTGAAAAAGTTGATGATATTCCACGAAACCTCATCATACTGCCAAACGAAAAAGGCAACACGCAACAGCTGTGAAACAATCAGAAACCAAAGGACGAAATGGGCAAGAAGGGAGAACCGGCTGTTGGAGATGAACCTTTTGAACATGGAATACAGGATTGATTAATCCTGTAAAAGTCATCGCAGATTTTGAATTAATTCTGAATTTTCAATTTTATGAAAGACTCAGAATTTATAACTGTATCCAAAACGCACCACCTGTGTTTCATAATAGTCACTGCTATTGTAACGGAAATCATTGCCCTGAATTTCTTTTTTGATGACAAGGGTATTGATTATGTCTGTAGCATTCAGGAAGATTTCACCCTTTCCTTTTTGTACAGATTTCTTAATTCCCAAATCAACAGAGAAACGGGAATCGATCTTGCCCTGCGGAATGATATCGGGAGCAAGATAAACCGCCGACACCTGCCCTGTCATTGTTTTTGAAAAATTGAATATGCTGTTCCATTTTACATTCCCTGAAAAAATCTGCTGCCTTTCTCCATAAAAAGTACTTGGGACAGGATACTGATTGGTTACTGTAAAAGCTTCAATGTCATTTTGGTATCCGTTACCGTTGAGATTAAATGAATACCAAGGCGCCAGTCTTTTTGAATACACAACTTCAAAACCTGTCGTGGAACTGCGGTCAGCATTTTGGAAGACATTATAAATCAGGTTGCTGCCCGGAACGGTTGTAGCAATACGTGTAATTGTTCCATTTACAAAACGATGATAGGCTGATGCAAAAAAGTAACCATCGTTTAATGAAGCCTTGTATCCCAATTCGAACGCACTGGAAAATTGCGGGCGCAGCGCAGGATTACCTACCTTAATGATTTCAGCATCGTCATACTTCGGAAAAATACGGATATCGACCTCATTCGGCCTGTCGACACGACGGTTAAAAAAGGCCGTAAGCTTATTTTTGTCGTCTATTTTCCAGGCAAGGCGAATGTTCGGGAATGGTTGTGTATAATCATAGCCATCACTTTTGTACGTAGGATGATTTGGATCTACTTCATATTTTAAATGAACATATTCGAAACGCATTCCGAGTTCTGCCTCAAATTTGTTATTCTCAAAGATATAGTTCCCATAAATTGCAGGAATAAGCTCTTTGTATGTCGCCTTTCCTCCGGCATTAGCATCAATTGGGGAGTTTTGGCCGGGGAAAAACTGCATGTCAGTCGGAATCTGCCGGTTTCTGAATTTCAGACCTGTTTCAAGCCTCCCATACTTCAAAGGATCGACATAATCAATATTGATATCTAAAACTTTTTCGTCTGAAATCAGTTTAAACGAATCCTTCCCGCTGCTGTCGGGCAGGATGTTATCGAAAAAGTATTTTTCATTTTCCCGATGATAAGTGTAACTCATTCCGGCATTCAACACGTGGCCTGCATCTTTAAATTTATGCTGATAAGAAGCGGTCGCCATGGCTGTTGTCTTGAGTTCGTCCTCAAGGAATTGCCAAAGCCTGAACCGCTCTGAATAGTCTTCTTTAAAAAAAGGTTCATCACCATGATCGAGGATTTTCTCGCTGCCAAACATTCCTGAAAATGAAAATGTATTGTTATCATTATAATTCCAATCCAAACCCGATTTGATCGTTGTGAAATGTGTATCCCTGTTGCGTTTGGTTTGCTGATGTATGATATCTCCATTATCATACGTCCGGGTTACGAACTCGTTTTTGTTTAGTGTTTCCGTATAAAGATAATCCCCCTGAAAGTATAGGTTTATTTTATCTTTCCGGTAGTTCAGTGATAATGAAGGATTGATCTTCGGAGTAAGGGTATACTGTGGGCGAATGGTCGGAAGGTTGGATTTACGTTCCCACAATGCCCCGAAACCGGAACCAATCCCTACTTTTCCATTCAATCCTTCCTGTTTGTTCTTTTTGTAAATGATGTTGATAATCCCTGCATTGCCATTCGCATCGAATTTAGCGGAAGGATTATTGATGATTTCAATCGTATCGATTGCCGATGCAGGAATATTATCCAATCCCGATTGACTCCCAAATCCAGTCAGTCCTGTTTGTTTTCCGTCAATGAGTACCATCACTTTATCATTGCCGCGTAATTGTATTTTTCCGTCCTGTGAGGTAATTCCCGGGAGATTCTGCATCGCCTGAAGTACCGAACCGCCACTTTGAGTAACATTGTCCGCAATCGAAAAAGTTTTCTTGTCCATCTTACTGCTGATGTCCTGCTGTTTTGAAACCAACACCACTTCATCAAGCTTTTGGGCATCTTCTTCAAGTTCAACAATTGACAAATCGAGGAAGTCGGATAATGAACCTACATATACAGGTTGTTTTTTTGTCTTGTAACCAATAAAACTGAAGGCAGCGGTATAATTTCCGGAAGCCACATTAATCAGGGCGAAATAACCCTCTTCATTGCTCACTGTACCTGCGATTACGGTACTGTCCTTTGTCATCAAAGCGATGTTGGCATAGGCTATCGGTAACTTTGAGACTTTGTCTTTTAATAAGCCTGTCAGGGTCACTTTTCTTGAAACCGGTTCCTGAGCCTGACAGGCAAAAGATAAAAACAAAAACAGGATTATAATGGATATGCTTTTCATCTGAATATAATTTCAGGAGCAAATCTCAACAGTGATTCTGTAGGAAAATTGAATTTTAAAAAGTAATCGTAAATCCGTGTAGGGAATTGTAAAAAGAATACGAAATGTTCCAGTGATTTAATTCCGTAATCTTTTTTACGATAGCCAAACCCAGTCCGTTGCCTTGTGAAGACGGATCAGATTTGGAAAAGCGATTAAAAAGCTTATCATTCGATAATGCCGCTTCCTGTCCTGAGTTCAGAAAAGCCAATGTATTTCCTGCAATGGTAATCACAATTTTCCCGTTTTTTACATTGTGACGGATCGAATTCAGGAAAAGGTTGTTAAGCAATACTTCCAACAGCGCGGGGTTTACGATTATCTTCAGGTTTTCCGTAAATTCTGTAATGATGGAAAGATTTTTTGATTTGGCTTGCTCTGTAAAAAAATCAAGATGCTTTTTTATGTATTCATTTAGTAAAATCTCCTGTTTATCAGGAAAATTTTCATTTTCAATCTTTGATAACAGCAACAGGTTTTTATTCAGCCTGTTCATCCTTGCCACATCATTATTGAGCGAACCTACCAAAACGGATTGTTCCTTAGAGAGATCAAGTTGTAACATTATATCGATCCTTGACTGGAATAACGCCAAAGGGGTTTGCAACTCATGGGCGGCATTTTCAATGAACTCGCGTTGCGTATTATAGATGTTCGTGTTTTTGTCAATCAGGCGTTCCAGGCTTGCATTTAGATTATTGAATTCATCAATGTCTGTGGAAGGAAACTCAGGTTTCTGGTTTTTGTCGATCTCAAACCCCCGAATCTGCTCCAGTGTGATGTAAAAAGGTTTCCACAAACGTCTTGTTGCCGTTTTCGTAATGATCAGGATTCCCGTAAGCATCAATACGATAATCAGCAGGAACAGTAAGCCTGTACTGAAAACCATATCCCGTTTTTCAATCAGGTTAATCCTTGCTGAGAAAGTGTATGGCTTTCCTTCAATAGTAATGGGAGCATTCAATTCGCGGTAAGGCTCGTCCTCATTTTCAAGCTTATCGAAATACCCCTTAACGAAAACCGTGTCTTTTTTTATCCCATTGGCAGGCAGGATTGAAACATTCCTGTTGTATTTGTTCCATACGGCGATATCCTGAATCCTGAATCCGGGAAGGTCATTTTCCATAAATTCCTCCTTGTGCAGGTTCAGCGTTTCATCCGTTTCCTCCATATAAAGGTAGTTCGTGGTGAAATAGAACAGCGGTGCTGAAATTAGTAGTATCAACACTGAAAAAATCAGGATATTCCCGGTGCTTTTGTTGAGTAATTTTTTAGCCATCTTCCCATTTATATCCTAATCCGTAAACGGTCTTAATGTAATCCCCGCTTCCGGCCTTAGCCAGTTTTTTCTTCAGGTTCTTAATGTGTGCGTAAATGAAATCGTGATTATCAAGCATATCGGCCATGTCTCCGGAAAGATGCTCCGCAATCGCGCCTTTGGAAAGTACCTTGTTCTTATTTCCGATCAGGAACAGCATCAAATCAATCTCCTTTTTAGTGATATCCAGTTTGTTCCCATTCACGGAAACAGTTTTTGAAAGGATGTCAACTACAATCTCATTAAAAACTACATTATTGCTTCCATTGAAGTTTTTACGTCTGATTAACGCCTGCATCCTGACAAGAAGTTCTGCAAGATGAAAAGGCTTTGTGACATAATCGTCCGCGCCGAGATTAAATCCTTCGAGTCGGGAGTCTAACGTTTCTTTTGCTGAAATAATGATTACGCCCTCAGTCTTGTTTTCCTTCTTCAGTTCCCGTAAAATATCGAATCCATCACCATCAGGCAGCATCAGGTCAAGCAGGATGCAGTCATAATCGTAAGAACCGATCTTCGAAACCGCTTCTTTGTAATTCGCCGCCACCTCACAATGGATGCCATTAGGCTTGAAATAGTTTCTGATTCCGTCCGCTATTTCAGTTTCATCTTCGATAATCAGGATTTTCATGCTGCAATTTAAGGAATGGATTTTGAAGGAAATCTGAATGTGGGAAAATCTGTAAACAAAAAATCCCGACCATTACTGATCAGGATTTCTGCTCCCCCTCTTGGGCTCGAACCAAGGACCCTCTGATTAACAGTCAGATGCTCTAACCAACTGAGCTAAGGAGGAAAATATTTTTATGTCTTGCCTAACGCGGTTGCGATTAAAGCGGTGCAAATATAGCTATTGTTTTTATTCTACAAAATAAAATTGCGAAATAAAGTGCATTTTTTACTTGAAAAATAGCTTATAAATGTCGTTGCCGTTCGCAAAAAGCACTAAACCAATCAGTAAGAAAAAGCCTACCATTTGTGCCCGCTCCAAAAATTTATCGCTCGGTTTTCTGCCGCTGATCATTTCGTACAACAAAAACATTACATGCCCGCCATCGAGCGCCGGAATCGGCAATAAATTCATGACGCCAAGCATAATGGATAACAAAGCTGTGATATCCCAGAAAACCTGCCAGCTCCACTCTTCTGGGAATATATTAAAAATGGCGTAAAAGCCTCCTACGCCCTTCGCGGCGCCTGTACTTGGCGTAAAAATCGCTTTCAGCTGTCGGCCGTAGCCAGCCAACTGCTCGATTCCTTTATCGATCCCAACCGGAATCGACTCAAAAAAGCCATACGACACTCTGCTGAATTTATAATAACCTAAACGCTGTAGATTATCCTCTTGAACAGCTCCTAGAGCAGCTCCCAATTTTCCTTCTGCATTTACGTTTAGTTGCACGGGAACGCGTTTATTATCGCGTAAAACAACGCCTGGAATCGACTTCCCTTTGTTCGCTTCCAAAATTTTTGGCGCTTGATCGAAATATTTAACGGGTTGTCCGTTTAATTCTACCACAATGTCTTTTGCCTTCAAGACGTCTTTATTCTTCGAATCGTCGGCTAAGCCACGAACTGCAAAGGGTATTCTTAAGGAAATAGCATTGCGCTTATCTGCTTCGATAAACTGACCAATAAAGTTCTGCGGCAATGTGATGGTTTGTGGTGTTCCGTTACGTTCGATTTCGACCGTTTTTGCCATCAATAAATCAGACATGATTGCCGAACTAAACTTATCTACTTTCTTATTATCTATACTGAGAATCTTGTCGCCTGTTTGAATTCCAGCTTTTTCCACAACAGGATTTTGAACCCAAACGCCGTCTTTTACTTCGCTGTTTTTGACGTAATAATCGCCATAAGCGTAAGCCATTCCAATGTAAATAAGGAAAGCCAAAATAAAGTTTACCGTTACGCCTCCTAACATGATTATGAGTCGTTGCCAAGCCGGTTTCGATCGGAATTCCCACGGCTGTGGTTCTTGCTTCATCGTTTCGGTATCCATCGATTCGTCGATCATACCGGCAATTTTCACGTAACCACCCAACGGCAACCAGCCAATTCCGTAAACGGTTTCGCCTATTTTCTTCTTAAACAACGAAAACTTCACGTCGAAAAACAGATAAAACTTCTCAACCTTCGTCTTAAAAATCTTGGCCGGAATAAAATGTCCTAACTCATGCAAAACGATGAGCAGCGACAGACTTAACAAAAACTGACCAAATTTTACAGCAATTTCCATGAATCTTCTTCTAAATGAGCCGCAAATGTAATCTTTTTGATGCAGCAGTAAAACTGCAAGCACAACGGCAGTCGGTAAAAGTTTGTTAATTTCGCAAGGCTCACTCAATTCTGAATGCTCATGCTCAAATTTAAATCTGTTCCCAACACCGAACTTAAAACGGCACCGCTCATTTTTGGCGGCAATGTCTTTGGATGGACCATCGATGAGAAAACTTCCTTTCAAATTCTGAATGCCTTTATCGACAAAGGTTTTAACATGATTGATACCGCCGATATCTACTCGCGGTGGGCGCCTGGACATGTGGGCGGCGAATCGGAAAAAATCATCGGAAAATGGTTGTCGGATGTTAAAAGTCGCGACAGAATTATCATTGCTACGAAAGCCGGAATGGATATGGGCGAAGGAAAAATAGGTTTGAAAGCCGCGTATTTGAAATCGGCCGTAGAACAATCGTTGCGAAATTTAAAAACCGATTACATCGATCTGTTTCAAAGTCATCAAGACGATCCGGAAACTGCGCAAGACGAGACACTTCGCGCTTACGACGAACTTATTCAAGCAGGGAAAATTCGCTACATCGGCGCATCAAATTTTACTGCCGATCGACTACAAGAAGCCTCTCAAATTGCTCGATCGCAACAACTACAGCCGTACCGAACCTTACAACCGTACTACAATTTGTATATGCGCGAAAAGTTTGAGGGCGAACTCCAAAACACCTGTGCCGAACTGCAGCTCGCAGTCATTCCGTATTTTAGTTTGGAAAGCGGATTTTTAACGGGCAAATACCGCAGTACAGCCGACCTTCAGAAAAGTATCCGCGGCGGCCGATTTGCCAACCATTTCAACGAACGCGGCATGCGTATTTTAAGTGCACTCGATGCATTGTCGGCCGCGCACAATACTACTCCTGGGGCTATCGCATTGGCGTGGTTACTCAAACAAGAAACTATTTTGGCTCCTATTGCCAGTGCCACATCGGTAACGCAGCTAAATGAATTGTTGGCTGTTGCCGATATTAATCTAAATACCGATGAAATTCGATTGCTAAATCTGGTTTCGGCTAGTTCTTAATAAATTGAAACGACGCCGACGAGCCCGAATTAGAACGCAGTTTTAACACATACGTGCCGTACGCTAAGGCTTGCACATCAATACGTGCTGCATTTTGCGGATTGGCAACTAATCGCCCTTGTATGTCGTAAATAGCCAGTTCGGCGATTTGCAATCCTTCAGGAATAGAAACCGACATAAAATCGGTTGCCGGATTTGGCGCTAAAGCTACTTGGTTGAGCAGAAAACTGTCGGTTCCTAAAGTAATGGAATTGTTTCGGCTGATGATATTGCGGTTCGGGTCAAAACTCACGTCAATCACAGGGAAGTTTACCGGAACGATAAATTCTTGTCCGTTGCTTGTGTGTTCTACACGCACAATTTGTTGTTCGCCCGTACTGCTAAACAAGCCAATTTCAACAGGCATTTCGAAAAAGCTAACCGATGGATGCGACTGGGTTTGGTTTAGAACAATTTTAGCCTGATTGTTGCCCAAATACGTTACCGCCACCGAATAGCTTGGATATCCTTGATTGTAAATCCAGTCGTTAAAAAACTCTTGTAAATCGGTGCCCGAAGTTGCTTCGCAAATGTCCTGAAACTGTGAGGTCACGGCATAATTAAAAGCCAGTGCAGGATCGTTCAAGAAATTTCGTAACGCTTGGATAAAAACACTGTCGCCCAACTTGTAACGCAACATGTGTAAAACCATGGCGCCTTTGCTGTAACTCAAACGGTTGCTAAAAATTCGATTTACACTATTCGTTTCAGACGGCGTTAAGTAAACCGCACCACCGGCTACCGAGGTAATCCAGTTTGTTAGCGCTGTTTTGTGCTCAACAAAAGCGGCATCGCCATCAAAAGCCTCGATAACCATAGCCGACAAATACGTTGCAAATCCTTCATTTAACCATATGTCTTGCCAACTGCCGCAAGTAACTTTATTTCCAAACCACTGATGTGCTAGTTCGTGAGCAATTAATCCGCGACTAAAATTCCCCATAAACGAAACGGTTGTGTGCTCCATGCCACCGCCCCAACCAAATTGTGCGTGTCCGTATTTTTCAGTGTGGTACGGATACGTCTGAAACAAATCTTCAAACATACTCATGATGGGTAATGTAAGTGCAAGCTGTTGTTGCGCGGTACTTAAACTTTCCGGATACACATAATTTACAATCGGAAAATCGTTTGGCGGAGTCCCTGCCGTTTGGTTAAAAACCGAATAGTTTGTTACGGCAATAGCAATTAAGTAGGCCGGAATCGGATAGTTATGTGAAAAATGCGTCGTTTTGGTGTTTCCACTAACAACAACCGATTCCTGCAAGCCGTTAGCAACAGCTACATACTGCGATGGTGTGTTCAGATAAATATCTATAGAGTCAATTTTATCATTTAAATCTTGTTTACACGGCCACCAATCGCGGGCGCCGTAAGGTTGCGAAAGCGTCCACAGTACCGGAATGCCGTTGTGCGTATCAATCGTAAAAGCTTCTTCGCCGGTTGCAGGCTGACCGCTATAGGTTACGGTCACGCTATTTTGCACACCTGCTGAAAGTGCCGTCGGAAAAGTAATTACAAGTTCGTCGTTAAAATTCTGCGTAAAGTTTAAAGAAACATTTCCTGAGGTGACTTGCGAAACGGTTAATTGGTTCGACAAATCAAAAGTCATTTGCGTTAACGTAGTAGTTGGAATAAAATCGGTTGTCACCACGCCGCTAATAAAATACTGCGCTGGATCAACGGTAAAATTCAACGTTTGATGCTTCACGTCGTAATTCGTGGTGTTACTGTTTGCTTGAAAGGAAACTAAACTCTGGGCCGCACGCGCTTCAGCGTCCGAAATTTCAAAGTCAATTCCGTGTTGTGCCCAGGCGCCAAAAGTGGAAAGCAGCGCGCAAAAAAGCAGCTTCTTCATGGGGAAAAATTTTTTCAAAGATAACAAAGAAGTATATCCGTTGCGTACACACTATTTATGAGAGGTATAGGTCCAAAGTTCATTGTTTGTTTGTGGGCCTTGCGCTTCTTGATTGCGTTGCCTCGTTGCCTCGGCCGTCGCTAAGGTGCGCCGGGCTTTCGCGGCAATTCGCTTGGTTGCCCGCTAGCGCAATTGCTGCTTTTTCGGCTTCCGCTGGTCGCCGTAAAACCAGCTTGCGCTTTCGCAGGCAACGGCAGCTCATTTCTGCTCCAATCCCTAAGGCGAAAAATCCGTAACTATAAAATCCGAACCGATTTTCTTCCCCGAAAAACCCAAAAATTTACGGAAACCCCGTAATGGTATGTCGATTTTTTTTCAAAACTTCGCCTCGATGGGGGCGGGTGGGATGGGGAGCGATTCCCACGTACGAAATTCTCGGAAATAAATTTTACGGAAAAACCATAATTTTAAAAAGATTTCGAGATTGAAAGATTAAAAAAATTCCCTTTGCGAACTTTGCACTCAGCCTTCGACAGGCTCAGGCACCAACGATACGTGGGTTCGGTTGGGCAAAACGATACGTGTAATGGTGAACGTCACGACCCCGATGGCTATCGGGACTAGCTTCCCCGAAACGAAACGTTCAGTGGCGAACGTCGCAAAGTCTTTCCCGATAGCTATCGGGACTCCAATCTTTATGCTTAATACTTCCTAAAAAATTTACGGAAAACCCGTAATGGTAGGAAAATTTGTTTTGTAACTTCGCATTACGGGGCGGGGGTGGTACTTCCCAGTATATAGTATACCCCTGCTCAAAATTCAAAGTTTTCACCAAAGAAAATGCGTTTGAAGCGCCAACCGTCTTTCCGATTTTTCAGCTCGATCTCAAAAACCAAACGAAAAACACAAATCAGGCAATCAAACTCGTAACACGAAAAGACATCCAAAATTCTAAAAAAAGTAAATCGAATTAAATTCGTTAAGTAACTAATTATTAAATGATTGAGTAAAAATTCCGCCATCAAGCAACAAAAAGCATCGATTTCCAATTCATTCAAAACAAAAAACAAGACCGCCGTTCATTCAAAACGAACACTTTTGCACGCAGTTTACCAACTATACACACGGCTTTTTAGTTAAATTTGCACGCTTTACAATTTTTTCAAATGCTACAAACAACTTACATCCGCGAAAATACAGCCAAAGTGCTTGCTGCCTTGGCCAAACGAAATATCGATGCCACGAAAACAGTTGAAGAAATATTGGCACTCGACGACAACAGAAAAGCAACGCAACTGGCGCTCGACGAAGTGCTTACCCAAGCCAATGCCCTTGCAAAAGACATCGGAAATTTGATGAAATCGGGCGAAAACGCTAAAGCTCAAATTCTCAAAGAAAAAACCGCTCACCTGAAAGAAGAGAGCAAAAAACTGTACGAGAAACTCGACGAGTTGCAAGCTGCTCTTTTACCCTTGCTGTATAGCTTGCCCAACACGCCTGCCGATAAAGTAGTTCCCGGAAAAAGTGCCGACGATAATGAAGTGGTTTTCACCTGGGGGATCATCCCTGAACTTAGTGCCGATGCGGTTCCACACTGGGATTTGATCAAAAAATACGACATTATCGATTTCGAACTCGGAACCAAAATTACAGGTCCGGGCTTCCCAATATACAAAGGTAAAGGCGCCAAATTGCAACGCGCACTGATCAGTTACTTCCTCGATAAAAACATCGATGCAGGTTACCAAGAATTTCAGGTTCCACATTTGGTAAACGAAGCGTCGGCGTACGGTACTGGGCAACTTCCCGATAAAGAAGGTCAAATGTATCATGCTGCTAAAGACGATTTATACCTCATTCCAACAGCCGAAGTTCCCGTGACGAACATCTTCCGAGATGTCATTCTCAAAAGCAACGAACTTCCCGTTCTAGCCACCGGATATACACCTTGTTTCCGTCGTGAGGCCGGTTCTTGGGGTGCGCACGTTCGCGGCTTAAATCGTTTGCACCAATTCGATAAAGTGGAAATTGTACGCATCGAAAAACCCGAAAATTCGTACGCTGCTTTGGAAGGCATGGTTGAACATGTGAAAGAAATTTTGGAAGAATTAAAATTGCCGTATCGAATTTTGCGTTTGTGCGGCGGCGACATGGGCTTTGCTTCTGCCATGACCTACGATTTTGAAGTATATTCCACCGCGCAGGGTCGTTGGCTGGAAATCAGTTCGGTTTCTAATTTCGAAACCTTCCAATCAAACCGTTTGAAATTGCGCTACCGCGACGAAGACGGAAAAAATCACTTGGCGCACACACTAAACGGATCTTCGTTAGCGTTGCCACGTGTTTTGGCAGGAATTTTGGAGAATTACCAAACACCAGACGGAATCGTAATTCCAGAAGTACTTCGCAAATACACCGGATTCGACATTATTTCGTAAGTACATATACGGTTTCGCCGGCAGTTTCGTTAGCTTTTTAGAACGCATATGAAAAAATATTTTTGGATACTGCTTTGTCTTTTTTCGCTGACTTCGTTTGCACAAAACGAACAAATTGCTGCGCAGTATTTCGAAAAAGGCGATTTCGAAAAAGCCGTACTCAGCTACGAAGAATTGTTCGCGAAAAATCCGGGACATAACGGACATTTTGCACGCCTGATTGAAAGCTTACAGCAACTTAAGCAATTCGACAAAGCCGAAACGCTGCTGAAAGAGCGCTTGCAACGTTACAAACAACCTAACCTTTACGTAGATTTAGGCTACCTCTACGCGGCCAAAAAAGAAGAGGCAAAAGCAAAAGAGAATTACCAATTAGCCGTTGAAACAGTTCGCAAAAATCCGGTTCAAGTTTACGCTGTTGCCAACAGTTTCGAAAAATATGTGCTGCTCGACTACGCACTGCAAGTATATGAATTGGCTACAACAGCCGATCCGCGCTTAAACTTTAATTTCCAAATCGCAGTTATCTACGGACAGCAAGGAAAAACCGATTTAATGATCGAGAAATTTCTTGATGAAGCGAAGAAAAATCCGACGATGCAAATTAGCATACAAATGCAACTCAGTCGGTTTATGATGGGTGAAGATAAAGGCGATGAAACCTTTACAGCAGCCCTACGGAAAGCACTCATTCAGCGTTCGCAAAAAGATCCAGACATTTTCTGGAACGAATTCTTAAGCTGGTTTTACATTCAACTTAAAGAATACGACAAGGCATTTGTTCAGCAAAAAGCGATTTTCAAAAGAAATCCAGACGTGTTTTACAACATCCTCAATTTGGCAAACTTAGCTTATGAAGATGATGATGTAGAAACCGCAAAAGGTGTGTACGAATTCGTACTTGCCAATACAACCGACGTTGATTTAATTATTGATGCCAAGACGTTTTTGCTTTCAGATACGATTAACAGAGCGAAACCAGCCGATTATCCGGCAATCGATGCCAATTTCGCGGCCTTATATGCAGAGTTCGGAAGAAGCGCCATAGCTTATCCGTTGTTGCTCATCCAAGCAAATTTCGAAGCATTCAATAAAGAAAATCCGAATATGGGTATTCAAATTTTGAAAGATGCTTTGAAAATGCCGCTTAATCGCACGGAAATTGCCGAGATTAAAATGAATATGGCCGACATTTTACTGTTCGACGAGAAGTTTAACCAAGCCTTACTCTATTACGCGCAAGTTTCGGAAGATTTTAAAAACGACGCCATCGGACACGAAGCCAATTTAAAAGCGGCTAAAACAAGCTACTATCAAGGCGATTTTACCTGGGCGCAACAACAATTCAAAGCACTAAAATCCGCTTCTACGCAACTCATCGCCAACGACGCGCTGGAAATGTTTTTGCTGATCAGCGACAATACCGTTGCCGATTCGACACAAACCGACTTAAAGCAATTAGCTAAAGCCGATTTTTTCCTGTATCGCAGAAAAAATACGTTGGCGCTTGAGATTCTTCAAAGTTTATTGAAAAACAACAAAACACAAGAAATACTCGACGTTACAAACATTCGTCTTGGCAATTATTTCAACGAAACCGGCGCATACAACGATGCGTTAACCTACTATTCAACCATTATTTCGAACTTTCCAGAAAGCGTTTATCTCGATGAAGCTTTGTATGCTTCGGGACTGATTTACGAAGAGCGTTTGGCTGATGCCGAAAAGGCGAAAAGTTTTTACGAAAAGGTTATTTTCAATCATCCCGACTCCATCTTTTTTGTGGATGCACGGAAGCGCTACCGTTTACTCCGTGGCGATAAAAATCTTTAACCCATGATTATTTATAATGTAACCTGCAACGTGGATAAATCCATTCACGACCAGTGGCTGCGCTGGATGAAAGAAACTCATATTCCCGAAGTTTTAGCAACCGGAAAGTTTATTGCTGCCCGATTGGTGAAAGTTTTGGTGGAAGAACCCGAAGGCGCAACCACGTACGCCGTACTGTACACAGCCCAAAATCGCAGCGATTTGGAAAGCTATTACCGCCACGATGCGCCGCGCTTGCGCCAAGACGGACTTAAACTTTTTGGTGATAAAATGCTCGCATTTCGCACCGAACTTCAAGTTGTAGAAGACTTTTACCAAAATACTTAATTCCGTTTCATGCAAAAAGTATCCGCTAAAAAACACCTCGGGCAGCACTTTCTCACCGACGAGAATGTAGCTCAGAAAATTGCCGAAACCCTTAGCGGAACCGGTTACGATCACGTACTTGAAATTGGACCGGGCATGGGTGTTCTTACGAAATATCTGCTTAAAAACGAAGGCTTTAAAACTTCGGTTATTGAAATCGATACCGAATCGGTTGCATATTTAAAAACACATTATCCCGAACTAGAAAACCGAATTTTGTCGGCAGATTTTCTCAAAACAGACATCACCGCGTTTTTCGATCGCCAAGCCTTCGCCATCATCGGAAACTTCCCGTATAACATTTCCTCGCAAATTGTTTTCAAAATGTTAGAAATCCGACAATTTGTTCCGGAATTCTCAGGGATGTTTCAAAAAGAAGTTGCCGAACGCATCTGCGAACGCGAAGGTTCCAAAACCTACGGAATTTTATCGGTACTCGTGCAAGCTTTTTACGACGCCAAATACCTATTTACCGTTTCTGAAAATGTATTCAATCCGCCACCGAAAGTGAAAAGTGGTGTTTTGAAACTCACTCGAAAAGAAAATTTTACGCTTCCTTGCAACGAAAAATTGTTTTTTACTGTAGTGAAAACAGCTTTTGGTCAGCGACGCAAAACATTAAGAAATAGTTTAAAATCGCTCGCTTTGTCGGACGGTTTACGATTAGATAGTATCTTTGACAAGCGTCCGGAGCAACTGTCGGTCGGCGAATTTATCGAACTCTGCCAAAAAATAGGAAACGATGGAATTCAAAATCAGTAAAGATTTAATATCGCGCTTTGAGCAACTCATTGAAACCCGCCAAGATTCGGAACTCGAGTCTATTTTAAATGAATTGCACCACGCCGATATTGCCGAAATTCTCGACGAACTCGATTTTGAGCAAGCTACTTATATTTTCCGCGTTTTAGATTCCGAAAAAACAGCCGAAATCCTTCTAGAACTCGAAGACGATCTTCGGGAAAACATTCTTAACCGACTTTCACCGAAGGAAATCGCCGAAGAGCTCGACGAACTGGAAACCAACGATGCGGCCGATATTATTGCCGAGCTGTCGCAAAGCAAAAAAGAAGAGGTAATTTCGGAGTTACAAGACGTTGAGCACGCTAAAGACATTGTAGAACTGCTCCGTTACGACGAGAATACTGCCGGTGGTATCATGCACAAAGAGTTGGTGAAAGTCAACGAAAACTGGAATGTGCTTACTTGCGTGAAACAAATGCGGATTCAAGCGGAGAACATTTCGCGTGTACATTCGATTTACGTTGTGGACGACGAAGACCGTTTAAAAGGCCGGCTTTCCCTAAAAGACTTGCTCACCACCTCAACCAAAACGCCGATTAGCGACGTGTACATCAGCAAATTAAACTTTGTGAAAGTAGACACGCCCGACGTAGAAGTGGCGCGTATCATGCAGAAATACGACTTAGAAGCCATACCCGTAATTGATGAATTGGGCCGCTTGGTAGGTCGGATTACCATCGACGATATCGTAGACGTAATTAAAGATGAAGCCGACAAAGATTACCAGTTGGCGGCAGGTATCTCGCAAGACGTTGAGGCCGACGACAGCGTATGGGAACTCACCAAAGCGCGTTTACCTTGGTTGGTTTTGGCGCTATTAGGCGGTTTTATCACGGTTCATGTTTTAGGGTTGTTTGAAGGTGCAATGAAAGAACACGGCACTCTTTTCTTCTTCACTCCACTGATAGCCGCGATGGCCGGAAATGTAGGCGTACAATCGTCGGCAATTATTGTTCAAGGTTTGGCAAACGATACGTTGAGCGGTTCGTTGTTTAATCGGTTGCTCAAAGAAATTTCGTTGAGCTTACTTAACGGTTTAATTCTCGCGGGCGTTTTGCTACTTGGAACACACTTTTTGCTTGGTGTCGACTCGGTTATAGGAATGATTGTTACCATTGCACTGGTTTCGGTAATCGTAATTGCTTCACTTATCGGTACGTTTGTGCCTTTGTTGTTGAACAAAGCGGGTATCGACCCTGCCTTGGCTACGGGTCCGTTTATCACCACAAGTAACGACATTTGCGGGATTATGATTTATTTCACCATTGCGAAACTGATACTTGGCTTCTGACGCTGAATCGATTACTTTTGGTGAAAACCCAAACGTATGAATATTTTAATTGTTGGCGGCGGAAATCTGGGTACGGCCATTGCCATTGGTTTACGAAATGCCTATCCAACGCACACCATTACCGTCACACGCCGAGATGTTGCTAAAATTGCCTATTTACACGATCGCGGTATAGCAACAGCTACAGATTCCAAGCAATATGCAACTTCAGCCGATTTAATTATCCTAACTATAAAACCACATCAGGCAGAAGCCGTTATTGAAAATCTTATGCCCTTTTCGGCAAATACCATTATTGCCAGTGCGGTAAGTGGTTTGTCGTTGGAGCGATTGCAAGCGCTTACGCAGCATACTAAAAACGTAGTTCGTATCATGCCGAATATTGCGGCACAATTTAATGCTTCGGCTACGTGTATCGCAGCAGGAGAACCGGCGCGCGAAGCAGCAAATGTGGTGAGTGAATTGTTTAGTGCTTTGGGAACAGCTCCAAAAATTGAAGAAAAATTGATGGATGCAGCTACAGTTCTTGGCGCTTGCGGTACAGCTTATGCCTTGCGCTACATCCGAGCATCGATGCAAGCCGGTATTGAAATTGGCTTCGACGCACAAACAGCTTTAGCCATTGCAGCGCAAACAGTTAAAGGCGCAGCCGAATTATTGATGCAAGAAAAAGTACATCCGGAACAACTCATCGATCGAGTAACTACACCACAAGGCTGCACGATAGTGGGCTTAAACGAAATGGAGCACGAAGGTTTTAGCTCGTCGTTAATAAAAGGAATTAAAACGTCGTTGAAGCAGATTAAAGGGTAGAACCATTAGATATAGGAATTTCGAAAATTCACGTACTCTTAATTGCCGCCGTGCAAATGACTGCTATCTTTGTCTAACGTAGCTCACAAGTCGTCGGTGCCTGAGCTTGTCGAAGGCTTATTTTAGAAGATAGTCCCAATGGCTTTCGGGATCGATGATTTCACCAGTTAACGTGTCGTTTTCCCGCCTAACCCGCGAATCGTTGGTGGTTTGACGTGTCGAAGGATGAATTTCTTTTTTATTTGGGCAGCATTTCCGGCTTTCGGCTGTATCTTTTTATTCCGCGTTGCTCCAAAAAAAGTATGCCGCCTCTATCCGGGCTGCGGGTGTCGTTACCGAAGTAGCGTTGCCAACAATTGTTTAAGGCACGGATTTCAAATCCGCGCGATCGCAATTCGTTGGAACCTGAGCGTGTCGAAGGATGGTACGGTTTTTTGTTGGCTTGACACGTTCTGTGTTTTCCTCAATAGTACCATATTGCGCAAAATTCTGTGAGGTTCAGTGTTTTCTGTGCGCTTAAAAAGCTGGTACGTGATTGGGTCGGAGGCGGCGTTGCCCACATTGTGAAAAACTTCGTGGAACATTGTGCTCCCTCGGCCCCTGAGCGTGTCGAAAGTTGATCTTGCATTTCTTTACTATTTCTTTTGCGCTTCTTTCTATTTTTTTTTCATTTTTTCACTTCTTTTACTTTTTTCGCTTTTTTCGCTTTTTCTCTTGCGCAGCTTTCCCGCGCGAACGGGTGGAGTGGCATCCTTTTTTGCGCTACGGTTTTTCCACTATTTGTATGCAAAAAAGATAAAGCGGAACACGTGACGGCGTGAACCACTTTTGCCTAGCGACGACTCGTTTGCCGGCGCGCCCAAAAAAACTAGTTCGAAATTCCTGCGGCCTGAATCATCGGGATTTGCGGCAGTATGAATTGCCAATAAGCTGTGTCGCCTTGCAACAAACGGATTTTCTCGGCTTGCAAGTACGTGCCAATACGCGCTCGGTCGGATGCATCGGTTTTTAACTCGAATCCGTTTTCGTTGGCGTAGGTTATAAAATCGGTTACTAAGCGCTCGTTTACCGGCAATGCTGCAATTTTTGACCGATCGTATTTAAAGCTGTCCCACTTTTCGAAAAGAAAATTTCCAGGAATAGGCGATTGCAACAACAAGAGCAAGCGTTCTTTATCGAGATTTGAATCGAGCGCCACAAAAACATCGGGAACAATGCCTCCACCGCCGTACACAATTTTTCCTTTTGGAGTTTTGAACTTTTCGAGTTTACTCAGTTTAATCGAGTCTTTCACAAAAAGTTCGCCGTTGCTTAACCGATCTTCAAAACTTTCGTAATAGGCTTCGGTTCCTTTGCTGTACGGACCTTGAATACTTCGTCCGGTTGGTGTGTAGTATCTCGCAATGGTGAGTCGCACGGCCGATCCGTCTTCGAAACCAATTTCCCGTTGCACGAGGCCTTTTCCGAACGAGCGTCGGCCGATAATCGTTCCGCGGTCGTTATCTTGTATTGCGCCGGCAATAATTTCGCTAGCTGAAGCGCTGTATTCATCAATTAAAACCGATAGTTTTCCTTTTTCGAATAATCCGCCGCTTTTGGCAATACTGCTATCTTTCTTGCCGTCTTTTGCTTTGGTGTAAACGATAAGCAAATCTTTTTGAAGCAGTTCGTCGGCAATCGAAACAGCTTGTTCCATGTAGCCACCTCCGTTGCCGCGCAAATCGATGATTAGTGAAGTTGCGCCTTGACGGAGAAGTTTTTTCAAAGCGGCGGAAAATTCGGCAGCCGTGTCTTCGGCAAACTTTGAGATTTTGATGTAGGCAGTTCGGTTGGGTAGGAGTACCTCGGCTTCAATGCTGGAAATATGAACCTGCTTCCGCTTAAACTGAAAGTTCAATATTTTGTTTTGGCTTTTTCGGAATACTTTCAAACGAACTTCGCTATTGGGCTCGCCTTTAAGGTATTTAAATAGGGAGTCGGTTGCGAGTTTTCGTCCGTAGAGTTTGTTTTTTCCTTCGAAGAGAATTTTATCACCGGCTTTGAGTCCGGCTGCGAGTGCTGGTCCGCCGTCGAGCGTTTTAGTGACGGTTACGGTGTCTTTTAGCATCATGAACGAAATTCCGATTCCGACAAAATTGCCGCTGAGTTCTTCGCTCACCTGTGTCATTTCCGACGCATTGATGTAAACCGAATGCGGATCGAGTTGTTGCAATAGCTGACTGATGGCTTTATCGACAAGTGTATCGGTTGCAACGCTATCAACGTATTCGTTGCCAATAACTTGTAGTAAACGATCGATTTTGTCTTTCGACGAAAGTGAATTTGGTTTGTTGGGAAAGTCTAAAATTGTACCCAGTAAAATCCCCAACACCAGCACAGCAAACAACACTACGGGAACGTAAACTTTAGAAATTTTCATAATTCGGAGAAGTCTTCTATTTGAATGATGTCGACACCAGCGCGCTCAAGAAATTGGAGTCCGGCATCGTCTCGGTATCCGTTTTGGTACACTACGCGCTTAATTCCGGCTTGATGAATGAGTTTACTACACTCCTTGCAGGGCGACAACGTAATGTAGAGCGTGGCGCCGTCGCAGGTTTGTGTAGATCGCGCAACTTTTAGAATGGCGTTGGCTTCGGCGTGCAAAACATACCATTTGGTTAGCCCTTCATCGTCTTCGCAGCAATTTTCAAATCCGCTAGGCGTACCGTTGTAACCATCGGAGATTATCATTCGGTCTTTCACGATGATAGCGCCAACTTTTTTGCGTTTGCAATACGACAGCTTGCTCCATTCCGAAGCAATTCGCAGATAAGCTTTGTCGTATTTGTTAATTTTTTCTGTATTCAACGGAAACGAATTTTCTCAGCGTAAAGCTACCAAAATTTTGCTGCGATTAGCATAGGAAGTACAACTCCTAAAACAAATGCAGAACCCGTTAAACACCAGTCTCTTTTGGAAAATCGGAAGAAGGTTTGTACGATGTACGCGAGTACAAGCACCACTAAAACAACTATGATTTGTGCGGCTTCGATACCCAGTGCAAATTCGAGAGAAGGAAGTATTTTTTCGGAAGGTTTTCCGGGCAATAAGCCGTTAAAGTAATTCGAAAATCCCAATCCGTGAATTAAACCAAAAACCACGGTTATGATAGAAACCACAGAAATGCTTTCTTTTTTTGAGTTTTTTCCGGCTGTAAAAAGATGAAAAAGTGCTGTGATACAAATGGTTACTGGAATTAAGAACTCGATAACGTCAACTCTGATGGCTATTAATCCCAAAACGGAACACAACAGCGAAAGTGTGTGACCAATTGTAAAGAAGGTCACGAGTAGCAGAACGCGTTTCCAGTCGGAAAACGAATAGGGAATAGTTAGTGCGATGAGAAACAGTACGTGATCGTAGGCATTTACGTCGAGCACATGGCGGAGGCCAATCTCAAAAAAAACGAGAAAATCGGTCATTTCAGTAGTAGTTGGGAGGTAAACTTACAAAAATCTCGGATTGCGGAAAAATAGTCGATTTTATTCTACGCGAATTGAAATAAAAATTATGCTAAACCTCGGTTAAACTTCGTTAGCCTGCCCGTTAAAATCGTTTATATTTGTCGGATAACACAAAATTTTAAGTATGTCGATTTCAGATTTATTCGATAGTGGGTTTAAAGACAGAAATAAGGGTCATTTTGCCTCGATTGTGCGCGTTGCCATGGAAGACGGCGTGTTGGATACCGAAGAAAAAGCATTTTTAGATAAGCTTGCGAATCAATTAGAGATTTCGGCAGATGAGTATGCGGAGATCGTTGCCAATCCGTTTAAATACCCGATTAATCCGCCGTATTTGCACACGCAACGTTTGGAGCGTCTTTACGATTTGAGCAGAATGGTTTATGCGCACAACGAAGCCGGACCGAAACAAAAGGAAATTCTTACACGCTTTGCACTCGCACTTGGTTTTACACCGGGCAACGTGAAGTATATTGTCGACAAAGCTTTGTCCTTATTGGTGTTAACAGTTGATTTAGACACCTTCGTTTACGAGATGCAACACATGAATAAGTAATTCGAGCGATTCCATAAAAAATCCGACGCTACAGTCGGATTTTTTTATGGAGTTCACTTTCGTTTATTTTTTTGCTTTGGCCATAAATTCTTCGGCTTTCGTAACCATATTATAGCTTCCGCAGAAGAACGGCAC
>NZ_JBMLTK010000077.1:0-1726 GCF_049240005.1 Flavobacterium sp. | reverse complement strand
CGGAAACGAACGTTAAGTGGGAAAGCTGTTCCGGCAGCAGCCAACGTGGAAACCCTGCAAGTGCGGCAGGCGTAAAAACAGCCGCGGCGGTACGGCGACCAAAGGACGCCCGTACCGCCGCGTTGCTGTTGCCGACAGCTGCACGTGGAGTTGCAACAGCGGATGCGCCCGGCCGGCATAAAGATTTTAATTTATAGCCAACTTTTTGCTGAGTTCAATGCCGCTTGTTGTGCGAACTTTGACCAAGTAAAATCCGCGTGACAAATTTGCGGTGTTCAGTTCAAACTGACGATCGTTCACCGATTTTTTGACAACGCATTTTCCAGTTAAATCGTAAATCTCAATCGATTCGATGGTTTCTGATGGTAAATTGAAAAAGACTTGCGTTTTAGCCGGATTTGGATAAATCTGCAACAGCTCATTTAGAGGCTGATTAACAGATAAGTTTTCGAAAAATACCGTTGTATGTGTGTTTGTAATTATCGGCGGATTGGTGTCGAAATATATGGCAGCGGTGTTGGTGATCACATCATTCATAGTGAAACCAGGATTCAATTTGATTTTAAAAGTTAGGTAACCAATACTTTCAGCCGGACTTTGCACTGCACCAGGCAATTGGATGAAATCAAAAAACCACTTCACTTCGTTGCCAATGCGCTGCATGTAGTAGGTGTGACTGGCACTGATCATACGTAACGATTCCAGATTATATTGCGGACCAAGTATATCTTCGATACGTACATTAATAGCATTTGCGGTTCCAGTATTTTGAAAACGAATGGTGTATTCTAGGTAATCATTTTCTGAAAAACTTGCAAATTCGATGCTTCCTCCGTGTTTTTCTTGCTTGTCGTTCGGATCGTAGGCAGCTACAACAATTTGTTCTAAACTTGCGTTATTATCGTTGATAAAAGCGTCGTTTGAATTGCTTACTTGGGCACTAGAAGTTAAAACATCATCGATATTAACTTGTGGAATTGGAGGAATGGAATAGGTAACTAGATACGATCTAATTTCATTTGGAAGAAGGTTTGCGTAATCAACGGAAAAGCCAGTAGTATTTAGTTGCACTGAAGGCGAAACATTGTTAATTGTTGCAATATTTGGTTTTTGGAAAGAGAGCGTTCCAGTGGCAGTTCCGTTGCCGTTGTTCTTTATTTGTACTTTAAGTTTGCCAATATCTCCGGCTCTTGGCGCTTGGTAAGGAATTACGGAAGCGCTTACATCAGCAAAAGTTTGGACAATAGTTATCGGAAACTTTATGGTTTGCGTACCGCTACCCAATGGGATAGACATATTGCTATATGCGCTTGTTGCCAAAGTATAATAAGGCAAATACTCAGGATTGATTTGATAGGAAATGTCGTACGTGTTATCACCAGCCGATTGATCGAATAAATTAAACTTACCTATTGGACTTTGAATATTGACGGGCTCTGTTGCATCGTTAACCGTATACGAGAACTAACCGTTTGAGAAAAGCGGTTCGGTGTCTTGTTGTTCTCCGTCATTATTAAGGTCGTAAAAAGCTATTAATTCTATTTTATCAATACAGCTCGGCGGACCTTGCAGAAAGGAACCACCCTGAATAAAAACTGCACTGTCGTATGAGGTGTCTTGTCTGTCGGCGATCACTAATTTTACGTGGTAAGTCCTTCCCGGAATAATTGATGAACTCGCAGTTAATAGCTCGGTCATTCCGTTAAAATTAACGTTGTGAGATACA
>NZ_JBMLTK010000076.1:0-15664 GCF_049240005.1 Flavobacterium sp. | reverse complement strand
CTCAACAGTTCTACATTCCGAAATAATCTGTGAGCTTCGGTGTTATCTGTGCGCTATAAAAGCTGGTGCCTGAGCGGGTCAAAGGCGGCGTATTGAAGGGTTAACCGCAAAGGACGCGAAGATTTACGCAAAGGTCGCAAAGCGGAATTTTTGCAGTATTGAGATTTGAGTCCCGATAGCTATCGGGAAAGACGTCGCGACGTCCACCATTTTACGTATCGTTTTAGGGGAAACTAGTCCCGATAGCTATCGGAATCGATGAATTCACCACTTAAAGTGTTGTTTTGCCCGTCTGAACCCGCGAATCGTCTGGGGTTGGGTGTGTCGAAGGCTGAATTTCTTTTTTATTTGGGCAGCATTTCCGGCTTTCGGCTGTATCTTTTTATTCCGCGAAGCTCCAAAAAAAGGATGCCGCCTCTATCCGGGCTGCAAAAATCGTTACCGTAAAATTGCGTACTGATTTCGATTAATCTAGAAGAAAACCTGTCTTTTAGAGAAGTTAGTTCCGATAGCTATCGGAATAGTCCCGATTGCTATCGGGACAGAAGCGTTCCGCTGGCGTTTACTCTCTTTTCGGATTGTAGAAAATATTCGGATTTCTTGCGAGAAGCTCGGCGATAAACTGATCTTGATTTTGTGGTGAAATCAAAATATCATCGAATTTATTGTAGCGAATGCGCAAACGATTCAAGCTGAGCGCAGGCGAACTGCTGAGGTCGCGACTCGGGCGAACTTCTCGTATGTTTTCGATTGGGATTTTGAGGTTGTACAAAAACAAACACTTGATTTGCAATTCTTTCTCGGTAATTCGGTATTCGAGTTTTAAAGTCAAAAGCAAGATGAACAAGAAAAATCCGCCGCTTAAAAACACGTTGAAAAAGCCGATTCCTTCATAAAAAGCTGTGATGGTACAAGCTGCAAAAAATACCGTAACGAGCGGAAGTATAAAACCTTTTCGAGACTTAAACGAAATGTAGTTGGATTCCATAGGTTCAGAACCTGAGTTCGATTTAAAAATTGCGGTCAGAAAACAGAGAAATGGTTGAATAAATACCAATTGGGACTGTAAAATAGGCTAAAGAAAAAAGGTTGTTTTTGAGGCAGAACAATGCAAAAAAATGTTGCATAGCTGCGCTACGGAAAATTTTTTTAAAGCAGTTATGGCTTAAAAACATTTTTTTATTAGGCTGTTTTATAGATCCAATTGGTATAACAGGCGGATTTTTATTGGGATACTGTAGTATCGCAAAAAAATCTAACGAAGTAGGCAGCCGTTTATCTGTTTAGTGTGGAAGCTGCTCCTTTCCATTGCTATTTGATTTCATAATTTTTTGATTTAAAGCGATCTGACAAAAATTTTTAATCGAACTCAGGTTCAAAGACGTTTTTCTGCGCGACCGGTTGCAGCGGCAGCCCACAGCCCCAAGGTTTCCTTGGGGCGAGGACTACAGCGGAAAACGGGACGGCAAAACCGTAATTTTTTCCACTAAATAGTTTTGCCGGCGCGCCCTACCAAATCTTAACACGCTGATCAGGCGCTAAATACATGCCATCTCCGGGTTTCACATCGAACGCTTTGTAAAATGCATCGACGTTCATCAATGGCACATAAGCGCGGTACTGACCTGGAGAATGCGGATCGGTTTTCACCATATTTTTCATAGCTTCGTCGCGCATTTTCGAACGCCAAATCGTTGCCCAAGAGATGAAAAACCGTTGTTCTGGCGTAAAACCATCGATATTTGCCGGGCGACCTTCTTGCTGCAAATGCAACTGCAAACCGTCGTACGCCGCGCTAACACCACCTAAATCTCCGATATTTTCACCTAAAGTAAATTTTCCGTCGACAAACGTCCCTGGAATAGGCTCTAACTTGCTGTACTGATCGGCCAACGCTCCAGTCAAGGCTGTAAATTGCTTTAAATCTTCGGGTGTCCACCAATCAACCAAATTTCCTTCGGCATTGTAGCGCGCACCCGAATCGTCGAAACCGTGCGAAATTTCGTGACCGATTACTGCTCCAATTCCGCCGTAGTTCACCGCTTCATCGGCCTTGTAATCGTAGAACGGCGGTTGCAAAATAGCCGCTGGAAACACAATTTCGTTGTACGACGGATTGTAATACGCATTTACCGTTTGAGGCGACATGCCCCAGCGGTCTTTATCAACAGGTTTCTGCAAATCGGCTACATTTTCTGCATAACGCCAGCGCGCTAAAGCCAAACTGTTTTCGAAATACGTACCGCCTTTTTCTGGCGATTTTACCACCAAAGCGCTATAATCTTTCCATTTGTCGGGATAACCAATTTTTACGCGGCTCTTCTCGAGCTTTGCGATCGCACTTTTACGTGTTTCGGCCGACATCCACGGCAAATTATTGATTCGGTTTTCAAAAGCTTTAATCACATTCGCGATCATTTTCTGCGCTTTTGCTTTTGCTTCCGGCGGAAATTTTTTCTCTACGTACAGTTTTCCGAGTGCCTCGCCCAAAGCTCCGTTAACTATTGACAACGCGCGTTCGTCGAGCGGACGTTCTTTAAGTGCGCCAGTTAAGGTTTTACCGTAAAACTCCCAATTTGCGGTTTCAATTGCTTCCGACAATTTTCCAGAATGACGGTTAATGAGCGTCCATTTCAAGTACCCTTTCCATGCTTCGGTGTTCTTCGCGAGTAAAATGTTGTTGAGCTCTTTCATGAATTTCACCTGCGTAACAATCAGGTTATCGGTATTTATACCTGCTTTTGCCAGATATCCTTTCCAATTCCAAGCAGGCACCAAATTTTGTAATTCGGCAACGGTCATCGGATTATACGACAAACGGCGGTCGCGGCGCTCAACACGTGTAAATTGCGACTCGGCCATGGCGGTTTCAAGTGCAAGAATGTCGGCAGCAGCTTTTTCACTGTTCTTTACACCTGCCATTTGCAACATTCGCGCTACGTGATTTTTATACTTTTCGCGCTTATCTTTCGAATCGGCTTCTTGCGAAACGTAATAATCGCGATCGGGTAATCCCAAACTACCTGGATAAACTTTTAAAGTGTTTTTATTTGAATCTTTTTCGTCGGCACTAATTCCCATTCCAAAAAAACCACCGCCGCCTATCGGTTCCATTTCTTGCAAGTAGTTTTGGAGGTCGGCAACCGATTTGATTTTATCGATTTTCTCGAAAAAAGGTTTTAAGGGTTTAAATCCTTGTGCATTTCGAGTTTTTAAATCCAAAACGCTGCGGTAATACGCCAAGGCTTTTCCTTGATCAGAATCTGCCGCGTACGTATTCGAAGCTAAAGCGTCGTTGATAATTGCCAACATATCCTTGTCGGTATTTTGGCGCAATTCGTCAAAACTTCCCCAACGGGTTTTATCGGCTGGGATTTCGGTATTGTCGAGCCATTTCCCGTTAACAAATCTGAAAAAATCTTGTTGAGGAGCTACGTTTCGATCCATCAAATTAAGATTAATTCCCGGAGTTTGAGCCAGTGCAAGGCTGCTCATACATAAAAGTGCAACTATATATCTCATAACAATTTGTGATAAAGTAACAAATGTATCTAAACAAGGGTTCACATTCTGTTAAGTTTGTCAAAAAGTGCGGAAATCGTATGGCAGTAGGCCTTGCCTTCACGTAATTTTGCAAAAAATTTCGCGGTGAATATCTGGAAGCGTTATCGAATTTTTATCATCAGCATGCTGGTCTTTGCTGCTGTTTTCCTGACAACGGCGTATCAGTTTTTAAAACCGAGCGAGCGACTACCCGTGTTTAGTCCGGCTGATGTAAATCCGGAAATGGTCGATTCAACGGTACAGCACATCGGACGCGCGCACAAGATTGCCGACTGGTCGTTCACAAATCAAAACGGCAAGAAAATCAGTCAGCGTGACTTTGAAGGTAAAATTTATGTTGCCGATTTTTTCTTTTGTACCTGTACTACGATTTGTCCGATTATGACAAAAAATTTAGGAAAAGTACAAGCGGCGTTTCGCGACAATCCTGAGGTTTTGTTATTGTCGCACACGGTGATGCCCGACATCGATTCGGTTCCTGTTTTACGGAAATACGCAACCGAAAAAGGCGTGATCGACAACAAGTGGCATTTGGTAACAGGAAAAAAAGAAGACATTTATTACCTCGCACGTAAATCGTATTTGGCCGTAAAAACAGCCAACAGCAGCGAATTATACGATATGGTGCACACCGAAAACTTAATTTTAGTAGATCGTGAGCGACGCATTCGCGGATTTTACGACGGTACAAAAGATGCCGATATTGACCGATTGGTTTCGGATATACAATTTTTGCTTACGCAGAAGTAGTTCGTGGCGGAAGAGAAGAACTTCAGAGATAAATAATTATCTTAGCTTTTTTAATACACGCCAAAATGGAAGATTTTTCGCCCGAAGCTCGTTATTTGCTTCGCTTTGTAAATCAAACGAAGTATCCTGTTTTCCTGACTGGAAAAGCCGGTACAGGAAAAACCACACTCCTCAAACATCTCATTAAAACCACGCATAAACACGCGGTCGTTGTAGCGCCCACAGGAATTGCTGCGCTCAATGCGGGCGGCGTTACGATACATTCGCTGTTTCAAATTCCGCCGGCCTTATTTTTACCGACCGATGAACGAACGCATTACCGAACCGACGTAAAAGTGGAAACACCAAGCACCATTCGGAAGCATTTTCGGATGAATCGCGTAAAAAAAACACTGCTCACTCAACTCGAATTATTGGTAATTGATGAAGTGAGTATGTTGCGACCCGATTTGCTCGATGCGATCGATTTTGCCTTGCGACACACACGCAAAAGTCAGGCACCCTTTGGTGGTGTTCAGGTACTTTTCATCGGCGATTTACTACAGTTACCTCCTGTAATTAAAGATCAGGAATGGCTTTTAATGCAACATTATTACGGCGGGAAATTCTTTTTCGACGCGCGCTGTTTGCAGCAATCAACGCCGGTTTATATCGAGTTAAAACACATTTATCGGCAGTCGGATCCTACGTTTCTGGAAATTCTGAATAATCTGCGTCACAATACAATCACCAGTGAAAATTTAGCGATTTTAAACAAACACGTTGTTGCCGATAGGAACTTGAAAGCAGCGAAAAACGCCATTTTACTCACCACACACAACCGAAAAGCCGATATAGTAAACGAGTCGGAATTAGCAGAAATAGCCAGTAAAGAATTTCAATTTCGGGCCGAAATCATCGACGATTTTCCCGATCGTTTGTATCCCATTCCTGAAGTGTTGAGTTTGAAAGTTGGTGCACGTGTTATGTTTATCAAAAACGATATGGCGCCCAACAAAAGGTACTTCAACGGCAAAATGGCAACAGTCACCTTTTTGTCGAGTGCGGAAATCAAAGTGGTTTGCGACGACAGCAATGAAACGATCGATGTGGAGCGCTTTGAGTGGCAAAACATGAAATACGAGCTCAACGACAACCGTGAAATCAAAGAAACGGTTATCGGCACGTTTACGCATTTTCCGTTGAAGTTGGCGTGGGCAATCACCGTTCATAAAAGTCAGGGCTTAACCTTCGATCGTGCGGTTGTAGACGTAGCCGACGTTTTTCAACCGGGCCAGGCCTATGTAGCGTTGTCGCGCATTCGCAGTTTGGAAGGCGTTATGTTGTTAAGTCCGTTACATTTTAACGGTATTGAGAACGATAAAAGTGTGGAAGCATACACGGCTGCTCAACCCGGAACCGAGCAATTGGCCGGACATTTGGAGCACGCGCGAAAAGTGTATTTGCTGGAATTTTTGCAAACCGTTTTCGATTTTTCAGTTTTGGAAAAAGCCTTGGGCGACTTTCAATTTCAGTTTGCGATGGGTGTAAAAACAGCTGAAACCGTGCACGGTGTTTGGGCAAAACAATCGTATAAACGTTGCTTGGAACTGGGAGCGCCCGCAGCGCAATTTCGCCGACAAATTCACAGTATTCTTGCTGCCGAAAAAGTCGACGAGCTATTTCTCAAAGAACGTGTTCGAAAAGCGTATCAGTATTTTTTCGCTTTCGCGGAAGAGATAAGCATTGGCTTGTACGACAACTTGATTCTGACCTCAAAACAGAAGAAGTCGAAAGAAGTAAATCAAGCCTTGGTAGAATTAGAGGATGTCTTTCTAAACACGGTTTATAAACTTTTCAAAGCCAGACAATATGCCGATTTAGGTGAAGAAGCCGAATGGACCAAAGAGAGTTTATTGGGAGAGTCGTTTAAAGATTTCGCGCGTAAAAATTGGCTGGCTGCAAGAGAGCGTTTACAAGCCGTTTCGCTCGTGGCGGAAGAGGAAGAGGTTGAATATCCGCAGAAGAAAAAAGCCAAACAAAAGCCGGATACGGTGAATGAAACGTTCTTATTGGTGAGCGAAGGCATGCCAATTGCAGACATCGCTGCTGCGCGTAAACTCTCGGTCGGCACTATTTATACGCATATCTCCAAACTAATTGCGCAAGGAAAGTGCAACATTTCCGATTTTCTACCTGAAGATCAGCAACAAAGACTTGCCGTTTTGTTCGAAACTTACGACTCAAGTACTGGATTATCGCCGCTTCGGGAAGCCTCAAATAACGAGTTTTCCTGGGAAGAACTGAGGCTTTATAAAGGTTACCTAGAGGCGCAACAAACTACCTAAAAAGGCGAGAGTACGAAAACTATATCCGTGCTTGTCGTCTGCAAAAACCGACTGCGGTTGTGCCTGCTGATTTTTGACGGTTTAGATTTTAGGGTTTTATGTAAACTACATCGATACATTTTAAGCTAAAGTGTAAAATAATTAATACCGATTTCAGCTGGCGCATCGTGCGGAATACTTCTGCAAAACTTATATTTGCGTATGCTATTTTCATCCATTCCCGGTCACGAACACTTAAAAAAGCAACTGGTTCACAGTGCGCAAAACGGCCGCATTGCCCACACGCAACTGTTTATCGGCCCCGAAGGCAGTGGAACTTTGCCTATGGCACTTGCCTATGCGCGCTACTTGCTGTGCAACAATGTGGGTTTTGAAAACGAAGGCGGAAACAGCAGCTGCAATTCGAAAGTGGCTAGTTTACAACATCCCGATTTGCACTTTTATTTCCCAACACCCTCAGGAACTGCTGGCAGTAAAGCGATGAGTTCGGAAGAGCTGTATCCGGAATGGCGACAGTTTCTTCACGAGCGTCCGTTTGGTTCTCTTGCCGAATGGTTTACGCAGGCGGGTGGCGACGGTAAGCAGGGAGAGATTCGAGCTACTGATGCCGATTCGATTGCACGCGTCATCGGTATGAAATCGTACGAAGGTGGAAAAAAAGTATTGATTGTTTGGCGAGCCGAACTTATGAACAACAGTACAGCCAATAAGCTGTTGAAGATTCTCGAAGAACCATCAGACGACACATTTATCATTTTATTGGTTGAAAATCCCGACGAATTATTGCCAACTGTACGTTCCCGTTGTCAGGAAATTGAATTCCGACCGTTTTCCGAAAGTCAGGTTGTCGATTTTTTAAACGCGCGACTTACGCTCGATACCGCAAAAGTGAAAATGTTGGCAGCTCGATCGCAAGGAAACTTGAGCAAGGCGTTGTTATTGGCAGAAGAGAACGATGCCGAATTAGAGTTTGAAAAATGGTTTGTCGATTGGGTTCGCGCGGCTTTTTCGGCCAAAGGAAATCCGGGTGCAATTAAAAGTCTGATTTCATGGAGTGAAGATTTAGCCGGTATTGGTCGCGAGCGCCAAAAACGTTTTTTGAGTTTTTGTGCCGAAATGTTCCGACAAGCGTTGTTAACTAATTACGGTGCCGGTTCATTGACGTATATTGTTCCTGAATACGGAAATTTTAAACTAGAGAAGTTTGCACCTTTTGTTCACGGCGGAAATATCGTTGGTATTTTTCAAGAAATTGAAGACGCCATGTATCACATCGAACGAAACGCCAACGCAAAAATTATTTTTACCGATTTATCAATAAAACTAACTCGTTATATACACGCAAAATAGTTATGGAATTACAAAACCCTGTTCGCCTTTTATTGCTGTTGTTTCTGGCAATCACTTTTATACAATCGGGCTACGACAAGCTCATGTACTGGAAAGATAATCTTAATTGGCTGAAATCGCATTTTGCAAAAACACCCATTAAAGATATGGTTCCCATGTCGTTGGGTTTGATTTTAGCCTTGGAATTAATTGCAGGAATTGCCTCAGCTGCCGGAATTATTCAACTACTCACCAACAGCGGCGAAAGTTTCGGATTTTACGGTGCGGTAACCTCAGCGGTAACTTTACTGTTTTTACTATTAGGTCAACGTATGGCTAAAGATTACGAAGGTGCTAAAACGATTGTAATCTATTTCATTCCTACGCTGCTAGCTGTGCATTTGTTTGCGCATTAAGCTAAATCCGTTCCATCCCACTCCGCGTAGAAGCGATCTAGGAACTCCAGCATATAATCATGCCGTTTCTGCGCCCAAATCTTAGCTGTTTTGGTGTGCATTCGATCTTTCAATAAAAGCAGCTTCTCGTAGAAATGATTAATCGTTGGCTGTTCTTCATTGCGGTAATTCTCGGCGGTTAATTCCATTCGTGGTTTAATGTCTGGATTGTACAAGGCACGGTTTTTAAACCCTCCGTAATTAAACGTACGTGCAATTCCTATGGCGCCAATGGCATCAAGTCGGTCGGCGTCTTGCACAATCTGAAATTCCAACGAAGGTGTTTCCACGAAAGTGCCACCGCCTTTAAACGACATGTTGGCAATAATGAAGCAAACATGTGCTATAACAGCTTCGGGAGCACCGATTTTTGATAGAAATTCAGCGCCAACTTTTGCTCCTAACGAATCGTCGCCGCCGTTGAATTTAGCATCTGAAATATCGTGCAATAAAGCCGCTAACGACACCACCGTAATGTCTGCCGATTCTTCTTCGGCAAGTCGCAACGCAATTTTATACACACGTATAATGTGGTTGATGTCGTGTCCGCCTTCGGCATGCGCCAACGTATCACGCACAAAATCCAGCGTTTGCTCAATAAAGTCGGGCATTAGGCAATTGTAGCAGGTTCAACCCATTTAAACAACGTTGCTTCCGCAGGAATAATGAGTCGCTCAGAAACTTTTGCCATACGTGCAGGCAATTTCATTAAGTAATCGCGCGCTTTTTCAGCTTCGTCGGTAAGGTTTGCCAGTTTATCGATTTGCCACTTATCGATCAGCTTCTGCATAATCTCCACATAATCGTTGGCGGTATAAACCCCAATACGCTGTGCTGAATCGGAAAAGTTCAAAAAGGCCGACGATATTTTCTCGCCGCTTTCGCGAAGAAATTGTGCCGGCATAACAATTTTTTGCTTCATCATGTAGTTGAACGCCAACAACATCTCACTCGGATCGACTTTGAAAATCTGATTCACAAATTCGCTGTACGCGTGGTGGTGACGCATTTCATCGCCAGCAATAATTTTACAGATTTTCGACAACTTTTTCTCTCCGTACTGTTTTGCAATTTGCGCAACACGATTGTGCGAAATATAAGTTGCGAGTTCTTGAAAAGAGGTGTACACGAAATTCTTGTATGGATCTTGACCCGTTCCAATATCGAAGCCGTCGGAAATTAAGTGTTGCGTAGTAACTTCAACTTCACGCATGTTCACACGACCTGATAGGTACAAATACTTGTTTAATAAATCGCCGTGACGGTTTTCTTCTCCAGTCCAATGGCGTACCCATTTCGACCAGCCGTTGCGCTCTTGTTGGTTCACCCCTTCCACTTCCATTAACCACGATTCGTAAGTAGGTAGTGCTTCTTCGGTAATGGTATCGCCAACGAGTGTTACCCAAAAATCGTATGGTAAATCTTTTGCTATTTCGCGCAATTCGGCAATTTCTTGCAGAAAAGTGTCGGAATCAGGTTGTGGAAGAAAGTCGGATGGTTGCCAAATCTTGTCGATTGGAATCAAAAATTCGTCCATGAAGGAATCGATTTTCTGTTCCAAAAACTGCATGACTTCCAATCGGATGTTTTTTATAGACATATAAATTTTAAGTTTAGTATTTAAGTGCGGAAACGACCGCCGCTTCGGTTTTTGCAAGTAAGTCGTCGACTTCGAAATCGGAGACCTTCAATGCTTTATGAGCTGTAAAGGTAAGCCGATTTCCCAAGCCTGCGGGAAAGAATCCGAATTTAACGATTGTCCAACTGTTGTTAATAGAAATTGGAACAACATAGGCTGAAGGAGCTGTTTTGAACAGAATTTTAAGTCCGGTTTGCTGAAACGGTTTCGGAACTCCTGTTTTGCTTCGCGTTCCTTCGGGAAAAATTACAGCCGCCCGATTATTTGCTTCAATATATTTCCCGAGTTTCTGAATGGCCGGGATTGCCTGTTTTGGATCTTTTCGATCGATGAGTACCGAGCCGCCGTGTCGCAAATTAAATGATACCGAAGGAATTCCTTTTCCGAGTTCTTTCTTACTTACGAATTTTGGATGTGCTTTGCGGAAGTACCAAATAATGGTAATGATGTCGTACATGCTCTGATGATTCGCAACAAAAATAACCGGTACTCCTTTGGGAACATTTTCAAGTCCTTCTATTGTATAACGAGTACCGAGTATACGCGTGGCCGACAACAATCCGAAGTTTAGATAGTCTACACTTTTTTTATGAGCCTGATAGCCAAAAACGTTTAAACAGATGTATTGAATTGGGTGAAAAATTACCAACAGTAAACCAAACACCAGGTAGTAAATAAGGGTAATCGGATAAGAGATTATGCGTTCCATAAACATTCAAATGTGTGCAAAAGTAGGAAAATGACAGGATTAGCGGGCATTTAATGCTCAAGAGAAGCTAAAAACCAGGTAAAAAGCCAACTGCATTTTGATACAAAATTTCTCAAAACCTTACGGAAAAACCGTAATCAAAAAACGATATTTGCTTTACTTTTACGCAATTAAAAGCCAATACATTTTTTTATGAGTACAGAGAAAGAATCAAAATTGAAAGCATTACAACTTACTTTAGATAAGTTAGATAAGACTTATGGAAAAGGAACTGTAATGAAAATGGGAGACAAAGCGATTGAGGAAGTTGAAGTTATTTCATCCGGTTCGCTCGGTCTCGATTTGGCGCTAGGCGTCAATGGATATCCTAAGGGAAGAATTATCGAAATATACGGTCCGGAATCTTCGGGTAAGACAACTTTAACTTTACACGCTATTGCAGAAGCGCAAAAGGCGGGCGGAATCGCTGCTTTTATCGATGCGGAACACGCCTTTGATCGTCATTACGCAGAAAAACTCGGAGTAGATATCGAAAATCTAATCATTTCACAACCCGATAACGGGGAACAAGCGCTGGAAATTGCCGAAAACTTAATTCGTTCCGGTGCCATAGATATCGTGGTAATCGACTCTGTAGCCGCATTAACGCCAAAAAGCGAAATTGAAGGCGAGATGGGCGATTCGAAAATGGGTTTGCATGCGCGTTTGATGTCGCAAGCGCTTCGAAAACTTACCGGAACCATCAGTAAAACAAACTGTACGGTATTTTTCATCAACCAGTTACGCGAAAAAATTGGTGTTATGTTCGGTAACCCAGAAACGACAACCGGTGGTAATGCCCTGAAATTTTACGCTTCCGTTCGATTAGACATTCGTCGCGCGTCACAAATTAAAGACGGCGAAAACGTGATCGGTAACCGCACTAAAGTAAAAGTGATCAAAAACAAGGTTGCGCCGCCATTTAAAACTGCCGAGTTCGACATTATGTACGGCGAAGGAGTTTCAAAAACAGGAGAAATTCTAGACTTAGCTGTTGAATTTGAAATCATTCGCAAGTCGGGATCTTGGTTTAGCTACGCCGATACAAAGTTAGGACAAGGACGAGATGCCGTTAAAGCACTAATCAAAGATAATCCGGAATTATCCGAAGAATTAGAACAAAAAATTAAAACGCATATCAAAGAATCCGCATAGATTTTACTGCCCGCACACCGCGGGCATTTTTTTTACGCAACCGCTTCGTACTTTTAGCATCTAAAACAAGACCAAAGAAAAGAAAAGAAAAATGAAGTTTTTGAAAATTGCTCTTCTGTCGTTTGTTATAGCATTGAGTTTTAACAGCTGCTCTTTAGACGATAACACCCCAAATTACAGTTTCGAAATAATAGCTGTAGAAGGTTTTACTGTTCCCGCTAGTTTTGAAACCGGCGGACTTTACACCATTACCTTGCAATACCGTATGCCAACCAATTGCCATATTTACAGCGGTATTTATTACGAAAAATCTAGTGATACACGCATAGTCGGAATTACCTCACAAGTGCCCAACAATGCCGTTTGTAATACAGCCGTCCCCGAATTGAGAACCGCAACGTTTCAATTTGAGTGCACGCCTGGATATCAGTATTATATATTTAAGTTCTTTAAAGGAAAAGATGACCAAGGAAACAATATCTTTGAAGAAGTAACTATACCTGTTAACTACTAAAACCCACCTTTAAGGAGTGAATCTCGACGAATTGATAGCCGGCTGTAAAGAAAACGATCTTAAATCGCAGGCCGCTGTCTATCAATTGTTTTCAGCGAAGTTCTTCGGAGTTTGCATGAAATATTCATCGAGTTACGCCGAAGCCCAAGACAATCTACAGGACGGTTTTTTAATCATTTTTGAAAAAATAAAACAATATTCCGGAAAAGGATCGTTTGAAGGTTGGGCAAAACGAATCATGATTAACAATGCGTTGCAGAAATTTAGAGGGCAACGCTACCTCGAAGTTGTGAATGAAAACATACCTGATGAAACGGAAATCGATCTCGACGACGATTCGGTTTCACTCGATTTCCTGATGAAAATCATTCAAGAACTTCCCGAAAGATATCGCCTGTGCTTTAGCCTATACGTTCTGGACGGCTATTCGCACAATGAAATCAGCGAAATGCTGAATATCGCAACTGGAACAACCAAATCTAACCTGGCTCGTGCTCGCATGATCCTTAAAGAAAAAATCGACTTACACACCGGCAAAAAGTCGGCAATAGCATTACAATGAAAGAGAGAAAGAACATAGATCGTTTATTTCAGGAAAAGTTCAAGGACTTTGAGCAAGTTCCTGACCCAGTTGTTTGGGAAAATATCGAACATGCGCTTTTGCAAAAGAAAAAGCGACGTGTAATCCCAATCTGGTGGAAACTTGCTGGTGCAGCCGCCATCCTAATTCCAATGATTTTTGGTTTACAAGTGTTGTTTACCAATAATTCGAGCACATCTATGCCTGTTTCTGGCAAGGAATCGGAAAGCGGTATGGTCGCAAAACCTGCTGCAAAGCCAAATACAACGGAAACTGAAAATTCGAACGTTCAAAATCCGAACGACGAGAACAATACGACAAACGGAAAGAACAACCTTCCAAGTTCCAACGAAGCTGTTGCCACCGCAGCCGATTCTGAAAATAAATCGTCTGAAAACGCCCAAGGAACAAAACCAAGAAATGCCTCGACCTCAAATCGCACAACTACTTCCGCCGAAAATGCCCTAGCTAGTAGCGAAAAACAAGGCACGAAAGGGAAACGTAACGGTAGTATTAAGAAAGCAGGCAATACCGACTTACATATTCAAAACAGCGCTAACGAAAATGCCGTAGCAGCTGCTGGCGCTACTAACAAACCGAAGTCAAAGAAACTACGCCAAAACGCTGTTAACGCAACACAAAGTTCAAGTGCTGTTGCGCTACAAAATGCTGTAAACGGTCAAATGAAGAACGCTGCTAACAACTCAAACAGCAATACGGCGGTACCGGAACTAAAACCGCTCGACAAAGATCCGCTCGTGTACGTTTTGCCTGAAACAAGCAATGGCGCAAACAACGCAAATAAAGACACCAAAATTGTAGAAAAACCTGCGGAAACAGCAACTGAAAACGCTGTCGCTGCTGTTCCTGAAACCAATCCTTTGGAACAATTACTACAGCAGCAGACTGAAAAAACCGAAACGAAAACAGCCGAGGCTAAACGAGAAAAATGGCAGATAACACCAAATGTAGCGCCTATTTATTTCAATTCTGCATCAAATGGCTCGCCCATACATACTGCTTTTGCGAGTAATGATAAATCATACGACCGCTCCATGTCGGTCGGAATTAACGTTAACTACGCGATTAATAAAAGAATCGCGATTCGAACAGGTGTAAACAAATTCCAACTCGGCTACGAAACGAACGAGGTTGCCTTTATAGCTGCCTTAGAACCACAAGTTTTCGAAACTACAACAGTATCGCCCGCAGCTCGAGGTGTGGCCGTTGTAAACCGCTCACAAATGGATACTGGCGCTTTGGCTGTAGACGCAGCTATGCAACAATCAACCATGGGATTCATGAACCAAGAGTTTGGCTATTTCGAAGTACCGCTGGAAATGTCGTATAAAGTGCTCGATTCTAAATTTGGAATTAATGTAATTGGTGGTTTGAGTACGTTGTTCTTGGCAGAAAACAATGTTTCGTTGCGAAGCGATTCTTTCAGCACTAGTTTAGGAGAGGCTACAAACTTAAACGACGTGCACTTTAGCTCGAACATTGGTTTGGGCTTCCAGTACCGATTCTTTAAAAACTTCGAGCTCAATTTTGAGCCAATGTTTAAGTATCAAATCAATACTTTTAGCCGCGATGCAGGCAATTTTCGCCCGTATTTCATCGCGTTGTATTCCGGAATCAGTTACCGATTCTAACACAACTTTCAAGCGAATTTATACATGCGGATCTTCGGATTCGCATTTTTTTTGGGCGCTCCCCGTCCCACGCCAATCCCACCCACGGGTCAGGCCGTACGCTCTAATCTACCACTCGGCAACCGCCGCTCGTGGTAGGATTTCCGCTGCCGTCCTTAGCGCAGAAAAATAGTTACCCACGTATCGTCTGGAAACGGTTGCCGCGTAAGCGACGGCAGTGAAAATAGACGGCACCAAACGCAAATACGTGAAGTGGTTTTAAACGGCGACCGAACGGAAGTCCGTTTCAAACCTACGGAACGTTTGCGGTTGGAACGGCTATTGCAACGAACGGCGCGACCCTGACCGTTACGAATATTTCCAGAAAACGTTTGGGAAGGGGTACGCCCAAAAAATAAAGCTAACTCTCGGTTTGGTACCGTTTTAACTCACTTTCGATGATTTGAAACGACTGATCTTTGAGCGCCTTCTTATCGTCTTGCGTTAAGCCATTTGTGGGCAAAGCGCGGTGAACGGTAACGCGCATAACACCCGGACTTCCAGAGAAAAACGTGTAGGAAAAACGTTTTTTATTGTCGGCAAACGTAAGCGGTAAAATCGGAATTTGGTGCTCAATGGCCAAACGGAACGCCCCGTCTTTAAACTCGTCCAACAAAACCGACTCGTCGTCGGGAACGCCACCCTCCGGAAAAATACAAATGCTTAAGCCTTGATTTAATCGGCTTTGAGCGCGTTTAAAAACTTCGCCCCGACTTTTCGAACTGCTGCGATCCACCAAAATGCAGGTTCGCTTGTAGAAAAATCCGAACAACGGAATATTCACCAATTCTTTCTTTCCGACAAATACAAACGGACTTCGTATTGTGCTGAGCATGAGCATTATGTCGGTCATTGACGTATGGTTGGCAATAAACATATAACTTTTGCCTGGCTCCGGCGCTTCGTGAAAAA
>NZ_JBMLTK010000075.1:0-15172 GCF_049240005.1 Flavobacterium sp. | reverse complement strand
GCTCGGAGTAAATCCGGGCTTTTTTGGTTTAGAACTTTAAGTAGTTGTTTTTTGGCTAATCCCTATTCGAAATCAATTATTCGCCGCATTTGATCTAAGGTACTCAAGCTTATTGCGTTAGAAAAATGAGTGTGTATTCTAATGTTTTCGTGTCTTAACACGTCAACACTAATTTTCGGTGTGGTTTCTATTTTCTGAACCGCTTTAAAAATTTGTTTTTGTTTTAAGATTAGTCGTAAATCTGTTATTATTCCTGGCGAAACGAAAACTATTTTAGTTTTATCTTCAAAGTAACTTTCTAATTTCAATAGATGTTTCTGATTGTCGTTCGACATTAAATAAGAAAGAAAAGATTTACGGTTTGAACCCGACATACCTGTCGTAGGGAAAGGCAATAATTCTACAAAAGATATGTTTTTTGCATACTCTGAAGTTAGCTTCATATTACTAAACATTCTGTGGAAACGCTTTCCATCACCTTTATAATCAGGCAATAAAAAGGGGTGATGAACTCCTTTGCTTTCCCAAAAAGCTACGCCATCTTGAAGATAGCTTTCAATTTGAGGAAATGAGGACTGCTGCTCTACGTTAGCTGCCCAATTAGGGTCGCGACCAACAAAAATAAATTTAGCTGTTTCTGGATTTGCTCCTTGAAATGATTTGTGAGCATAGAGCTCATTTAATCGTTGAGATGGATGCCTTTGGTAGGTCATGAGCTCGATAGAAATTAATTTTGGTTTAAATAGTGTTTACTAATTGTAATGTAAAGGCCAACAAAACCTTCTTTATGTTTTTACCTTTTAACCATTTCAAGTTCAGGAATATAAAAATCTATCCAACCTAGTGCCTCATTTAGACCTTTAATAAATGCTTGCTTTTCTTCTACTGAATTAAACTGATATTGTTTTACGTTCAGCTCTGTCTCTTCTTTAGTAAATGGCTCGTTGTTGCTAAATTTTAGTACTTGCTCTTTGCCAAAGATTACTTCTAAGTTGTATTTCATTTTATGAATATATTCTGATAGTGATAATCTAAAAACGCTCTTGAAGGAAGGAACTTGTCTGGCAACGTAATTTTATGATTTTTAAACTTTAAGAAAAAATCTTTCACTGCCTCTTCTTTCTCAAACTCCAAAATGGCATCCGATATCTTAACGACGAAATCTGGGCTTATGGTTATAAAACCTTTATCGAATGCCTTATCATGAATGGAATTTAAGCAAATTCCGTTTCTAGGATTCATTCTTTCTTCAACATTTTTTGACCAAGGAATAATATGACTTGCAACAAGAAAATCTGGAATTGACAGACCCGAAATGCAGCATTTAAAATAGTATGAAGATAAAACTGTTAATCTGAAGAAACTTTGATTTACTCTTTGCTTTACCAAAACTTGTCGATCAAGACCTTCTTTCACATCTTCAATATCTAGTCCCGTTGATTGTTCTATTGTTTTTTGGGAAAACTTTGCGATTAACAACTCGCTCTCGTATGCAAGCTTATCCCAATTTCCATGGAATTCATTCCAGACAACTTCCTCAAGTTTACTTCCGTGAGAAAGTCCAACAATACCCTGTTGCTTTAACTCAGGATCAAGTCTACCAAAATTGCCAACTTTCATATTTAGTGCTGAAGGACTTCGACCTAAAATGTTAGCATATTTAATTATTGTTGCATTTGACTTACTGCTTGCTTTAAAAGGTATCTTGCAGTAAACATTAAATGCAACTATCGTCTCTTCCATCGTCCAAGGATTACTCTTCATCTCTACCGATTATTTGAATTTTATTTTCTCGCAATAAATGATAGAAATTCCTGTACGCTTCGTCTTTGAGTTGGGTTTCGACTTCCGCAATCTCGGCTTGTATTTCGGCATTACTGTAAAACGTTTTTTCATTCAGTAGTACAGGTGTTACTTGTTGATTTTCAAGAACCATACATAAATCATTGATATAAGCTATTCGTTCATCCGATTGATAGTCGTCAAGAAACCAAATTAAAAAACCCTCTAGATCATTTTCAGGATCCGGAAGTTTTGCAATTTCTGCGTTTCTGAAAAAATCGCCAGGATGAACGCGATACTTAAATAGAACTTCGCTCATGATTATGATGTTATTTGCGACTAAAAGCCAATGATCTTGAAAGAAATGATTATCTATACTAAACCCGCATCCAATTTACTCAAAAATCAAACGCTCTGTAAATTTTTATAAAAAACAGTTGTTGGGCTATTTGAAAAATAATTACTACGCACAATTTCCCCCCATCGCACATTCGCTCATAAATGTTCGGTGCGTTACGTATGGCGGCGAAAATCCTGCCACGAGCGGCCGTTGCCGAGTGGCACCCCGATAGCGATCTGGGGAAGTGAAAAGCCCGGCCCGCTCCAACCTCACTTGTTGTAAGGATGAAGAGCGGGCAACGCCCAAATAAATTAGCTACTAGCTACTGTTTAAAACTTTAGAATTTCGTCGAGATCTAAAAGGGGTTCGTTGCGCAGACGCAGCAGTACTTGAGCGCAGGCAACAACATCTTTCTCGCAGTAGAGAATGATGCGGTCGATGTCGTTTTCGCGGTAAAAAACGTTGGCTACATCGGCTCCGGAAATGTCGTCTTTGCTGCTCGGAATGCCTAAAACGGCTGTTAGCAATTTAAGCGACGTATAGTGTTTAAAATCGCCGAATTTCCACAACTCAAGCGTATCGATGTGGGCAATTTCCCAAGGTTTCTTTCCAAAAAACTGCAACTTCTCGGGAAGTTTTATGCCGTTGATCAGGAAACGCCGACACAAAAACGGTAAATCGAACTCCTTGATGTTGTGTCCGCAAAACACAAATTGCGCCGACTCGTAATTTTGCGACAAATGGTTGGCGAATTCCTTTAACAACTTTGGCTCCTCGCCGTAAAACGAGGTTACGCGAAAATTCCGAACATCGCGACGTACGGCAAACTGTCCGAGCGAAATGCAAACCACTTTGCCAAACTCGGCCCAAATGCCGGCTTTGTGGTAAAAAGCTGCCGCGGTCTCATCTTCCTTGCGCTGGTAACGGGTTTTTTCTTCGAAAAGTTCTTGGGATTCGGTATCGAGCTGAGAAAAATCGGCCGCTAAGGGAACCGTCTCGATATCAATAAATAACAAATGCGATACATTAATTTTTTCTATCATGGCGTGTATATTTAAAGAGTAAAAGTAAGGATTTTTTTTGGAGAAGCTAGAAGCTAGAATCGAGAAGTTAGACTTCCCGACGTTCACCATTTTACGTTTCATGATCCCAACTAACCCACGTGTCGTTGGTGCCTGAGCTTGTCGAAGGCGGCGGGTTGGAGGTGGCATTGTGGACATTGTGAAAAACTTTGAGAAACATTGTGCTCCCTCGGCGCCTGAGCCTGTCGAAGGATGGTGCCTGAGCTTGTCGAAGGCAACCGCAAAGGACGCGAAGATTTACGCAAATGTCGCAAAGAGTTTTTTAAGTATTAAGATTGGTGTATTAAGTATTAAGACTTCTTGACGTTCACCACTTTACATATCGTTTTGTCCCGCCCGAATCCACGAATCGTTGGTGCCTGAGCTTGTCGAAGGCTTTTTTAGAAGCTAGAAGCTAGACACGAGAAGCTAGACTTCGATGAATTCACCACTTTACGTATCATTTTCCCACCCGAACCCACGAATCGTTGGTGCCTGAGCTTGTCGAAGGCTAGTGCATTTTTTTGTTGGCTTGACACGTTCTGTGTTTTCATCAACAGTTCTACTTTCCGAAATAATCTGTGAACTTCGGTGTGTTCTGTGCGCTATAAAAGCTGGTGCCTGAACGGGTCGAAGGCTTTTTTAGAAGCTAGAAAATAGAAGCTAGTCCCGATAGCTATCGGGATAGACTTTTTGACGTTCACCATTTTACGTTTCATGATCCCAACTAACCCACGAATCGTTGGTGCCTGAGCTTGTCGAAGGCTAGTGTATTTTTTTGTTGGCTTGACACGTTCTGTGTTTTCCTCAACAGTTCTACATTCCGAAATAATCTGTGAACTTCGGTGTGTTCTGTGCGCTATAAAAGCTGGTGCCTGAACGGGTCGAAGGCTTTTTTAGAAGCTAGAAAATAGAAGCTAGTCCCGATAGCTATCGGGATAGACTTTTTGACGTTCACCATTTTACGTTTCATGATCCCAACTAACCCACGAATCGTTGGTGCCTGAGCTTGTCGAAGGCTAGTGTATTTTTTTGTTGGCTTGACACGTTCTGTGTTTTCCTCAACCGTTCTACTTTCCGAAATAATCTGCGAGCTTCGGTGCTTTCTGTGCGCTATAAAAGCTGGTGCTTGAGCTTGTCGAAGGTGGCACGAAACATATTCCAACGAAAACACGCAACTCAACCCACTTATACCGCTCAAAAACTGTCGCACAAACATATTCCTAGAATCGCAGCATATCGTGATACTGAAGGCTCAGATAAAGCCTGCTCAGCCAAGCAAAAATGGCGTGCGTTGATTTTGTATTCCGAAATTAACTGCGCTAGTTTCTCTTCGAAATTTAAACCGCAAAGAACGCTTCGAGCTCTTTCAGCGTTTCTTCGCTGGTGCGGATGTCTTTTACAATTTCTCCTTTGCTTAAAGCTACAATGCGGTTAGAAACCTCTACCGTGTGGTTCAAATCATGACTCGAAACCAAAACAGTAATGTTCGGATCGGCAGCTAGTTCGCCAATGATTTTCTTCAAGCGAAACTGCGTCGTTGGATCTAAATTTGCAAACGGCTCGTCGAGCACCACAACTTCCGGATTTCCAATCAAGGTTCCGATAATCCCGACTTTTTTCTGATTTCCTTTGCTAAAATCGCGGATGTACTTTTTGCTGTTCAAAATTTCGTCGTTAAAAAACTCGCTGTATTTTGCCAGTGTTTGGTCGACATCCGATTTATTCTGCCCGCGCAATTCTCCGATAAAGTAAAAGTATTCCTCGGGGGTCAAGTAGCCAATCAAAAAGCTTTCGTCGAGAAATGAAGCGGTTTTGGTTTTCCATTGTTCGCTAACATTTACTTGAATGTCTTTTATAGAAACACTACCCGTTGTAGGCTGAATCAAATCGAGCAATAAACTAAAGAAGGTGGTTTTTCCAGCGCCGTTATTTCCAACCAAGCCAAAGCTTTCGCCTCTCGGGATTTCAAGTGAAGGAATGTTTAAAACCGTTGTTGCTCCGTATTTTTTGGTAAGATTATTTACTGAAATCATAGTTTTAGTTTTTTTCTTTATAAGCTGCTAGCGTAGCGTATTTTTCTGTTTTATAAGTTTTTACAATCAAGTTGAACATTTTGTCGCGGAACAGGAATCCAATAATTCCTAAAAGCGCCACAAGTGCTATACCTTCGTAGGTTCCTAGCAGAACTTTTCCCGTCATGAAAACAGCCATCGGAAGTAAAAACTGTGGCAGCGAAATAAGTAAGGTTTTAACATTAAACGCTTTGCGATCGCCAAAAGCGCCTTTCGCCGAAGTTAAGTCGATTGGTGTCTTCGTGTATGCGCCGCCCCAAAGCACCAAGTACGAGTTTACTCCGATGTTGTAAATAGCGGCTGCAACGACAATGAGATAAATTTCCAATCCAAAAAACAAGTAAAAAGATCCCAAAACGGTTGCCACCAGCGTACCAATAACCATAAGCCACCATTTTGAACTGATGTAATCGCGATACGGCACGTTTTGCGTCATCATCAACGGATAATACGCACTGTCCCAACTCGGAACAAACTGTCCGAACGAAATCAAAAATCCGCCACTCACAAATATTCCCGCAAACATGTGCATCGCCGGATTGTCGTAAGCGTCGATCGCTCCATTAAAGAACAGCAAACCGTAAAACAAAAACAAAATACTCATGGTTGCTGTTGTTTTTGAACGTTTGTTTCTACGAATCATGCGAATGTCGTTCTTCAAAAAGCTTCCCAAGGTTCCGTATTTATTTAACCACGTATAATTTTCGGTTTGTGCAACCGCAATTTCTTTCTTCAAACCAACATCCAAATACAGTTGTCCAAGCAGATATTTATAGGTCATGTAATACACACCAACAACTAAAGCCACAGGAACTATCACTGTAAGCGGTTGGTCGAACAAAGCATAGAAAATAGGCTTGGTGTAAATGGTGATATCAAACAACCCAAAATACTGCGAAGCGGCAATAGAACCTAAAAGCGTGATAAACGTGTAAAACAATCCGTCTTTATTAGCAATGAGAATGTTTAGGTAGTTGTTGAAGTAAATCAACGCTGTCATCGCCACAAACCAAAGCGTTACCGATAGCGGATCGTATCCTTGCGTATACAACACTATGGTAAACGGCAAGAAGAAGAAGTAATGAAAGACGTTGAAGTACGAAATCGAGGTTTTGGCCAGTGAAAAATGCACCACATACGAACGCGTAACGGGCAATATCAGCATGGGGCGAATGTTCATTACGGGCAATTTCTGCAGCATCTGCCTAAAAACTAAATCCATCAAGAAATAGTAAATCAGAAACTGAGATACCACAACAACAGGATCTTGATTGGTTACGTCTTTAATGATAAAGAACGAACCGATACCCAAAATCAAGAAACAACCACCAAAATATAAGGCTGCAAGACCTATTAAAATTTTAATTGCTATTTTCTGAGTAAATGCTGCCGAACGAAAAAAGCTCTTCCATTCCAGCCATAAAATCTTTTTATACATAGTTTACCGCTTGATTTGGTTGTTAGATGGCAATCTCGAAACTTTGTTACAAGAAGGCGATTCTAAAAGTAAAATATTTTCGCTTAACGCAAAAAGAAGCCGCCACCTAACGTACAATTTTTTTTAATCCATACTCCGTTCCGCTATCTTTGCGCAAAATTTTTTTATGTCAAGCTTTTTTAAACTCCATATAAAAGAAGTGAAACGCGAAACCGATTCTTGCGTTTCCATTGTCTTTACAATTCCAGAGCCGCTGCAACAGCATTACCAGTATGTTTCTGGACAATACGTAAATCTAAAACTCACACTCGACGGTCAGGAAATTCGCCGCGCGTACTCCATTTGCTCGTCGCCTAACGAAAACGAATTACGTATTGCCGTAAAAGCCGTTAAGCACGGAGTTTTTTCAAATTTCGCCAACCAACAACTCAAAGCCGGTAGCGTAATCGAAGTTAGCGCGCCCGAAGGTCGTTTTGTGGTAAATGCCGAAAAACCTGCGCACAACATAGCGGCTTTTGCTGCTGGAAGCGGAATTACACCGGTAATGTCTATTCTAAAATCGGTTTTAGCATCCGATCCGAACAGCACGTTTTTATTGGTTTACGGAAATAAAAGTCCGCAACAAACCATTTTTTACCAGCAGTTGCACGATTTGCAACAACAGTACGTAGGCCGATTACTCGTGCAGTTTGTTTTTAGTGAAGCCAAACAAGACGGCGCGCTTTTCGGACGTATAGATCGGTCGGTCGTTAACTACACCCTTAAAAACAAATACAAAGACATTGCATTCGATTCGTTCTTTCTCTGCGGTCCCGAAGGCATGATCAACACCGTTGCAGGCGCACTAAAAGAAGCCAACGTGCCCGAAAGCAAAATAAAGTTTGAGTTGTTCTCCACTTCGAGCTCGGAAACCGACCTTAAAATAGCCGACGGTCATACCACCATTACCGTTACCGTAGACGACGAGACGAGCACCTTCGAAATGTCGCGCAAACAATCGGTACTCGATGCCGCTTTGAAACACGGACTCGACGCGCCCTATTCATGCCAAGGCGGAATTTGCAGCAGCTGTTTAGCCCGAATTACCGAAGGAACCGCCGAAATGAAAAAAAATACCATTTTGACCGACGGCGAAATAGCCGACGGCCTCATCCTCACCTGCCAGGCACATCCAACCTCGGCAGTCCTAAAAATCGATTACGACGACGTTTAGTCGACACCGTCAAGCCGCTTTTCACAGAGCGGCTTTTTTATTTTTTGGGCGTTCCGGCGGCACACGTTTCGTGGAAATTCTTAGCCGCCGTCGGGCTGTGCGTTTCAATCTGTTTTGCGCCATAAATGGAAACGCAAAACAGGATTTCCACTGCCATCCCTAACGCAAAATCGTGCTCGAACGTTAGTGAATGAGAATTGTAAGTGCCAGTAATTTAATTGATACTCTGTTTTAACAAAATGTTGATTTACAGGTTTTTGTTCGAGGTAATATTGCAATATTACGTTTAAATTTTCGCAAAACCACATTGCTCCATTGGCAAAAAAATCTGTGGATTTCTGTGGTTTCTGCGAGAAAATACAGCACGCAGAAATCACGGAAATCACAGAATTGTTGCCTGAAAAAAGCCTGAATTAAGTTCTTTGATTTAATAAGTAAGTTATTGATTAAATACGGTTTACGCGAGGTAATATTGCAATATTACGTTTGAGTTTTCGCAAAGCCGAAGCGCTTCATTTTCATCAAAAATCTGTGGATTTCTGTGGTTTCTGCGAGAAAATACAGCACGCAGAAATCACGGAAATCACAGAATTGTTGCCTGAAAAAAGCCTGAATTAAGTTCTTTGATTTAATAAGTAAGTTATTGATTAAATACGTTTTACACGTCGTAATATTGCAATATTACGTTTAAATTTTCGCAAAGCCACATTGCTCCATTGGCAAAAAAATCTGTGGATTTCTGTGGTTTCTGCAAGAAAAAAGCAATCAAAGAAACTAAGAAAGGAACTGCAACAAACGTTCAACTATTTTTTCCGGCGCGATACTGTCAATGGCGCGGGCATAGTCTGGAGGATATTTGTTTCCGTATATCGAAGTCGGAATTTTCGGGAAACGCTTCAAATCGGCGGTTAGTTGATTATCGTCGGTTTGTAAAAACGGTTTAAAACCCGCAGTAGGATGCGTAACACCCCAAAGCGTAACCACTGGAACGCCGTACAACGCTGCTAGATGTCCGTTTGCCGAATCCATACTCAACATAACATCCAAACAACTGATAAGAGCCAATTCGTCACGAAAAGACAAGGCACCCGCAGCAATACGAATCCGATTTTCATCCGCTTTTATTTCTTGCAAAACCGCTAATTCCGATTTGCTACCAAAAAGAATCACCTCTGCAGCCGACAGCTCAAGAACTCCTCGAATAACCGATTTTAGCAAATCCAAATCGTACACTTTAGAAGCGTGTTGCGCGAACGGAGCGATACCTATTTTTTCTCTAGTGGAAGCAAATTCTTCGGGAATAAGGCGCTTCGGCAAAGGTTTTAATGCCGCGAATGCAACGCTAAAATTCAATTGCTGTAAAACCTCAAGCTGCCTATCAAAAACGCTTGGAATAGCAAACCGGCCGTTTCCAGCGGTAAGTTTTCGTTTTAACACACGTGCTTTATCGATCGCTGCGGTTTGGATTCCGCTTCCCGTAAGGAAAAAACGAAGCAGTTTCGATCGAAACACTTGATGAAAATCTGCAAAATGCGTTATCTCTAAAGCGCGAAGCTTCCTTTGTAACTTCCACAATCCGAGAATGTTTCCATCTCTTTTTTTATCGAATGCAATAAAATTACAATTCGGAATTTCTTGGAAAAGTGGTTCGGCAAAAGCAATGCTAATAACACTAATACGTAAATCGGGATATTTCTCGCGAACGGCATTAATCGCCGGCACACACATAGCGATATCGCCCAAAGCCGAAATTCGGAAAAAGGCAATATGCGGCACGGTCGATTTCAATTTTTATTTCTTGGCTTGGTAAAGAACCGGGTTCAAGTCGTCGTCGTTGTACATTTTCATTTGCTTGTACACTTTCATGAACTTTTTACCTTGTTCGATATCGGAAAGTAAGTCGTCGATTGCGGTCGACAAGTCGGTGCGTTGCTCCAACAAAACATTGAGTTTTTCCTGACACTTGGCACGGTGTTCCGCGCTAGCATCAGCACGCTCGGCTTCTTCACGCATGTGGAAAATTTTCAAAGCTAGAATAGACAAACGATCAAACGCCCACGCCGGACTCTCACTGTTAATTTTAGCATCGCTGTTCGGACTCACGTGTGCGTATTTTTGAAGAAAGTAACTGTCAATGTACTCTACAACGTCGGTTCTTTCTTGATTGGAAGCATCAATCTTGCGTTTCAAAACCAAAGCAGCTACAGGATCAATTTGCGGATCGCGAATGATGTCTTCATAATGCCACTGTACCGTGTCAATCCAATTTTTCATGTACAATAAATGTTCGAACTGATCTTTCGGATACGGATTGGAAATCGGCTGATCTACGCTGTCGTATTTGTGGTAATCGGCGATACTTTGTTCGAATACTGCATTAGCTAGTTTTGAAAACATAGGTTCAAGGATTTAAAGTGCAAAGATACTTTTTATACTTTTATCCGCGCAGAAATTAGCTTGCGCAGATAAAGCTTATGAAAATCCGAAATTTATCCGAACAGAATTCTGTTTTACATCAATTTATGAGCGAGTTACGCGCCGTAGATGTGCAAACCGACCGCATGCGTTTTCGCAAAAACATAGAGCGTATCGGAACTTTATTGGCGTTCGAAATTTCGAAATCACTCGAATACGTACCGAATACTGTACTCACACCCTTGGGCGAAAAACACAGTTTCCGCTTGGCAAAACCTGTCGTAATCGCGAGTATTTTGCGGGCTGGGATTCCGTTACATGCAGGCTTACTCGACGTATTCGACCAAGCGGAAAGCGGTTTCATTTCAGCGTATCGCGCTTACAGTGAAGATCACGGTTCGTTCGAAATTAAAGTAGAATATCAAGCCATTCCTGACTTGAACAACAAAATTTTGATTCTTGCCGATCCGATGTTGGCAACCGGACGCTCACTGCTTGCTTGCTGCGAAAAGTTACTCGAAGAAATGAAACCTGCCGAATTACATATTGCCGCGGTAATTGCTGCGCCGGAAGGAATCGACTATCTGCAAAAGCATTTGCCCGAAAATACGACACTTTGGATTGGCGAAATAGATGAGGCGTTAAACGCTCAGAATTACATCGTGCCTGGCTTAGGCGATGCCGGCGATTTAGCCTTTGGCCCTAAACTCTAGTTTTTAGTTATAACTGCCAAAAAAAGAAGGTAACTGCCGAGATAACTAACAGCCACACGGCAATTTCTTTAATCCATTTACCGGTCATTTCTTCAACAAAACTCGCCGTCATTACCGCAAGAGGAAATACGGTAAACAGCAGTAAATCGTTTGCTTTTGCTGTTGAAAAAACGAAAATTAAACCGCCAATACAAAACGAAAAAAGTACTTTTTTGTAGGCGGCGTGTAGAATAAGGGGTTTTCCGCTCAACGACAAAAGCTGGGCTAAAAACAAAATGCAAGCAAAGGCCGTAAAAGCTGAAAGTGCTGCATTTTGAGAAACTTCCTGAAAATAATCAAACGATAAATCGACTACCGCATTTGTGTAGAAGTAAGAAATCGGATTGAAATCGCTGAAATAATGAACCATTCCCGCGAAAATCAACGCGGTAATTACTCCGAAGTACGGCAAAATCCAATTCCGGTAATCGCGCGATACGTGCAGTACAATCGATACAAAAACGATAAACAAATAGAGTGCACACCAAAACTGAAACAAAGCCGCTACGCTTATCCACAAAGCGGCATCGAAGATTTTCTCCTTCGGAGCCAGCAACGATTGCATGGAAATAAGTCGGCGCAAGGCAAGAAGTATAAAAAAATGGGCAATTAAAATATTGAGATCGCGCAGAGCTTCGGGAATAAACAACACGAAAACAGCCGCAAATAAAATGGGAAATGTATTTTCCTTGCTTACACTGTTTCTTTTAGTTATAAAGTTGATCAACAGCAAACTAAGCAACCAGAGAATACTGCAACTTATTTGTTGTATCACAGCACTAACTTCAATTTTCGCATCTGCCTGAAAAGCCATGATCGAGCTGCCCAAAGCCAAACAAGCAACAATCAAATAATTGAGCGGTCTCGATTTGCTAAAAAGTGTTGTAATCATTAAAGTATTTTATACTTTTGCTTGGTAAATATAACATATAGACACAGATGAAAGCATTTTGGGAAGGGATTCAAACGTTTTTTGTTGATTTTCTATTTGTTCCACTTGATGGCCTTAGAAGTTTAGAGCTTAGCTACTGGAGTTTGGCAAACATCATAAACTGGATTTTTATGGCTATTTGCGTTCGTTACACGTATTACTGGATTAAGCAGTTGCAGTTGCACAAAGCAAACAACGAAGAAAATCAAGATACTACTGCACACTCGTTCTTGAAATAAAAACGAATCGGTAAAGATTACAACAAATCCTTACCGATATCCGTTCTATAATACATCTTATCAAAATGAAGTTTTTCGACGTTTTGATAAGATTTTTTTATGGCCTCAGGCAAATCATCAGCCAACGCCGTTACTGCTAAAACCCGACCGCCATTGGTAAGCACTTTCTCGTCGTGGAGTGCAGTGCCTGCATGAAACGCCAGCGCCTCCGTTATTTTATCGATTCCGGATATTTCAAACCCTTTATCGTAAGCTTCCGGATAGCCTCCTGCAACGGTCATTACAGTTACCGCGGTGCGCGAATCTACTTGTAGTTCGTAATTTTCCAAAGTCTGGGTCGATACCGCCTGAAATAGTTCCACCAAATCAGAGCTAATTCTGGGCAACACAACTTCAGTTTCCGGATCGCCCATACGTACGTTATATTCAATAACAAACGGATTTCCACCCACATTTATCAATCCGATGAAAACAAACCCGCGATACACAATACCGTCTGAATTTAAACCCGCAACCGTTGGTTTTACGATGCGTTCCACGATTTTCGATTCTAGCTCAGCATCGATAAACGAAACCGGCGAAACAGCTCCCATACCGCCTGTATTTAAACCCGTGTCGCCCACACCAATCCGCTTGTAATCCTTCGCAAAAGGTAAAATTTTAAACGATTTTCCGTCGGTTACTACAAAACAACTCATTTCGATTCCGTCGAGAAATTCCTCGATAACCACTTTTGCACTTGCAGCTCCAAACTTACTGTCGAGCAACATACTGCGCAGTTCTGCTTTGGCATCGTTTAAATTCTCGAGGATCACCACACCTTTCCCAGCGGCAAGTCCGTCGGCTTTTAAAACGTAAGGCGGCAACATTCCTTCCAAAAATGAGAGTCCGTTGTCGATGGTTTCCGCAGTAAAACTTCCGTACTGCGCGGTCGGAATCTGATGCTTTTGCAGAAATTTCTTAGCAAATTCCTTACTTCCTTCGAGTTGCGCGCCGTTTTGCGACGGCCCAATCACGGCAATGTGTTTTAGAGAATCGTTTTCCAAAAAGTAATCGTAAACGCCTTTAACCAGCGGATCTTCTGGTCCGACAACCAGCATTTTTACGTCGTTTTCCAAACAGAATCTTGCTATTTTTGGAAAATCGGTTGGAGCAATCGCAACGTTTTCGGCACAGCTAGCAGTTCCTGCATTTCCCGGCGCCACAAATAATTTGCTGCAATGTTTTGATTGTGTGATTTTGTATGCGAAAGCATGCTCTCTTCCGCCAGAACCCAATAGTAAAATGTTCATGTTGTTGTGTTTCGTAGTCGCGCAAAAGTACTGCGTTTTTAGAAAAATGCGACAGCTAAATCCGATTTGATTACTTTTGATACAAACAAAAACACGTGATCGGTTTAGCTGATTTATCGCTCGAATGGCTGGGTTTTCCTTTGCAGAAGGCACAAAAAGATTTGCAACAATTTGAGCGCGAACTCACTGAAAATGCCGCGGAATACCAACGCAAAAAAGCTTCGGAAATACTGGAATTTCATCTTAAAAACAATTCGTACTACCAAAAGCTTTTCGAAAAAGCTCGTGCAAAAAGTTTTCAAGACGCGCCAATTCTTACAAAAACCGATTTTCAACAGCCTTTGGCCAATCGTTTGAGTGCAGGATTCACGGCCAAAAACGTGTACGTTAACAAAACCAGCGGCTCAAGTGGCGAACCTTTTATTTTTGCCAAAGACAAGTATTGTCACGCACTAACTTGGGCATACATTAAACAGCAATTCGGCGCGCACGGAATCGATTTTAACCGCGATTTACAGGCACGCTTTTACGGAATTCCGTTAGAAGGTTTGCCCAAATTAAAAGAAGAAGTCAAAGATTTTTTAATGCACCGTCGCCGGTTTCCGGTTTTCGATTTGTCGGATAAAGTGCTGGAAACCTATTTGGCACGATTTCGGAAGTCGGCTTTTGCGTATTTAAACGGATACACCTCGTCTTTGCTGTTGTTTGCAAAGTTCTTAGCGAAGAAAGGTGTGGTTTTAAAAGACGTTTGTTCGACCTTGAAAGCGGTATTTACGACTTCGGAAATGCTTTTTGAAAGCGATCGGCAGTTTATGGAACGTGCTTTTGGCGTTCCGATTGTGAACGAATACGGCGCAAGCGAGCTGGATTTAATTGCGTTTGAAAATCCGTCGGGGGTTTGGAAAATCAACCAAGCTACTTTATTGGTCGAAATTTTGAATGAACGCAACGAGGTTTTGCCTTACGGCGAAGCGGGAAAAATTGTAATTACTGCCCTATACAACCGTGCACATCCGTTTATTCGCTATGATATTGGGGATAACGGTATTTTGGATTTCGACCAACAAACGCAAACCCTATTTTTGAAACGGCTTACGGGTCGCACGAACGACATTGCGGTTTTGCCCAGCGGAAAAACTACGCCCGGACTCACGTTTTATTACGTCACCAAAAGTATTATTCAAGATCAAGCCAAAGTAAAGGAATTTGTGATTAAGCAAACGACTGTGGATAGTTTTACCATTGAATACGTTGCCAGCGAGCCGCTGTCTGAAACCGAAAAATCAGAAATCATTGCTGCAAACGAGCGCTATCTGGAATCGGGTTTACATTTTACTTTCGTGCAAAAAACTGCTCTAGAACGTTCGCGCAGTGGAAAATTGAAACAGTTTTCGGTTGCGTTTTAATTAGAGATATCGTTCCGTTTTAAAAAAGATAGGGGTAAAAAGGATTAAGATTTGATTATTAAGACGACGATTAATTCACCACTTAACATATCGTTTTGCCAAACCGAACCCACCGCCGTCGGTGCCTGAGCTTGTCGAAGGCTAACTGCAAAGATTTTTTAGTATTAAGATTGGAGTCCCGATAGCTATCGGGAAAGACGTCGCGACGTCCACCATTTTACGTATCGT
>NZ_JBMLTK010000074.1:82325-97327 GCF_049240005.1 Flavobacterium sp. | reverse complement strand
ACTTCTAACTTCTAACTTCTAACTTCTAACTTCTAACTTCTAACTTCTAACTTCTCTACATATTGCAGCTACTCCCGTCTTCCGCTATAGTCCTCAAAAAATACGCTGTTTTCACACGCACTGCAGCGGGCTTCTGTCGTCGCCGCCACAGTTGCGGTTCAAACAAGCATCTTTTTCTCCGGGCTGCCGCTACAACCGGGGCTGGGAAGTACGTTATCAAATAGAACGATGATTGTTTTTCACACATTGCCGCGAGAAAGCGCGCAGCGGAAATCTTATCTTTTGCTCCACGGCGCGTGAAAAATCTTCTCCCGCGCTCTCCGAAGTCGCTCGACTGCGGAGTATTCTTTCAAAACTAAAAAACGAGCGAGATAACTCCTTGCGTTACTTCGCTTTTTTTTTAGTAAACAAGCAGGAAATTTTGCAATTCACTTTTTCAAGTATACCTTAAATTTGGGAAACTTTGCAAAGCAGGCGTTCGAGTTATAGTAATCTAAGATGAGAATGCTTTTGAAAAATCTGCTCATAGTCAACAATTGCCATAAGTTAATTTGTAATTTTGGTAAAAAGTGAAATAGATTATGGATTTGCAAACACGAAAAGTAGCTTTTATTCAAGAGTTTCTCAAAATTCAAAATGAAGAAGCCATTAGCCAATTTGAAAAACTTTTGAAAACGAGCACAAGTTTCAAGAACAATACGATCACACCAATGACGATAGAAGAACTGAACGAGAGGATAGATAAATCAGAAGCAGACTTCAAAGCCAATCGTTGCAAACCAAGTTCTGAGATTTTATCAAAGTATTGAGAATGAAATACGTGGTTGTTTGGTCTGCGTTTTCTCAGGAAAAACTAGATGAAATATTTGAATATCACAAATTTAAAGTGAGCTACAAAGTTGCTAAACAAATCATCACAAAATTAATTAAAGGAGCTAATATTCTGGAAACGAATCCATTCGCAGGGCCGATTGAGCTTTTACTCGCCAATAGAAAAGAAAAGTATTATTATTTGGTTTGCGGAAACTACAAAGTGATTTACTCGGTCGATTCAACAAACAAGCAGGTCAAAATCGCCGACGTTTTTGATACCAGACAGAATCCAACCATAATGGGAAAATAGAGGTAAAACCAATGTTATTCTTGTGACGACTTCAACAAGTACTATTCCTTAAAGAGTTTCAAAGAGCTTTGCAGATAAGTCGTCTCATTGCGCCCATTGCCCGCGTGAGGGGTTGCAGCGGAAATCTTGTTTTTTGATCCGTTTCGGGCAAAAAATACCCCGATAGCTATCGGGGAAGCGTAAAACCCGACGGCGCCTGACACATCTTTCCAACACTGAGGCGCCGGCATGCCCAAATGAAAATAAATGTTGCAAAATTGACATTTTAGTACCGCTGCTATTACACATTCGGCAGTATCTTAGTTTTTTGTTACTAAAAATCAATGTATGTCAAATAAATGGCTGTTCGGGCTCTTGCTGCTAAGCTCCGGGCACTTTGCACAAAATATTCAGCATTTCGGTCGCTGCAATCCGCAATCGGCAACACAATTCGAACTCGTAGGTGCCGCATCGGGCGTAGCGTTTGCAACTACAGCAACCGAAGTGACGTTCAACTTACAAGCCGTCGACTCGTGGGCACACCGCGATTATGCCGTGCTCGTTGTCGACGGCGCCTACCTAGGTCGCTATCCCGTAGAACCCGGAAAACCAAGTCCAATTACGCTCGATCTAAACCCTGGTTCAACTCATGTCGTGGAAGTATATAAAGCCACCGAAGCCTCGATCGGACAACTCATCTTCGACGGTTCGCCACTTACGCAACTGCAACCAATGCCCGCCAGTAATCAAAAACGCATCGAGTTTATTGGCGATTCCATCACCTGCGGCATGGGTAACGATCTGGCTATTCCGTGTCATACCGATCAGTGGTTCGACCAGCACAACGCCTATTACGCCTACGGACCCATAACAGCACGTGCACTGAAAACCGATTTTCTGCTCAGTTCCGTCTCCGGATTCGGAATTTACCGCAATTGGAACGACGAAAACGAAGCTGAACCCGCGCTGCCACAAGTGTACGACAACTTATATCTCAACAACGCTAAAAAACTAGCGTATCAAGCCACGCAAATTCCGGATGTAATCAGTATTTGCTTGGGTACAAACGACTTTTCCGATGGCGATGGCAAGAAAAAGCGTTTGCCGTTTAACGATGCTAAATTCATTTCCAACTACACGCAATTCGTAGAAAAATTACACGGAAAGTATCCAAATGCCAAGATTTTATTGCTCGACAGTCCGATGCTTAACGGCGATAAAAAAGCGCGATTACAGTCGTGCTTGCGAAGTATTCAAACGGATTTAAAGAGTAAAAACATCAGCGTTCAACTGTTTTCATTCAAGGAAATGAAACCGCGCGGCTGCGATTATCATCCCGATATGATGGATCATCAAATTTTGTCCGAAGAGTTAGCGCCAACCTTAAAAGCTTTATTGAATGAGAATTAGTCTGGGAATTTTACTCTTGCTGCTACAAAATATGTATGCTAATCCGCGTTTGCCCGAAATTTTCTCCGACGGTATGGTTGTACAACGCAACAGCAATCTTAAAATTTGGGGTTGGGGAACGCCTAAAGAACCGATAAAAGTGACGGTTTCGTGGTCGGATGCCACCGCAGAAACCGTGGTGAATTCGTATGCTTACTGGGAAGTTAATATTCCTGTTCCCGATAAACGCGGTGCGCAAACCATAAACATTAAAGGCTATTCGGAACGTATTTTAAAAGACGTGTTGTTAGGCGAAGTTTGGCTTTGCAGCGGCCAATCGAATATGGAAATGACTTTTGATTGGGGCGAAATGCATAGCAGCGAAGTAGCGAACGACAAGAATAACGACATTCGGTTTTTTACTGTTGATAAAGCTGCCGCCGACGTTCCGCAACAGCAAATTCCAGCCAAATGGGAATCTATTTCTCCTGAGACCATTCGCAGTAAAAGTGCAACAGCTTACTTCTTCGCAAAACGCTTACAAGCGCAATTAGGCAACTTGCCGGTTGGCGTTATTGTAAGTGCTTGGGGCGGAACGCCTTTAGAAGTTTGGGTGCCTAAACCAGCGGTCGATCGAAGTGAGGTTTTACGCAGTTCAGCGGCCAATTTAAAGCCGTCGGATTACTGTCCGCACCAGGCTTCGGTTGTCTATAATGCCATGATACACCCAATTGTTGGGTTTCCCATCGCTGGAGTGCTTTGGTATCAAGGCGAAAGTAATGTGGGTAACGGTACTTATGCCAGCATGCTCCAGGCATTTTTCGATTCGTGGCGTCAGGCTTGGAAATCGGATTTTCAGGTGTACGTTGTACAACTTGCGCCCTATAATTACGACGGCGATGTGCAATACGGTACCGCATTACGAGAGCAACAACGCTTGTTTTGTGAGCAGTATGCGGGCGCACATTTGGCCGTTATTTCGGATGCCGGCGATGCATCCGATATTCATCCGCGCGATAAAAAAACCGTGGGCGAGCGTTTGGCAACCTTAGCTTTAGTTAATCACTATAAAAGTTTAGATAAGTCGTTCGACAATCCAATTATTAAAAACGTACGTTGGGAAAAGAAAGGAATTGTTTTGGAGTTCGACCCGATTTTCAATTTCGTACAAAAAACCGGAACTGCTTTTTTTGAAGTGGCCGATGCGGCTGGAAATTTTGTAAAAGCACCTGTCAAAGTTTCAAAAAACACCTTGGTCATTTCCTGCAAGTTTGCACCTACAGCTCTTCGTTACGGCTGGCAAGACGAGGCTTCTGCCACTATTTTTACTTCCCAAGGAATGCCCTTATCCGGATTTTCACTTAAAAAATCATGAAAAAAATCACTGTAGCTCTCGCATTATTATTCTCGGTTTTATCACTAGCACAAAAAATGACTGCAAAACAGCCTGAAAACATTAAAAAGCGCGTTGCCGAATTGTTGGCAAAAATGACTTTGGAGGAAAAAATTGGTCAGATGAACCAATACAACGGATTTTGGGAAGTTACCGGACCCGCACCCAAGGACGGAAACGCTGCAACTAAATACGAACATTTGAAGAAAGGTTGGGTTGGATCGATGCTTACTGTTCGGGGTGTCGATCAGGTACGTGCCGTGCAGAAAATTGCTGTGGAGGAAACCCGACTGGGAATTCCGCTCATTATTGGTTTTGACGTCATTCACGGATATAAAACGCTGAGTCCGATTCCGCTGGCTGAAGCTGCGAGTTGGGATTTGGACGCCATTAAAAAATCGGCACAAGTGGCTGCGGACGAGGCATCGGCTTCGGGAATTAACTGGACATTTGGTCCGAACGTTGATATAACCCGCGATGCTCGTTGGGGAAGAATTATGGAAGGTGCCGGAGAAGATCCGTATCTGGGCAGTTTAATCGCCAAAGCACGCGTGACCGGATTTCAGGGCGATACGTCAGCCGATTTAAGTAAGCCAAACACGATTGCAGCTTGCGCCAAGCACTTTGCTGCCTACGGATTTGTAGAATCGGGCAAAGAATACAATTCGGTTGAAATGGGTAACAACACCTTGTTTAACATGGTTTTACCGCCGTTTAAAGCGGCTAAAGATGCCGGTGTGCGCACATTTATGAATGCCTTTAACTTGTTGAATGGTATTCCGGCGACAGGTAACGAAATGCTGCAACGCGATATTCTTAAAGGTTCGTGGGCTTTTGATGGTTTTGTAATTACCGATTGGGCTTCGATTCGAGAAATGGTTGTTCATGGGTACGCTGAGAATGGTGCCGATGCTGCGGAAAAAGCCGTGAAAGCAGGAGCCGATATGGACATGGAATCGTATTTATATGTAGCGGAATTGGCGAATTTAGTGCGTTCTGGTAAAGTTTCGGAAGCTCTAATCGACGATGCTGTTTCGCGCATACTAACCGTAAAATTCGAATTGGGTTTATTCGACGATCCGTATCGTTATTGCGATAAGAAACGCGAGCAGGCTGTTATAGGAAGCGCCGAAAACCATGCTGCGGTTTTGGATATGGCTCGCAAATCGATTGTGTTGCTAAAGAACGAGAACCAACTTTTACCGTTGAAGAAAAACAATCAGAAAATTGCACTCATTGGAGCTTTAGCTGCCGATAAAACGAGTCCGTTGGGAAGTTGGCGCATTGCTGCCGACGACAACACAGCCGTTTCGGTTTTGGAAGGTATGCAGAAGTATGTAGGTTCGAATTTGTTATACGAAAAAGGCCCTGATTACTTTCTGGGAAAACCTGCTTTTACAGAGGAAGTTCAGATAAATTACAGCGATAAAACGGGTATGGATCGTGCCTTAGAAGTTGCGGCAAAAGCCGATGTGGTGGTGCTTGTTATGGGCGAGCACGGCTTTATGAGTGGCGAAGCACGTACACGTACCGAAATTGGTTTACCCGGATTTCAACAAGAATTTTTGGAAGCGATATATCGAGTCAATAAAAATGTGGTTTTGGTTTTAAATAACGGCCGACCTCTAGCCTTACCTTGGGCTGCCGAGCACATTCCGAGTATCGTGGAAGCTTGGCATTTGGGAACTCAAGCCGGAAATGCTGTTGCTGAGGTTCTTTTTGGCGATTACAATCCGTCGGGAAAACTTCCGGTTAGCTTTCCGCGAAACGTGGGGCAGTGCCCGATTTACTACAACCATCACAATACGGGTCGGCCAACTAATGTCGACAACAACGTGTTCTGGTCGCATTTTATTGATGTCGACAAAACACCGCAATGGCCGTTTGGTTTTGGGTTAAGCTATACAACATTTTCGTATCAGAATTTGAAGTTAGATAAATCGACGTATCAACGATACGATCGCATCGAAGTTAGCGTAGATGTTACCAATACAGGAGCATCAGATGGCATTGAAGTTGTGCAATTGTATTTGCGCGATGTAGCTGCAAGTGTGGTGCGACCGGTAAAAGAATTAAAAGGATTTGAACGCGTTTCGCTGAAGAAAGGCGAGACAAAAACCATACGGTTTAAACTCGGCAAAGAAGAGTTAGGTTTCTTTGATAACGAAGGCTTTTTTCAAGTAGAGTCGGGTGTGTTTCAGGTGTTTGTTGGCGGCAGTTCGCAAACGGTTTTAGAAGCGCGTTTCGAGCTAAAGTAATAAGCGATGCAATACAACAGAACAGGGCGAAGCGGATTATTATTGCCCCAAATTTCGTTGGGTTTGTGGCACAATTTCGGTTCGGTTGATGATTTTGCTACGGCAGAAGGAATTGTGAAAACGGCTTTCGACAAAGGCATTACCCATTTTGATTTAGCGAATAATTATGGGCCGCTTCCTGGTTCGGCCGAGACGAATTTTGGGAAGATACTTCAACGTAATTTCTCTGGAAATCGGCGCGATGAGCTGGTGATTTCTACAAAAGCCGGGTACAAAATGTGGGAGGGACCTTACGGCGATTGGGGTTCGCGTAAATATCTGATAGCGAGTTTAAATCAAAGTTTGCAACGGTTGGGATTGGAATATGTGGATATTTTTTATTCGCACCGGTTTGATCCGAATACGCCTTTGGAAGAAACCATGCAGGCCCTCGATTTTGCGGTTCGCAGTGGGAAAGCACTCTATGCGGGAATTTCGAATTACGATCCGGAGCAAACGCGTCGTGCGGTTTCTATTTTAAACGATTTGGGAACACCTTGTTTGATTCATCAGGTAAAGTATTCGCTATTTGTTCGCGAGCCTGAAAACGGCTTGTTCGATGTTTTGGATGAAGCCGGCGTTGGCTGTATTGCGTTTTCGCCGCTGGCGCAAGGTTTACTTACGGATAAATATTTGAACGGAATTCCAGAACATTCTCGTGCGGCCAAAGAAAGTGGTCATTTACAACCGGAAGAAATAACGATGGATAAGCTCGCAAAGATTAGGGCCTTGGGTGCTGTGGCGAAAGGGCGCAATCAGTCGTTGGCGCAATTGGCAATTGCGTGGTTGTTGAAAGATATGCGGGTAACTTCGGTTTTGGTTGGTGCGAGTTCGGAGGCACAGTTGTTAGCTAATTTACAGGCTTTAGATAATACCTTGTTTACCGCCTATGAATTAGCGGAAATAGAACACATTTTAAGATAAAATACACGTTTTCGGTTACGATTTTTCGGTAACGGCTGCCGCGGCCGCGATTGCAGTGGAAATAGCGCCGAAGTGGCGGCGTGTGCGGGCGTTTTTGGCGCAGCGACCAACGGAAGCTGTGCGAAAAGCTGCCCAAACCACCGCAACTAGGCGGTATTGCAACGAAAAGCGCGAAATGCCGCCATAAAAAAAGCGACGATTCAGGGAAATCATCGCTTTTAAACACATGAGTTGGGTAGTATGAATAGGTTTTAAATAGGTTACTGATTGAGCTTTTCGATGTATTTTTTTAAGAGATTAAGCGTAGTTGTTTCTTCGGCGAAAACTGAATTTAATCCTTGCGGTTCTTGCGGCGGATCGGTGGTGTAATCGTTGCCGATATTCCACTTTCCGTTATCCGGATCGTTTTTTCCATAACCGCCGTAGCCCCAAAAGTTCAGGGCAACGAACGGCTCATTTTTTTCGACTGCCGTGAGCATGCGTTGCAGTACGGCTTCGTAAAATGCGTCGCGGTATTTGGTACTGCTGTTTCGGTCGAGGCTTTCCTTACTTCTTGGAAATCCGAATTCTTCTAAGACGATTGGTTTGTTTAATCTTTGCGCTACCTTGATGTGCTCATCGATGTAATTCATCGTTTTTTCGATGGCTATGGGCGTTGTTTTTTCTTCATCGCTACTCGAATACCAGCCCCAGTTTTTGGGCCAAATATGCATGGTTAAGTAATCGATTTTTGGATTGTTGTGCGTGCGTTCAAAAGTTTCTAAATCGTCGTTGCTTCCAGCTTTTCCCTCTGAACCTGTGGTAATTAAATGGTTTGAATCGAGTTTGTCTATTAAAGAAACGACATCGTTAATCCAAGATGTGAAAGCTTTTTCGTTTTCTTTGGTGAAAACACGTGGTTCATTGGCCACTTCCCAAGCGAAAATACTCGGATCGTTGGTATATTTTTTTCCCGTGATGCTGTTCGTGCGTTTAAGGATGAATGTTACATACTTGGCAAATGCCGTTTTACACGGCTCGCAGCTGTGGAATTTTGAGGTGTATTCCATAAACTGAGGCCATGTATTGGGCGGAATATTTGGGTTTGGAATTTCGCCTTTGCCGTTCCATTCTAAATACTGCGCCAATCCGCCGCTCCATTCCCAATTATTGGTGAGGTACAAAACGGCTGTCATGTTGCGTTTTCCGAGTTCCGACATTAAAAAGTCGAGTCCTTTCAAGTACTTTTCGTCGTATTTCCCTTGTTTAGGTTGAAGTGCTTCGCGAACGGTAAAATCGTCGGTTCCACCTTCGGCACCTACTAAAACACGGAGGTTTTCGATGCCAAGCGATTTAAGTTGGTCGAGCTCGTTTATCAAGCGTTTTTGATTGGCAGTTCCAATTCCCAAAAGTGCTCCGTACCAGTAGTTTGTGCCAACAAAATGGTATGGCTTTCCGTTGCGAATAAACTTTCCGTCTTCGATTTTGATGAAACTATGCTGTGCAAAACTGCTGATACACAGAAATAGTGAGGCAAGAATTGCGAAAGGAAATTTTTTCATGAGCTTAATTTTGTGGCAAAGTGTATAAATCGGGTAAATCGTTTTGCAGCAAACATTTCGCTTTGTTTGTGAATACTAAGAAATCGGCTGCATTCGGATTTGCTGGCGTTGGTACGTAATAGCTGTTCTGATAGTTGTACCAAAACATAATAAACGCAATTTCTGGGTTGTTTTTACTGATTGTCGTGTAGGCGTAATTCGAAAACCAGCCGTCGATAGGAGCGTTGCTGTTGTTTACTAGATACCCCGTTTCGGTAAAAGCTGCAATTTTGACTTTATTTACGGCTAGGTCGGAAATCATTTTTAGTTTGGCGTTCGCTCGGTCGGCACCCGCAGTTCCTTGTCCGTTGCCTAAGTCGCCGTAGTTATCCATTCCTAAAACGTCAACGTAATCGTCGCCGGGATAACGACTTAGGTACGAAGCACTGTTGCTGTAAGTATTGTCGGGAGCGAAGGAGTAGAGTACATTGTGAATGTTTTTGACGTCGCGTAAATAGGTAACGGTGAATTGGAATACGGCTTTGTATTCTTCAGCCGTGCAATAGTTTTGTCCCCACCAGAACCAATTTCCGTCGAATTCGTGAAAAGGTCTGAAAATCACAGGAATTTTTGTTCCGTCGGGAGCTGTTAGGCTGTTGAAAACCTGCGCTACTTTGTCTAGTTTTGCTTTGTACCAGTCGTGAAAAATGCCGTTTGGAAGCAATCCGCGAAAAGCTGTTGCTTTTTGTTGGTCGGTCATATCACTGGCGTAGAAGCTTTCTTCGTTGTATGGTTCGCGTAAATGCCAGGCGAAAATATTTACCATGCCTTTGCTGTAGGCGTCTTTCGTATCGGCAATAATTTTGTTTTCTTGTTGAACAAACCAATTATTCGACGGGTTATTTTTGTCGGTAATGAACATGAAATCAGAGCCCAACAATCCGGGTTCGTTGCCAGTTGTTTTTTTGATGTCTGACGTGTTTCGATTGTCTTGGTAGAAGTAATTGAACGCGTCTTGATGTCCGACAATCGTTTTAGTTTTCGATAGTTTTTTTAGGTTGTAGAATAGTGCCACGGTTTCTTCGGTTGCGTTTGGATCAACCATATACGTTCTTGCATTATCTACAGTAAGTGCGTCGCTTGGTGTAGGATCGGGTTCAGGAACCTCATTTTGCGGATTTGAACCATCGCCGCCACTCGAACAAGCAATGCATAATAAACTTCCCCACAATACATAAATCAGCTTTTTCATTTGTTTTCTTTTAAAATTTTAATCAATTCCATGCAGGCACGTCCGTTGTGATACGGACATTTCCAAATTCCTACTTTATCTTCGTTCATTTTCGACTTATCTTCTAAAATTCCCCACAGCCATTCACCGTTTTCGCGATCGAGAATGTATTTTTCAGTGAATGCGAGGTTTTCGATTACGGCGTTTAAGAACTTTTCGTCGTTCGTAAGGTTGTATGCACAATGCATGCCCAACCAAAATTCGGCTTGAGGCCACCAGTGTTTCTCGCGAATAAGTTTGTTTTCGTTTAGGTCAAATTCGTACCAGAGTCCGCCATCCGAATCAACACCTTTAAAACACGCCTTAGCCAAACCAACAGCTATTTCGCGATAGCGCTCAATGTAGTTTTCATCATTAATTTGTTCGGCACACCACAGCAGTAGCCATGCAGCTTCAATGTCGTGACCAAACGAAATAACGCTTTTGGTTTCCGTCCACGTTTCGGAAAAGAATAGGTTTAAATGCCATTGCTTTTTGTTGATGAAATGTTCTTCAATAACATCGAGCAAATTTTGAATGCGTTCTTTTAGATAAGCTGATGGTGCTACTTTATACAAATTGGCATAGGCTTCCACAATATGCAAATGCGTATTCATGGTCTTTTTTTCGTTGACGTCTTTATCGCTTAGTCGGAAATCGGATAGCGGTTTCCAATTTTCAGTAAAAGCTTCAAAATAACCGTTGTATTCGCTATCGAAACTGTATTTTTCGATTTTCATCAACAGGTCGTTTGCCATCGCTAAAGCTTGTGCATTTTTGCTTACAGCATAGTACGAAGCGCAACCGTAAATGGTAAAAGCAAGTGCATAAATTTGGTTTTTGCGTTCGCTGGGAACTCCGGTTGCGGTAACGCTCCAATAAATACCATTTTTATGGTAGAAATTGGTTTCTATGTACCGATAAGCCCATTCGGCAACGTACAAATATTTCGTGTTTCCGGTTAGCTGATAGGCTTCGGAAAAGGTGTACAAGATCCGTGCATGCAATACGGAACCTTTATCTGCCTGCCAGTTTTTATTTTCTTGCGCATCAATTTGACCGATAAATCCGCCGTTTTTCTCGTCGATGGTTTCCCGCATCCAATACGCGAGTATATCATCGAGCATTTTTTGCAAACGATTTACATCTAGAGTGATTTGATGCGCGGGCGTATTCATGAATATTATTTTTATTTGAAATTTTTATTGCGTTCAATTAAGTCGATTATTGTTCGAACAGAACCGCCGGAGGTGTACGTGTCTGCAGGTGAATTTTTACAATAATCCACTAATTTTTCAACGGTTGAGGTTGCTACATGCAAACGCGTATCAGACGAAGCATAGTAAATGAACACGTCGCCATTTTCTTCGGCAATCCAGCCGTTTGAAAACAGAACGTTTGAAACATCTCCAATGCGCTCGTCGTTTTGTGGTGCCATAAAATGTCCGGCTGGTTTGTAAATCACCCGACCGATATCGTTCAAATCAGTCATGAACAAGTATAGTGTATAGCGCAAACCGGCAGCGGTATTTCGAACGCCGTGTGCTAAATGCAGCCAGCCTTCGTTGGTTTTGATAGGTGCAGGTCCTAAACCGTTTTTAAGTTCGTAAACGGTATGATAGCTTTTGCCGAAGATAATTTGTTCGTTTTCTACAACCGGATTTTTCATATCGGTAATGAAACCCAGTCCGATTCCACCGCCGCTACCAACGTCGATAAAGCCGTCTTGCGGACGCGTGTAAATGGCGTATTTTCCGTCGACGAATTCCGGGTGAATGACAACATTTCGCTGCTGACCGCTGTTTGAGATGAGGTCGGGAAGTCTGTCGAAGTGGATTAAATCTTTGGTTCGTACGATTCCGGCGTTAGCCACCGCTGAACTGGTGTCGTTTGTAGGAGCATTTGGATCTTTGCGCTCGGTACAAAAGATTCCGTAAACCCAACCGTCTTCGTGTGCAACCAGGCGCATATCGTAAACGTTAGTGTCGGGATTTCCCGGAATTTCTGGAATAACGCAGGGTTTATCCCAGAAACGGAAGTTATCGACGCCAGTATCACTTTCTGCCATAGCGAAAAAAGACTTGCGATCGTTGCCTTCGACACGAACACAAACAAGGAATTTGCCGTTCCATTTCATAGCACCGGCATTGAAGGTCGCGTTAAATCCGATGCGTTCCATACCGTGTGGGTTTGTCTCGGCGTTTAAGTCGTAGCGCCAGTGAATCGGTACGTGATTTTCGGTAACTACCGGATTGTTGTATCTAGAGTAAATGCCATTTCCGTGCGAAATTTTATGGTTCTCAATAGCTAAGAACTGTTCGTGCTGTTTCATAAGTTCAGCGTAATTCGGAATTCGTGTGATTTGTTCAGTAATCATTCCTTACAATTTTAATAGTCAGATAATCGGTTCCACCAAGTTTTTCGCATAATGACAGCGATTGTTATGAATCCAGCTAAAATGATGCTCACTGCCGACCAGTTGGATAAAATAACGTACATAGGAAGTAACGTTAGTAAAATCTGACCGGTAATGCCCAGCAATACATTTAAGGCATTCCACTTGATGTTTCTATTAGGTTCAATAGATTCGGTTTTAGAAATTTCATCGCGAATAGGTTTCCAAAAACCCCACGGACGTACGTCTTTGTAGAATTTTATGAGTACGTCGCGCTCGGTTGGAGGAGCCGCATACGTTCCGGCGATACACCCAATGAGCTGAATCACGATAAAGATGGGGAAGAAATACAGCATTCGCGTTCCGTCGAAGTAGTCGGTTATGTTTAAAACCGAGAGGGCAGGAGGAATAGCGCTGGCAATAATACCTACCAGCATGCCCCAGAAGTAGCCGCTGGCATTAAAGCGCCACCAATACCATTTTAGTACGTTTGCGCAAACAAAACCTCCGTAAAGTCCGGCCGTTATGATGTTGAAAATCATGTTTACGTCCTTAATCAGTAGGCCTAATCCAACACCAAGAATTACCATGAGCGTTCCGGCTAAATAACTGGCGTTGATTGTTTTTGAGCGAGTTGCGCTTGGATTAATGTATTTTAGGTATAAATCGTTCACGATATAGGCTTGTCCCGCATTGAGTGTTCCGGAGAAATTACTCATAAACGCTCCCAAGAATCCAGCTAATACCAAGCCTACTAGCCCCGTTGGTAAGTATGTATTGATCACAGCTGGCATGATGCTTTCGAAGTTGATGTCGCTACCCGTTTTTGATAGCGGAAGTTCGTTGAAGTATAAAATACCGAGTGTGCACAATCCCATGACCATGAAGTAGCGAATAGGCAGTAAGATGATAGAGATAAATCCGCTCATTTTACTAGCTTCCTCGGGCGATTTTGTGCTTAGAATTTTCTGGCAATCGTAATTTGGCGCTGGCCCTGCCATACTTTTCAATACGCCGGAGAAGAACATCATTCCTACGATAGCAGAGAAAAACTTATAGCCGTCGGATTCGAGTTTTGAAGCTGCGGCAGCGAGTTTGTCTTCCCAATTCAAACCTAATTCACTACCAAAAAAGGGCGAATCCCAGCCTAAAGGCATTCGGTCGGTTAGGACTACTTGCGATTCTGCTAAGTGCTGCATCGCAATTACACCAACGAATAACGAACACACAATCATTATCATGTACTTGATAAAATCGGCCAATACAATACCGTGCATACCGCCGATAATGCTGTAAAATGTAGCGACTAAACAAATGCTCACTCCGTAGAATTGTGCCGTAAAATCTTTTGCATGGTCTAATTCGGCAGCGAAGTTCGGGTTGGTTACTGGATTGGTGTCGATTGAAAAGTCGAGAAAAGGAACGACTTCTTTAATGGTTTCGTAGGGGATAAAAATTTCAAGAAATTCGCCAACGCCAACAAAAGCGTACGCCATGTAACCAATGCAAAGCATGAGTGCAAAAATTACTACGATGGCATGACTTCCGCGAACGCCTTTGTCTGAAAAACCGAATCGGGTTCCAAGCCATTCAGCACCGGTAGTTGCGTTACTTCTTCGAAGCCATTTGCTGAGAAAAACCATTAGAAAAACCTGATTGAAAACGGGCCACATCCAAGGAATCCATACGCTTTTAAATCCGTACAGAAAGGCCATGCTTACGAGTAACATTGTGCCTGAAATATCAAACATATCGCTTGCATCGCTAAGACCAAGCATGTACCAAGGCAATTTTTTTCCGCCAAGTAAGTAGCTATCTTTACTTTTCTTTGCTTGGTTTTTCATGATGATTCCAATGACAACCATCATCAAGAAGTAAACGATAATTATAGAAATATCAAAAGTGGTTAGGTTCATAGCGGCCGATTTATTGCTTTAAAAGTTCAGAATAAATCTTGAGCTTACTTAGATCTTTCTGGAAAAATGTATTGGTTTGGTCGTAGTATTTTTGAAAATCTGGATTTGAAGGATGTCCAGCATATGGTGCGTAGTAGTGCATCTTTTTTTCGTGTTCTTGCCAGCCGTGGTTTCGCCAAACTAAAACAAAAGATACGGGAAATCCGTCCGTTATTTTTTGTAGAGATTGTGTCCAGAACGTCGGTTCTGGAATTTGTTCATAACCAATCTCAGCAATTGCGATAACTTTATTGTGTTTATCAGCAAATTGCGTCATGATTTCCAGTTGTTTACGGCAGTCGTTCACCCATTCCGGTATGGTTTTGCCGCCTTGGTTGGCGTATTTGTCGTAGCTCACCAAGTCTACGTAGTTATCGCCTGGATAATATTCCTCAAATGCTTCAATTGATTGAAAGTCGGCCGTATTATAAACAAACAGTAAATGGTTTAGTTTCTTTTCTTTCACAAGGTAATCGAAGGTGAATTTCCAAATTGCTTTGAAATCTGCGGGACTTGCTACATTTTGGCACCACCAAAACCAAGTACCGGTAAGTTCGTGAAACGGGCGGTATAAGATTGGAACCATTTTTCCGTCGCTTCCTTTTAAATCGGCTAAGAAATTAGCGGCGTTGTCGAGCCATTTTTTATACAGCTCGTGTTTGTTGCCGCCGGGTAAAATGCTGCTGAGTGAATTAGGTTTTACATCCCAAGAGTCGCCGGCAGTCAACGGATTATCCATGTGCCAGCTAAATGTTGA